>CAYZGP010000001.1:0-18270 GCA_964478065.1 uncultured Pirellulaceae bacterium
TTTCGAATGTTCACCGGCAGTTTTTGAAAAGCCAAATCTGTTCGTTCAACTCTCACAGGCCAAGGGCAAAGATCGCAACAACAAACTGGCCTCAACGGCGATCTCTCTGAACAGCCGTTTTACTCACGTCCTGGCTCACTTCTTTGGCTTGCCAATGCAATACAAAAACTTTTCGCCACGCATGAATATCTCGTCGTCCACCAAAACCAGCGAAGCACTAAAACTATCGTCCAGTCGATTGGCAGAAAGCAAACGGGGCAGTTCTGGCTCGCTGATCACAATCGTTGTTCCGTCGCGGTCAGTGATAAAGATTTTCCCATCTGCGGCGACGGGCGAAGCGTAAATGTCACGGATTCCCGATAGGCGAAAGGGACCTTTTTCCTCTTTGCCGGTTTTAGCATCGGCGATTGTGAGAATGCCCTGATAGTGGCGCAGGAAATACAATCCATCGCGATAGAGCAGGGGAGAGGGCACATAGGGCGTTCGAGTTGCGCGTTTCCAAAGGACTTTTTCAGTTCCCGTAACATCGCCTTTCGCTCCGTCGAGGCTGATCGCAAACATCGACTTTATTTCGTAACTGCTGCCAACATAAACGACGTCTTTGAAAGCAATCGGAGTGGCGACAACGTTGTTCGAAAGCCCAGAACACTCCCAAATGACCTCGCCCGTTTTCAAATCGTATCCACGTACGGCTCCCGTTCCGGCAACGATCACTTGGGGAACTCCGTCGTGTTCATAAACGATCGGTGAAGACCAGGAAGTGACTTCTTTCCGGTCGACTTTCCAGATTTCGGATCCATCGTTTTTATCTAGCGCCACAATGAAAGACTGGCCTTCGTGGTCCCAATTCACAACCACAGTATCGCCATACATAGTCGGGGAAGCGCCTTCGCCGTGGGCGTGTTTCGTGTTCATTTTACCAAGCGATTTTTCCCACACGACGGATCCGTCAAAATCAAGACAGTAAATGCCATACGTTCCAAACGAGACGATAATATGTTTGCCATCGGTGACAGGCGACGCGGAAGCCAGCGAACCCGAAACGTGTGCGCCTTCATGCGGAATGGCCGAGTGAAGTTCGCGCGTCCATTTGAGTTTGCCGTTTGATCGGTCGATCGCCATGGCAACGAATTTGAATTTCTGACTGACTTTTAAATTGTCATGCGAACCGGGTGCTCCATCGGCGATCGGCTCAAACTTTTCGCCAAACGGAATTGCGGTTGTGATGACGATGGTCTGATCCCAAACGACTGGCGTAGAATGGCCCAAGCCTTTTAATGGAACCTTCCAGCGAACGTTTTCCGTTTCACTCCATTTGATCGGAGGCTTGGCCACAGAAGAGCTACCTGTCCCAAGTGCACCGCGCCACTGAGGCCAGTTCTTTTCTTCCTGGCAAATTCCGATCGTCGTCCAACACATCGCCAATAAAAAAACGGTAACCGCCATGTAACAAATTCGATTGGACATCGTCTGACTCGCAAGTTTGGGTAATTGGCACACAATTCGTTCTTTCAACAGGCTGGGAAAAGGAATCATTTGGATGATTCCTTTGTGGTTTACCTTAAACGTAAATCGCACATTTCCCCGAATCCAATTCGTAAACGCTTGGCGTTAGTTTTGATGATTTATCTTCATGACTTATTTTACGCTAACAGTGACGTATAAGTTCTCTATCACCTTGAACTCAAAACGCGGTCGCGTATTCTTATGCCATGAGCAAACTTAGCCGCGACGAACTCATTCGACTTGTTCAACATATCATGTCCACCAGTGGGTGCATTGTGGACGTTGATGCGCTTTTGGGCAAACTCGAAGCCAATGTTCCTCACCCCAATGTCAGCCAGTTGATTTTCGATCCGCCCAGCGGAAAACGGATGACGGCTGAGGAAATTGTGGACGAGGCCCTGGGGAAGTAGAATAGTCGAGGGCTTGAGCATGGGTCCAGCTTCAGAAAGTACGAACGCTTTCTCCTAACTTCCAAGATCCAATCATCTAATTCAATTAAACGGAACGCGATTATGCAACGCCGCACTTTTTTTAAAGCAACTTCAACTATCGCCGCCGCCGGTTTGGTTGGCACTTTGGCTCGACCTGTTTTGGCTATTTCACAAGACAGTAAATACAAAGACACGATCGGCCTTCAGCTTTGGACGGTTCGAAACCAAATGGCTGAGGACAAAAAGAAAACACTAAAAGCCGTCGCCGATGCGGGCTACAAACAAGTCGAATTGGGCGACACCAACACAGCGGCCGAGATCGTTCCAATCGCCAAAGACCTGGGCATGAACGTTACTTCCTCATTTATTAACTGGCAAGCAATTTGTACTCCCGAAGCCAAAGACGTTCCGAGTTTGGAAAAGATCATCGAAGAAGCAACCGCCGCAGAGATCAAGCATCTTGTGTTTGGGTACATCGCCAAAGGTCATCGCGAGACGGTAGATCACTACAAAAAGCATGCCGAAGCATCCAACAAATTCGGCGAGATGTGCAACAAAGCCGGCATCAAGCTTTGTTACCACAACCACTCGTTTGAATTCGCAAGACTTGAAGGCGAAAAAACTGGCTGGGACATCCTTTGTGAGAATTTCGAAAACGATAAATGCAAATTCGAACTCGACGTTTTCTGGGCGAAGATTGGCGGACTCAATCCGTTTGAAGCGATGATCAAATTAGACGGCCGAATTTCTCAGCTTCACTTGAAGGACCTTAAAAAAGGTGCCGAGGTTTGTCACGACGAAGGCAAAGTGCCAAACGAAGCGTTCAAGGAACTGGGTAACGGCTCGATCGACATGGCCGCCATCATGAATCTTGGCGAGAAAATCGGTGTTGAGCAATGCCACGTCGAGCAAGATCAATCACCCGATCCAATCGCAAGTATCGGCGAAAGCATGAAGCACCTTGGCACGCTCTGACCGCAACATGTCAAATCAAACACTCCAGCCGCAACCGCAAAAACGGATTGAGTTTTTTTGTCGAGTTTGGGCTGGGTTTGGCTTACTCCTGATGGCCGCCAGCTGGAAACTCTGGACGCCGCAAACACAATTCCCGCAGATCCCGTTCTTTGAATTTCTCATCGACGTACCGGGATTGGTTGACTGGATTGCACTCGCCGGAGTCGTAATCAGCTTGGGCGTTTGCGTATTTACCAAATCGTTTCGGATACCCATCGCACAACTCGCGTTTGTCGTTTCGATTTCGATTCTGATTTTGCTGAACCAACATCGCTTGCAACCGTGGGCCTATCAATTCGTTGTGTTCGCAATCATTTTGGCAACAATGCGTGCGAGGTCGGCTTTCTTTTGGCTGCGAATAATCGTGATCAGCATCTACGTTTATTCCGCAATCAGCAAGTTCGACTACCAGTTCGTACACACAACCGGCCGCTTGATTCTCCAGGCCCTTGCTGCACTGGTCGGACAAGACGCAAGCAGTTGGTCGGAGAGTTTGCAGAATTGGTTAACGCTCGGACTTCCACTTGGCGAACTGCTCCTTGGGGTGGCGTTGATATTTTCAAAGACGCGTAAGCTCGGAATGGTCGGCGCGGTTTTCACCCACGCACTGTTGCTGGTCGTACTGATTTGGTTGGGGCATTCTTGGGGCGTGTTGGCTTGGAACCTGTACTTTATCGCGCAGTCCATTTTGCTGTTTGGATTCGAACTTGAACCACCGCGCTTCAACGATAAAGATGCGACGGCCAAAGGCAACGAAAATGTTCGCGATCCAATTGCCACAAGGAAACCTATGGAGTTTTTCGGGCTCTGCATCGCCGTTTTCGTTTTACTGTTTCCGTTGACTCGTCCACTAGGCATTTGCGATCACTGGATGGCTTGGGAAGTCTACGCGCCTCGCTGCAGTCGAGCGAAATTGCTTTGCAACGCATCAAGGGCGCCTTACTCGAACTTACTCAACTGGTCTGAAGCGACAACGGGCGTGCCGGTTTACCCACAAGCAAGACTTCAACTCGCAATTTGCATTGCCACAAAACAACGTTATACAAAGACAAGGAATTTTCCCGTCGAAGTCTCCGAGCCATCAAATTTCTGGACGGGTGAGCGAGAAAGCGTTACTTTGAATCGTAAGAATCAGATCTTAATGTTCGCCGATCGGTATTGGTTGAACATGAAACCGCGAAACATCTGGTTTCGGTAAGAGAATACTGGCGAAGCTTCGAAATAAACCAAGATTCAAATCAAGCGACATTTTCAAGTGGGTCTTGCGCGGAAATTACTTTCAACTGCGGCGCAACGATTGGCTTTTTCTCAAAGATCAATTTGTTCGTTCGGCGGCAGCGGACAAATGGCTGTTCGCCTACCATCCGTTGATTCGACTCAGACCAGTCCTGAGCCTTGTGAGTCAAGTCATTCATCAATCGCTCGACACCGGATCGACAAGATTCCAATTTATCCCTTTTTGCTTTCCGCGGGATGTGAATCTTGGGTCCAAAGATCATTCGAATGCGTGATTTGGGTTTAGGAATCGCGAATTTATCCCAAGTGTTCAATCGATACGGATTGCTGATCCCAACGCCGACTGGTACCAACGGCAATCCCAACAACGAAGCCATATAAACCGGCCCCATCGCCATCTCTCGCCGTGGACCTCGCGGGCCATCTGGCGTTACTGCGATACTTGAGAATTTCGAGTTCTTCTTAATCTGTCGAATCGCAGAAGATCCGCCGCGTGACGTGCTGCCGCGAACAATGTTCAGCCCAAGTGACAAAGCCGTTTGGTTGACCCATTCGCCATCTCGATGCTGTGAACACAAGACCGTCAGCGGAGTGTGCCCCCAACGCGGCAAAACGACAATGATGTACTCGTGCCAAAATGCGAACACGACGTGCTCGTTGTATTCAGGTCGGGCTGGATCGACCGAGCGGTCATAGTGGCAGATGCGAAAGTTCAACAGATCCAGCGCACGCGGCAAAACAAGCGCGTTTAGTTGACCTGTAATCTTTTGTTGAAACGTAGCTTGTGACACGTCGCTTCAGCATCCTTGCCAAGGGCGTTTTCCAACGCCAATTAATAACTAACCAAGACCGTTCCGACCGGCCAATGACTTAACTTACTTCTGTTCCTGCTTTTTATCTTAAAATCAGTTCAACTTCTTAAGCGTCTAATCTAATTAACTACTGCTCATCCCAAGTCCCGCTGAACACTTCGGTTGCAGGGCCTGTTTTGAATACATGGTTGGTCGATTCATCCCATTCAAGAATCAGCGAACCGCCCAACAACTCGTTCTTTATCTTTCGTTCCGTTCGCCCCGATAACACACCCGCAACGCAAACGGCACTTGCTCCCGTTCCGCACGCCAACGTCTCACCGGATCCACGCTCCCAAGTTCGTTGTCGAACTTCGGTGGGTGAAATGATTTCGATAAATTCAACATTGGTACGAGCAGGGAACCGCGAATCATTCTCAATCAACGGGCCAACACCCAAAACCAAATCATCAGTCGCTTTGTCAACGAAAATCACACAGTGGGGATTGCCCATCGACACGCAGGTCACAAGAAACTCGTGACCGCCTGCGGCAAGGGGAACGTCGACAATTTGATTGTTGAATTTAGGATTGGGGCTAAGTGTTGTGGGAATCTCGCTTGCTAGCAAAATCGGCTCGCCCATATCAACTCGAACTTGGTGAACTTTACCGTTTTCGGCTTCAAGGTCCAATGCCAAGATTCCGGCTCCGGTTTCGATTTTCAGGTGATTTTTTGCGCAGATCCCATGGTCATAGACATATTTTGCCACGCAGCGAATTCCATTTCCGCACATTTCGGCTTCGCTACCATCGGCGTTGAACATTCTCATCTGAGCGTCCGCAACATCTGACGGGCAAATTAAGATCAATCCATCTCCACCGATCCCTTTGTGGCGATCGGCAACTGCAATCGATAATTTTGCCGGGTCGGCAGGAATCTGGTTGTTAAAGCAATCGACGTAAACGTAGTCGTTGCCGGCACCGTGCATTTTGGTGAATTGCATTTTGTTGATTTAGAATTTTTGAAGGCGGAAAAATGGATGATTACAAAACGAGGTTCAACTCGTTCAATCTCTTCCCGCTATTCTGGCAAAGCAGGCCCCTCATTAGCAAGGCTTGATTCAACGTTGGCTGATCGGTTGACTTCAATCTTTGCAAGACTTTTTTGAACTTCTTGTTCCAAGCCTTTACGAGTTTCTCTTATTTCGTTCAGATTCCGCAAAAAATTTTTCCATTGACTCCAATACCGCGGCATCAGGAATACGGCAAAAATCAAACCATAGCCCATGCAATAAATGGCAAGTGCGGCAACCAAAGTGTTCATGCCATTGAACAAGCCTAACCAATTGCAGATCCCCAAGATCACACCAATCGCTGTGGTGATAAAGAGGAGGCGGCGAATTGAGAATTTAAACTTCATACCTTTATGGTATTCGATTCGGGCGCAGCGGTCGACAAAAAAAGCGGCAACACACAAAACGCAAGAGCAAGAGTAATGTGGCTGACAATAGTCACGCACATCCGTGATGGACATCGTGGCCCTTGCGCCAACAAACTCAGCTTTGCCTCTTATTTCAGCACCAGTTCAACGGGGCAATGATCGGATCCAAAAATTTCTGTGCGGATGCTGGCCGACGACATGGCGTTTTCGAGCTTGTTTGACACAAAGAAATAATCCAAACGCCAGCCGATATTTCGCTCGCGCGCGTTATTTCGAAACGTCCACCAACTGTAATGCTCAGGACCGGGTTCGAACTTTCGAAACGAGTCGAGAAAACCAGCTTTGACGATATTGTCTACGCCTTCACGTTCCTCTGCGCTGAACCCCGCGTTCTTTTTGTTGGATTTGGGATTGGCTAAATCGATTTCCGTGTGGGCACAATTTAAGTCACCACAGAAAATAACCGGCTTGCTGTTTTCCAATTTTAAAACGTAATCTAAAAACGCAGCGTCCCATTGTTGGCGATACGGTAAACGCAAAAGACCCCGTTTTGAGTTGGGCGTGTAAACATTGACCATATGAAAATCTTCAAACGTGGCCGTCACGACTCGGCCTTCGGTGTCATGTTCGGCAACACCGATCCCCAAGGCGTCGTTTTCAGGCACGATTTTGCTCCAAATCGTTGTCCCGCTATAGCCTTTCTTTTCGGCGCAGTTCCAAACCTGGTGATAGCCCAATTCAGTCGCCCATGAGGTGTCGACTTGCTCAGGCCAGGCTTTGGTTTCTTGTAAACATAAAATGTCCGGCTGGTCTTCAGTAACAAAATCTCGAAAGCCTTTGTCCATTGCGGCCCGAATTCCGTTTACATTCCAAGAGATGAGTTTCATTGCTTTGTTAATTTCAAATTGGCCAAACGATCGAAAACTCAAAAATCGCTTCAGCGTTGAATTCCAACCTGGAAGCGAATGAAGCAAAAAAATATGTGCAACAAAAAAAGCGACCCCCATTGTTGGGGTTCGCTTGATTTGTTTGCGGAAGCCGTGCCGTTACAAGTTACGCCTTTTATACGACGGACAATGTTCGTCGGTCTTTTGGTCGAGACGATCAGACAGGAATGTCCAATTTACGGATTGGCTCGCTGGATATGGATTTCCAGCTCAAACTGATAAACGTAAAAACGTTAAACGACGACCGATTTACTCGTCGCCGGCTTTGTACCAAGGATCCAAAGTCGGAGTGTATGCGCAAATTTCTTCGTCTTTGAAATACAACGCAATCTCGCGAGCGGAGGCTTCTGGTCCGTCCGAAGCGTGGACCAAATTCATTTGGCGGCTACTGCTGTAATCGCCACGGATCGTTCCCGGAGCCGCTTTAAGGCCGTTGGTTGCTCCCAACATTTCGCGGACAACACGGATGACTTCCAAGCCTTCGAGAACCATCGCGACCACAGGGGCACCGGTGATAAACTCTTCCAAGCCCGGATAAAACGGTTTTTCGACATGTTCGGCGTAGTGCTGTTTCGAAAGCTCGGGGGTAACCTGAATCAACTTCATCGCAATGACGTTAATCGCTTTTTCCTCGAAACGGGAAATTATCTTTCCGACCAATCGGCGTTGAACACAGTCGGGTTTAAGTAGAATAAGTGATCTTTCCATCGCAGCGAATAAACCTCTGTTGAGTCGTAGTGAATACAGGCCAAAAATGTGGCAATGCCGGGATTCTAACAGAGTTTTCCCCCTTTCGAAAACCGGTTATATTTGGGAAACTTTCTGGTTGTCTGGAACCGTTGCCGAATGGGTTGCTTTTAAGCCAATTCAGTCGCTGATCCTTCAGTCGTTATTTCCTCGACGTTTCTAAATCTACTGCACAGAATCTACTGCTCAGACTCTTCGCGAGTTCAATTTGGTGTTCGCCAAAATTTTTCGCGTCGCAAGATCGCGCAGCCAAAATTTCGTCTTTAAAAAAGCCAACGCATCCAAAGTGTCCTAAATGATTAGCGCCAACGATCAGTTTCCCCCGACAAACAAACCGTCCGAATCAGTTTCTGGAGTTACCGTCCGCCTTGCTGGCGATTCGGGCGATGGAATGCAGCTGCTGGGAACTCAGCTAACTAACACGTCCGCGCTTTCTGGTAACGATGTTGCCACGTTTCCTGACTTTCCAGCTGAGATCCGTGCCCCGCGCGGCACACGAGCTGGCGTCAGCGGTTTCCAGGTTCAGTTTTCGGCCGAAGAAATTTTCACGCCCGGAGACGGTTTGGATGCTTTGGTTTGCATGAACCCGGCTGCCCTCGTTACGAACATTGGCGATTTGAAAAAGTCTGGCATCCTGATCGTGAACTCAGATAGCTTTGAAGCCAAGGATCTCAAACTTGCCAAACTCGATGTCAGCCCACTCGAAGACGGAACGATCGAAGGCTACCGGTTAATCAAAGTCCCAATGACTTCGTTGACCCGAGGTGCCGTCGAATCGACAGGACTTTCGGTTAAGTTCGCCGATCGCTGCAAGAACTTTTTCGCGATGGGATTGGTGTTCTGGCTGTACGGCCGCGATGTTGAACCGACCCTACGGTTT
This sequence comes from uncultured Pirellulaceae bacterium, assembly GCA_964478065.1. Lineage (GTDB taxonomy): Bacteria > Planctomycetota > Planctomycetia > Pirellulales > Pirellulaceae > Mariniblastus. The sequence goes on from CAYZGP010000001.1 coordinate 8,993, forward strand.
ATCGAAAACAAATTTTCTTCCAAGCCGGATGTCGCCGAAGCAAACCGGTTGGCGCTTAAGTCCGGATGGAACTACGGCGAGACGACCGAGGATTTTGCTTCGACGTACCAAGTCCCCGCTGCTGAACTGGCGCCGGGAACTTATCGAAACGTGATGGGCAATCAGGCGTTGGCTTGGGGTTTGATCACGGCTTCTAAACTGAGCGGCAAAGAGTTGTTTCTTGGCTCGTATCCCATCACCCCTGCCAGTGACGTCCTTCACGAATTAAGCAAACACAAAAACTTTGGCGTTCGAACTTTCCAAGCCGAAGACGAAATCGCTGCTGTCTGTTCTGCCGTTGGAGCCGCATTCGGCGGAAGCATGGCAGTCACAACCAGCAGCGGACCAGGTATCGCACTCAAAGGCGAAGGAATGGGACTGGGACTCATTCTTGAGCTTCCAATGATCATCATCGACGTCCAGCGCGGCGGCCCAAGCACCGGCTTGCCAACGAAAACTGAACAATCCGATCTGATGATGGCGATGTTTGGTCGAAACGGCGAATCACCTTTGCCGATCATCGCAGCCAAGAGCCCAAAAGATTGCTTTGACGTTGCGGTGGAAGCATGGCGAGTAGCGACCCGATTCATGACACCGGTTGTCATTCTTTCAGACGGTTATATCGCAAACGGCGCGGAGCCTTGGAAGATTCCGGACCCCAACAGCCTTGAGAAAATCGAAATCAGTCATCCCACTGAAAACAACAATCCCGATGGTACATTTTTGCCTTACAAGCGAAATGAAAATCTCGCTCGGCCATGGGCACTTCCGGGGACACCAGAACTAATGCATCGCGTTGGCGGTTTGGAAAAACAAGACGGCACTGGAAACGTAAGTTACGATCCTGACAACCATCAACACATGGTTGAAACACGGGCAAAAAAAGTCGACATGGTTGCAGAGTTCGTTGACGAAATCGAAGTCGAAGGTTCGGACAAAGGGACCTTGGTCATCAGTTGGGGCGGCACGTACGGCGCTTGCCATACCGCTGTCAAAACATGTATCGCTTCAGGAATGGACGTTGGGCATGTGCATGTGCGTTGGATCCATCCGTTCCCACGAAACTTAGGCGAGATCATCAAACGCTACGATCGCGTTTTGGTTCCCGAATTGAATATGGGCCAGTTAAAGGCCTTGCTCAAGCAGCAATTCCTGGTTGACGCTGTTGGTTTGAACAAAATCAAAGGCAAACCGTTTCACGTAAACGAGGTCGTCGAAGCCATCCAAAAAATCGCTGCGGCATCCGTTGCTTAATCGTCCATCGAATGTTCCAAATCGTAACCGCATGTCATCTGATTTTCAGATCTCAATTCATTAACTAACACAAACTACGAATAGTCAAATTAATGAGCACTGACCTACCCGTCCTAAAGCCCGCTGATTTTGCTTCCGATCAAGACGTTCGATGGTGCCCCGGCTGTGGCGACTACTCGATTTTGGCACAAATGAAAAAAGTGCTTCCGCAAATCGGCGTCACACAGGAGAACACCGTTTTCATTTCAGGGATCGGCTGCTCCAGTCGTTTTCCCTATTACATGAACACTTATGGCATGCATTCGATTCATGGCCGCGCACCTGCTTTCGCGACGGGGCTTAAATCGACTCGCCCCGATCTAAATGTTTGGGTCATCACAGGTGATGGCGACGCGTTAAGCATCGGCGGTAATCACTTTATGCACATCGTCCGCCGTAACGTTGACGTAAATATCATTTTGTTCAACAACGCGATCTATGGACTAACAAAGGGCCAGTATTCGCCGACTTCAAAGGTTGGCACGGTCACCAAAAGCACGCCTCGCGGCTCAATCGATCATCCACTCAATCCGCTTTCGATCGCCATTGCAGCCGAAGCATCCTTTGTCGCCCGTTCGATTGATTCCAACATCAAACACCTGGTTGAAATGCTTAAGCGTGCTTCGCAGCACAAGGGGACTTCGTTTCTTGAGGTTTACCAAAACTGCAACGTGTTCAATGATGGGATTTGGGACTACGCGAAAGACAAGAAAACCAAAGCCGACACGACGGTGATGTTGGAGCATGGGAAACCACTTGTTTACTCCGATGGCAAAAAAGGCATCCGGCTTAACGGTTTCGCACCCGAAGTCGTCGACCTTGAAAAAGTCGCCCAAGACGACCTTCTTTTTCATGACGAGAAAGCTGCCAACTCGCAACTCGCGTTTCTGCTCAGCCGAATGCGACACCCTGAATTCCCGGAACCGATCGGAGTGTTTCGCGATGTTGATCGTCCAACCTATGACGACTCGATCAACCAACAAGTCGTAGACGCCAAGAGCGACAAAGGCGACGGCGATTTGTCCAAGCTATACAACAGTGGCGAAACTTGGACGGTTTAAGCCTGCAAGAATTGCGGACAGAACAACAATGAGCCCGTGGCGGTATTGAATCGTGCGGGCTCTTTTGTTTGATGCCATGCAATTCAATTCATGTAACTTAATTCTTTCAACTCAATTGCCGAGACATTCGATACGTTTCATGAACTTTGGTTTCATCGGCGTCCAACACGCGATGCGAAAGTAGACGACTATGAATAATCGCATCCTCGTCGTCGGCGAATACGGCTCGCTTAACGGTGGCGAAAATTCTTTCTTAAGCGTGCTTCCAACGCTTCAAATGCTTGGCTGGGAATTTCAAGCCGCCGTGCCAACTGATTCCGATTTTGCGAACGCATTGAAATCGTGCGGCTTGGCAATTCACGATTTTGCGATCACCGACTCGTCAGGAATTCGAAACTCACAAGACAAAATCAGAGAAACACTCAGCGCCATTATCAAACGAGCCCAGCCACGCATCGTTCACTGTAACAGTCTTTCGACCAGCCGTTTGTGCGGTCCCGTCACCCACGAACTCGGCATTCCCAGCCTCGGCTATTTGCGTGACATCATGAAGCTCAGCAAAAAAGCCATTGCCGACATCAATCAAATCGACCGCTTGATCGCCGTATCCAACGCGACCAGGGATTGGCATGTCTCTCAAGGCTTCAACGCAGACAAAACGACTGTCGTTTACAACGGCGTTGATTCGAAGCGATTTGCCCCTGCGGAACATTCGAAGGATGCCGACAATCCACGATCGGAATTGAACATTCCCGCTGGCGCTCCGATTTTGCTTTTTGTAGGGCAGATTGGAATCAGAAAGGCTGTTGACGTTTTGCTTGATTCGTTTTTGGATCTTAGCCAACGCATCGCCACCGAAACTCCCTCAACACCACCGCCTCATCTGGTCATCGTCGGCAAACGTCATTCGCAAAAACAAGAGTCAATCGATTACGAGAATCGTCTACTCGAACAAAGCCAGCGGTCAGAGTTTGCCGATCGCATTCACTGGGTTGGGCTGCGTTCGGACATTCCTGAATTGATGAGAGCCGCCACAATCCTTGTGCACCCTGCACGACAAGAACCGCTGGGAAGAGTCCTGTTGGAAGCAGCATCCAGTGGACTTCCAATCGTGACAACCTCGGTCGGCGGTTCACCGGAAATATTGGACGACGCGGAATTGGCAGATCTACTGATTCCCCCAAACGATCCTGCGCAACTCACCGAGGTGTTGTTCCAACTGTTAACAAGAGTAGATTCACATACAGCGCTTGGTCAAATCGGCAAACGCTTACTTGAAATCGCGTTACGTAAATTCTCAAACGCCCAGAGCGCTGAAAGTCTGGCTCATCACTATCGAGAGCTGATCGGTCGATAAATTATTCACGCTAGATTATTCACGCTTGGATATCGCAACCCCGCTTAGAACGATCCCACTGAATAAGTGTTAAGATGATGGCTTGGTTTTTGAATCTACATATCTCAAACAAATGGCGGATTCAATTTGAGATTCGTAACGGTTGCAACGGCAATCCTCACCGCGAGCAATGGGATGCCCGCAAATTTACTTGCGATTGCCCGATAAAATAAGCTCAATGGTTGAAGTTTAGCGTCCCTACTGCGACAATGTAGTTGAGTGGGTGAGCATCTCCGAAATGGTTTAATTCATGGCGACAATTTCAAAAAAAGACTTCGTCAATTGCATTCAAAAAAGCGGGGTGATCGACCCTGAACAGTTTAAGAAATGGCTGGAAGTATTTGAGGGCGGCCCGGAATCCGACTCGACGACCAAACTGGCCACAAACTTGGTTCGCGATGAACTCTTAACTAAATGGCAGGCCAAGTACTTGCTATCTGGCCGCTCTCGGCTGGACATTGGCAGCTATCGATTGCTTGAACGAACAAGCCGAGACGAACTTGGCGATCGTTTTCTCGCTCTACACACTTCACTGGCTCGCAAAGTCGATATTCAGGTTCTTCCAACCGACCTGACTCAAGACAAAGCCCGCAGTAAAGAGTTTATGCAAAAGGCAAGTCTTGCTGCAAAACTGGATCACGCAAATTTAGTTCACGTTTACGACATCGACCGAGAAGGCGGTAGGTACTTCCTCGTTACCGAACACGTCGAAGGAACGACACTTGAGCAAACCGCGCGAACGAAACTTTCCCATGACGATGTTGCCAGAATCACCAGCAGCGCGTTAAAAGGGATGACTTACGCTCACGCCAACAATGTCGTTCATGGAAAAATCACCACTAACGATTTGGTGCTGACAGAAACCGGCGAAGTCAAAATTCAGAACCTCACACTTTCTCCGCTACGTCAATTCGACGCTGACACCCAATCTAGCGCCACAATCTCTCCGGCGGCAGATTTTTCAGCCATTGCAAAAATCGGCCGATCGCTTTTGAAAGAAATTTCTGTTTCACAAAATTCAGAAGTAGACAAAACACTAGCTGGCCTCATCGGTGCGATTGACCCAACCGGCAAAGAGACCATTCAGTCGTCCATTGACGCGATTGACCTTTGGCGAACTAACAATGGAAGCGTTGTCGACCCCGAACCGGATGATCCGTTTGGTGATGTCGAAAGCCCGATCCCGATGTCGGTGATTGGCTCAACGAAAAAGAAAAGAGCCAAAGAAGAAGCCGACAAAGCTGCTACGAAAGAAGAAGCAGCAGATGATTCAACCCCAGGCGTTATCGGTCGAACATGGAATGAAAACCCAGTTGCCGTCATTGCAACCGCGGCAGTGCTTGGCCTGATGCTGATTGGCGGTTCTATATTCGGCGCGATGTCTTTGTTTGGAAACGGCGATGAAGTTGTCGCTAAAACAAACAGCGGCAAAGACGCTCAATCGAATATCACAAAGACAACTTCTGCTCAAAAACCGCCTGTCAAATCCAAGCCGGAATCAGACCCTACGGTTCCAACCAAAAACGACATGGATAACTTCATGGCGAACATTGGTAACGCCAACACGGAACAAGCTCCCGATACTCCAGCAGCCGACAATCCAGGTAACGAACAAGCCAACACAAAACCAGGGACGGTCATCGGCGACCCTTCGTTTCCGAAAAATGGGAACGCACAGAACACTGGTACAACTGAAAGTCCGCTTGGCCAACCAGCGGACAATCCACCAGAAATGGCCAACAAAACTACGCCAGCCAATACTGAAGGCGATACTGCAAAAGGTACACCTCCTGCAAACGCGGAAGCTGATGTCCAGGATTACTTGGCCAGAAAGATTAACGGCATCGGCAAAAAAACCCAAAATAAATTGGCTGAAGTCAACATTAAGACTTTTAAAAAGCTCGCTTCGATGAGCCCTGATGAAATCAAAGCGGCGCTGAAATCCATCGACTACTTCTTGCCACGCCAAAACTATGACCAGTGGATCATGCAAGCCAAAGCAATCATCGGTGACACAACGCCAATGAGTACCGCAGCAGCGCCTACGTCACCAGAGGCGTCCGATAAAGTTCAGAACTTTGATACCAATTCTCCGTTTGCGAAATTCCCACGGATCGTTGGTCTACCTGAAATGACGTCAACAGAAGAAGTAAAACTCGGCGATCTGGTAATTAAACGTCAACATCTTTTGGGCGGCGAACTTCTCTGTGAGCCAGGTTTTGCCAAAGGCAAATTGACTTTTGAAATGAACCGCACGCCTGATGACAAACAAAAATGGTTTATCGGATACAAGCGTCGCGAAAAGGATGAAGCAACCAACATTGCGATGATTCGCAAATCGGAAGACGCAGTTTACTTTAACTGGCTCCCCGAAGCCGCCGAAAGCAAATACGCCGGCTCATTGAAAAACTGCTTCCTAAAACTCAAGCTACCTGATGACGTCAACTGCATCGTGACGCTTCGAAAGCCAGTCAAATTTTCCGATCTTCGACTAACCGAAAAGAATTTGCAAAATCGGGTTTTGGTGAGCCTTCCTGATTTACCAACGCCCGAGACGATCATTGTTGAAATGGCTCCGATGCGAGTTTCCGGACTCCAACTGCGCACCGTTAAAAGCTTGATCGAACCGAATTCCCCTGCAAAATTCCAATTCAAACGAGATGACAAAAATGGCTTTTTTTGGGTGCAAGTCGCTGGTGATTTTCGTCGCGACCTAAAACTTCAAGCCAACTTGATTATGTTGGTGGATGGCCGAGCCAACTCTGTACCCAACCTTAAATCGTTGAATGAGATTTCAATTGGACTCAAGCAGCGAGCGGCCCAAGCGTTTAGCCTTTACCAACAAAAGAAAGATCTGGTCGCACCTAAAGGCAAAAAGGGTGAGTATGACGATGCCAAAAAAGAACTTTTGAGCCTCGCCAACAAAGCTCAGGCGGCTGCAGACAAGATGGATGAATACGCCGGAATTTTGAACCAAACCCTAAACCAGCCAATCAACGTTTCGGTCTACTCTAAACTCGGCAAATACCCTCGCGTCTTACTCGCAGTCTCCGATCCTGAGCTGTTCGGTAAAGAAATGGACGACAAAAAGAAAAAGAGAAAGAAATAGAATCTCGCCTGTCAATCAGGATTCATTGACCTCTCGATTCGTTTTTCACTTGCCCAAACTCGTTATTCCAAATTCTCTACACTTCAATAAAAGCAAACTGATGATTCGAGTTGGGATTGTTGGGGCAACCGGATACACGGCCCTTGAGCTCTTGAAAATTCTACTGCGGCATCCCAACGTCAAAGTCACTCAGTTGACGTCGCGTGACGCTTCGAACCCTCCGCTTGATTCCGTTCACACATCGCTTCGTGAACGATTGGATCTAAATTTATCTGTTCTCGACATCGAGACGTTTGCAAGAAATGTTGACTGTGCGTTTTGCTGTTTGCCGCACGCCGCCTCCGCAGAAATCATTGCCCAACTGCTTGAGCACAACATCAAAGTCGTCGATTTCAGTGCAGACTATCGTCTCAACGATGTAGGCACATTTGAGCAAACTTATAACGTCACTCATCCCGATCCAGAGCGGGTTGGCTCGGTGCCTTATGGAATACCGGAATTGTTTCGCGACAAAATCAAACAAGCGGACTTGGTCGCCAACCCCGGTTGCTTTCCCAGTTCTGCGTTGCTGCCACTTGCGCCATTGATTCAACAAGAGTTGATCGAGACAACGCCCGTCATTGTTGATTCCAAGACAGGAATTTCAGGCGCAGGCCGCAAAGCCAATTTAAAATTCCATTTTCCTGAATGCAACGAGTCAGTCGGAGCATATGCGATCGGCACGCATCGACACATGCCTGAGATTGACCAGATCATCAACAGGTTTTCCGGATCGAATATTTCCACCGTTTTCACACCGCATGTGATCCCGATGGACCGTGGGATCCTCTCGACGATCTACGTAAAACCTAAGTCCGGTGTTACCGCAGAGGCGATTCAGACGCACTTGGAAAAATTCTACGCCAGCGAAACGTTTGTCCGCGTGTCCAAAACACCGCCAACAACAAAAGACGTTGCCCACACCAACTTTTGCGACATCAACGTCCAGCCCTCGCGCGACATGATCGTAATCGTAAGTGCGTTAGACAACCTGATCAAAGGAGCCTCCGGCGCGGCGGTACAAAACTTTAATTTGATGTACGGCTACCCAGAATCAACCGCTCTCTTATAAAATTCCACATTCCACATTCCATTTAAAAAACATGCTCCCAAAAGGCATCAAATTCTCAGGCGTTACTTGCGGCATCAAAGCATCCGGCGCCGCTGACTTGGCGTTGATCTCAACAGACACCCCATCAGTCGTGGCTGGCGTCTATACGCAAAACGTGGTTCGCGCGGCAAGTATCGATTGGAATCGCAACCTCACGCCCACCGAAACGTTTCGCGCCGTCGTCATCAATTCCGGCAACGCCAACGCTTGCACGGGACAGCAAGGCATCGACGACAACGAGCAAATGGCCGTTTTGGCAGCCAATGCAATTGGCGCACAAACAAACCAGGTCCTTGTCCTTTCCACAGGAGTCATCGGGCACTTACTACCGATGGATAAAATCACCAACGGGATCGGTGTGGCGGCAAGCGAACTAAACAGCGAACTTTCAGACTTTGAGAAAGCATCCAACGCGATCCTTACGACCGACAAAGGTCCAAAGACGAATTTTAATTCGTTTGAATTTGGTGCCAGTGAGAAAATCAATTTTGCTGGCCTCGCAAAAGGCGCCGGGATGATCGGCCCCAACATGGCAACGATGTTGGCCATCATGACGACCGATGCCAGCCTCACTCCAGCCGATGCGCAGCGTGTTCTGACCGAAGCTGCCAAGAAATCGTTTAACCGAATCAGCGTCGAAGGCCACACCAGCACCAACGATGCACTTCTGTTGATTTGCAGTGGCGAGTCTGGCGTCAAAGTCGACTCCGAGCAAAAATTGGCTCAGTTCGCCGATGCCTTAACCGAGTCATGCATCGATTTGGCAAAACGAATTCCATCCGATGGCGAAGGCGCTTCCCATTTGGTTTCCATCGAGATCACGGGTGCGAAAAACGAATCCCAAGCCGACCAGGCCGCCCGCACGATTGCCATGAGTGCGCTTGTCAAAACAGCAATCACCGGAGCCGATCCCAACTGGGGCCGTATCGTCTCGGCAGCCGGCTACAGTGGTGTCGAAATGCAAGTCGAACAAACCGACCTCGCCATCAACGGTCATTTCGTTTTCCAAAACGGCCAACCCATCGAGTTTGATGCCGCGACGGTCAGCAAGTCGATGGCCGATAACTTCGAAACCAACATCCAGCTCAAAATCGGCGGCGGAGCCGGGACGGCAACCCACTGGACGAGCGATCTAACGACTGACTACGTACGATTCAATTCGGAATACACGACGTAAACCGTTTTCAATTTGGATCAATTCGCATTGGTCCAGGCAAGGTGCATCAAATT
>CAYZGP010000001.1:18370-25421 GCA_964478065.1 uncultured Pirellulaceae bacterium
AAACCGTTTTCAATTTGGATCAATTCGCATTGGTCCAGGCAAGGTGCATCAAATTATTTCGGTGACTATCAGTTTTTATGCCCGGTAAGTTCGGACAGGATTTTAGATTGTTTTGGCGTTAAGACATCCTTAATTTCGTCTCGGGCAGCAAGTCGAATCTTTTTTAGTTTTTCGTCGAACTCTTTTTTTGCCTTCGCAATTTCTTCGGTTGCTGACGATTTGATTTGTTTCATTTTCCGCTTCTGATCTACTGTTGACCAATTCACTAGGCGAGATCCGTCATTTTGGAATCAATGTGCCAGTCGACATTGAAATGGCTGAGATATTGTTGGAAGTAAAACCAGCGAAAATCCATGTTTCGGAAAAAGACTTTTCGGGAGTTAGCGAACCGTTGCGAAAGAAGCTGGAAAAGCATCATCAAAGCATAGTCGTGTTCAAATGATTCATTCAGCTTTGAAAAACTAGCTCGCCTCCTCTACGGCGACTTGATTTGATCAAGTGCTTTCTCAACTCCATCGATCGAACCGTGGTAAAGCAACTTTCGATCGGGATCAATCAACAAATAACGGGGCATCGACCAGACACCGAGTGACGAAAGAATTCCTGAACCCGACTCAGGGTAAAGTTTTCCATTTATCCAGCCTTTCGTTGAGCCAGCCGGTGCCCGCTTGGTTGGGCCTGAGCCATCTTGCCCTTCGAGGCTGAGAACGGTGACTTTTTCGCTTAAGCCTCTTTCACCGATTGATTTGACGAGTTCTTGAACCTTGGAGGTATCTTTCTCGCAGACTTTGCACCAAGGAACGTAAAAGTCAATCAAAACATACTGGTCCTTGAATTCAGAAGTCTGTCGCTTAACTTCGTTTTCGTTTTTGAATTCAAAATCAAGAATCGTCTCGCCAATTTTGTGCGATTTTTTAGCTTGAACTTCGATTTCACCGACATCAAGTTTTCCTTTTTTCAAATCTGCGTCAGTAACAGTGAATTTCGCGATCTTTCGCCCGATCGGAGCCCCGAGATACCCGTCACTTTCTGGGTGATGGACTTGCACATAAACCAGCATCTCGTACTCGCCTGGTTCATCAACCATCATTCTAAACGTTCCGTCAAAGCTGGGAGTTGTCTGGTGATATTCTTGCGAATTCTTCATGGCTTTTAACAAGTGATAATCAAACGAGTTGCTAAACTGCTCATAATTCTCAACAGGCGTACCCTTTTTCAAACTCCATATCTTTTCTAATTCCGCAATCCGAAAATTCGGCTTGGAAACTGGTAGAGTAGTCAATCTCGATTCGTCATATCTAACGTTTTTAAACGGGCTTCCGCTCAGTTTGATCCTGCCTTTGACTTCAACGCCTTCGCCAAAGTTAGCTTGAGAGGTCTTTCCTGCCTCGATAGTAAGCACCTTATTAGTCTTCGTTTTTAGCTGATCCGTCATGTGCGTAAGCGGTGAGACAGCGACATCCATTCCAGCCGGTACACGAGAGAAGAAATACTTACCCTCTTTGTCCGTGGTCACCGTACTCAGATCATAGACATGCCAGGCCAATCCGTTCTGATAACGAATTCCTTCGAATCCAACTTTGACATTCGCAGCCGGTTTTCCTTTTTCGTTAAGCACCGTGCCCTCGATTCGTCCCCATTTTGAGAGGACGATTTTGCCGATGTCTTCAGCTGGTTGTTTTGCAACTTCGGCATATCCATTATTCGTAAGCACCATCAATGTGTACGGTTGGTCGCGTTTAGGCAGCTTGAATTTTCCCTCGGCATCGGTCTGCAGCCTTTCTCTTCCCGTATACCTGTACACGTAGTCGCAAATCGAAACGGTTTTTTCAGCGGAAGCAATTTGGATTTCTGCAGCTTCGATTGGAGTTCCCGCCTTATCAACTACGAGCCCCTCCAGCCAAGCAGTCGGCTCAAGTTCGAATTTCAATCGCGGAACAGTCTCACCAATTTTGTACCAGTCTGACTCGGCAATTTTGTATCCCTCAGCCTGTACCCTTACTTGAAACTTACCCTCGGTATCCAAATCGACGCTAAAGCGGCCACTGTGACCCGGCTTTCGGGCATGCTGCATTTCAGCTGGCTGTTGCTTAGCAGCGCTATCTTTCAAGGGCAGTTTCCAAGGAACGACGGTAAACTTTTTGATCGGTTTACCTGTTGTTTTATCAACAACATCGCCGGATATCGAAAGGGCGGAAAAAAGTTTAACAACATGCGTTTTATCCGATGCTGAGAATTTCACGCCACGTTTGCTAGTGTAGCCCAGCTGGCCAAAATTGAACGTGATTTCATCCTCTGGAGCCCAATCCCAGATATAAACTCCACCAGGTCCCGCTCGGAATGGGATTTTTGAGTCAATCACATTGGGATGTTGGTGGTTGTAAATGGACTCTACCCCGCGCCATTTCTCAACTCCCACATAGACTTGCGGTATCGGTTTATCGCCTTGGTCTACGAATTGGATCTTGATTGTTTTACCGTCAACCAATTCGAAATCGACCGGATCCATCATGTGCGTCACTTCGATGACTTCTGATTCGGGACGATACCCTTCAGCCATCACGGTGAACCGCGTCTCGCCCATTGGTAGTGGTGGAAATTCAAAAGTGCCATTCGAATCCGTTTTGACCTCTTGGCTCCCGGCATCCCAATACGGACGATCTCCAAACACGACCAACGCCTGCTCAACTGGTTTGCCTGCTAAATTTTTCAGCGTACCGGTCACTCGGACTCCACGCTGCATCACGATGACGCCACTTTTCTTGCGGAAGTCGCCTGGTTGAAGCCCCGCGATTAATTGAAGTTCACCTGCACGACTATCGTCAATGTAATCTGGATGCCGAACAGTCGCCGTGAACGATGCCGATTCTTCTGGCGCGTTATTGAGTTTCCAATATCCGTTCTCATCAGTAACTGCAGCGGCAGAACCATAGGCCAACGTTCCGCTTATTCGTGGCTCGGCAGAACCTGATAAAGTACTCCCTCTGTTTGCAACTGAACAACGCACCTCGACTCGGGCACCAATGATCGGATTGCCTTTGTCGTTTTTAATAAAGCCGCCGATTTCCGATCCGGCGATCATTTTGAAGGTAAACACTTTGGGCGGAAGCTTGCCAGCCTCGATGTCTTGCTGTTCCCAATTCGCAAACAACGGAACGTGCTCACTCTCACTCGCCCAAAGGCGAAGAATGTAAAAACGATCCGGCAATTTGGTTTTGAATTCGCCTTTATCATCTGTGGTACCAGAATCGTTGGCTGGAAACGTTCTGTCTTTGGACCAAACGCCTCGATGGATGCCTACTCCTGACATTGGTTTTCCGTTTGGATCGACCACTTTGACGGTGATCTCTTTAGGCCAATCAAAACCTGACAAATCGTCTTTTGGTTTTATGTCTTTTCCATCAGGCGTTTTATCTTGAACGACAATTTCTGACGTTGGAGTTGCGGCGGCTACTGATGGTTGGAAATTGACAACGAGCGTGAATGCAAAGATGGAAACGAATGTCAGTGCGCTGATAGCAGCAATCCCATAGGGCGTTTGGTCTTTCTTTGCTGGCTGTTTTCCAATCAATCGTGCGACTCGATTCACGAGACTGCCACCATCTGCCCCGAGTGCAAGTTCATTAGGATGCTCTGGCTGTGGCCGGAGCTGCTCCATTTTCAAAAGTGCAAACGCATATTGTTTTGTATTGCCGCAGTACTCGGCAGCAAAATCATCGCAGCAATTTTCGCGCTCCGTTCGAAGCTGATGCGAAATCCACCACACGGCAGGATGAAAGAACAGAACCGTTTCGACAATCGACTGAAGCAAATTGACGATGTAGTCGGCGCGGCGAATGTGCGCCAACTCGTGAGCGAGAATGGCTTCGATTTGTGTATTGGAAAGCCCAGACAGCGCGGAAACGGGCAGGAGAATCGCGGGCTTTAACCAACCAATCACCGTTGGCACTTCTACGGATGCCGACTCAAGCAGATCTACGACGCGATCAATTCCCAATCGTCTTCTAATCGCTTGAACGGAATTCGAAAGCCGTTGGTCAGAAACAAGTCGACCGGTTTTCTTGATCCATTGAACCCGTGCCCAAGTCGCCAACAGGCGTAACGAAAGAAATAATACTCCTACAATCCAAAGGATCACCAATGCAGGAAGAAAAGGTTCAAGGAAAGTCGAAAGCCTTTCCTTGAACAGTGGAAGTCGTTCTGGCGGGGGCTCCACTGCCGAAGATCCATCGGCGATTGCGTAGGATTCATCTGAGTCCGGCAAATGAAACGTCAAACGTTCGTTTGTCTGATCCGTCTCGGATCGCTCCAACACTCGATCAGATGTGGTAAATTCGACTGCAGCAGTATTCTCAATATCATCTTTGTTTTCCAATGACGCAATCGTTGGACTGGATTGATTATTCAAAACAAGAAAAGTTCCTGTCCCCAACGTTGCCAGCGGCATAAGCACGAGCAAACCACATGCGGTCAAGTAACGCGTGTTAGCGGAGGAGGCACGACCAAGCAATTTCAATACAACCCAACCGATTCCCCCGATCAAGAGTCCTTGCCAGAAGAAATGTACCAACGTCCAACCGATGACGCTTGCGAGTTGAGAGTTTACGAATGAATCAAAAGCGGTGCCGATCAATTTTTCGTTCATGACTGATCTCCTTCTAGTTCATCTAACATGCGGCGAATTTCTGCAATCTCTTCAGGCTTGGCTCGCTTGGCAGACAACGCCTGCATCACAAGCTTTTCCGGCGAGCCACCAAACGCTCGAACCATCAAGTCTTTCACCAATTGCTTTTGCGTTGACGTTTCGCGTTGCCTGGCTCGATAGATATGCGACCGCTGCGATTCATCACGAACCAGCAAGCCTTTGTCGGTCATGATCTGCATTAGCTTGAGCACGGTGGTGTAGCCGGTCTCGCGAGACTTGTTTAGCTCGGTGTGAACCTGACGAACGGTTGCTTCGCCCAATTGCCATATCACCGAAAGAATATCAAGTTCAGAATCCGTTGGCCGCGGTTGTTGAGGAGCCATTTAAGTGCCCTTTTCCTGAGTAATTCGTAGCAACTCGTCCGTTATACGAAAATATTCGTATGATGTCAACGAAATTTTTCGTACTTTGAGAAAACTGTCACTGGCGGTTTCCCGTAATGGTTTGTTGTCGGTTCCAAACAACCGACTGCTATACAGGGAAAAACTGCGAGCGAGTTAAGCTTCGATTTCGAAAACAATCGGCTTGTTAACAATCGCTTTTTTACTTGCCCGATAACCAGAAGCGTTGATAAACAAAGTGTTTCCGATCGTTTTCTGACCGTAACTGCGATGAATGTGACCGAACAAATGGACTTTCGGTTGAAGTGATTTCGCCACCTGAAGAAGTGCCGAATCTCCTTTGGGGCCGCCCATCGGAGGCTTGTCCAAAATCGTATACGGCGGACGATGAGAGAGCAGAATCTGAGTTTCGTCAGGAATAAGATTCAAGTCTGGCTGATTTTCGCCAAGCGGAAACGGCACGCCCCAAATCGGAACCCCGTCAACAAAACACTGCGAGTCTTTCAGCTGAATGACTCCAGTTGGCATTTCGACATCCAGCAACGACTCGCCAGTTTTTAGATCGATGTCGTGATTGCCACGGACAAGAATTTTGTGCTCGTAGTCAAGTTCGCTAAACCAACTCAAAAAATCAGTTACGTGTTCGCGGTTTCCCCGATCACATACGTCGCCGGCGTGCAAAATTGCATCGCCGCTGGGAAGATCCAAGGTTCGGTGACAACCGTGTGTGTCAGAAATGGCAACGAACTTCAAGTTGAAACTTTCTTACAAATCCGAGCCATGGCGGCGCACGAACCTAGCGCGTTATTTTGGTTTGGTAATTCGATAGATCAAACAAGCCAACCACCACTGCGCCTTTGACAGCTATTGGCAACTCATCAATCTAAACCGTGCAGATCTCGACGCCTTGTTTAAGCGAAGCAATTTTGTCATCGCGTTTAGGAATGAACTCCTGGCCCACAAAGCCTTTGTAACCCGTTTCCAAAATCGCTTTGATGATCGCGGGGTAATAGAGCTCTTGAGTGTCATCAATTTCGGCTCGACCGGGAACGCCGCCTGTATGGTAGTGGCTAATATAAGTGTGATTCGCTTTGATAGTCGCGATCACATCGCCTTCCATAATTTGCATGTGATAGATGTCGTAAAGCAATTTGAAATTGTCGCTGCCGACCATCTTGCACAGCTCGACGCCCCAATTGGTGTGGTCGCACATGTAGTCTTTGTGGTTGACTTTGCTGTTGAGCAATTCCATCGTCAACGTCATGCCAAGTTTTTCGCAAAGCGGCATGAGCTTTTTAATCCCTTCGGCACAATTCTTCATGCCTTCTTCGTCGTCCATGCCATCGCGGTTTCCGGAAAAACAAATGACGTTCTTGCAACCAACATTGTGGGCGTCAGTAATTTGTTTCGTGTAAGCTTCAACCAATACGTCGTGGTATTGCTTTCTATTCCAAGCCTTGGAGATCCCGCCGACTTTGGTACCGTCTGAAGCTTTCGCGTTGGCCGCCCTGATGATTGCACACGTCATGTCGTGCTTTTTCAAAGTCTCCATGTCCGATGGCCCAAGCAATTCAACGGACTGCAGCCCAAACTTCTTTCCTTGGACACAAAGATCTTCCAACTTAATGCCGTTGTAACACCATTTACAAACCGAATGGTTGACAGAGCTGCCGGTCTCATCCTGAACCTTTTTCGTTGCGTTATCGGCCGCATAAAGTCGATGGCCAAGCGTTGCCGCCAACGTAGCACCTGCAACTGCGGATGTTTTCTTTAGAAACCCACGGCGATTTGAGTTGTTATTCATTGTTTTCACTGTCAAATTTAGGGAATAAACGGCGTCTGGATGCCACAGGTTACCTAATCCATCAACGTCTGCCAAATGTTTTACAAGTTTCGAACATAAAGCCCGAATGAAAAGAGTAGGGTGGCTGACAAAAAGCGACAGGTTTAAACCCAAGCAATAGAATATCTCGCGACGCCAATGACGGGCATTTAACGAAGAGCA
>CAYZGP010000001.1:25521-53168 GCA_964478065.1 uncultured Pirellulaceae bacterium
AACGAAGAGCAGTTAACGAAGAGCAGTTAACGAAAGGCATTTAAAAGTCAGTTTATGAAACCACAACCATACAAAGTCGAATCGACGCCTCAGGGCTACCGCTTCCGATTGCCAAACCGCGACACTTCCAGTTTTTCCGTAGCTGGCTGGGGATTGCTGGGGTTTGGTGCAGTCGGCTGCCTGTTTATGGTGTTTTGGATTTCAGGTCCGGCCATCGGTGGATTCACGATGCTCGCGAAAGATAAATTCATGGGCCTTTTAATGATCGGGTTCGCCTCATTTGGTCTAATTGGTTTGTATCAAACCAGCCGCATCGTCACAGCCGGTTGGGCGATCTTAAACAACAAGCTCGGATGTGAGATTGAGATACGAGACAAATATTTGACATGCACTGAAAAGTTCGGTTGGTCAAGTTGGAAACGCAAAACGTTAATCAAAAATGTGCATCGCTTTGAAGTGGTTCAGCTCAATGCAACTGACATATCTCCTCCCCCTGATTTCTTTGGCGATCCTGAACAATTTGGATCGCTCAATGCCGTTGGTCAAGACGATTCAAAATCGTTTCGGATTGGCATCGGTTACGACCAATCATTATTGCTTCCGCTGGGTGAAGAGTTGGCTCTTAAGCTAAACAAAATATACGAGCCCTCGTATTCAGATGACGCGAAAGGAATCACCCAGCCCGTTTCAACCAACGTGACAACCAGAACGGAAGCCGACGAAGAACTGCAAAGTCGCAAGCAGCCTGCCGATTCAAAAATCGAAGTCGTCCGCAAAAACGGCTCACTCGCTTTCAATGTCCCACCCGCCGGTCGCAAAGGAGCACATGGTCTCTACGGATTCAGCATCGCGTGGCTGGGGTTCACCAGCCTCATTTCTATCTTTTTATTGTCATCAACAATTTTCGGCGACGACGGTTTATTGGAAAAAGAAGGCATCTGGGGAGTGCTGGGTTTGTGTGCATTTCTTCTGCTGTTCCTCGGTGCCGGAGTTGGAATGTTTTTAAGTGCTCTCAACCTTGCCAAACGTTCGGTCATGCTGGGCGTTGACAAAGGGATGCTCTTCATCGAGAGAAAGTCAATTTTTGGAACTAAATGGATTGAGTTCGAACAAAAGGACGTAGCTTCAATCGCCAAAGGAAATTCAGGGATGGAAATCAATGACGTTCCTGTCACCGAGCTTCAAATCACTAACGCAGAAGGGAAAACGCAGGGTTTGCTTTCCCAACTCTCGGACGCAGAAATCAGTTGGCTGGCTCACGAGTTGACTGAAGAACTTGGCGTTCCCAAACCGCAAGGCGATCCAAAATCGCTTGCCCAAGTCGTTGAATTTGCCAAGTCGCATCCCAATTGGCCCCGCCCACCTGTCGGCAAACTCGAACTGGTTCAGCTTGACAATAGCTCCCGTTCGATCTCCGTTCCGGCACACGGCATCCGCTCTCAGTTAGGCCCAATTTGCACTGGATTGTCGTTTATTGTCGCAGGACTGACGGCTGGATGCTGCCTGTTTTTTTTGGTTGACGAATGGATAATGGCTCTGTTCGCCATCGGGATTCTCGGAGGAACCGGGAGTGCATTTATATTTTTTGGTTTGAATTACTCAACCAAGCGATACGATATCGTCGCGACTTCAGATTCGAAAAACGATTCGATTGGCGTTTTAAGAACGGGCCTGTTTCGGGAAAAGCAGTTCATATTCCCACGCGATTCAAATCCGAAAATTTCGATCTCAACCAACGACTTGCAAGTTAACAACAGAATGCTGTTTTCGATGTCACTAAGAAACAAACAGACAAAACTCAAACTGATGGAAGGCCAGTCATTGGCTGACATTCGATACGTCGCGGCCCACTTGGCGGAGTGGATTGAAGAAGGAAAAGCAACGTAGTTCGTTTGCCTTAAAGCATCCGTTAGGTTGCCCCAGAGATAGATGATTTACAATCGAGCAAACGCGTCAGGCACAACCTGACCTACTAGCGCTGTTTCTTCTTTCGCTTGGGCTTTCCACCATAAAATGAATTGCCGGCATCCACAACAAACTTGCCACGAAACGCTTCTCGCCCCAGTAACATTCGAAAGCCCATTTCTTGCCGGTCCGCCAACGTCAATTCAACCTCCAGCGTTTCGCCCAGTACGTGAATCTGAGTCTTGATCACCGGACGTTCCGATTGTTCGCCTGACGAACTTTTGACCATTCTCATATCAATAACCAGGGCCTCGGCCGGAATAGATTTCAACGGATTTCGCTGGCTGGTGTGGACTTGAAATCGCACATGGGGCTTTCCGTCTTTTTCGAATTTTTCAATTTGCGAAGCGTGCAATGTTGACGACCTAGCACCAGTGTCCACCTTGGCTTTGATCCGTTTAACCGAGAGTCCTGGAAGACTGACCCACTCTCGCCAGCCGATCGTCGGGAGGTTGGGATTAGGGCGTGCAGGTTGAATTTTGACTTGGGACATATGCAACACAAACTGGAAACTGAGTTAATCCAAAACAGGCAAACTCAACAGAATAATTCATCATTGAACGGGATTGGATAGTACCTGTTTTTCCGTTTGAAAACGAGTTGCGATTTTGGGAAAGAGCGATTTCTTGAACGTTGTTGGTCAAGTATGCCGATGATTAGATTTGGGCGCCAATAAACCGTTGATAGCTTGAGCAGGGAAGACCGATTGTCGCACCCCAGTTTGCCAAATCCAGCATCCTAAAATGCCAAAGCAAACGGTAATGCCGGTGAATTCCCAACAAAAACGCTAGATCCAATAGTGTCGATAAATAATACAATTACAATCAGTTGTTGGTCATTGCGACTTCCAGCTGAATTGGCACAACAAATTCAGCAAACCATTTCAATTAATTTTCGCTGCTCAGACAGCGTCAAATAAATCGTCCCCCCAATATTTAACATTCGTAAGGATTACCGTGATCAAAAGGATATTAGTCGCCGGTGGCGCAGGTTTTTTAGGCTCTCACTTATGTGAGCGGCTAGTCGCTGACGGACACGACGTTATTTGTCTCGATAACTTTTTCACCAGTCAAAAATCCAATGTTACGCACTTGTTAAAGTCGCCGAACTTTGAACTAATCCGGCACGACATTATCGATCCGATTTTGTTAGAAGTCGACGAGATCTACAACTTGGCTTGTCCGGCAGCTCCTGGCCACTATCAATACAACCCAATCAAGACGATGAAGATCTCGGTATTGGGATCGATCAATCTGCTGGGAATGGCCAAACGCTGCAATGCAAAAATCTTTCAGGCTTCCACCAGCGAAGTCTACGGCGACCCGGAAGTCCATCCCCAGCCCGAATCCTACCGTGGCTGCGTCAACCCAATTGGTCCACGCGCTTGTTATGACGAAGGCAAGCGCGCTGCAGAGACGTTGTTTTTCGATTACAACCGAATGAACAAAACCAACATTCGAGTTTGTCGAATATTTAACACTTACGGCCCGCGGATGCATCCGTTCGATGGTCGCGTTGTGAGTAACTTTATCCGGCAGGCTCTTTCTGGCGATGACATTACCATCTTCGGCGACGGCTCACAGACGCGATCGTTTTGCTATCGTGACGATCTGGTCGAAGGCTTCATTCGGTTAATGAACGCACCGAACGATGTGGTTGGACCGATCAACCTCGGCAATCCAGGTGAGTACACGATTAAGGAATTGGCCGAGTTGACGATCGAGATGGTTGGCAATAACAACAAACTCGTTTACGAGCCACTTCCGCCAGATGATCCAACACGCCGCCAACCTGACATTACGTTGGCAAGAAAGCACCTGGATTGGGAGCCCAAGATTTCATTGCGGGACGGACTGCAAAAAACAATCGACTGGTTTAAGACAATTAAGCCCGAAGACTATCGTCCGCCCACTCCCAACTATTGATCTTCCACGCAATTAGCTGTCCAATTCATAGAGTCGTCGTTTGCCCAATGCAGGATGAACGGCGGCTTTTTCTTTTACCAGCTGGTTTTCTACAAGATTGAGGGTGCGATGAGACGGTTTCCTTTTTGCTTCGTTGCCATTTGTTTCGTTGCCTTTTGTTTTTTCGCTTCATCACTTACCCCCAGGCTCTCCGCCGATGATTGGGCTCAATGGAGAGGGGCTAGTCGTAACGGAGTGTGGAATGAAAAGGGAATCGTCACGGAGTTTTCCCAAGAAGATGTGAAACCGATTTGGCGACAACCTATCGGAACAGGATATTCCAGCCCAACCGTTGCGGACGGCAAAGTTCTTTTAATGGACTACAACGCAGACGAAAAAGAAGAATCGATTCGATGCTTTGATGCGGAATCCGGGAAACTGATTTGGCAATACGCCTACAAATCGGTTTACACGATCGGCTATCAGGCAGGCCCACGTGCGGCAGTCACAATCAGTGGCGGCATGACGTATTCGCTGGGAGCGATGGGGCACCTTCATTGCCATGACTTGGCGACGGGTAGACTTCTTTGGAATCGTGACCTGGACAAAGTTTACAAGATTTCAGAAACCAAACGCATGCCGATTTGGGGCATCGCTGCCAGTCCGCTTGTTCACGATGACAAACTGATTTTGCAAATCGGCGCTAAAGACGCGACCGTTGTTGCACTTAATAAAACAACCGGCGAAGAAATTTGGAAATCGCTCGACGACCGCGGACAGTATTCCAGCCCTGTTTTGATTAAGCAAAATTCTCAAGACGTTGTGGTCTGCTGGACGGGCGATAGCGTGGCGGGGTTGAACCCGACGACCGGAGAAGCCTATTGGCGAGAACCGTTTGCCCCAAGTCGCATGCCAATCGGCGTGGCGACGCCAGTCATCAACGGCAACAAAATTTTCCTGACGTCGTTTTACGATGGCGCAATGATGTTGGAATTGACCGACATGGAAATGGGCATCAAGAAACTCTGGCACCTAGTCGGCCCAAACGAAAAACAAGGCGTTACCAAAGCAATTCATTCCATGATTGGGACGCCCGTTTGGATTGGCGATCACATTTACGGGGTCGATAGTCATGGTGAAGTTCGTTGCATCCAAGCCAGCAACGGCAAACGAGTCTGGGAAGACACAACAGCCGTCAAAAACAAACGCTGGGCGACCATCCACTTTGTTCCCAACGGTGACGACATCTGGATGTTGAACGAGGAAGGCGAATTGATGCTTGGCAAACTTTCGACCGAAGGTTTAACGGTTACCAGCCGCGAAAAGGTCCTCGGCGCCGACCAAATGCGAACTCGAAATCGCAAAGACGGCGTGTGTTGGTCACATCCCGCGTTCGCCAACAAATGCTTTTTCGCACGCAACGACAAAGAGATTATTTGTATCAGTTTGGCGAAAGAATAATGCCCCTCGATTGCGCGTTTTGAATACGCAATGCGTCGTTTTGGCCACAAATACGTAGGTTTGACGTGTCTGAGTAAGTTGGACATTCCTGTCCGACAGTCACGCGCCTAAGAAAGACGGACAAGAAAGAATGTCCATCCTACCAATCGATAACAACCAATAGGACTTAAACAATTGCTCAGCGATACAATCTACGACTGCATCGTGCTTGGATTTGGCGGAGTTGGAATCGCCGCACTGCGTGAAGCTGCAAAAAAAGGCTGGCGAGTTCTCGGCATCGACCGACATGGCACCGCCCACGATCAAGGTAGCTCTCACGGACAAACGCGAATCATTCGTCGGGCGTATTTCGAACACCCCAGCTATGTCCCGCTTTGTGAAAAAGCGTTTGAGATGTGGGACGAACTCACCAAACGCCATCGGACATCGCCTAAAGTCAAAGAGCTCATCCGCCAAACGGGCCTGTTGCAAATCGGTCATCCAGATAGCGAGATCATCCAAGGCGTCACCAAAAGTGCCAACGAACACGGCTTGAAACTGGAAACATTTACCAGCGAAGAGATCCAAAAACGGCTGCCAATTTTGAAAGTCGATCAAGAGCACATTGGATTGTTTGAACCAGGCGCAGCGTATCTGCGGGTCGAATTGTGCGTTGCAGCTATGGCCAACCAAGCGGCGAAACACGGTGCTGAATTTTCCTCCAACACAGAAGTCACCGGCTGGAGTGTCGAAGACTCCGGTAATGTTCGCGTCTCAACAGACAAAGGCGACGTGATCGGAAAACGGTTGATCATCTCCGCAGGAGCCTGGAGCAAGGACATTTTGCAGGGCTTGGATCTGGGTCTGCAAGTCGTTCAAAAACAGCAGCATTGGTTTCAATTGGATCGCGTCGAACAAAAACTCGAGTTGTCGTTTCCTTGCTTCTTGCTTGAACAAAACGACGGTGATTGCTTTTACGGATTTCCAGAGATCGATTATCTGGGTATGAAAGTTTGCGAACATTCCGGCGGAAAACCGATCGCACATGCGGACGATATTTGTCGCGACTTGGACAAAAATGCGCTTGCCCGAACCGAAGGGTTTATGAAAAAGCATATGGAGTTTGGCAAAAGTCGCTTGGTACATCACAGCATGTGCATGTACACAATGTCGCCCGATGGACATTTCTTCGTGGATCAATTTCCAGGTCAGGACAACGTCGTTTTCGCCGCCGGACTTTCAGGACATGGCTTCAAATTCACGCCCGTCCTGGGTAAGCACTTGGTGGATTTGCTTGAAGGGCAATGCGAACCAGAATTTGAGTTCTTGAGAATCGGCGACCGTTTAAAGTAGCAACCACGTAACGTAAACCGCTCAAAATAGCCGTCCAAACATGGGCATCGACGCGCATCTCGAATTGCGAAAAACTGGGTTTAATGCAACAATTCGGGCCTCATCAAACTTCAAGCCAATAATAGACTCGAGGAAATTGTGTCGAAGGATCGTAAAGCAGATGTGGTTGTCATTGGATCAGGACCGGGCGGCGAAGGAACCGCGATGCAACTGGCGAAAGCCGGCAAGCAAGTGGTGTTGGTCGAACGATACGAAAAGATCGGCGGAGGCTGTACCCATTGGGGCACGATCCCGAGCAAGGCACTTCGATTCGCGATTTATCAACTGACCGAAGCACTCAACAACCCGCTACTACAGGCCTGCGGTGTCAAAGTAAAACCGAGCGTTGCCGAGCTGACTAAATCGGCTCAAACCGTCATCTCCAGCCAAGAATCGATGCGACGAAAATTCTATAGTCGCAATGATGTTGACATCGTTTATGGACACGCACGTTTCGAAGATGCAAACACAATCTCCGTCAACAATGAAAGCAAAATCACAGCCGACCATTTCGTCATCGCCGTTGGATCGCGGCCATATCGGCCCAGTGAAATTGAGTTTGACCACGCCCGCATTTTCGACAGCGACACGATATTGGGGCTGGAACATAAACCGCATTCGATGACGGTCCTGGGCGCAGGTGTCATTGGCTGCGAGTACGCTTCGATGTTTCGAAACCTCTCGGTAAAGATCAACCTCGTCAACGGACGTGACGAACTGCTTGATTTTCTTGACGACGAAATCAGTGATGCTCTCGGGTACCACATGCGTGAACGGGGCGTCGTGATTCGGCATAACGAAAGCTACGAAAGAGTCGAGGCGCTTGACGACGGCGTCATTACACACCTCAAAAGTGGTAAGCAGCTGAAAACGGATGTATTACTGTGGGCGACCGGTCGAACGGGAAACACCCAGGATCTCGGGCTAGACTCAATTGGGCTTAAACCCGACAGCCGCGGTTATCTGAGCGTTAACCCCTGTTTTCAAACCGAGGTCGAAAATGTTTTTGCCGTAGGTGACGTAATCGGATTTCCTTCGCT
Source organism: uncultured Pirellulaceae bacterium (assembly GCA_964478065.1). GTDB lineage: Bacteria > Planctomycetota > Planctomycetia > Pirellulales > Pirellulaceae > Mariniblastus. Next base: position 33,263 of record CAYZGP010000001.1, read on the forward strand.
CGCGAGTGCCGCCTACACCCAAGGCCGAGCGGCGGGAATGCGAATCCTGGGCACCAACGACGAGCAATGCAAACTGGCATCGGAGATTCCATCAGGCATTTACACCAGTCCCGAAATCAGTTGCATTGGCAAAACAGAAAAGCAGCTTACCGAAGAGAAAGTGCCTTACGAGATTGGTGTTGCCCATTTCAAGAGCTTGGCCAGAGCCCAAATCATCGGCCAGAAAGTCGGCATGCTAAAGATACTTTTCCATCGCGAATCGCTTGAGATTCTGGGAATCCACTGCTTTGGTGCCAATGCTTCGGAAATTATCCACATTGGGCAAGCGATCATGGCTCAAGAAGGTGAAGCCAATACGATTCGATATTTCACGCAAACCACTTTCAATTATCCCACGATGGCAGAAGCCTACCGAGTGGCTGCACTTAATGGCATCAACCGTTTATTTTGATCGGACGGACGGGTCGCGAAGTGATTCATTTATAGAAAGCATGTCGTGGAAGGCGAGCTGGACACACAAACAGACTCCACTAACAAACGTGTTTTGTGTTAGTTCAAGTACGCTCATTTTTCAAACGTGCGATCCCAAACATGCCTAGCCTACCCAGCACGATTTGACAGAGCCCATCGTCACGCCTTTTAGTATCATTTCTTACTACTTATGGCGGCTTTCAAATTTGTCGGAACTTTACTTTCATCTGGGCGTCAATCAAAGATTGCGGGCCACTGTACTTTTGGTTTTTGTGGCCGTTGAACTGGAGAATCTCGGATTCTCCTAGTTTTTCCGGGATAATCGTGATGGGTTGTCAATCGAATATTTGCAGATTTGGCGATTGCAACTAAACTGGAAATCGGGTTTCCACAATTTAATCTCCGTGGTTCCAAACCAAGATTCCTTTTATATTTTTTCGAATCTATACTTCCAATCAAACTGACATTTAAAGGTGCAAGATGGCCCCTCCAATTGTTGACGCTAACGAGACTACGGTTTTTCTTAATAGTCGGATTTCTGCGGCAAATCTATTCTCGGCATTCGACTTGGACGACGAAATTGTCTCCTACCGTTTTTTGGACTTTCGTACCTCTCCAGAAACTGGGGGTTTCGAGCTCGATGGCGTTGCATTGGGTAATGGTGAAGTTGTCGAAATCCTTGCCTCAGAATTGGACCGACTGGTTTATGTTGGCGGCCCCCGAATTAGTCGGGAACGATTCAGCGTCGTCGCTCGGGATTCCGTTGGCAACTTTAGCGCTCCGGCGATCGGAGAGTTATATACGGTTCGCACCAACACAACTCAGCCTTTTGTAATCCGTCCAGACGTTGAGATTCTGGCCAACGAGTCGATTCCAGCAACCAGCTTTATCTCTGGCTTCGACCCAGACGGCTACCCGCTGACTCACTTCCGAATTAGCGAGCAAACGCAACTTCGCTGGCTCCATGCAGTCAACGACACCGTCACGGCTGTTGCTCACCTACACAATTTCAAATCTGGCGACCAGATCACGATCACTGGTGCCAACGAAACGGCATTCAACGTGACCGCCAATGTTGCGGTCATTAATGAGCACATCTTCAAATTCGTTATTCCAGGTATCGGCACCCAGAACGCAACTGGCTCATTGCTTGCCGCCAACGATGACCTTGGCCGTTTCGAGTTGGACGGAATTGTCCAAGACCACACACGTCCGTTTATCGTTACAGCCGATCAACTAGAGCGTTTGGTCTATACCGCCAGAGGCCCCAACGAACAAGAAACCATTTTCGTCCAAGGCTTCGATGGAGTTGATTGGAGCTTTGAAAAACGCGGTCTTGCAACCATTAACGTCAATGCAAACCGCCCTGTGGTTCAGTTTGGCAATGTAACGACTCCCGCTCGACAACTGTTGCCACTTGATGGGTCATTTGTTGTTACCGATGCTGATCAAAACACAATCAAAGACTACTTCTTCTTCAACACCAGTCCTCACGCCCAAAACGGCGACTTGATTTTCAAAGGCGTTGTCCAGCCACGTGTTGAGTGGTTCCAAGTTCCTGCAGAGGATCTTGATGAATTGTTCTTCACAACCAATCGCGTAGGATTCGAACAACAAATTCGTGTCATTGCAAATGACGGAAGACACAACTCGGCTCCGGGAACACTGTTGATCAACAGTGGACGACCTATTATTCGCCCGACTGTGGATACTGGAGGTTACGACTACGATGACCAGTTGGAAGTCCAGCCAATTGCTGAGATTTTCCGCCAGACTGACGAAGGTAATCCTCACACGTTGATCGAGGTACTTGATGCCAATCCAGAATTGGAGAGCGGAAGGTTTCGAATCCGTACAGATCATCTACCCGCCAATCAAATCCATCAATTTTCCATCGATGAGTTTAGATCTGGACGAGTTGATTTTGAAACAGGTGAGTACGCCAACCGCCATCGTGACGATGTTTTAGGTCGAACATTCAACGGAGATCAGTGGAGCCGCTGGGAGCGTATTACCATTCGCTCAGAGCCTGAATTGAGTCGCACTCAACAGAGTGGAAATAATTGGCCTGACTTTCCTCAAATTCCAGTTGATGCGCTCGGGCGATACGAACTTACGTTTAGCTTTATGCAGCTGTTCCCCGACTACGAAACGGGAGAAGCCATTGACGGCGACCCACTAGAGAACGAACATTTTGAACGTTTCACCGAAGGTCAACGAATTGCAACCCGGCAGGCCTTTGCAACAATCGAAGCGGTCACCAACATTAGATTTATCGAAGTCGCAGACACAACTACCAATGTGTTTGGGGGCCGTGGTGGAATCTTCCGATTCGGCGAGTACGGACTTCCAGCCGACCAATCGAATGCTCAAGCGTTTGCATTTTTTCCTTCTGACCAACCGCAAGCCGCTGATATTTGGATCAACCGTCAACTCATCTCCGATCCGACGCTTCAGTTTGGCGGACCAGGTTTTACTACGTTGATTCACGAGATGCTGCATGCTTTGGGATATGGTCACGTATTTGATGGCGATAGTAGAGTTCCGCCTACTCTCGACAACGACTTTTTCTCGGTTCTTTCTGGCCCTTTTGGTTCTCGTCCAGATTTCCTTTCGCCAACGTCACCTCAGTTGTACGACATTGAATCGCTTCAAACGATTTACGGAGAGAATACTCGATTCAACTCTGGCGATACGCTTTACGACCTGACTGGTTACTTCGCTGATCGACCGGACTTCAACAATGATGGCCTACCTGATTTTGCAGAGACGATTTGGGATGGAGGTGGAAATGATACGCTTTCTGCAGCCGATTCTCGAACCAATTCCGTGGTTGACCTGACACCCGGTGCATTTTCTTCAATCAACGGTTTCTCAGATAATATCTCAATTGCTTATCGTGCCGAAATTGAAAATGCGATTGGTAGTGATAACAACGATCGACTAATCGGAAACCACTTGGACAACCGCATCGAAGGTGGACTAGGAAACGACGTACTAAGTGGTTTTTCCGGCAACGATACCTTGTTGGGTGGAGCCGGTGACGACACCTACATCTGGGGCGTAGCCGATCACGACGATTTGATTGATGAGCAAGGATTAGCTGGGCGTGATACGATTGCCTTTACTGAATTCCCTGGATTTGATTCACTAGAAGAGGATCTTCGCTTCGAACTAAACGGTAACGATCTCACAATTGATCTGCGACTGGACGGAGGAGACATAGAAGGCTCGCTAACAGTCAATGAGCAACTTCGCAACGCGTTTAGAGTTGAAACGCTCGATCTCAATGGAACGCGAATCAGCCTGCCAAACTTGACAAGTCAGATCGCGCCAGGTGTGGATACTTTCAGAGTTACCAACGCATCAGATGTCTTTGGCCAGCTAGTAGTCCCCGTTTAAAACTAGCAACCAAATAAATTTTCCAAAAAGCCTTCCTGATTATTTCAGGAAGGCTTTTTTATTTCCGGATTTGGAACTGTTGCAGTTCCTGAACCCGCCTGCGCGCTGTTTTGGCCGGGATCGGAATCGTTGACTTGTGGGTTCGACGCAGGCGGTGAATCTGAGTTTGATCAGAATTTTTCACAGCGATGGATGCGAATAACGAACACGCAATGTTGGCGCGTTCAGTTTTACTCGCATTCATTCACTGGTTCTATTTGCTTGCCGGGCTTTTTCCTCTTTAGTGTTTTCTTGATGGTTTCCCAGGTGATGTTTCGGAAACACGCCGCAACAGAATTAGCCCGCGAGGCTCATAACCTGACGTCGCAGGTTTAAATTCTGTCCGCAACTTCAAACGGTACCCCACATCCAAGCCCATAAACGGCTGGTCCAGCACGTCAATTAAGCGAATCTCACGCAAAGGCGCAGAGGCGCAAAGGCGGCTGAACGAATCCAAAATTCGCGCCTTTTGCGTGAGACCTTTTTAAACCCCATCCTTATCTGACACCTGACAGTTCCAGTCGCAGAATTGCACTTATTATTTCGGGGTGTTCTTGTACTTGAAAAATGAATTCAAAGTTTTTGAGAGAATTCTCGAAAAGTGCCATCCAATTTCGCGCACGTGTCTCTTCTAAGACTAAAGAAGCCGAACGTGAACATTTTAATCCCGCCGGCCTGTAGAAATTTTGATTGCCATCACCATTAAAAAGATAAAGGTAAACCGATGAGAATTATAGCTTTGTTAATCGTTTTGGCCTGCTTTGCCACCGCCCAAACGGCTAATGCTGATTTGGTGATTAGCATTAATATCGCTGACCAGGCCCTGATGTTTCTAGAAAATGACACGGGAACACTCGACGGCGAAGGAAGTTACAGCTTTGAGACTGGTTTTCTTGGGGAAGAGTTTGAGTTTCTAGACCTCTCCGCAAGTGGATTGCCTGAAACCCCTCAGCTGGTGATCGACCCCGCGTTCGGTGGCATAGCGATATTTGGTGGCTTCGGCACTCCTGACGCGACCGTCACTTTTACTGGTTCAGGAACCCCAATCTCATACCCCTCTTTCTCGGCAGACGCACAAGCGGTCCTGGAAGGCTCCATTGGCTCAACCTTGGAACCGGGCAATTCAGGATTTTCGCCAATACGCATCGTCAATGCGGTTCCCGAACCAGCCAGCGCCGCTGTTTTGGCGGGAATCGGATTGGTTGGCTTGTGCATTCGACGCAGACGGTGAGTCTAGTCCTTCCTTGCCCGCCTCCAAATAAAAAGGCCTTCCGAAGTTCGGAAGGCCTTTTGAATTTGACATTCGATTGGATTGGCGTGACAGACTCAATGCCGCAGACCAAGTTGGCAATCGATTACTTACCGTTTACAGGTAACACAGTTCCCTCAATGGTTTTGCCTTTGGGAACATACCAATCAGCGTCTTGTGGGGGTTGAACTGGTGGCTGGTAAGTATCCCGTGTATTAGCCTTAGCTGGCTCGGCTGGTTTCGCGACTTCTGGCTCTTGAAGCGACCATTTGTAGCTACAACTTGGACACTCGTAACTGTGTTTCTTCAAAACGTTGATCGTCCGCGTTTTGCGAGAAAGTCCCGGTGGGCAACATTTTGCCCAAGGCAGTCGGACGGGCGGAATGCACACGACTTTTTGTTCAACCTTAAAGCAAGTCTTCTTGGACTTGCCTTTGTCCAATTCCAGCTTGCACACGTCGCCGTCGCAAGAAGGGCATTGAATGCTGCCGCAGTCCGTTCGACAAGTACCGCAGATACTTCGACGACCACGGGTTGCAACCCGATTGCTGACACGTCCGACGACACCGGTGATCCGAGCCGCAGGAGCTCGGCATGTCTTGCAGCTTGGTTCATTACAACCAGACTCACAACTGGTGCAGGCTGGCTGGGTGTTTATTTGGCAACTTGTGCACGCCGCCTGACCGCAATTGCAGTCGAGGACCATTTGAGCGGTGACGTGGTTGCACATCACACTCGTGCCAAGCATACCAGCGATTGCCATCGACAACGCAGCAATCATCTTGATTCCATTCTTCATCGCTATTTTCTTCCTGTTGTTCAGGGGACAGTTTCTTAAAAACCATATCAAGAAACTTAAACTTCAACTCGAATTTCAAACTGGGAGATTAAAAATCGACCATCATCCGAACGCCAAAGATCTCGTATTGGCCAAATCCAAGAACGCCGGGCAAATCCTCATTGTCGCCAATGATGTAGTTGAACTGCATTCGAGCGTAAGGATTCCAGTACCAGTTAATACCAAACGTAAACGACTCGCCTTCTCCACCCTGGATGTCGAAATCCTGAAGATCCAAGTGCGAGTAGCGTCCCGCGATTTCCCATGCACCCCAACCTTTTTGTGAATTGCAATCACAGTCACGAACCATGAAGAAGTTTTCGATCGGCTTGATTCGACCAAGCGTTCCAGTTTTTCGCTCCCACGTTCGGTGCTCACCAGTCAAGAAGTAAGACACTTGTGCGTAGTAACCATCGAAGGCAACGTCTTCGCCGACATCATCACGTCGATCTACGTTGGTTCGCAAATACTCACCGGTGAAGTTGAACTGGCCAATATTGAATGCCGCTTCCAGACCAACGAGAAAGTTAGCGTTTGCACCGGAAATCTCGCCAGTGTCCAACCAGCGATTGTCTGATCGAGCTTCCGGGCGTGTTCGGTATTCGGCTTGGTTGTTGGGACCACCGCGACCATCGGGAACACCTGCTGAACCGGAAATTGCAAAGTGCGCCCAACCACGGCCGCCTGATGATTCGTCATACCAAGCTGTTTTGGCAATACGTCCGGCAAACTCCAATTGGTAGTGATCGCCGACGAAGCCGTCAGTATTCTGAGTAAGCTGTTGGTTCCAAACGCCGTACCGAATGTTCCAAGATTGATCTTCACTCAAGATATTGCTTGAGATACCAAGTCGACGAGAATCCTGATTGAAAGCTTCAACTACAAATGGACGCTCGATGAATACATTGTGACGACTACTGTTAAGGTGATCCAAACCATAAGGTCGCTTATGGTTACCAATGATTACCGTATGCAGGTATGGAACATTCTTAAATCCGATAAAAGCGTCTCGATAGGATGGATTGTTTCCACCAGCGAATTCGCCTTCGTATTTGTAAAACATGTTGTCATTCAAATCGCCTTTGATTCCAATTCGCAATCGACGGAAGTTAAATCGATCTTGCGGATTGCCATCTTCAAGCGGAAACAGCGATTCGTCGACTTTTGGAAACGACCAATAATCCAGATGGATCCTGCCAAAAAATTGCATCTTTGGACTTTTATGGCTGTGATAGAGAATCTGGCTTGGCAACTCTTCGAGCTTACCAATTGACTTGTCCTGTGACTCAAAACCTTTTTCAAGTTTGGCAAGTCGCTCGGTTATTTCCTTGTCAGCTTTTTCATCATCACTTGATCCTGATTTGCTGGACGCAGCTGGCTCGTCGAGTTTGTTTTCGACATCGTCTTCAAGCTCACGAAGCCGCAGCTCCATTCTCTTGATTTGCTCCATCAATGCGGCAGTAGGATCTTCATCTTTATCATCATCCTGCGAGCGATATGAAACCGGCGTCACCGAATTCGACTGTGAGTAGGCGGGGGTATTGGAATACGTTTGGGCAAACACACTCGAACACAACGAGGTGGTTATTATTAACGTAAGAGCAAGCTTCGCTAGCATTTCAATTATCCAGTACAAAGAGCATGGGTCTTGGTACCGGAAAAATCGGCCGTGCCATCAAGGTTTCATAAATAAGTTCCCAGCAGATCAACCAATTCAACAGGACGTAAACAAACAAACCGAACAAACGGATTACTTTAACAGGCAGTTGCCAATCAAGTTCTTGTAACCCTCAAAGTTTCAACTGGACGATTCGGAATACCCCCCCGTTCATCAGGAGTCGCATTGCCCGCAATGTTACGAAACCTTCACATACCGGAGCAAACGGATCATTAGATTCCAAAAGAAAGTCTGTCAGCGCAGACTACTGGCGCAATTTGTCGGCGACCCGCTGGGCAATCAACTCGACAAACAGCTCACTTTGCGGATCGATCCTGATCGTTTTCTCGGCCACTTCGTCAGTGGAGTCAATCGCACTTGGATGTTGAGAAAACGCTCGGCGTTGAAGCCCGGATGCTTTCCACGTTTCCTTAAACGAAACAAAGTCAGTAATGTTGTCCACGGCGTCAGCCGCTTCGCTACGCGGATCAGAGAATCCCCAGTCTTTCCTCATCGCCAACAACTCACGGCCTTTTTCATGCGACAGGTACTCTACGCCACCCAACTGACGAGCCAAAATCAGGATCCGACAATAGGCATCAAGAATTTCTGTCAGCCAATACGCTTTTTCAATTTCCGTTTCATAGCTAACGGTCCCATGGTTAGCCAAAACGATAACGTTGGTCTTGTCGACAAAGGGGGAAATGGTTTCGGCGAAGTTCTGGTTCCCCGGCGTTTCATAAGGTGCGATGGGAACTTCTCCCAGAAAGATATCTGGCTCAGGCAAAACGCAAGTCGGGATCGGTTCGCGGGCGACGGCAAACGCGGTCGCATGGGGCGGGTGACAGTGGACAACGCTTTTAACGTCTGGGCGTTTTTTGTAGATCTCGATATGTAGCAAGACTTCACTAGTCCGTTTTCGCTTGCCAGCCACCTGCGTGCCGGTCATATCGACCGTGCAAATATCTTCAGGCACCATGAAGCCTTTGCAGTGCAGGGTAGGGGTGCAAAGAACGGTGTTCTCATCGACACGAATCGAGATATTGCCTTCGTTGGCGGCGGCGAACCCTTTGGCATAGATTCGTTTGCCAATATCACAGATCTCTTGTTTGAGTTTCTCAATATCGGCCATGTCTTTTTCTTTGATGTCTTTCTTTTGCGTCAACGAAAACTAAAAAATAAACGTGGCGATTGTAGTTAAATTCGATTGAGGGGCAAAAGATTGGTCTCTTCAACAAACCACATTGAACCTAAATCGCCACTACCCTAGCTCACAACTCACGCGCCGATCGTTCACCGAAACTTTGCCGCTGGCGATCGCATTGACGACTTTCGGATACAACTCACATTCCTTTTCAAACACGCGAGCCGCCAGAACGCTGGGCGTATCCCCATCGAGAACGCGAACCGTTTCCTGCGCCAAAATGGGACCGTGATCGTACTGATCGTCAACAAAGTGAACGGTACAGCCACTAATTTTACAGCCGTAAGCGATGACCGCCTGGTGCACTCGCGAGCCATAGTTTCCTTTGCCGCAAAACGAAGGAATCAGGCTTGGATGAATATTGACCACGCGATTGCAAAAGTCATCTGGAATTTTGACCCGTCGCAAGAACCCACCCATCACAACCAAATCAACTTTGGCATCACGGCAGCGCGAAAAAATCGCTTCACTAAATGCTGCCACAGAATCAAAGTCCTTGTGATTCACGATCGCCGTGGGAATTTCGGCTTCCGCTGCATACTTCAGCCCACCCGCGTCCGATTTATTGGAAACGACCAACGCCATCTCAACGTCCAACTCGCCTCGCGTTTTGTAATCGATCAGGTTTTTAAGCGTCGTGCCGCCACCTGAAATGAGCACCGCGATTTTGAATAGGTTAGACATGAAGTTCTTTTTTGATTCGAAAGCTACGTTGGCGATTCAACGCTTTCAATTTCTAGTGTGCTGAATCAACTTTGATAAAAATTGTAACCTTGTACTCGCCGATTTCACATTCGACTGAATCAGGACCGTCAGTAAATGACTCCAACACCAACGAAGTGGCCAGAGTTTCGCCCATCAAGTATTCCTGATTCTCAGTGACGGCTTGTTTCAACTCATCCGACTCTGTCACCAACCCAAGTTTGATTCGATCGGAACGCTCAAGGTCCAGCCCCTTACGTCGGTCTTGAACCAAACGATTCACGTCGCGTGCCAATCCTGCCCGGATCAACTCGGGAGTCAACTCAGTGGACAACACGATCACGGCTGAAGATCCTTGAGCCGCAGCCCAACCTTCGTTCGCTTTAAGCCGCACTTCAACGTCTTCTGAATCCAACTCGATCGTTTCGCCTTCAACGTTCAAGCTCGCTTGATTGTTGGCAGTCAACTCGGCCAACATTGCTCCGCCATCGGCATCGGCAAACGCCTTTTTCAATTTTGGCATCAGCTTACCAACGCGGGGGCCAAGCCGTTTGAAGTTCGGGACGACTTGATAAGTCACAAACTCACCCGCGTCGGTTGTATAAGTCACGTCCAACACATTGAGCTCTGTTTTCAATAACTCATCATGTGTCTCCAACCAAGCTTGATCTTCACTATTATTGAGGATAACGGTTACGCCCGATAATGGCTGGCGAACTTTAAGTTTCGCATTGGCCCGCGCCGACAGGCCTTGCGAAGCGATCTCGCGCAACAAACCCATTCGCCGACACAGCACTGGATCGATCAAGCTACTTTCTCCGGTCGGATAGTCGCAAAGATGAACGCTCTTTGTGGCTTTTCCGTCTTCGAAAACACCCGTCAGGTTTTGCCAAAGCGTCTCCGCGATAAACGGAACAAATGGAGCCACCATTTTTGCGGTCGTTGTCAGACACTCATATAGCGTCCAGTAAGCATCCAATTTTTCAGGAGCCGTTTTGTCTTTCGCCCAAAACCGATCGCGACTTCTTCGCACATACCAGTTACTGAGCGCGTCCACGAACGCTGTGATTTTCGTACACGCGTTGTAGTTGTCGTATTGGTCCATCGAGTTCACAACGGAATCAAGCGTCGAGTGAAGTTCGCTCAACACCCACCGATCCAATTCACCACGTTCAGCGACAGGTCGGTACCCTTCGCCATCCACAAAATTCTCAGGTGTCAATTGACCAGGATTGGACAACGTGACAGGAGAAAATTCATCGATGTTGGCGTAGAGCACAAAGAACCCATACACGTTCCAGAATCGCAACAGGAATTCCGGGATGCTTTCCTTGATCTGTCGTTCGCTATATTGGATCGAAGTCCATGGCGGTTGCTTGGAAAAGAAATACCAACGCAGCGCATCGGCTCCGTACTGGTCAAAGATTTCGCCCGGCGCGCGATAGTTTCGCAGCTTCTTGGACATCTTGCCGACTTTATTTTCGGTTTTTTCGCCAGACGCTTTAGCCTCATCGGGTGACAGGTAGATCTTCTTCTTGCCATCTACCTTGCTTTCCCACCATTCAGACAACATCAGACCAAGCACGATGCAGTTCTTAAACGGATGCGGATAAGCCATTGCAGTTTCGCCCTCGGCAGCATCTTCGCCAAACAACAGAGTGCTGATCGCCAACTGGCTGTAGAACCAACCGCGAGTTTGATCGATGGCTTCGCTGATAAAGTCTGCAGGGAACTGAGCTTTGAATTGCTCTTTGCCTTTGTGCGGATATCCCCACTGGGCAAACGGCATCGCGCCGCTGTCGTACCAACAGTCGATGACTTCGGGCACGCGTTTCATACGGGCACCGGATTCGAACGGCGAATCGTAAGTGATGTGATCGATGTAAGGTTTGTGAACTTTGAGGTCATCGGCCAAATCAGGATTGGCTGCTTTGGCTTCTTCCCAAACTTCCATTCCGCTGGCACCAGGTTTTTCAACAAGCTCCGCATAGCCGGCGACGGCTTCTGATTTTCCCGTCGATTCACAAACCCAGATCGGTAGCGGCGTGCCCCAATAACGTTCACGAGACAACGCCCAATCGACATTTGAATCGAGGAAGTTTCCAAATCGTCCGTCTTTGATGTGTTCTGGCAACCAATTGATTTTTTGGTTGTTGGCGACCATTTGATCTTTGAACTTGGTTGTTTTGATGAACCAGCTTTCGCGCGGATACTGGATCAGCGGATCATCATCGGCTCGCCAACAAAACGGATACTCGTGTTGATATTGCTCCTGGTGGTAAAGCTTGCCCTCATCCTTCATGCGACGAGCGATTGCTTTATCCGCATCCTTAACCCACTGGCCTTCGTAATCTGGAGCTTCGGCAGTAAACGTACCATTGGGCGCGACAGCACAGATCATCTCGGGGCCTTCGCCACGCTTGAATCGATCTTGCTCGGCAACTAACAATTCATAGTCGACCTCACCAAACGCCGGCGCTTCGTGGACTGCGCCCGAGCCACTTTCGGTCGTCACAAAATTTGCCGACGTTACCCGCCAAGCAACATGCTGCGTGCCGCCGTCCTTCAATTCGCCTTGTTTGTCACCCAACGTTTTATGGTAGTAATCAAACGGCGGGATGTAACGCTCGCCGACCAACGATGTCCCCATCTCGGTTGATTTGACTTCGAGTTCACGTTTGACTTTCGTGCTGATCTTTTCCACCAAGTCTTTGGCAAAGACAACATTTTGCTTGAGCTCTGGATCGTAAACGGTAGCGTATTCGATACTTTTATTGACCGCTGCAAACTGATTGCTTGGCAAAGTCCAAGGAGTCGTTGTCCAAACGAGCAAAGAAGTATTCTCGCGGTCGACCAACGGAAACAAAACGTAGACTGAAGGGTCCATGACGGTTTTGTAACCCTGACCGACTTCGCCGGCGCTCAGTGCAGTTCCGCCTTGAGCCCACCACCAGATGATTTTGTGGCCTTGATAAAGCAGCCCCCGGTCAAACAGATTTTTCAGTGACCACCAAACTGATTCGACATAGCTTTGGTGATACGTAACATAAGCGTCTTCGAGCTTGACCCAGAAACCAAGTCGCTCGGTTAAACGCTCCCACTGCTGCATATATTGCCAAACGCTTTGTTGGCACCGCTGGATGAATGGCTCGACGCCGTATTCTTCGATGTCTTCTTTGGAATGAATGCCCAGCTCTTTGCAGACTTCGACTTCGACCGGAAGCCCGTGGGTGTCCCAACCTGCTTTACGTTCGCAAAAGAAACCGCGCATCGTTTTGTATCGCGGGAAAACGTCTTTGATCGCGCGCGTCAAACAGTGGCCGGGATGCGGTTTGCCATTGGCAGTCGGTGGGCCTTCGTAAAATACATAACGCGGCTGGCCTTCGCGTTGGGAAAGCGATTGGTCGTAGATCGAATGCTCGCGCCAAAACTCGAGGATCTTTTCTTCTGAGCTGGGGAAGCTGTGATTGCTTTCGACGGGGCGAAACATGCTGGAATCTTTCAGCGGTGTGGACATGGCTAAGGTCGATTTTGCGTTGAGTGATTGAAAGACGAGCGTTAAGTTGAAATGGACAATTGTCCGGAGGATTTGTTCGCTTTTGGCAATCCGCAAGTTGGATCAAATATTTGATCATCCTGTGAGCAAGCAAGTGGAATTGCAGCCCAAAAGTATCCTCAAATCCGAGCAATGTGTAAATGACGAACGGGCTTGAGAGCACAGTCGGCGCGTAAAAAAAGGCGTCTTGCTGTGCAAAACGCCTTTACTGTCTTTTGTCAAACTATCTCGTCGGTTACTTTTTCTTTTTGTCCTGCTTTTTAACCGGCTTTTTGGGCTCAGCAGCCTTTTTGGGAGGACTTCGTGTGGGATCGGTTAAGTGGCCGAATTCCTTTTCGAATTCCAAGCCATATTGATCGTCCTGAAGATCATATTCGCCTTTGATTTCTTCTTCAAAGTCGTCGTCGAAATCCTCATCGAAGTCGTCTTCATCGAATTCATCGACTGCTTCGACGTCCAGGTTATCCACTGGCTCAGCCAAATTTTCCGTCAAATCATCCACATCTGATTCCTCACCGATTTGTTCGCCCGGTGTATCGAGTGGATCTACAAGATCGTCTTCAGCCATTTTTTCTCAACTCTAGAAACTTATTTTACCTGATTTTATCAAACCGGTCTCTAAAGAATATGTAGACCCGGACAGATGTCAACCGGCTTTCGAGATGTTCGGGAAAATACAAGCGAAGCATTCCACTGAGTGGATTGGACTTTGACAGATGGCGATTCCGGCAGCTCGACCAATCGGGCTTCGTTGTGTCCAAACTGGGCTGCTCAATTTGAACGCTTGGGCGAATGCACGAAAAAAAGCGGGCCAGCAAGTAAGATTGCCAGACCCGCTCCAACACGGGGTGAGAAAGCCTTGTTGAATGGCAGGTTAGAAATGCCATCAGCCAAAACTAGGTTGTGGCATTGGGGCAGAAGCATGCCCGGTAAAATTGCTGGCGGGAAATCTAGCAAAGTCGGCGGTTTGTAACGATTCTGCCGATTGTTGATTCGCGGCATCCAGAGACTCCGCGCCGCCGCGTTTCAGACCTCGGCTCCTTTGGCGGACCATTTTTTCAACGCAAAGACGCGAAGACGCAGAGACGCAAAGGTTTTGATTATGTAAGTCTGAATTCCACTCATCCCACTTTATGTAAAGCTTTGCGTCTTAGCGTCCTTGCGTCTTGGCGTTTCTCTTTCTGGGCCGATGGAAGTCTTGCTACGTTGCCGCTACAAACTTTGCTTCGCAACCTCACTTCGCTAAAATCCGCGCGTCGATTTTGAGGAACTCTGAACTGCATAACCCATCCCAAAACGCTGCATCGGACTTCGCTGCCAAAACGGGAAGCAATTCGTTGCGAACATAGATCCGGTAGTCAGTCCCCCGTTCGTCCGCCTGTGGCATCGTTTCGAATTCTTCCCAGACTTGATCCGGATAAATCGCCAACTGGGCTCGAAAGAAGGCTGCGGCAGAACTGATTTGAACATCGTCGGCAATCTCGTCAAACATCTTTTTGGCCTTGGCAAGATCGTAACGAGCTACGCAAACGATCGAATTGAATTGCTGGTTTTGAGCCGAATTGCTCTTAGAACCAACATGCATTTTCGAAAGCTCAATCGTTTGATCGATGTACTGAGGCAAAAGCTCCGGGGCAAGATGAGCAACGATCTTCAATCCCAGTCCACTCAACAGCGACGGCGGATAGCCGTAATTCACTGGAATCTGATCCGACCGATCCAATTCGTTCAGCTCTCGATAGCAATCTTTGACCAGTTTGATGGCAGCCGGCTTATCGGTTTTCGCAAGCGAAGGAGCAATCAACAAGTGTACCCAAATCTTCACTGCCGGTTCTGGAATTTCGTCAGCCCATTTGGTTGCTTTCTCTAAATCAAGCATTGCGATCAGGCCCAACGAAACTGAATTCATGACCTGCAAATACATTTGATCACCGTATTCAAATCGCTCAACTTTATTAAGCTCCTCCAAACGCTGCGCTTTAGGAAAATCGTCACTGGTAACAATTTGCCAGAGAACGTCATATTGACTCGCGCCTTTCTCGGACACAAATTTCTTGCGGTATTTCTCAGGAGCGGATGCAGCGAGTTGCCCAAAACTATATCGCAAATTGCTCTTTTGCCATTCCTCCATACCGGCCATCTGTTTTTTCATCGCCTTAAGAGCTTGGGATGCCTTGCCTGATTCATAGTAAGCAGCAATACGCGCGTTCAGTTTTTCAGATTCCTCTTTACTGTTGAACAGACTCGCAACTTGAATCGTACTTTGAAACAGCGAGTGATTAAATTCTTTTGATTCAAATGCAAGGTGCGCCAGCTGGCTACGAAGCTCTGCATTTTCTTTGGGCAGACTTTTAAGCGCAGCAAGCACATAGTGTTGCCGAAAGTGCTCCGCCTGATGGACTAATTGAAGTAGAACTTCTTCATCCAAGTCTTTAGCCTGTGACATCAACGTCAACATTGCAGGGTGATCATACAACATTCCATCTTTGTTGGCAGGGTTTTCAAGAATGAACTTCGCCGTCCAAACTGGATCAATCGAAGCCATCGGCGCGGTGAAATAGTGCAGTCGCTCGGGTGAATCTTGATCCTTGGTCGCAATTTCGCGAACGGGTTTCAGCATTTTCTTGGCGAGCTCAATGCGCTGTTCATACGAAAGCCCGGGCTTGGTTTCTTGAGCTTCCAAGCTGCTAAAAGCAAAAAACAAATACGCAGCCACCAGAAACAAAAGTAGATTCGGTCTCATCGGTTCTCTTTCAAAAGCATCAATGGTCTTCATAAGTTTTCGTAGGCCATGCGAGGAACGAAGGCAACGAGACTTCATTCCAAAATTCTTCGTCAGAGCCAGCCAGCATTAGCGCCACTTTTGCGCAAGGATGAAACACACCTGAATACCTTGGCCCAGAATTCAGTCGGTCCATAAACTCAGGTACGCCTTCAACGTTGAGCACCACCTGTGAAACCGCCGAACGAGAAGGATCGGTCCCAATGGACAAGTCGTCGCTACCGACCAATGCATGCGCCAACCCTCGGTCGTAACGAGAAATCGCGGCAGCCACGTTCTGAAGCTTCTCATTCTTTGAGCCACCGCCCAGATTCCAGCGACTGCGTGGAATAGATAACCAAACGGCCTCCCATATCATGGGCTCGACTTTTTCGGGCGCTGTTTTTTCGGCAATCGGTAGCAAGCCAGCCATCGTCGCTGAAACGCTAAGATAGGCATTTGGTTTGGCCCCAAGTGCTGCTTTATTGACCAAAGTCTGAATCGCATTCTCTAACGCTTTTTGCGAATTCTCTTTGTCCGTATCGGCAAGCTTCATCGCGATCATCCCCCAAGCCCACGCTTTCTGATTGACTTCATCAATCGACGCCGCAACTTCAAGAGCTGCCTCTGTTTGAGGTCCTGCCATTCGGTGCGCCACCTTAATCATGTTTTCAAAACCGGAAAGTGCACGTTCCTGCTTCTCAATCTGTCCAAGCAATTCGATCGCACGTTTCGGGTGGGTCGTACAACTGTGAAACGCAAGCCTTCCTAACGCCCGCGGTCGCTCATGTCCTTTGCAACCCTCGATCATTTTCATCGCAAGCTCAGGATCATTCTCAACAACCAAAGCAGCAAAACAACTTTTAGGATAAGCCGCCCAACCGCCGGCAGGAAGCTTTTTTACTTCGGCCAAATTTTCGTCAACGATTTTCTGAGCCAACTCTGGTCGTCCACTGTGAATATAATATTCCGCCAGTCCGGACCAAACGGCGTACCGAAACGCGGGTTGAGAAATAGATTTGATCGTTTCAATGATCTGGCCTTCAACTGCCTCAATGTAAGGGCTATTTTCGGGCAAGCTCTTGAGGAGGTTTCGCAGAACACCCGATCGCCTCATCGGGTCCGCGACGGAATCTGCAACTTCAATCGCTAGTTCAGGATCGATCCTCCCAAGCGCTTTGACAACTGACTGCTTGCCCAGCGATTTGAACTGAAGATCCATGTCATTGGCATCAAGAAATTCAATGAGCCCCTTGGGGTCCAAACCGCCCAACAACTCAAAACAGGTCATTTGATTGCTGACATCTTTTGGGTTGGACTTCAATTGCGTCCAGTACAGTTCCGTCACTGCGGACGTGATTTCCTTTCTCTGTTCCGCTGAGATTGGAACTGGCAGGGTCTTCAACATCCTGCCTGGCTCATCGGGAGCGCGAAGTACAATTGAGGCCCTCGCAAGTTCATCCGTTGTTTTCTTGTGCAGCACGAATCCTGCGTATTGATAGCCTTCGCTTTGCACAACAACCAAGCCCTCCGCCGCGCCGACAATCACATGCCCGTCCGTCTGCGAAAGCCGTTTCGATTTCCCTTTGTTAAACCAAAACGCGGTAACTTTCTCGACCGGTTTTCCGGAGCTGTTGGTGATCGCAATCTTGATTTCTGCTTTTTGCTTTTGATCATCCTGAGCAGACAAATTGCCGATCCACGACAAACATATCACGCTTAAAAGAAGCCATGCAGTCGCCGTTTGTTTGTTGAAAAAACTCACGTTTCACCTTCGAATAAGCAACGAGTAAGAAAACTCAATCGATAAAATCAATCTTCATCTGGAATGTTGATTGCAACATTCTTCTTGACGGTCCCGAGGATCGGCCCCGTGTCAACCGAAGACTCAACATCCCAAGAACCAATCGCGCGAACGCCTGGCAGCCCAACGGGCACCGTACAAAGTGAGCCTCAGCCAAAACTGGACGCGCATTGACGTGGATCGGTTATTGTTCCGGCAGCATCTCTGACTTTGAATTTCACAACGACGCTATTATTAAAACGGTCCCGTTTTTGATTGGGTTTTTCCAACGTAAAATCGGTCATCCTCAATCCATTTTCAGTCGAAAGGTATGGGCGAAGACGTGTTATCTGCTTCGTGTAACTGTTTACAGCATGTTGCGGGACAAACGAAAAATTCAAATCCTCGAGCAAAGGAATCTTCAGCGTTTTGTCTTGTCCAACCTCGATCATCTCTTCGGGCTTCACATTGCTCCAGTCGCTGTCAAGACCGCGCGACAAAGTCATTCGCCAAACGGCCGAGTCTTTGTCACGAACTTGAACGACCAAATCTTGCAAGCAATATCGTCCGACTGGGACCGCGGTTGGTTTTTCATTGAGGCCGACAACAATCAGCAATCCCGATTCATCACGAAGACTTCCCTCAAACGTTTCGAGCTTCGCCGTTGAGTCCGCCAACTCGAATTCGAATTTGACAAACCCACATTCGTTGCCGGGCGTCAACACAAGCGATTGGCCAAGCCGATCCGAGCGAACCATAAACCGCTCGCCATTGATATCAAGAACCGAATTCAGTTTTAGCCGCTCCGTTAGTTTGTCGAACTGCCCATTCTGGTCAAAGTCGATCCAAATCTCGTCGAGCTTATCAGTCGGCAACCCATTTCCGTCTTTATCAACTCGCCGCGCCGACAGTGTTTCTTCTCCCAATACGATTTCGCCCTCGGCATAACCAAGCGTCGTGATGCGAACTTTGCTTTTGTCTCGATTGGGCGTAATCCCGATCTGACGCTGCGTTCGTACAACGTCCCCCGACTCATGGACTTCCACTTCCAAACTCGTGACCCACGTTTTCTCGTTTTTGGATTTTGTCGTCACCGCTTCGCCGTCGTCGATCACACGATCTCGGTTCCGATCAATGAACAGGCGACTAATTTCTTTGCCATCCATTTCTAAAACGATTGCCACCCGAGTCGAATTTGAATCACCAAAATGCCATTGAGCGAACTTGCATTTCTCTTCGACAACCATGGCCTGCAAATCAACATCTTCAGGAATGGATTTATCAATCGTCAATTGTTTTCCGCCAAACAGGAACTGGCTGGGACTGATTGAATTTGGCTCTTCGGTCTTCCATTGCCATGATGGAACATCTTTTAAAATGACAGGCGTGCCTGGATCGTCTTTATCCTTGTCCTGTTGATTCTCAAACAGCATTGCGGAGAAGCTTGCTCGGCTGGAAGAACTTCCAACCGCAGCGACAAACAAACTAATGATCGCAACAAACAAAATCGCGTTGGAGGTGTTGCTGTGAATCCGACCGCGCGACTTTTTTTGTGTCTTCCATCCGATCACGTTGTTTGATTGAAGCAACGCATCGATTCGCGACGTCAACTGACTGGCCCGACTCCCAGTCGCGGCAAGCGAATATCGAGTGGAGGCTTTAGTGCCACGATTAAACATCGCACATTGCAGCAACGTCTCAGCAAAATCAACCCGCGAATGATTTTGTGTTGCCCATTCATCGCAACACAACTCACGAAGATCCGAAACCTGCCGGCTGACATACCACACGCCTGGATGAAAAAACAAAACCGATTCAATCAAGCGTTGAAGCAACTGCGTCAGCGGATCAAACCGATAAACATGCGCCAACTCGTGGGCCAGGATTTGCTCAAGCTGCACCGGAGTCAAACCGGAGACCAAACACGCATTGAGCAAGATCACGGGCCGGGCACACCCAACCACTAACGCGACTCCTTCGCCATGAAAAAGCGCGATCGGAGTTTGCAGCGTTCTTCCAAGCGAACTGGCGGCTTTCTCGGCCGCTGCCATAACCGCACTGGGCACCCGGTCGGAAAATTTCAGCCGATTACAAACATTAGTCAGGCGCCAATGTGACTTGAGCCCAAATCCAAGCCGTACAACCATCACAAAAACGCCAAACAAATACAGGATCGTAAAAACGACTGGCCCTAAGACTGCCCAACCAAATTCGGATTTCGGCAGAACGGATTTTGAATGAACG
>CAYZGP010000001.1:53268-68341 GCA_964478065.1 uncultured Pirellulaceae bacterium
GAACGGATTTTGAATGAACGTCTATTGATTGATGGGCTGTTGATAGATCGGCTTCAAAATTCGATCGTCGTTCAACATCATTGGTACCTGCAAATGAGGGACTTGCCGTGGTTGGCCACGGAATATCCATTGCATACTCGCCAGCTTGGCCCTTGGATTCGTTTTGGGCTTGCTTCAGGTCACCTAATTCATACAGCTTCAAACCGTCTTCGGCCAAAAACCGCTGGGTCGCGAGTTCAACTGATTGCGGCGACGAATTCGACAGCCAAACGTAATTGCAAATTGGCATCACGCAGATCAGCAACAGCAAACCAAACGTCATCGCGAATCGGTTATGAACCGAAGTTTGCTTAAGCCGGACCACTGCCGCAGCAACTAACGCGATCAATGTGCCTTGCCAAAGCGTGTGCAGCAAACACATTGTCAGCAACCAGCAATATTCTGGATTCAGTGGCGACCATAATTCTTGGAACAAATTCACTTGCGTTGCTCCCTAACTTTTTGATTGATCAGTTTTCTCAGCTCAAGCAACTCCTGTTCTTCAATCTCTTCGCCATCGATCAGGTTGAGCACCAAACTTTTGGCAGAACCACCGAAAACCCGCGAGACCATGTCACCAAGCATTTTTTGCGAAACGTCTGGCTCCGAAACGACCGGCCAAAAGAGATAGCTTTTCCCGTCTTTTTTCTTATCGAGATAGCCTTTGTCCACCATGATATTGAGCATCGTGATGACCGAAGTGTGGGCGCTGTCTCTTCCGGCTTCCGCCATCCGATCACGAATATCTCGCACCGTCTGAGGAGACGATTTCCAAAGCACCTTTAAGATTTCCAATTCAAACTCAGTTGGAAATTCGGAAGCGGGTCTTGCCATGAGTCTTTCCGTAATCTGTTTCGTCGTGATGGGTTCGCAAAACGAGCACGACATTAAGTTGATTTATCGGGCATTCGGGTCAAATTCGAATTTACTAGAATTTGAAGCCAAAATCAAGCGGATTTTCTAATTATTTAGAAAATGGTTGGCTGTGCTTAAACTGATAGTCTTTCGTTCATCTCCCTTGAGATTTGCTCGCTTTCAACCCGATGTCCCAAACTCAACCTTGGTTTCTGCTAAAAATTAAAAGCAACTTTTATCATCAAAGAGAACTAGATAGCCGTCTTCAATAATCATCACTCATGAATCACATCGAAGCCAATCATTTCTTCGCTGAAGTCGTCGCCAACCCTCAAAGCGACGATCCTCGTTTGATCTATGCCGATTGGCTGGAAGAACATGGAGACCAGCGTGGTGAGTTCATACGTGTGCAATGTGAACTCGACAAATCGAATGACTTGCAAAAAGAGTTTTACGAACTGGGCGTCCGATCAACTCAACTGACGGCCGAACATGGCGAAAAATGGGCCAGTGAATTGGAACAGGATTTGCGCAAGTCAGAATTCAAACGTGGCTTCATCGACAAAATTACCATCCGAGCTTTGGCTTTGGTCAAAGGGGCCGACTCGCTATTCGCATCCACGCCCATCAATGGGTTGCGGATTGTTTACCTGAAAAACCAAGGAAAGAAAGTCGCAGAACTTCCTCAACTCAGCCAAGTCCGTGCGTTGGACTTGAGCAACCTCACGATTCCCACCGATGATCTGCTCGCGGTTATTAAATCGCCAAACCTGTCCAACCTCGAATCTCTTTCGCTTTGCAATTACAGTTGGTACGACAGCACAGTAGGTAAAGCGTTGACCAGTTTTGCATCACGAGACAAACTCCAATCGCTAACGATCAACGCCGGCCGGGATCACAGTATTTTCACAGACGTTTGCGAGGGGCCTGGATTTCCAAACCTGACTGACCTCACGCTTTGGTCTGAAGAGAACATCAACGAGAACCTTGATTCGCTTGATAAGCTAAATGTTCCAAAACTAAAATCGCTTCGCGTTTGCAGTCGGTTGAACGTTAAAGATTGCGAAACGCTATCCAAGCTTTCGCTGGGCAGACTTGAATCGCTGAATTTAAAAAACACCAAAATTCCCGCGCGCGGGTTGGCAATAATTTCCGACTCCGGAGCATTCAAAACGATAAAACATCTCGACCTGTCATACTGCGACATCGGCATTCGATCATTCGAACATTTGTTCGATTTAGATAATTTGCAACACTGCGAATCGCTTGACCTTTCACACTCAAGTCTTGCCACAGAGAAAACGTTGCGAAAAATCATTGGGTTGATTGCAAACCATCCTCTACCAAATGTAAAACGACTGATTTTGGGAAGCTTTGACGATCTTGGCTTGGAGCCCTTGTTCCACCCCAACTCATTTCCGAAGCTTGAGTCGCTTCATTTGGATTCAGTCGTGATCAATGATGAGGTTGCCAACAAGATTCTCGCCCATCCGATTCGCGAACGTCTCAAGCGGCTGACTTTTTCGGGCGCCCGTTTTGCCGAGAACTCAGCGGAAATACTTCGTGAGTCGGTTTTCCCAAATCTATTTTCGCTTCGATTCCTCGATTCCTTTTATCACTTGGAAAACACACAGTTTAGCGAGCTTTCTTCGAATTCTGTCTTGAGACTATTGTCATCCAAAGCTTTTCCCGAAGTGCGAGAGCTTATGCTGGATAGCATTGGCGGTGCCAATTCCTTAGAACGTATTGGAGCAGAGGGAATTCTTCCGGAACTACGACGTTTTGTCTGTCGAAATTATTTCAACGTTGGACCCATTCGAGAATTTTTGAAAGCCAAGCGATTCGAGAAACTTGGCGAGCTCGATTTCAGAAATGCAGTCAAACCGTCCAAGAAACTAATTTCCGAATTCGCTCCCGATATCGTGATCAAGTAAGCAATTCCATGCGGCCGTCGATCCTTCAAATCATCTCAATTGTCGCCGTGCTCTTACTTGGTTTTTGCGCGATGGAATTGAATCGCCAAAGCAACCGCGACGACTCGAGTATACAAACGATTCGTGTCTATTGTGCTGCCGGATTCGCAGAACCTCTCGAACACTTAGTTGGTGAGTTTAATCGTTTGTCTGACACCAAGGCAAAATTGTCGCGTGCCGCCGGATCGGGAGAATTGACCGGCCAAATCAAGATGGAATACGAGACTGGCCTAACTCGCGGCGCAGATATTTTCATCTCCGCCGACGAAGAACTGATCGCCATCGCCCAATCAGAAGGCATCGTCTCCAGCGCAATTCCGATTGCCAAACAGCAACTGGTGATCGCTGTTTTGGCCAACAACCAACCCGTCGCCGCGCCGCTCAATCTCAACTCGCTCAGTGATTTAGTCGATCAAAATTTGCGTTTCGGAATCGCGTCTAAAACAGCTGCCGTCGGCAAACTAACGCGGGCATTGGCAACCCACGAAGGCATACTGGATTCGCTGGAAACCCAAAAAACGCTTGATGCTGAAAACGTAATGACGTTGGCCCAAGCCTTGATGACCGGAAGTCTCGACGCGGCGGTTATCTGGGACACGACGGTGATGCAAATCAATCAACAAGCCAACAAAAAGCTCCTTTCGGCCGTAACGCAAACAGGCCAAGGCAATCAGCCCAACAGCAACATCACTGCGGGCATCCTCACCAAGACGCGATATCCCGACGAATGCCAAAATCTAATTCAGTTCATATCGGCATCGAAATTCAGCCGCGAGCATCTACAATCGTTAGGCTACGACGCACCCGAGCAACAGTAGACGCTTCCCAAGCCTAACCAATCCGCCGTTTTAGAATCCTGACCAATCTGTTGAACTTTCAATCCAAATATCGCAACTGGCTATTCTGGTCAACGCTCTCCATGTTTGGGCTGTTGTATTCGGTACTGATCATTTCAATGATTGTCGCGGACTTTCGATTTGCCAACTGGTCAGACATCCAAGAATCACTAGCCGACCCTCGCGTTCGCTATTCAATCTGGCTGAGTCTAATCACGTGTACCATCTCGGCAATCCTGTCGATGTGGGTCGCGATCCCAACGGGATACGTATTGGCGCGGCTTGGTCATGACGCAATTCATACTCGATTTGAGCGTGCCCCAGTCAAACGACGATTGGCACTGACACTGCGGTACATAATCGACACGTTAATGGATATTCCAATCGTCCTTCCACCGCTGGTTGTCGGCATCAGCTTACTCATTCTGTTTCAAACAGCGCCAGGAAAATGGATCGACAACACTGTTGGCCAATTCTTTACCGCGATCGGTTACTCAAACATTGGCGGCATCACTTATGAAATCCCGGCCGTCATTCTGGCGCAGTTTACCGTTGCAGCCGCTTTCGCGATTCGCACGATGCGCGATACCTTCGAACAAATCAGCGAACGTCCTGAACAAGTCGCCTTAACTCTCGGTGCAAGTCGTTTTCAAACATTCAATCGAGTCGCGCTGCCCCAAGCCTGGCGTGGTGGAGTTGCCGCGTTCACATTGGCTTGGGCGAGATCACTGGGCGAGTTCGGACCGATTTTGATTTTCGCTGGAACATCGCGGATGGACACAGAGGTGCTTTCGACGACAGTCTATTTGAATTTCCAGCTTGGCAATCTCCGTGGAGCCGTTGCCGCGTCGTTGATACTCGTCACGTTAGCAATCGTGGTTCTAGTGGTCACACGGCTGATCACTTTAAGAAGCACGCCTTCGACAGGAGGTGGAAAATGATTCGATTGGAAAGTGTCACTATCCATCAAGGCGACTTTTGCCTCAGCAATATAGACCTGGATATCGAAACGGGTGCATACGCCATTTTGATGGGACCCACCGGTTGCGGAAAAACAACGCTACTGGAAACGATCTGTGGATTGAGACAAATCAGTTCCGGAAAAATCTTGCTTGATAAAGTCGACGTCTCGCGAGTGCCACCCGCCGCACGCGAAATTGGTTACGTCCCCCAAAACGCGGCTTTATTTCCAACCATGAAAGTCCGTGACCAAATCGCATTTCCGCTATCCGTCAGATCTGTCGTCGCGTCAGAACGGGCAAATCGTGTCAATGAATTGGCCGCCCAGATGGGAATTGAATCTTTGCTCAATCGGTATCCCGAAAAACTTTCCGGCGGCGAAAGACAACGTGTCGCACTCGCCCGTGCGTTGTCGTTTAAACCTCGGCTACTTTGTCTGGATGAACCGCTTAGTGCGACAGACGAAACAACGCGTGGGAATTTGAGCTCGCTGCTGAGAGAAATTCATCAACGCGAACAGCTTACCGTTCTTCACGTGACCCACAACAATTCTGAGGCTTGTGAACTTGGGAGTGCACAATTCCGCCTCGAAGACGGCCAGATGAAAAATTCATAAATACCGTTTCGTGGACGACGGTCTTTTTAATGCTATGCATTATGAGCCAAAACTTCGTCATTCTACGAAGGAATGTTACCCAAGCAACAATAATGCCGGGCTGCTTTGAGGGGCAAGAAGCCGGATTGGTATATTCGTTTTTGCCTGTTCACCGTTATATTTATTTAACTCTCTAGCGAACTCTTCACCCACTGACACAGAAACTTAGGCAGATTATTGAAAACCCTCGAACGACGTTTGGGACTCGGCGCTGTAGTTGCGATTAGTATCAGTGCAATGCTCGGAAGCGGTATTTTCGTGTTGCCTGGACTGGCAGCAGCAAAAACCGGACCGATGGTTTGGCTCGCCTATTTGGTGGCCGGACTTACGGTTCTGCCGGCTGCACTTTCAAAGTCAGAACTTGCCACCGCCATGCCAACTTCGGGTGGAACGTATGTTTACCTTGAGCGAACTTTTGGACCACTGGCGGGAACCATTTCCGGAATTGGATTGTGGTTGTCGCTGTTACTCAAAAGTGCATTTGCGCTGGTTGGATTCAGCGCGTACCTTTCGGTGCTGGTCACACTTCCTGATCAACCGGCTTTTGCATCACTTAGTTACGAACAAGTCCTCGCGTTGGGCCTTTTGGTCGCAATCACCACGCTCAACATCATGGGCGTCAGTGTTATCAGCAAGATGCAGAAATTCATCCTCGCCGGTGTACTGTTTGCACTTTTGGTTCTATCGATTGTCGGTGTCGGTTCCATTAAAACCGAATACCTCGAAGCAGGATTCTCGCACGAGCTTCACGGCTTTCTCGCCGCGACTGCATTTGTTTACGTTTCTTACGCCGGTGTGACCAAAGTCGCCGCGATCGCTGAAGAAGTCAAAAACCCTGACCGCAACCTGCCACTTGGAATCTTGATCTCTTGGTTCACGGTGATGTGCATATACGTCTTTGTCGTTTTCGTATTGGTGACCAATGTCCCAACCGAGCAATTAACGGACTACAAAAACGGCAAACCTGACCTGCATCCGATCTACACTCTGGCCATGATCATAGGCGGCAAAACCGCAGGAATGATCGCGGCAATCCTGGCCGTGGTCACGATGGTTTCAATGGCGGTCGCTGGATTGCTGGCTGCGTCACGATTTCCATTTGCAATGAGCCGTGACAGTTTGCTTCCGCCACAGATTCAAAAAATTAACCCGATGTTCATGACGCCGGTGACCAGCATTGTCCTCACCGCGTTGGTGATGTGCGTCAGCATCGTTTTTCTACCGGTCGAACAAATTGCGAAGCTTGCCAGTGCGTTCATGATTCTGGCTTTCATGTTCGTATGCGGAACCGTTATCGTGCTACGCGAAATCGCCAGCCAATGGTACCAGCCGCGTTTCCGCTCGCCGCTTTATCCTTTCATTCAGATCATGGGGATCATCAGCGGAATCGTTTTGCTTTCGGCGATGGGGCTTACCAGTTTGTTCGCGATCGGTTGCATTGTGATCGTTGGAGCGATTTCGTATTTCGGATACGGCAGACTTCGAACGACACGTCGTGGCGTGGTCAGCAAAATGGGAAAGCGACGAGATCTTTTAACCGGGACCGCAGCGCCAACGAGCGAGCCTTCAACTCTCAACGAAGACCTTCCCACCGAAGCCGCCGTTGTCGTGCCGCTATTTGGAAGCGAACGGTCACCTGAAACTTTGGTTGAAATGGGTGCTTCGCTTGCCCACGGCCGACGCTTGGAAGTCCTCCATCTCACCGCCGTGCCAGAACAGATTTATCTGGCCGATGCTTTGGAAGAAGACCTTCACACCGAAGCGCTCAGCCGGCGAATTCACACGATGGCAGAAGTCGAAGGCGTGAATCTCGAGTATGACAAAACCGTCACGCGCGACGTTGTAGACACGATCCACAAAGTCGCCGTGCGTCTGGATTGCGAATGGGTGGTGATGGAAGCCGCTGGCCGTCGTCGATTTGGGCTTACTTTTCAAAATCCGCTTGGCTGGCTCCAAGACCACCTCGCCTGTAATCTGGCCGTTTTTAAAGACGCTGGTGTCCGGTACATCCGGCAGATTCTTGTTTACGCCGAACCTGGACCGCACGATTCGTTGGTCGTCACCACGGCCGATCATCTCGCTCAGATTTACAAAGCCGAATTGAATTTCATTTGCTTTGTCGCCGAAAATCAGGATCCCATCAGCACCCAAGCCCGCGCCGACTACGTGGACCAGCTTCGAGACCTGTGCCTCAGCCCCACCAAAGCCGTTGTGATCGAGGGCACGGACGAATTGGACGCCATTCAAAAAGCATCCGCCGGGTATGACCTGATGATCATGGGAGCCGCACCCAACCGCACCGTCAAAGGCCGCTTGTTCGGGACACCCAAAGACAACCTAACTCGTGAAGCCGAGTGTTCGGTGCTTTGGCTAAAAACCCCGGCCCTTCTAACTCACGATTCGTTCGACGTTGAGCACTTGTCTGTCGAAAAAGAGTTTGACTTATTGAGTTTCGTTGACGAACGTTGCGTAAAAATAAACGTGGACGTTGTGAAAAAAGAACTTTTGTTTCGGCGAGCCACGGATTTGCTTACCGTTCACTATCCCAACATCAGCCCGATCATTATTAACACCGCGCTCTGGGAACGTGAACAGCTTCAGAATACTTTCGTTGGAAACGGATTCGCAATTCCGCATGCGACGTTAGCTCAAGCGTCCGAAACAGACACCGCGATTGCGATATTGACGACCAAGACTCCAATCGATTACTCGGCAACCAATAGAGAAAAAGTGGATGTGTTTTTCTTCACAACCGGCTCGCCAGACAACCGCCAAACCCACCTGAAAATCCTTGCCGAACTATCTCGCCTTTGTCAAAACACCGATTTCCTCACTCTGGCTCGTGAGGCCACGACAACTGATCAAATGATCAAAGCCATGGAGACATGCCTGCTCAAATCGCACGGGCCGCGATAGAATAGTGTTTCAGATTTTGACCATCAAAACACAAACCAGAGAAAGTAAATCGTGTCACGAAAAGTATTAGATGTCGGCCAATGCAACATGGATCACGGCCGAATCTCCGAAGTCCTCAAAGAAAACTTTGACGTTGAAATCCATCGCGCCCATTCCAACGAAGAAGCCATCAAACTGGCCAAATCAGAATCGTTTGACTTGATCCTGATCAACCGGCTTTACGATATCGGCGGTTCAGAAGGTATGGAAACGTTGACACAATTGAAATCAGACGACGATCTAGCCAAAGCCCCCGTGATGGTTGTCTCAAATTTCGAAGACGCACAAAACGCTGCGGTTGCCGCCGGCGCCGTGCCTGGATTTGGCAAAGCGGCATTGAATGATCCGGCTGGAACGGCGAAGACAGTCGAAATATTGTCCGCATTTCTAAAAGCGTAACCAACGGGCGTTTCGAGTTCCGACGCGCGGCACGGACTTACCACAGAAACGGACTCACCACAGAGGACAAGGAGGTTCACAGAGATCAATGCGCGGCTTCCCCAGTGTTTCTCCGTGTCCTCTGTCGTGAATTCATCCGCGCATGATGCCGAAGCGGCACACGCATTTTCGATCGTGAAGGAAACGGTCGCCTGCCAGCTCGTCGTTAAACTTTTTGTTTCTAATCTTGACGAAGTTGAGACTCGGGGGAAGATCAGGTTTTGGAATTAGCGATTGGCGGCTAATATTGGGTATGCCTTTTACCCCAACACACATCCTGGCTGTTTTGCCAATCAATCTTGGCTCTCGAAACTCGCTTCCTTTGTCGGCGCTTGCGATTGGATCCATGACTCCCGATGCGCCCCTGTTCTTTCCGTTGATCTCACCTGGCTACCAGGAATCACATGCGACTCTGGGGCCGATTCTTGCCTGCCTACCATTTGCGATTCCGACTTTTTTGCTTTTTCAATTCGTAATGAAAGAACCATTGATCGGACTTTGCCCGACGTTTCTTCGCGACCGCATGTCATCGATCAGCAAACCGCATATTCAACCGACCATTGTTTTCTTTGTCTTGGCAACGCTGGCGATCGTGTTGGGAGCTTATTCACATATCTTTTGGGATAGTTTCACGCATCGCCATCGCTGGGGCACGGATCTCTTTCCAGGGCTTAGTCAAACTTATCCGATCCTCGGCAGAAAAGTTCCTGCATTTTCGATCCTCCAACACGGAAGTTCCGTCATCGGACTTCCAATCATCTTGGTAGCCGCGTTGCTATGGTTAAAACAACAACCCAGCAAAAATGACCAACTCGAACCAATATTTATCGCCAACAACCCAGCGCACTGGATTGCTGTAGGATTTATTCTGGCGGCAACAGCACAAGCCGCCTACCAATTTGGATTCGACACCTCACTGACCCTCGAAGTTCGCGCCAGCCACACTGTCACTCGATCCATGATGACTTTGACGCTGGCTGCAATTGCTTACTCGACAGTCGTGCAATTTCGGTTTTACTGGTACAACGTGATGAACGCAAAATCCGCTGGCAGCGAGGTGAACAATTAGCCATTTCAACACTTATCTCTGGATTCTCGCTGGCTGGAAATTACTTCCGGTTTACGTGATTGTGTTAATCGTCTCCTTGATCTTTCGTAGTCGCTTGATGTTAGCGATTGGAATAGTGGGTGTATCGCTTGGACCAATTTTTGTTTGGCCGAGTACGCTAGACAACTACCCCGCATTTGCGAGTTTAACTACCTCTCAATGGCAAATCATTGGGGCCTACTGTGCATGCCTGGCATGTGTAGATACTTGGGCTTGGCAAAACCAATTCTTGAATAAAAAAGACCCAGTAAAAAGTGATCTCAGCCACCGATCCAGTTTTCAATTTACGACAAAGGCTGGGTTGCTGTTGATTGTAAACATTTCCGCCTGCTTAGGAATCTTGAATGCGTTGAACGTTTAAGATTACCTTGCGTCGTCGCTGCCGATTGTTGCTATGGAACTGTGGCTATCGCCAAAACGGCTCAAAGTGTTTCGATGCGCGAAGCTTTGGCTTTCTTGCGACGTTCTAGCTTTTTCAGCAACATCATTCTCTGTGTTTTTCTAGTTTGCCATTGAGAGACAAGGCCCTGTCGTGGCGCGAAACAAACGATGAGCAGGAATATCACCCCAGACATCGAAGCGATGGGGCCGGCCGGGGAAATTGCCAACGTTTGACTTAGGGCAACGCCAAGTGTTGCAGAGATGACTGCCAGGATTACGCTGACAAGGAACATGATCGATAGCCGCTTGGTAAGCAGGTTGGCTGCCGCAGGTGGAGCAATCATCATTGCCACAACTAGAATCGTTCCTGCTGTTTCAAATGCCGCGACAGCCGTGATCGAAACAACTGCCAACCAGGCCGTATGCAGTGTTTTTGGGCGAAAGCCAGATAGAAGCGCGGCGCACTCGTCAAACGCCATTAGCTTAAGCTCTTTGTAAAACACAACAATGAATCCGAGCAAGCCAATTACGCAAACCAACATCGACACAAATGCCTTGGGGCCAAAGTCGTACCCTCCGACTTCAAAATGATCAAGCGCTGCAAACGCGAGGTTGCCGTCGATAATGCAATGCGCATGAAAATTGATGTTCTTGAGTTTTAAACTGTTGGCAATGATTCCAACGCTGAACATTCCGGAAAACACAATCCCAAGTGCTGCATCCTGTTTGACTCGTCCCGTTTGCACAATCGCTTGCACAAGCCAGACCATGAGCAAGCCACTGAGGCCGGCAAAAATAATCAACAGTGGCGAACTTCGATCCTGAAAAATCAAAAACGCAAGAATGATGCCCGGCAAAACGGCATGGCTTAAGCCTTCGGAGATAAACGCCTCGCGTTTAACGACCAACATGACGCCGGCTAGAGAACAGGCGATGGCCGTCAGAATTGCGATAGCAAATGTCCAGAGCAACAGCGTCATTTCGTTGCCCCCGGTTGGTCTACAGCCACCCATTGATCGCTTGATGACTGCCTCCACTTCCTAATCAACACGCCTCGGGATGGCGAAAAAAGAAGCGACACCAAAAATATAAAAACGCCAGTCAGCACAATGACCGGGCCCGTTGGGATGTTGGAAAGCTCCGCGCTGGCAACCGAACCGACCGCACCGCAAAATGCTCCGATAACAGCCGCCAAAGCAACCATCGGACCAAGCGTACGAGTCCATTGGCGAGCCGCAGCTGCGGGAGCAACGAGCATTGCAATCATCAAGACAACGCCAATACACTGAATCCCAATCACGATTCCATTCACCAGAATCGCAATGAGCAACACGTCAAGCAACTTGGTTCGAAACCCCAAACTTTGAGCCAACTGCGGGTCAAACGTAAACACCTTTAGCTCTTTCCAGAACAGCAACATGACCGCAATGGATGCCACGCCAATGATCCCGATCATGACCAAATCGCTTTGAGTCATCGAAGCCGCCATCCCAAACAAGTAATCTTGCAACCCACGTCGGCCGGGAATAGGCGGGGTCGTTTTTTGCACCCACCGCAGCAAGAGAATGCCGGTCCCAAAAAAAATCGCCAGCATCACACCTAGTCCGCTGTCGTCGCGTACGCTAGTGTTTGAAACGATAAACCGAGTCAACCAAAGTGCCACAATTCCAGCGACCATGGCTCCGGGAATCAATACAAAAAGCGACTTACTTCCTTCGCCAGTCAGCCAGTAACTAGCGAGGAAAAACAGCATCACACCCAGCAGCGATGAATGGGATACCACGTCCCCCACAAGACTTTGCCGTCGCAAGTAAGCGAAACATCCGATCGCTCCACTGACTGCGCCAATCGACATGGTCCCAATCAGTACCGTTCGGAACGTATGGTCGCTTAAGAGATCTAATAAAAACGCAATCATGCAGACTTGCCGTTGGCGACCAAAAGCTCGGTACCTTCCGAGCCTGATTCATCGAATCCGTTCAACTGGCGGTTTGTATTGTAAGTCGCTTCAATCGTTTTTTCGTTAAACACGTCCGAGACATTGCCACTGGCGATGACACTCTGATTGATTAACGTAATTTGATCAAGATATTTGCCGACGGTATTCAAGTCATGTTGCACAACGACGATCGTCTTGCCGTTGTCTCGTAACTCATGAAGAAAATCAACAATGGCCCGTTCTGTCGTCACATCAACGCCGGCAAAGGGTTCATCGAGAAAATAAATGGGAGCATCCTGAACAAACGCTCGCGCCAAAAACGCACGTTGTTGCTGGCCACCAGAAAGTTCATTAATTTGTCGCTTGGCGAAATCCTGCATCGAAAGCTTTTCAAGCGCCGCCATCGAATCGGATTTTTCTTTCTTGCCTGGATTTCGAAACCAGCCAAGCCGCCCGTAGGTTCCCATCATTACCAAATCCAGAACAGTGGTTGGGAAATCCCAATCAATCGTGCTCCGCTGCGGCACGTAGCTGATCTGCTTTCGATCGCTTTCAAACGGTTTGCCAAGAACTGAAATCATTCCATCGAGTTTGGGAGTCAGTCCCAGGATTGACTTGAGCAACGTGCTCTTCCCAGCGCCATTTGGCCCCACCAACCCCATTACGACTTGCTGTTCAATCAGCAAATCGACATCCCACAAAACGGGAGACGCGCCGTAAGCAACGGTCAAATTCTTGACTTCAATTGCAGGGATTTTATGAGTCATCTGCTTCCTATTTATTCAATGACTTGAATATGATTTCAACATTTGACTTGAACGCGCCAAGAAATGTATTTTGCGGCGCCGATTCACCGATGTCATCGGAATACAACGGATTGCCAACAAGCTCGACCTTCCAGTCTCGTGCCGTGCATGCTTCTTGCAAGGCTTTAGTGACTTTGGGGTTTGTGATCGACTCCATAAAAATGGCTGGGATCTTCTTTTCGCAAATTTGCTCTGCGACCGAACGCATGGTTTTAATATCAGCTTCTGGATCATTGCCAATTCCGAGCACAGCCAGTGTTTCCATGCCGTAGATTTTGGCAAAGTAATTGAACGCATCGTGAGCACTTACGATCGTCCGCCGTTGTGCCGGAAGCGATGACAGTTTTTCGTTCGCCCACTCGTGAGTTGCCATGATTTCTTTTATGTACGCGTCCGCATTTTCACTGTACGTCGCGGCATTATCTGGGTCAGCCTCGCTTAATCGAATCGCAAGCGACCGGACGCACTCGGACCAAGCTGGAAGGTGGTTCCAAATGTGTGGATCAAAAGGAGCGTCTGGGTCAACTTTTCCATCTTCAACCCAATCGAGCCGAACGTTCTCTGGAAACGCAGAAGCCATCGACCAGGATTTACTTTCGAACGATCCGTGAAGGTGCTCAGTTAGCTTGGCCTCCAAGTGAAAGCCATTGTAAATAATCAAGTCGGCGTCGAGCATCGCTTGAACGTCTTTAGTGCTGGCGCTGAACGAGTGCGGGTCAATGCCAGGGCCGCAAAAGAGTTTGATCGATGCGCCAGTACCCTCGGTCAGTTTTGTCACAGCGTCATTGATCTGCCCGGTAGTCGCAACCAACTGAAGCGAACCGTCAGCACTGGAAGCAGTTGTTGATTCCAAATCTGAATCTACCTTACATCCAACAACAACAGTTACAGTTACGGCAAACAAAGCCGCTATGATTAAAATCCGATTGATCGTCATTACGTATTTCTATTTTTCGTTTGGTCTTGGCGTCGCTGCAACACAACCGAATGAGTCTCAAATCATTCGCGACAGAAAGTGGCAGTACTAAACGCACGCTGCTTCGTTGTTTAGCTTTTTCGCTTTACAGAGAGCCTTTTTTGAACAGGCAAGGCGGTCGCATTTTTTGCATTGATGCGTCGCGATCATCTCGAAGCGCTCGAAATTGCGTTTCTTGCATTTCTTCTTTTTGGATTTTTGTTTGCAAAGTGTCTTCACGGATTGCCTCGCCAGAGAATGAAAGCCATTTCAATCCTGATTGAGGATCGATTGAGCTAGTCTGAGACGTCGACCTGAAAGTCGACGGATTGCCCGTGCGTGGCTGGCGAGATTGAGGAGCTCAATCGTGGAGGCTTGCTGCGGAATGACAATCAAAACTTGATGAGACTGAGTCTCATCAATGCCATCTTAACATGGGTTTATTCGGGATGTAAACCGACAAATTGTTACTTGATGAACGTTTCCTTTAATTGCTGGGCCGAATCCAAAAATCGTCAGTAATTAGCGAATCCGCCGTTAACAGGGGCTAAAAATGCCGTTATCATCACCTCGAATATTCCCCAAACTCGAGAAAAGAATGCAATCCAAAGCCGTCGAAGCAGCACTAAACAAACAAGTCAACGAAGAGTTGCAGTCAGCCTATATTTACTTGGCCATGGCAGCAGAAGCAGACAAATTAGGCCTCCCGGGATTCACAAATTGGTTCAAGATGCAATATCAGGAAGAACTGGCTCACGCTGACAAGTTCTTCAACTACATTCTTGAACGCGATGGAAGTGTAGAACTGGAAGCCCTTTCCGCGCCAGCGTTAAGTAACGCAACTGCGTTGAGTCTTTTCGAAGATGCACTGAAACACGAACAACACATCACCGCATGCATCTTTAAGCTCAAGGATTTGGCGCGCGAGGAATCCGATCATGCAACGGACGTATTTCTAGAGTGGTTTGTAAGCGAACAAGTCGAAGAAGAAGCCAACGCACGTGGGGTCATTGATCAACTCAAACTGGTTGAAGGAAACAAGAACGGATTGTTCATGATCGACCGGGAGCTAGCCGGTCGACTACCCGAAACCGATGAGGCTTAAGCAAAATTTGGGACCGGTTGGTTAGCCCGCCGGTCCGCTATCTTTTTGCGATCCTTCTTTCCTGCGAT
>CAYZGP010000001.1:68441-88139 GCA_964478065.1 uncultured Pirellulaceae bacterium
CCGGTTGGTTAGCCCGCCGGTCCGCTATCTTTTTGCGATCCTTCTTTCCTGCGATCCTTCTTTCCTGCGATCCTTCTTTCCTGCGATGCATTTTGTTCCGCGCACATGCGTTGACTTCTGTGACAACGCCGCTTCTTAGTGTTTGGCGTTGTTGATGACTTCATAGACTTCGACTTCCATGTGGCTGCCATGCTCCATGTGCGAACCGCCAACGAGAGCGAACTTTGATTCACCAACAGGCATCATTTGGTGAAAGAAGCGGCCGTTCTCAAGTTCGTGAATTTTTTGCCAGGCTTTTCCACTTTTATCTTTGGCATCATCACACAATTGAAAAACGCCGCCGTCATAAGTGCTGACCAACAAGTTTTCGCCGAGCGAAACAGCTGAGCAACCAAAAGCCTTAATGCCATCTTCAGTTGGAACATCGGGACCGGTCGCCCATTTTTGAGTCTCCAAATCAAAAAAGTGAACGGCATTGGTTGTACCGCCCGATTCTTGAATTCCGCCGATCACGACAAGCTTGCCTTGATGGGCTCGAACTGCGAGTGCTCGCGTCTTGAAGGGAGCTTCGATCTTCATCCATTTTGATTCTGGCTCGGCAAGGTTGAATTTCAGAATTTCAGTTGCCCAAACAGCATCGTTTTCGCCAGTCAGCTTCCAACCGCCAACAACAAACACATGATCGTCAACAACACATGCGTCAAAAGAAGATCGGCCTTCAGGGAGCTTAGGCATGTCAGACCACTTTTTTGTGGCCGGATCAAAAGCAATAAAATCCGAGATCGAATGCAGATCCTGATCGTCGCCTTCTTTGTTGCGAGCTTCGAGTCCACCGATTCGATAAACTTTTCCACCGTGGCCGACGATGGCGAGCCCTTGCAATCCAAGATTATCACCAGCGACTTGCCATTGATCATTGCTGCCATCAAGCTTCAAGCGATAGACGTTTCGATTCTGGTATGATTTTGCGTAGGAGTGAGCTTTGCCGGACTTTCCGCCAATGACGTAGATGCTATCTCCAAGAATCGTTGCCCCAAAACTAGTCATGCCTTTGGGGAACTCTGCTAATTTGGATTTAACTTTTTGAAGAGAAATGCCCGCTGTCTTTGGCTCTTGATTGGCTGCCGACGTTTTCATCCCATTCATGAATTGAGCTTGGCCAAGCTCGACCTGTTCACCCAAAACGACTTTGACTTTGTCGTCTCCTGAGCACCCCCAAACAAAATGCGCATTGACCTGCGTCGAAACACAAAGGACTAACGATGTGATAAAAAACGACAATTTCAAGTCGTGTTTATTGAAGTGCATTTATTCATCCTTTTAGGTTTTGCGTTAAAAGTGGGCTTACATTTGTTTGTCCGTTATACACGACTTACTCAATCGTAAAACGATATTCTGAACTGATCCATACACATTCCAAAATTTGCACTGTCTTCATTGAGCCTCGAAGCCAAGGCCTATCTTGGATAGTAAATATTTTCACGGACTAAAGCGTTTTCAATGGATTTAGTGGCGGAGCTTGGGTGTGTCAGCAGCCCCTACGCACTTCAGCACAGTCAATCGCAACGTTACACTATCCGGCTCACCGCTCGTAATGCCTCCGATTTCAACACAACGAAAAATCAATCGCGTGACTATCGACAACAACAGTGGGCCTTCTGACGAAACGTTGAATTCGCTTGCCGACGCCTATTGCCCGGACAAATTTCGCGAACAAGGCAAGCGTATGGTGGATCGGTTGGCCGATCATCTAGAGGCAATGCAAGCCGCGGATCGTAATGGCTCGGCTACCAAACATGTCTCACCCGCCGCCTCGTTTGAGCGTTGGCAAGCAGCTCTTGAACAGCCACCTCAAAAGGATGATCGCTGGTGGAACGAATTGATTGAGAACGCGATTCACGTACACCACCCAAGATACATGGGGCACCAAATTTGTCCGCCTGTTCCAATTGCCGCTCTTGCCGGATTGTTTTCTGACTTTCTCAATAACGGCATGGGCATCTACGAAATGGGCGAAGGGCCAACGTCGATCGAGCGTGTGGTTGTCGACTGGATGGCCGGACAACTTGGATTGGGAACCAACGCTGGCGGGATTCTGACTTCCGGCGGAACACTTGGTAATTTGACCGCCATGCTAACGGCTCGCCGAGCGTTCGGCAGCAATGACGCTGGCCAAGACGTTTGGGTAGAAGGCGTTTCTCAACGACAGTCCATCATGGTTTCGGCCCAAGCTCACTATTGTATCGATCGAGCAGCTCGTGTGATGGGCATGGGGCAGGCTGGCGTTGCAACGGTACCAGTTGATCAGCAATTCAAAATGCGCACGGAACTTCTTGAGGAAGTCTGGCAACAAAATGTTGACCAAGGAATCACTCCGATCGCTGTTGTCGGAAGCGCATGCACGACATCGACAGGTTCTTACGACGACCTCGAAGCAATTGCGAATTTCTGCGAATCGAAAGGGCTGTGGTTTCATGTGGACGGGGCACACGGAGCGTCGGCAGCACTTTCGGCAACCTACAAGCCACTTGTTCGAGGCATCGAACGAGCCAACAGTGTCGTGATAGATTTTCACAAGACGATGATGACGCCCGCTTTGGCGACTGCTTTAATTTATCGCGACTATCAAGACGCCTATCGAACATTTTCACATGAAGCGGAATATCTTTGGGGCACCGCCGGATCGGAAGAATGGTATCAACTTTCCAAGCGAACGTTTGAGTGCACAAAAAATATGATGGCAGTGAAAGTTTTTAGCATATTGAAAACGCACGGCGCTGGTTTGTTTAGCGACTACATAGACCGCTGTTTCGGATTGGGCCGAACGTTTGCTGAACTCATCGATGGCCACGAGCGATTCGAGCTAGCCGCCCGCCCAGAATGCAACATCGTTTGTTTTCGTTACATTGAGTCTGGCAAAACCGACGATCAACTGGATGAAATCAACTCGGAAATTCGCGAATCGCTGCTACACTCGGGTTCGTTCTACATTGTGCAAACGGTTTTGAACGGTCGTCGCTATTTACGAACGACTTTGACCAATCCGTTTACATTGGAATCCGATTTGGCTGCGTTGCTAGATACAATTGTGCAATCACGACCCGCCAATGATTCACTGTAGATGTTGCAAATGATCGAAGCGGTCCAGTCTGATGCAAGTAAGAGCTTTTCCAACCAATGTTTTCTGATGCTTCTCAAATTCTTTTAAGACTCCATGTGATGAACCTAACGCGATCACATCAACTACTGCACCTTCATTTTTACTGTAAAAGTCCACTGTGAAATCTTGCGGTTTCCTAGCGAATGGTATTTTGACTGAACGAAACACCAATTCATTCTCGCTTCTTTTTGCCAACCGCATTCCTCTGCCTTTTTGCTGGCACGAGAACGCCACGCCCCGGACCAAACCAAGATTTTCCCCTCGGACAATCAGGCGGTCAAAAATACCCGTGATTTTGTATGTATCTTCAGGAAGTTTGAATTTCTGTTCCATCTTGAGTGCAGTCCGCTGGTCAAACAACACCAATTCTTTAAGTAGCTCTCCGTCTTTGAAATAAGCGCACTTGTGCGCAGAAACAAATTTCTTGAAAAGCAAATCATGCGCCTCGTGTCGTACGGATTTGTTCACCGCCTCCCAAGCTTTTTTGGAAAGGTCATCTTGCGCTGGCGTCCTGTGACATGCCGGTCAGTGAAAGCGCAACCGCGCCGATCCGCGTGACCAAAAGCGAAATAATCAAAGTTGCAACAAGTGTAATTACCGCTACCAAGTCTGGCTCCCTAGCGTGGATGTAAAGAGTTTATATCCCAGCTTTGGGACTTCACGAATGATATCGAGATAGCCGGTCAGATCAAAGAGAAGCTTTGAAATAGATTGACAATGGTGCTCCTGTTGCTCCGCTTTTCCAAGCTAGGTCGGTCCGCCGCACAAAGATTGGCGGAAGGTATGGCATGCTTGAAAACAAATCGGAACTTTTGTTGTGGTATGTGGTTTCATGTGAAGCAAGTTAACTATCACTGCAACCAGATTCCGTAACGAGTCAGCAATTTTCGGATGCACAATGGAAATTAAAGATGAACTCGCCGCAGATGAGGCGAAACGGAAATTGAATGTGGGCGCAGAAGATTTGACAAAAAAAAGCAAGTCAAGATTCCTTCGCTTTTCGCTGGCTTCATTCCTTGGATTCATATGTCTTGCGGGAATGGCGCTTGGGATTTATGCCTCGTTGGTCCAGCCAATGAAAAAGCAATGGGAAGATGTCAACTGGCTACGTTCTCAAACCAGGTTCGGCACTTACAAAGTTATTGCTTCCAACGATGGTTTTCCTGCTTTCTTGAAGTTCTTTATGCCAGAAGATGAAATTGGATTTGTGACCGACTTGAGCTACAAAGGTTTATTGGGCATTGCAGACGATGAAGTCGCGGTAATCGCTGGTCTTCCTAAACTTGAAAGACTGGTTATCAACGCTGGATTGAAGAACGAACAATGTGACTTGCTTTCTACGAGTAAAAGTCTGGTCAAATTGTCCCTTCGTCGCCGCGGACGAGTGACAATGGCCGGAATCGAAACGCTTTCCAAGTGTAAAAGCTTGAAGACAATTGACGTTACCGGAATAGAATTTTTTACCTGGCGTGACCGACTTGCTGTTCAGGATCGAGGCGGACCGGATTTGAAAAATGATTCCCCGCTCGAATTGAGCGATGTTCGAATCGAAGATCTACGAGAGCTCGCGAGACTTAAAAACAATCAACTTCGGGACCTCTCGATCAGCAATCGTTATTTGGTCCACAACGACTACATTCGCGAAGCCTTGATGCTCTTTCCGGATTTAGAGACTTTGCGTATAGGCAAGGGGCCGCTTATGGATTTTGAGACCGTTGGCTCCATCTTGGGACATCGAAGGCTCAAAGATTTCGAAATAAATGCGGTATCGCCATCTGCTCCATCTGTACACGAAGCGTTTGAATTGGCGTGGGAGTCACTCGTTCATGGAAGTCTTTCGGTCTCGATACATTCAATTGGAAATGATCGTCGACTTGAGTTATCCGGTCCCTTGGATACTGTCACTAAGAAGCCATTGTGGACGAAACGCATTAACTATGGGGTCGCGCGGCAAACCGAAAACATGACGACACCAATCTTTGAGAATGCTGAAATTGATGTTTTGAAACTTTTGCGTGAAAATCATGAAATTGGGAGTGTAGAAGAAGTTAGAGCCCGTGGCGGTGAATTCGGACTCAAACAACTACGTCGAATGACCAATTTAAATCGGGTCTTTTTTGAATTAAACGAAATGCCTGATTCGTTTAACGATTATCTCAAAGAGCTTGAAAATTTAGATACCTTCAGCATGAGACTTCCGAAGCGTAAGGCAACGGATAGTAGGAATGCGATTCCATTGAACATGTTTGAAGACTGGAAAAGCCAGAATTCGCTTTATGACATCTATTTGACAGAATGCCATTTTGACCCGAAGGACTTTGTTCGCTTAGCCAATTTCCCAAATCTATTCCGCGTAATATTGAGAGAAGAAGATGGTCGAAACTGCTTTCCAGAAATCAAGCGTTTGTCGGAAAAGACAGACCAAGCCATGAATAAATGACTTGGCACTTGAATTCAAAATGCTTCGAAGAGCCAACTACTTCGCCGAGCGGATCTTGACGTACTTTTTCACCGGACCAGAAATTTTAGCACCTGGTTTTCTTTTTGCTTTGGTGCGCTGGGCCGCTTTGGTTTTTGGGCGACTCTTTTTGGCTCCGTCCTTCGACTTCGATTTTGAATAACGATCGGATTTGAACTCGGCATTTTCAAACTTTGAATAACCGAATTTAGAACCGCCGGATTTTGAACTGCCAGAACTGGATTAGGCTTGCGATCGTTGTAAGAACTCGAACCTTCATCGGCTGATTTTTTCTTGTACGGCTTTCGCTCTGACGAACTCTTGTCGTACGACGTACTCGTGGCAAAAAAGGCAACCAAAATTAACAACGGTAAAAAATGCATCCTCAGTCTCCATTAAGAATCGAATCGCACTACATACGATACACGGTTGCTCCGATGGTCCCGTGATAGATAACTCTTCACTTCTTAGCCATTGGCTATCTAGCTGGCCATTGGAATCAGCGCACTAAAAAACCCAAGCATCAAAATACTTGGGCCTTTTAGCGGATGGAGAGGGATTCGAACCCCCGGATGAGTTACCCCATCGCCGGTTTTCAAAACCGGTGCCTTCGACCAGACTCAGCCATCCATCCGATGATTTTTAGTTTAATTGTTTGGGCAAGGGGAAAGTTTATCAAAAACCGCGGCCCAGACAAGGCTATTTCGACCACCGATTTCGGCTTTTGAATTTTCGATTCAATTTTTTTGAAAGTTGCTGATTCCCACGGAAAACCGAGGCAAGGCTTTTGTATCGTCATGGTTTGGGGAGAAGCACTTTTGGGAAAGACGCACTTGGCCATTCTTACTTC
Source organism: uncultured Pirellulaceae bacterium (assembly GCA_964478065.1). Classification (GTDB taxonomy): domain Bacteria; phylum Planctomycetota; class Planctomycetia; order Pirellulales; family Pirellulaceae; genus Mariniblastus. The sequence continues at coordinate 74,910 of CAYZGP010000001.1, forward strand.
AAGGTTTCGCACAAATCGTATTCAGCTGTCTTGGGACGAAAGGCTTGGTAGACGTGGAATTTGGATTGCGAGACTTTTTTCAGCCAAGCTTCCGCGTTCGGGAAAGAACGGTAAATGTTGCGGATAAAAGCCAGAAAATGGATCTCAATTTCATGACCATCCCGATATTGAATTGCAAGCTCAACCAGCCTCTCCCGCCCAACATTCGTGTGCAGATATTTGATTTCAAGCAATAACCGTTTCCTAAGTTTTAGCTCTACAGCCTTCTCAAGCAACTCCTCCAAAGTCGGTATCTTGCACCCGCACTTAAGCGTGAGACCTTGAATTTGATCAAGCGTTAAATCGCAAATGGCTTGGTTACTAACCGGCCCGCCAATCGCTGCCTGATTCTCAGCTGAATTGGGAACACTGGAAATATCCCAATCGTGAAACACAATCAAATGGCCATCTTTGGTATCCCGAATATCGCACTCGGCATACAGCCAGCCGTCTCGCGATTCGAAATTCTCAATGCCTTTCTCAAAACACTCGATCGTGTTTCCGCTCAACTCCTTAAACAAGTCTCCACCAAGTTGATGCCCTTCGTTGGACTGTCCTCGCAGCAAACCGGGACGCCAGAACCCAACAACCGCCGCAATGACAAACGTTGCCAACAGCAACATCCAAGCAAATCGAGTCAGCACTTTTTTCATCAATTTCAATTACTACTTTGCTTGGTTGCGACTAATGATGCGCCAGCCAATTGTCGCTGTTTTCGTTTTCCACACACACTTCACAATCACAGCGAAACAAATGACAAGCCAGGGCTAGGCCTGCGAAGGCGGAAGGCACATAGAGGATGAGGTCTACAAACCCAAACCACATCGGATGCGGAATTGAAATCAGGTTGACGACCCCAGCCGACAGCAACAAACCGGCGATAATCAATGTTCCGATAATCCATGGTTTGCGAACGATTGCCGCACAAGCAAACGCTCCAGCGAAAGAGCTCAATACGTGGCCTGCAATAACGAACACAAATGCACCCAGAGGAAGCGTGCTTATCCATGCCTTCATCGCTTCCATATCATTCATGCTTAAACCATCCGGCATTTTATAAACCAAAGACGAGATGACTGTGACGACCACGTTGACCACGAAAGCAACGACCAAGCCGACAATGACACCAATTATTTTCCGCCGCATTAAAAAAACTCCATTCGCCTGTTGGGCATCGCGTTCCTCCAAAAGTCCCAATGAAAACCAAACAACCATTAGAAGGTTTCAACGCGTTGATGACCACAACAGAAAACTACCAACACAAATAGATTGCTAGTAGGTCGCCATGACTTGGACGCTCGATGTCGCTTGAGCCGTTTGCGTTTGCCATCTAGGATACCCCAGTCATCAACTGTGCCAGTTATTACAGAAAAAAGAAACGTCAAATGGAAAAAACAGGTGTCGCGATCGTGGGACTAGGCACAGTCGGACAAGGCGTTGCCCGGTTGCTGTTGGACCACGGCGACCGCACCGCTCGGCACGCTGGCCGAACGCTTTGGTTGACCCATGTCGTTGTTGAGAACGTCAACAAACCGCGCGACGTTGATTTGCCAAAGGGAGTTTTGACGGACAACCTTTCGAAACTGATCAATGATGATTCCGTCAAAGTCGTCGCCCAATTGATCGGTGGAATTGAGCCGGCTCGCACGATTACTTTGCAGCTCTTGGAAAGTGGAAAAGATGTCGTAACGGCGAACAAAGCGCTTATGGCGGAGCACGGCCCAGAGCTGTTTGACCGAGCAAGAGAACTTGGCCGCTCAATCGCTTTCGAAGCCTCCGTCGCTGGCGGAATTCCAATCATTGCCAACGTAAGCCAATGTCTTTCGGCCAATCAAGTTCAATCGTTGCGAGCGATTTTGAATGGAACAAGTAATTTCATCCTTTCCAAAATGGACGGCGAAGGCGCGTCATACACCGAAGCTCTCGCCGTCGCACAGGAACTTGGGTTCGCCGAATCCGACCCGACGATGGACGTTGATGGAACCGATGCCGCCCAGAAACTGGCGATTCTGGCACACCTTGCGTTCGGTGCCCGTGTGCACTGGTCTGAGATCCCTCGGCGTGGCATTGATACGATTGCCAAAAGCGATATGGATTTCGCAAAACATCTTGGCTATCGAATTAAGCTGATTGCCTATTCAAAATTGGTTTCGTCTGGGATTCAATTAATGGTCGCTCCGATGCTGGTAAAGATCGGAGAGCCGTTGGCCGAAGTCAGCGCTAACTTTAACGCGGTCAGTGTCGTGGGTGATGCGGTCGGCCAGGTCTTTTTTCACGGCCAAGGGGCAGGGCAGATGCCAACTGCTTCCGCCGTCGTCGCTGATATGATCGACACGGCGGTTGGCAGAACTTCGATTACTTTTGAAACCCTTGAGCTTTGGGCCGATGGTCACCAACGAGTAGATTTTGCGATACCCGGAAATTTGGAAGGTCGGTACTACATGCGGTTTGACGTCGTCGATCAACCGGGCGTCATGGGACAGATTACTGGCCGATTGGGACAACATGGAATTTCGATCGCTTCAGTTTTTCAACACGAGTCGCAATCTGATCGCAACAAAACAGTTCCAATCGTCATAATGACTCACTCAGCAAAGGAATCTGCGGCTTCGGCGGCGATGAAACAGATCTCGGAGATGCCCACCGTTGCCGATAATCCCGAACGGTTTAGAATTTTGAGCTAGTGGTGCGTCAAACCTCAATTGAGTAATTTGTCCAAACCAAGGAAGGCTCCTTGTTCCGCGCAGCATGAGTATGCTTACGCTTCGTGTAAACATGGGACCTGTCAATTTTAGCTTTGACGAATCACTAGTCACCAAAAACAACACACAATTTCACTTCAAAGCTCAGACCGATCCGGCCCAAGTCGAGATGACGTTCAAGCTTTTTACCAAACGCGAATCACAACATGAAATATGTAATCATCATCCCGGATGGATGTGCTGACGAACCGCAGGATGAACTCGATGGAAAAACTCCATTGCAATCGGCCAACACGCCAACAATGGACGAGATCGCACGGCGAGGAGTTGTCGGACGCGCCAACCATACGCCCGCTCATCTTCCCGCTGGGAGTAGCGTTGCGAATATGAGCTTGCTGGGTTACGACCCCATCAAAAACTACACGGGTCGCGCGCCTCTGGAAGCCGCTGCCCAGGGAATTTCACTTGGTGATGATGATTGGTGTGTGCGCTGCAACCTCGTCTCGGTCAAAGACCAAACAATGAATAGCTTTACCGCTGGCCACATTTCATCAGAAGAAGCCAAAACGCTGCTTGCAACGGCTCAGGAAAAAATCTCAGACTCACGGCTCGAGTTTATTCCTGGCGTCAGCTATCGCAACTTGATGATGCTTCGAGCGACAAAAGATTCTCCTGCTCCATTTTCAAATGAAACGCGAGCCACGCCTCCACATGATCTTTCAGACAAAACGGTTGCTGAAGATTTTCCTCGCGGACCTGGAAGCGACATGCTTTGCGAATTGATGAACCAAAGTTCAAATTGGTTCGAAGGCCACCCCGTCAACAAGGCACGCACTGACGCGGGAAAACTTCCTGCAACCAACATCTGGCTTTGGGGACTTGGCCGACGGCCGAATTTGGCTCCCTTCAAAGAAGTCCACGGCCTCTCAGGTGCCATGATTACCGCGGTTGATTTGCTTCGCGGATTGGCTTCGTTGATCGGTTGGGATCGAGTTGAAGTCCCCGGAGCAACAGGCTACACCGATACCGATTATGCCGCCAAAGGAAAGTACGCGATCGACACGATTCAAAAATACGACATCGTTTGCGTACACATCGAAGCACCAGATGAATCTTCGCACGAAGGCGACCTCGGCAAGAAAGTTAAATCGCTAGAAGAAATCGACGAGAAAATCGTTGCGCCTGTTTTGAAGTATCTTGATGAGTCAGGCGAAGACTACCGAATTCTCGTCACGCCAGACCATCCGACTTATTTAAGCACCAAAACGCATACGCATGGCGATGTTCCATTTACGATTTGCGGAGCGGGAGTCGAACCGGACTCCAGCGAGCATTACAACGAAGCGGTCGCAGCCAGCAGCGAACTGGCAAAACCCAACGGATGGGAGTTGATGCCTTATTTCCTTAAGTAAGACAAGCAAGGATGGGCTTACGCGGATAAATTCGGCACTGTATTTCAATCCCGTAAACTCATTTAATCAGCAACTCGATGAAATATGTGTTTCACACAGTGGACCCGTTTTCAGGTTGGTTCAAGTTTGTGTATCTTGGTTCGCTTAAGCCATCACAAAATTCTCAAACACTATCAAACGTAATCACGATTGGATTCGCATGCCCAAAACTGGCACAGTAGCCGTACTTCCCGGCGATGGAATTGGCCCTGAAGTTACCGAACAAGCGATTCGCGTTATCGAAAAACTGAACTCGAATTTCAACGCTGGCCTAACGTGTAAAACCGCTCCCGTTGGCGGAACGGCTTATGATCTCCATGGCCATCCGCTGCCGCCTGAAACGTTGGAACTGGCTCGGGCCTCGGATGCGATTTTGTTAGGTGCCGTGGGTGGACCAAAATGGGAATCGATCACGCGCGAACATCGTCCGGAACGAGCTTTACTTTCATTGCGAAGCGAGCTGGAGCTTTTCTCGAACCTTCGTCCAGCGTTGTTGTTTCCTGAACTTGCCGAAGCCTCAACGCTCAAACCTGAAGTCGTATCCGGGCTCGACATCATGATCGTCCGCGAGCTTACTGGCGGGATCTATTTTGGACAGCCACGTGGAATGGTCACCGAAGACGATGGCACGCGGATGGGATTCAACACGATGGTTTACCGCGAACCTGAAATTCGCCGCATCGCCCATTCAGCATTTGCCGTTGCTCGATTGCGAGACAAACGTGTTTGCAGTGTTGACAAAGCCAATGTGATGGAAGTCTCCGAGCTCTGGCGAGAAATCGTGACCGACGTCGCGAAGGAATACTCTGACGTCGAGCTTTCACACATGTACATCGACAACGCTTGCATGCAGTTGGTACGAGCGCCGAAGCAATTTGATGTGATCGTGACGACGAATTTGTTTGGTGACATTCTCTCTGATGCCGCTTCGATGCTGACTGGGTCGATCGGCATGCTTCCGTCGGCTTCGCTGGATGCCAACAACAAAGGGATGTACGAACCGGTTCACGGATCGGCGCCCGATATCGCAGGTCAAAACATCGCCAACCCGTTAGCCACAATTTTGTCCGTTGCGATGATGTTGCGCAGCACTTTTGAGAACGCTGAGTTGGCCGATAAAGTTGACGCCGCGGTAAAAAAAGTTTTGTCCGACGGGCTTCGAACTGGCGATATCGCAAACGAAGGAGAAACTCCTGTTTCGACCAGCCAAATGGGAGACGCGGTTGTTGATGCACTTGGATAAACGTCGCAGATGAAAGCTGCCTCAAATTGGGCTCGCGCGACACTCTCTGTTTGCTTCGCAACTTCACTGGACGCCGATCATCTTCGCCAAGACATCGTGCGTCGATAGACGCACAAAGGGTAGCCCAGATTCTTGAATCTGGGTGCGAACGCACAAGAGGTAACTTTCTTCCGGCCGAACTGAGTATCTGAAGTCTCAACGTGATGCGTCTTGCCGCTTCGCGGCACCGATTCAAGAATCGGTGCTACCCCTGTTTAAACGCTGAATCGCATGCCTCGGCGATTAAAGTTTGACGGGACCGTCTTTACATAATTCAGCCAAACCGAATGTATCGATCTGGTGTCCCATCGCGTGAGCAATTGCCAACCACAAACGTGTTGTTGATGTATTTTTGGCAATTGTATACCGCCCCATTTCAAAACCGAAACCGCCACCCACCATCACCCATGGCAGATTGTTCAGGCTGTGCGAGTTGCCATGGCCAAGTTCATTGGTCCAGACCACCATTGTGTTGTCTAACATCGATTGGTCAGTTCCAGGCTCTTTGGTTTCTTCAAGTTTCTGACAAAGATAAGCCATCTGCTCAGCGTACCAAGTGTTAATACGGCGGAGCTTTTCCTGGGTATCCTTATTGCTATCCGGGTTATGCGAAAGTTGATGATGGCCTTCATTAACATCCAGAAAACGCATCTTTGCGTTACCAACTGAATTCGTAAACTGTAGCGTTGCCGTTCGATTCAAATCGTTGACAAACCCGTTGACCATCAAATCAATTTGCATCTTCGCCAACTCAGGCATATTGTCATCGTTGTCCGCAATGTTCTTGGGAAGCTCGATCGGTGGCGCTGTGTATTTCTTGGCTTGCAGGTTATTTTTCAAATCGTTACCCATCTGTTGGACAATCGATTTATGTGAATCAAGCAGCTTTAAGTCGCGTGGATCGACTGCGGATTTAGTGGCTTCGATATCGCTTTGGACTAAATCCAAGACGCTCAACAAATTCTCACGATCACGTATCTTGCCATACATTTTGTCGAACATCTGGTAAGGATTACTGATCGGAGCAATCGGCTGGTTCGGACCAGAATAAACCATTCTCGTCCAGGGATTGGCTTTATTAGGAACATTGACGCCAAACTCCAATGAACCAAAACGTGTTTTGGTTTCTTCGTTTGATTGAAGGAAGTTTTTGATTTCCTGGTCAATCGAAATCCCACTTGCCCAACCGGCGGGCGTATGTGATCCGCCCTGAATATTGCCTGGCAAAAGCTCGTTTCCAGTAAGCAAGCAGCTCATCCCGCGCATGTGGTTATCACCATCGCCGCGGACTTTGTTACAAACTCCTTTGACTAGCAACATTTTTTCGCGAAACGATTCAAGCGGCTTCAAGACTTGATCCATCTCGAAATCGGGACCTTCCGTTTTTGGCCAAAAGCCTTCGCGCACCATTCCGTTGGGAGAGAACATGATCACCAAACGCTTCTTTGATTGAAGCGAACGATTCGGCATCATCCACGTCAAACCTGCCCAACTGGACAACCCCGGAAACGCCAAAGCCAACGCGCCTGCGCCCTTTAAAAGTTCACGTCGTTGAATTTTTTTCTTCATGTTCATTTCTCAACTTTTTCTTCTTTGACGCCATCATTGATGACTACCAAAGCAATCGCGACGAGTAATTCCCGAACGTTAAAATCCGATGCAACGAATTGTTTGTGTAGACGGTCAAGCTGCTCCGCCCCGTAAGCGTTGATCGGTTGTTTTGCATAGTGCTGAAATAACTGACTAACGAAATTTCGCTGAGCCCTCTGGTTGTTGATCACGAATTCCGCCAAATCACGCGCACCATTGAGTTCAACTTTTTCACCATTGGGTGTGTTATAAACCGTCGAAACTTCAATTGGCTTTTGCTTTTCCTCAGTTCGAAAACGTCCTACCGCGTCAAAATTCTCCAAACTAAATCCGAGCGGATTGATCACGGTATGGCAACTCATACAAGCAATTTCTTTTGTCTGATGTTCCACTCGCTGACGCGTTGTCATTTTTGGATCAAATTTTTCTGTCAACGGTTTTACATCGTCGGGTGGTTGACGAAGCCGGCGCCCAAGCAACTGCTTGGCCACAAACACTCCGCGGTGAATAGGCGAGCTGTCTTTGTGATACGCCAATCCTGTCATCAAATAGGGATGCGTCAAAATGCCCGCACGTTTTTTGGGATCAACCAAGACCTTTTGGAATGCCTTTTCTTTGAATCCGTCTTCTTTGACATCGACATCATAAAATTTTGCCAGCCGCGGATTGACGTACAAATAATCCGCCAGAAATAGCTGACGGAAATCGGATTTGTCGTTCCAGATCACATCATTCAAATACAGATCGAGGCTGGTTTTGAGGTCAGCAACAATCTGATCATCAAAATTTGGAAACGCATCTTTGTCTTTACTGACTGCGGAGCCATGATCCGTCTTGAGCCAGCCATGAAAAAACGAGCGTAGTTTCTGGCGTGAACGCGAATCGTAGACCAGCCGGTAAACTTCTCGCTTCGTTATTGCCTTTTTGCCTAACTCGCCCTTGATCGCCAATTCGACCAAATATTTGTCGGGCGACGAATCCCAAAGACAAAGTGCCATTCGCCGAGCAAATTCGTGATGCTGGTCTCGTTGCTGAATTGCAGGGTAAAGAAATCGAGGAGACTTAAGCGTCATGATAACGACGCGTTTAACTTGGTCTTCGATCGAAAGCTCTTTTTCAAAATGCTGATCAACAAAGAATTGGCGATCTTCATCCGTTAAGACTTTGCAAAACGCGCGGCTGACGAATTTATAACAAAACTCTTTGACTTTTTTCGTTGAGTCGTCCGCAGTCAATTTCGATTTGGCAAGATCCCAAATTCGCTCGGAAACCCAATTAGCCGTCTGGATCGCACCGTCTGTCGTGGCAGCATCCCACTGCGGCGAAACGGAGAGTCCGCGTTCGTAACCGAAACTTGCATCGTCGGCAGGAAACGTCGTTGAAACGACACAGCATTCAGGAGAATAGTTTTGAATCAAAGACGATTTTGGAATCACATGACGTTTTCCACCTGGCGGCCGCCAAAGCAATCGCATTTTGGCAGGCGGTTTCGGATAAGAAAACATTTCAAGTTTCAAAGAAAACGGGCGACCGGCAAGCAAATAGATTGATGCTTTGTGCTCGACAACCTCGTCGGAGCGGACGCGTCGATCGATCAATGGCGTTTTCAAGTCGTTTACAAAAAGCTGAAACCCATTCTTTGATTCAACAACGAATTCGTAGCTACCTGTTTCCGATGGGACCACGCTGCCTTCCCAATAGACAGAAAAGCCATGGTTCATCTTGTTGACTTCTTTTTTCTTTTTCTTGACCTTTTTTAGATTCTTGTATTCGCCGGTCGGGTCAAAGTGCGGGACGCCATCGCCATAGTCAACCGTATCGTCGACCTGCTCGGAAAGTTGTTTTTCTTTTGTCGGATAACGGGAAGCGAAATATTTTGCCCGGATTCCGCGCTTTTCTTTTGGGATATAGAAATCTCGCCTGAATGTGCCAACCAATTCAGCTACCGACTCGCGGTATTGTCTCACCGTTAAACGTGAAAGCTCAATTCTGGCTGAGTTTAAACGAGCTTGGGCTTTGGCTGAATAAAAACCGTCATAGATAAATTTCGCGACGGCTTCGGCTTCATCGGCGATGCAGGAATCTGGATCTTCTTCAGGCATCGAAGCAGAAATGTATTTTGCCAATTCGGCAACAGACAAATCGCCTTTCAACGGATCCTTAAAATGATCCTTGTTTCCTTCACCGGCTGCTCCATGGCACGACGCACATTTCGCCATGTACGAGGATTTTCCGATCTCGTTTTTATCGTCGGTCTGCCCGGTTGTTGCACCCCGATTGGGGTTCGATTTACGCGCCAATCCATTATCCCAGCGTGCGCTTCGCCTTTGTGCGTTGGATTTTTGGGGCTCGTTGTTGTCATCGCTGGCTGAGTACGAAGCTACCGAACTTGCAAAAGACACTGCAAGAAAGCAAAAGAGAATTCGAATCCTGCTTGACATATTTTGTTGGTGAAAAGAAAGGCGGGTGCGAATGTTTTGACCACAAGACGGACCTTTAAAAATCCTTCAATGGCCACTTGGATTATACACCGCAGAACCTATTTGACGGCAACAATATAGGCAATCCAACAGGCGGCACTTTCGGCATCGTCGACTCTGTCCCACCGCTCAACATCCTCTCCATCCTCGTCTTTTTCTTCTATTTCCCAGTAAACATGGCTGGAACTGAATCCTGCTTCTTCGAGCATTTCGCGAACCTCGGCAATACTCCAAAACCGCCAATGATATTCGAAAGCGTCCTTAAGCTTGCTGCCGTCTTTAAATTTGAAGCTGATTGAAAAACTGCAATCGTGATTGATTGGGTTGTAACAAATCTGTTTCCAATGGTACTTAAAACCGTTCTTGCCCTTTTTGATTGTCCGTTTGTCGACTTGGCCTTCGATAAAGCAATCACCTCCGCCCATCATATCCATGATCATGATGCCTTGAGGGCCAAGGTTAGCGCGGGCCGCTTTAAAGTACTTGATTACTTCCGCTCGCGTTTTGAAAATCCAAAACGAAAAATTCTGTGCTGCCAAAATATCGACTTGCGGACGATTCCTTGTTCGCACGTCCTGCTCAAGCAACCGAACGCGGCTTTGTTGCTCGTCGTCAAGCTTCGCAAGATTATTGTCTTTGCCCCACTGCAATGTCTCGGGGCACAAGTCAACGCCCAGCGCCTTTCGTTTCTTGTTGGACTTTACCCAAGAGCAGCAGACCGCAAACGTTCCACAAAAATCTTCACGAAGCGTATAGGGCTTCCTTCGAAAAAAATCTTTGTACGCTTGCTCGAAAAATTCAACTTCATGGCTCGGTGACTGGACCGATTTTTGATAGCAGAGAAATTTGTCTGCTTTCTCTGCCATTGTCTTTTTGTTTTTAGTCTTGCTCGAACTGCCCATTATTTCGCTTTGTTGGATACGTCGTCGTTGTTGTCAATCAAAGATGTTATTTCCACTCCACCGGAATGGAACTCCAATTCTAACGATATTTCGCGAATTTAGGGAAACGGCCTTAGAAAGAAATTCGACCGCAAATTCATAGCTGATTACAAGGCTTAATTGACCATCGCCACGGGTCAAAAAAAGGAGGACATGGCCAGCATGTCCTCCCAACGTTTACAGAATTATTCTCTACGGTCTCTGGTTATTTCACCAACTCCAACGTACCGGCGTCCGAAAGATCTTCCCAAGACTGGTTCGTGGCGTCATTCCACTTTGTTGTTGAAGAACGAGTTCCGTCTCCCGTGTCATTATTGACTTGAGCATCGAATCCGATTTTCTGTCCGGCTTTCAAGTTATCTTTGGAAATTTTGATACGAGCTTCAACAATGTAGCCTGTTTCGGTTTTCGTCACGGCCGTTTCGTAATTTGCGATGTCGTTATTCGGACCAGCGGTCCCATTGCCCGTTGCGTCGGTTCGATACTGAGCATCATCGGCATCGTAAGAGTCAACGCGAGAAAGGTTTGCATCAACGAAAAACTCAACAGAGTCTTTTTGCCAATCTTCACCCCCATCGGTCGCAATTTTTGAGTCGGTCACTTCGGCAAGACAATAAAGATGACCATCATCCCAAAGACATTTAACCCAAGCAGTTGAAGCCGTCTCGTCGCCCGTCAATCCGTCGTGCTCTTCAATCTCACGATTAACGTGCATGCGAGGAACGTCTTTCCAAATATCATCAATTTTGCCATCGATAGTCGGCGTACCGTGCATGGCTTTTCCAGTTCTCGTTTCGCTACCCGTCAACTCTTTGATGCGAATGTTTTTCCATTGAACATCAAAGGGCCCTGCATTTTTGCCAACGCTGTGAACTTGCAATCCAAAAAACCCTTTTCTGGATTCGACGGCTGGGCAATCAAGATCTTCAACATACGTGCCATTGATCCAAGTTTGAATTCGACTCCCATCTGCGACAACGCGGTAGCTATTCCACTGGCCGTTTTTAAAAACTTTCTTGATGGTTCGCGTCTGGCTAATCCAACCGCGACCAGTCCCTTCAGAGTAAATGTATCCAGACTCGCCAGGGTCGGCTTCGATTTCAACCTGCGGTCCGTGAACGCGTCCCTTCTTGAAGTCTTCTTTACTGAGCGATCGAATTTGAACACCAGAATTCAATTTGTCGTGGACCTTTACGTCGAATCGCAAATCGAAATTGCTGTATTCTTTTGTTGTGCAAAGAAAAGAGTTGGGACTTCCTTCGGCGGTGACGCCTTTGATCATGCCATCAACGACTTCATAAGTTGCGGTGCCGTTTTTCTGCTCCCAACCGTCAAGCGTTTTGCCGTCAAACAAAGCCGTGAAGCCTTCTTCAACGTCGTTGATTAAATGCATAGTCTTGCCAGACAATGCTGTTCTGGTCGTGATCTCTTGTGCTGGATCCGCGTTCAATCCCAAATCACCTTGTGCCCATGTCGACGTCAACATTGCGATGACGAACCCGGCCGCCATCAAGTTGGTTTTAATTTTCACTTTGTCTACTCCGCGGTATTGTTTAGTTTAATTTAGTCGGCTGCCAGAAACTGACGGCATAATTTTCTATCAAGCTGCCTGTTGTGACTGATGGCATTGAGATAGTTTAATAGCGTCCGCTAGTTTAGTAACGGGCAAGCCAATCCGCACACTCGACCACAAAATTCGACTGGATTTTTCATGAAACCTGCGACTCCCCCAAACGGCAAATGCCCTCAAGCGGGTTCACGGACTGAGTGCCCATTGGTCTGCAAGTATAACCATTTTGAGTCTGACGATCTAACAATCGATGCCTGGGAGCTAAAGTGCCTGGATTGCGGCTGGCGGGAAACGATCGGTTATCGCAGCGACGAGGTGGACGAGGATGAAGTCGACGAGGATTTCAATCCGAAAAAGTGCCCGTTTTGCGACAAGTCAGACCTGCCACCGGGGCAACGCCCCTGCGAGGCTTGTTAGTCCCGGCAAAAGAAAATCCGCAACTGGAAGATTGCAGCAGTGGGCCCAAGCAGGTGTGGCTTATTTAGGGCGCAATGTAACGAAGCAAATTTCGAACTGGCTGACCATCTACATAAGCAGTCGGCTGGCCGATGATGCCTTGTCCAAGATAAGTCCCTGGTGACAAGCTCTGCAGTCGTATCAGTGGCGTGTAAACACCGCTGCCACTAACAAACGGCGTCCACCATCGCGCGCCTTGTGCACCAAACTGAGGCGTGCCAAATTGAGACGCGCCAAATTGAGCATTGCCAAATTGAGGCGTACCGATTCCAGGTTGAAATTGGAACCCTTGCCCGACTTGCGGGGCAACGATTCCAGATCCTACCGCCGGATTAAGCGAAGGGGCTTGAAACGCCGGAGCTTGGAAAGCCGCTACGGTTGGGTTGAACCCGAACCCTGCGGATCCATTTGGAACTTGATGGTTTGGCGTACAACAGCAATTCTGAGCGGTACGACAAACAGGAGCTTGAAACGCAACCTGTCGAAACGCAGTCGTTGCCCCGGTCTGACCGGCGTTGCTACTTGCCGTTCTAGTTTGACTCAAAGTCGACGATCGCTGTTGTTCAATAGGCGTCCTTGAACTGACTCGAGGTGCTGCCGCATCGCGGTTCAATCTGAACGCAGCATTGTTATTGTAACCATTGTTCGCATTTCCAGTGGGTGCATTTGATTGTGCACTTACGCGCGAAGAATTGGTTTGATTTGAAAATGCTTGATTT
>CAYZGP010000001.1:88239-106870 GCA_964478065.1 uncultured Pirellulaceae bacterium
CTCGTCGTCACCTTTCGAATCATAGGACCTATGCAATGCCGAACCGTAGAGATGAATCGGCATTCAAAGACATGGACTACGATGCATCCGATTTTTTGTTTTTCAATTTGGCGATCCCGATTCCCAGGTATCCAAATGTGATCGTCATCAACGGACTGATCCAGTTAAAGAAGCAATACGGTGCGTACAAAAGAACATCGACACCCAGAACACCACTTTGAGCAGCGCCGCAAGTGTTCCAAGGAATCAAAACGGATGTCACAGTTCCTGAATCTTCCAAGGTTCGGCTGAGATTTTCCGGCGCCAATCCACGCTCTTCAAAAGTTTCACGGAACATCTGTCCGGGAACGACGATTGCGAGATACTGATCAGACGCAGTTGTATTCACAAACATGCAGCTTCCTGCCGTGGTCGCAACCAACGCTCCGTTGGACTGTGACATGGCAACCAAGGGCTCAGTAATCCGGCGTAAGAACCCGCAGGCTTCCATAATTCCGCCGAAACACATCGCGGTCAGGATCAACCAAATCGTATTGAGCATTCCCTTCATTCCTTTACCTTGCAGAAGCTTGGCCGCCGCGACCTTTGCTTCTTTTTCCGGAAACGTCTCGTCTAGTTTAAGCTCTAATTTTTCAAACTCTTTCTGAGTCAAATTTGGGTTACCAGTCTGGCGCCGGGCACTTGCCAATTTCGCATCGCTCAAATCTGCTTTGGCAGCATCCGTTGCTTTTTCAGATACTGCAGCCGTTTCAAACGACATTGAGTTAATAAACGCGACATACGATCGCTTGAGGTAACTGGGTGGCTTGGTGGTAACTTTTTCTGTATCCGGATCAGTAAATTCAACATCAGGCAGAGCGGCGATTGCAGTCACCATTTTTGGCTGGCACGCAATCGCCAAAACGCCCCCTAACACAGCGCCGACAAACAGTGCGGCAACCGCATCGAATTTCAAAACCACCATGACCAGAACGACCAACGGGACCATCAACAAAGCCGGACTGAGCGTATTGAAATGTGAAGCGACCTCGGATTTCAAAGCCGCAGTATCGGTAACAAGTGCGGTTGGCTCTCCGCTAAATCCAATTGCAAGATAAATCGCCAATGCGATCGTGAAACTTGGAATCGTCGTCCAAAGCATATATTTGATGTGGCGAATCAACTCAGTGCCAGCCATCGCCGCAGCAAGGTTGGTGGTATCGGACAAAGGCGAAATTTTGTCGCCGAAATAGGCTCCCGAAATAATCGCACCCGCGGCAAGCGCTTCGTTTACACCAAGTGCTGAACCGATGCCGAGTAACGCGATACCGACCGTGGCGACTGTCGACCAAGAGCTTCCCGAGGCAACCGATACAATTGCACAAACGACAGCCGAAGCAAAAAGAAAGATCTTGGGATTGAGAATATCCAAGCCGTAGTAAATCATGGCTGGAACAATTCCACTCATCATCCACGTGCCGGCAAGCGATCCAATCAAAAGCAAAATCAGCATCGCGGTTAACGCTGAACCAATGGCTTTCTCAACGCCACGCAACATTAATGAAAACGGTATCTTGAGCCAAAAACCAGCGATCGCCGCGCCCGCAGCAGCCAACAAAAGTGCAATTTGGTTTGGACCGTAAGAAGAGTCTTCACCGAACAGGACGACATTGATTCCAAGCAAGCCAATCAAAACCAAAATCGGGGCCAGCGCGATAAAAATAGACGCACGCGGGACTTCAACATCGCCTTGGTTCATTGATGGACCGTATTGGTAAGTAGAAAATTTTCAAACCACCATTTTTGCTGCCGCGACAACTTTGTCAATCATTGGAACTCTGGCAAGCAGTGGCATTGCCGGCGATTGCTGAGTAAAGCACTGAACCAACGGATGTGAAATCGCGCGTAAAGCAATACAAAACCCGCAATACAAAACCTGAAACTGAGTTCTCTTTGGTGGCGATCACTTCCCGTCAAGAACGAACGCAGAATCAAATTTATTCTACGCTGCTTCTTCTTCAACGTTTGGACTGTCGTTGGAAATGACCAACTCGGAAGCCGTTGCAAGTCTCGAGTTGGAATGATTGGGAGCGGCGATTGGGATTGTTAACATGAATCGCGTCCCGTGTTCGTCTGAGGAATCGAAATTTATTTCGCCGCCGTGAAGCTTGGCAATCGTCCAGACTTTTGAAAGCCCAAACCCCAGCCCTCGACCAGCTTCTCGACCTGAGAAAAAAGGATCGAACAAATGCCGACGCACCAAATCAGAAATGCCTTGGCCGTTGTCGCAAACTGACACCTCGATCACATCAGATTGCTCAATTCTTACATCAATTCGTCCACCTGGCTGTTCCGCTGAACCGATGGCTTGAATTGAATTTTGAATCAAGTTTTTTATCGAAACACTGATCTGGGTCGGGTCCAGACTCGCTTGATCAACCCCGGCCCCAACAACGACTTTGAAATCAATCTCGGGAGACGCATCAAAAGTTGGTTTTAACTCGTTTACCAATTTCGACATCAACAAACGTAGTGAAACTGTTTGCCGTTTCAATGCCGGTGGATGAGCGAACAACATCATGTCCGAAATCATTTCATGGGCACGAATGGCTTGCTCATAAATAACCGACAATTTGTGGCGTTTTTGCGGGGAGTCTTCAACGGCCAACATCGTTTGCGCTCGCGTGGCAATGTTGGCTAACGGATTGTTGATTTCATGACTGGCGCCGTAGGCCAATTGCTTCATCGAAGCCAATTTTTCTTCGTGCAAACGCTGGTCGAAATTCTTTCGCAACTCGGCATTGGAAACCGCCAACTGAAACAATTCCTCAAGCTTCAAAGGTGTATCGCTGGAATCGTTTCCCCAATCGTTTTGCCAATTCTTGATCGCTTGTTTCAAAGTCGCGTCGTGTCGAATACTTTTTGATTTAAATTGATCGGCGCGAATTTCAGTTCCAAGAATCCCTTTGACCATTCGCTTAAGGTCAGCTTGGGGATATTGAGCACCTGAAAACGCCTTAATGAATTTCAAAATCGAGCGGCGAAACTTAGCGTTACTGCGGGCGCGAAAGTATGGTCTTAAACCTTCGGCAAGTTCGTATTTTCGAAAACGCCGCGACGTCGTGACTTGCTTTTCATCCAAAAGGGCGAGTATCAAATGATCGTTGGCCCAATCAACTAGATCTGAAGAATCTTTGTGTTCGCATTTCGAAAGTGCAAACGTCATCAGAGTTGGATTGAGCCGAAGCAAGCTCGTAATTTCTTTGCGATTGCCCGCCGCACCGACCAAACGGATCAAGTCAATTGACGGACATGGCAATTGGATTGCCATGCGATTACTTGAGTCTTCCCATGTGATCGAAAGCCAGCGCACGTTTCACCTGATATTTGAAAAAAACGCACCTCGACTAAGCCGGGTGCGTTTGTGGTTTGTTGGCATCAAAGAATCGAAGTCAAAAGCAACGGCATTAACCAACCGCTTTGTTTTCCATTTCGAGGATTTCACAGCCCCGCTCAAGAAGTTTGTCCACAGAAAATGGCTTGTTCATGAAATCATCGGCACCGGCGGCTCGTAAATCAGCAATTTTGTCTTGCTCAACCATACCCGATATGCAAATGATTTTGACGGACTTCATCGTTGCATCGCTGCGAACACGTTGGCAAACTTCTTTGCCGTTGATATCTGGAAGCATTACATCGAGAATTACGAGATCTGGCCGAAACTCTTTGACTAACATTCCAGCACCAAAGCCATTGTTAGCCGTTTTGATTTCGAATCGACCGTCTCGTGCAAACACGTCGACCATCAACTCTACCAATTCTTCGTCGTCGTCAACGACCAAAAGCTTGCGCTTTCCGCTTTCCAATGCGTCGGTCGGAATCCCATTCTCTTTCATGAAAGAGTAAAGCTGCTCTCGCGGAATTCGGCGAAAACGGCTGCCAGGAACTCGGAAACCTTTCAGGCTGCCGTTATCAAAACAACGGATAATCGTCTGCTGGCTAACCTTGCAAATTTTGGCTGCTTCGCCAGTAGTAAAGACTGTCTTGGTACTCATAAAACCATCCTCTCCCTAGGTGGTCGGGCGTTCCGACGGTGGCGTCAACTTGGTTGATATTCAAATTCCAAAGTTGACTTTTGTGTTTGTTTTTCCTGACACTCGTTTTTGTGTGCGTTCATCCGACACTTAGTTGCTTGCGATTCTCTTGATGACGTTCATCGCCAACACTGTATCCACCACAAACTACTGAGACGAGCTAGTTGGCAACTTCGACCATGTTCTCCAATATTGCCGATCTTGCCAATGCACCCGAATTATATATACCCTGCGAAAGCGGTCAAGATTGATTGGAACGCCCTAAACCTCTGCCTACTGTCAACTTAAAGGAGATGGGTAACAAAAAAGCTATCAAATTTTCGCGCTCTCGCTTAGCACCCAACCATCCCAATATTAATTAACTATTCAAAACACTTATGCTTCGACCGCCCAACCATTCCCTTTGAACCCCCAAACTCCTGCAAGTTTAGTGGCTTTACTAGTCAAATCTTGAGCCAGCGTTTTGAAGTGTTAGTTGAATTGCAGTGCGTGCACGCCAAAGATTTACGGATTTGAAAAACCGGTCAAGCAATTTTCCTACAGCATTCGGGGGGGATTCGACTTAAGTGGCAACAGTGATTTTGAGAATCTAAAAACAACGCTGAGCAGAAAAAAAAACGCTTGGCCAATCGGATTGGTCAAGCGTTTCAATTGCGGGTTTCAATTGGCCTATGCCTTAATTCCCATCTTCGGCTTTCTTGCCTTCAGCTTCATCATCCGCGTCTTTCTCATCTTCGGCTTCTGATTCCTCTTCTATTACAACCCGTTTGGCCAAATCATAAACGGCGCCCTCTTCAAGCGCGAGGAAATCGTCTTGTCCTGGCACGACAGGTTCCCGGCGGTTGTAAAAATGGACTTTGCTTCTCCCAACGACTTGAGCGCGAGATTTTTGGACGATGATCGCCGTCGCTTCATCAAGACCTACACCCAGCAACTGCGGATACGTATCAACGAGTTGGGTCATATCTTTTTGCCGTCGACGCTGTGAGAAGTGCTGATCGATCGCGATACCACTAATGAACCCTAACCCGCGTTCATAACCGGGAGCCATAATGTCAAAGTTCGCGACGGGGTTAGCTCGGCACATGTACGCGGCTTGAATTGATGCACCAGCTGACGAACCACCAATCACTCCACCGCGAGCAAGCACGTCTTTCATCAACTTGTGGGCTTTGGTTCCGTAATAGGAATCGGAAAAATTCCACTGTCGCCCGCCGCCAAACCAAATTCCGGTGGCGTCTTTTAAGGGAGCAAGAAACTCTTCGTCGGAATTGGCCTTGTTTCGATCCTTGGTGTGGATGAAGGAAGCAGACTTAACGCCCATCCTTTTCCAGACCTCAACCATCCGCTGGGGTGCTCTGACCTCGTCGGCTTCGGAACAGGGAACATAAACCATCTTTGCTTCTTTTCCTCCAGCCATCTCAACCATTCGCTCCATCAAACCTCTTGGCATTCCACCACCACCCACGATGATCAACGTTCCATTTTCTACAAACGGTTTGGGAGGAGTCTTGGCTGGAAACGGTTCAACTGTTCTTTCAATGGCGTCGCGTCGCCAAGCCGTTAGATCAACAATGGTGGTGTATGGGTTGGCGCGACGTGAAACGGCTTGGCCAACATGCAAGACGCGCAATGGCTTTTGTTCGTTGGCCATCAAGCAAAAAGTCGATTTCCCTGATCCGATCACGCGTATTTTTCGGCCCCGCAAGACAATCGCCGTATCTTTTGCGATCCCAATTCCCACGCAGCGTGGTCTTCGGCCAAGCATTCCCAAAAGTTCGTTGCGATCTTTCCCGTCCTGGTATTCAGTCATGATCAGCGAATCTGGAATCAAATTGACACTAGGCCGAATCAAAACCGACTGGCCAACCAGATCTTTCGCTTGGGTAACCCAATCGAATTTAGCCAACTCTTCAGTTCCAGGACCGTTGACGCAAACGAGACCACCACGATCCACAACGTCTTTCGCCAAATCGGTGACTTTTTTGAGAATCACAGCTTGCGATTTGGTTACTTTCTTATCCGCACCAATCCAAACTGCATTGGATTGCTTGATCGCTTCGACAAAGTCGTCGGAAACTTCTTTCTGGTCTTTGGAAACAGACAATGTGGTAAGTTGAGTGGCGTCACCCATTTCTTCTTTGAATCGTTCGGCATCCCAAGTTGTTGCATCTTCGAAACAAATAAAGACTGATTTAGTGTCCTCTTTGCTTGCGCTCCTCATGAATGCTTCGGCAGCTTCCTTCGGCAATTCGCCCCCGCCGCCTGCGATGACGGATCCTTGGATTTTCAAATCGATAGGCCAAAGTTCAAATTTTTCATCAAACGATTGGGCTACAACATCTTGTGCCGCCAATGTCAGGACCAGCATTAATAACAAAAGACATTGCGTTTTGAAATTGATCAACATAACTCCTCCGGAAGATTAACGGGTAGCAGACTAGACTAACCCGATTCAAGACCGTAGTCGAGTTGTTACTTGATTTTGCGCGCGCAAAAAAAATGGCCGCTGTAAACAGCGACCATTTTTGTTTCTTTTTGAACACTCGGGTTGCAAGTAAAATTACTTGCGGCGACGGCGAAGCATCAGCCCCAATCCACCAAGTCCCAAGAACGCAACTGCTGTTGGCTCAGGAATGGCTGAAAATGTATCAATTCTAAAGTCGCGACCTGGGTCCGAAGCAAAGTCATATTCAATGGAAACTGCATCCAATTGAGTAAAATCAACTCCAGAAAAGCTTGCGAAATCAACCGTAGCAACACCCAAATTGGCAGTTGGCGGAATCGTAATAAATTGTGTATCGGTGTTTGAACCCGAAGTTGCCGTAATCGACAAAGCACTGGTAACTGGGAAAGACGCATCGGAACCTACAAAATCCAATGCGAATTGGTTGTTGAGGCCGCCTTCAGTAAAATCTAATGCGGTGAAATTGTCGTAAACCAACGAGCCAGTGATTTGATCCAAATCACCCTGTGAAACAGTTAGTTCACCACCAAATCCCATTGAACCAATAAACTCGTCTCCGCCCAAATCAACAAGCGTTAAAGAGTCGTCACGTTGGCCGCCAAGAATGCTTGTGGCTGAAGTTCCTTGCGTTGTTGTGCCCACTGTTGTGCGAACAATAGTGTTTCCAGCATCAAAGTTATCAATGATGATGTCAGCATGAAGGGTAGAAGCTGCCAGAACAGCGAACGCGAAAACAAATGAATAAATTCTCATGGTGGTCTCCTTGTTGCGTCCCTAATTTGGATTGGAAAGTTGGCTAATAGGAGGGACTACCCTTCACACTCAATAAAAGTGATCAGGACATTTTTCCAATTCGTCACCTCGCCAGAGACTCTAAAAGAAAAGAAGCCCGATTTGAGGGCTGTTGAGAATTGTTAACGCAGTCGTAACGGTTAGGTAAACTTTGCGGGTTAGGGGCAGATAATGAAGCGACTTTTGCTAGCACACTTGATGCAAACATCATAGCTTTTTGCTTTCGCAGTCGCCGCTTGACCTAAAAGAGTCTGCGTAAGGACTTAGGTACTCTCCAAAGATTGAATCCAACAGAAGAGAAGCTAACAGAGCTTTGCCCGCACAAACAACTTTTCCAACATCGACGAGGCGCTCACCACTTACTTTAGTCCCGAAGGGACGGCAGCGCGCAAGCCCGTGGTTTGAAATTATTGTTTGCAACAGTCCCCATTCGAGCTCCAAAGTTACATTGGACTCGCAAAGGTGCCGAACGCAATTAATTAGCGCGTTCTTTTCTCATCGTTGATTCTGCTTTCAATACAGCATCTTCGGAAAGAAACAATGGTGCGAACAGTGAGATTTTTTCGTAACCAACTTCTACTGAAACAGTAACGGGCTCACCCAAGCCTGCTGTGGCTGGGTCAGGTGTTATGGTGACCTTCACATCTGAAACCAGGTTGGCCAGTGCATAATCTGCAACGATCTCTGTGGTTTGATCGGCTGTAAGTCCGCCCACGATGCAGGATCGGCTGCCTTCGCGTGCAGCGTTAATCAACACCTGCTTGGCCATCAAAGCGCGACCAATTTCAATGTTGCCCCACAAGACGAGAAAGAAGATTGGTAGACAGATTGCCAGCTCGACTGTGGCAACACCGCTACGACGATCCGATGTCCGTCTGTTTTTTAAGAGCTTCTTTATCATTGTCGTTTTTCGTTGAAAGTGCGTTTTTTTCTATTTCACCAAACGGGCTTTGGCGTTGGTAATGATCTCGTGGAAAATTTCTTTCAGCGTCTCTTCATAAATCGCCGGATTTCCACTGCCTCGTGTTGCTTGCCCATCAATTGCAGTTGCACCGATCCGGGCAATTCGATCCATAAAGTCGTAGTCGGTTCCAAAGCCGATTCCTACGGGATAAACCGTCCAGTCATCGGCTTGCATACGTTTGGACTGCATAATTGATGCGTCTAGCCAGTATCGACCATCACCATAAATATCTGATTCTTCGCTGTTGTCGGATATGAACTGATCGATAACTGACTGGGGAGATACGAATGCGTTTGGCAATCCGTCGGTAAGCAGAACAACAACTTTGTTGGCTCCGTTTCTACCTTGTCCACCATTGGCTTTGGATCTCAGGTACTCATAAGCGTCACGAAGCCCGGCTTCGGTGGTAGTGGAGTGGCCTTTGTCACTTGTCGCCTGCATCGTGGTACAAGCCACCATCGCTGCGTTGTAATCGTCAGTCAAAGGCTGGATCAACGAAGTGCCATTTGCAACCGTATCAAAGGTCATCACTGAGACCAAATCTCGTTGCGACGTCAAACCGAACGATATGTTTCGATCTCGAACAACTTGAAGTGCTGATATCAAGCTTCGGCGAACACTGTTCATTGGCTGAGTTCGTGGCGGAAAGTCAAAATTCTCGCCGTTGATTGATTCGAAGTGAGTGGGGCACAGCGGACTATTCAATGAAAGCGGAGTGTAATTTTTATTGTCCGGCTTTTCGTCACGACCGAAATCCAGCATAAAATTCACGTAGCTTTCATAGCCAACATGGTTTCGGAGGGTCCATTTCAGCGTGGCCGACGGATATGAGGCTGGGTTCGGGTTATTCATCCGATAGAGCCGGTCATTATCCACTGACGGTGGAAGCCAACCTCGATGGTATGGAAACAAGTCATCGATAGCTGGTGTGAAGGCTGCTTTGGTCGTGAAAAATGGTGCCTGACCAGCCCCAAGTCGAAATGGACCAAGCGGGTCGAGGCTGCCAAGGCTCGGAGCTGGCCCAAGATCATCGTCGCTATCCGATCCACCATTATTGGTCTCCCTTGGTACGTCCGAGACGTACATTGATCGAGCGATGTAGTCGAGGTACTTTTCCCAGTACCCATAGTTTTTATCACTGTCGGCTTCAGGGAAAGCAGCCGGCATTGTTACCGCGATTTGCTTATCGATGATCCAGGAATAGGCTTTTCGTTTTCTTTCCAACTCTGAATCAGAAGCGACGATTCGGTATTTGGCAGGGATGTGCGAAGCCATCAAAAGCCCACCATCGTTCGTGGTCGCAACGTGGTAAGCCGTCTTCCAATCTGTTGAGCCCAGAGATTCGAAGTACGGTTGTTTGGTGCCAGGAAAAGTTCCAAACCCAAAATCGTCAAACAAATCCTGGCCAAGTTGTTTTCCAACTCCGTCAAAGGCTGTTCCGTCAAATGTATCGCTGATCGCATCGATCGCCCAACTGGGCTCGGTGTCGTCATTCATTGACCCGGAGAGGTCGACCAGAAACAGGATGTCACGGGGCTGGGTTGTAGCGATCGCGTCCACTTCACGGCTGAAAGAATGAACCCCAAAAAACTTGCCAAAGAACGTTGCGTGGTCAGTCGCTTTGGTGACGACTCGAACCGAATTTCCATCGGGGTCTTCAACAAAGGAACGGGTAGCTTCGTCCCACTCCCCAATCTGTATTTGCTCATCCGTCAACTGAATTGGATGGCCATTGATCCCATGATAAGCCGCATATTCTTTGGCCGTTTCATACATCTTTTGATTGTCGCCCAGCTCGTTGATCGCAGCCAAAGCCGCTGCGTCCGCCGCCGAATTTAGTTCCGTTTCAGCAACTTTCATCACTCCAACGTCAATCACAACCGCTGCGAAAAACAGGAGAATCACCAAGCACAACAGGGTCAGTATGAGGATACTGCCTTCTCGATTATTACACTTTAAGTCGTGCATGTATGATCTACCTTTTTGGGGGATGTTGTTGATACCTTTCTAATGTCTATGTCAAAAAGCGGATGTGTGAAGGATATAAAATCGCGGTAATTCGGCGATTTAACGAGGGGGGACCGATTGCGCCAGTTGAATCAATCTTGCAACCTAGCCCGCCTGCAATACTTCAGGAGCGGTCCACGATCATAACGATCAACTGGATTTAGCAGCCTTTGCAGTTACTGCGAAACTGAGACCTGAAAAGCCGAGTGACGATCGAAGCCAAGGGGAGTGTGATGAAAGTTTGGGTCAACGGAGTGCCGCACGTTTTCTACTGGGTCGATGACGGCAGATTCACAAAGGGAACAAGGCACAGTATATATTGTTCAACAATATCGGAGTGAAAGAACGAACCTAGGGTTCAGCTGAAGCTTCATTCGGTAGTTGTGCGGATGTCCCTCTGTACTTCTCACTGCAACAGGCAAACTGAGAAGGCCCAGGTCAGTATTTGATTACTTAAGCTTAAGCTAGGCTGTCACAAAAATAAGGAGAAGTGATGCGAAGAGTTCTTTTGTCGATTATTTTTATCGCGATCAGCGGCGTCGCATTCGAACGGTCTGCATCTGCCCAAATTTTGCAATGCGAACAGACTTTCGCTCCCAATTGCGGTGGACCTGGGACGGAAATGACTCGAATCATCAACCGACTCGGGCTCGGTTCCGACTGCGGACGTTGTAAAGCGCTGGCCAATGAAATGGATCGTGGTGGGCCACAATGGGTTTTGAATAATTTCAACTACGTCACCCAACGGACGATTTCCAACGCAGAAAACCTTGGCAATCGCATGGGCCCGATTCGTCGCATTGGAGTACGTCAGATCGTTCGTGCTTCGGTGCGACGAAGTAGGTAACGTAGCAATGAGAATTTGGGCAGTGCATCTTCGGAGTAGTCTTTATTTTCGGCGACGACGAAGAAAAGTTGTCGCGCCAAATAATCCAAGCAACGCTGCCGTGCTTGGCTCGGGAATGGCTTCGAATGAGCCGATTTCAAAATCACGACCTGCTGAATCTGGCCCAAAATCAACGTTAAGCTCAATCGCCGAAAGTTGAGTAAAATCGACACCGTTAAACTGCGAGAAGTCAACCAACAGTACACCTGAATTGTTGTTGGACGGAATCGTGACGAATTGTGAATCGGAATTCCCACCAGAAAATGCAGTAATTGAAAGTACATCCGAAATTGGCTCATTCGAATCGCTTCTTAAAAAATCGATGGCAAACTGTGAATTAAGACCGCCTTCAGTCAAGTCGACGATACCAAAGTTATCATACCTCAGTGAGCCTTGAATTTGATCGGTGGATCCTTGGCCGACTGACCATTCGCCATCAAATCCAAAAGCTCCAAAGAACTCATCGCCGTTCAAGTTTCGAACGGTCAGGCTTTCATCTCTTATTCCACCCAAAATAGATGACGCCGAGGTCGAGCTGCTTGATGACCCAACTCCAAACACGGTTAGCGGATTACCATCAGTAAACGAATCAATCAGGATATCGGCATGGGCGGTTGAAGCGAAAAGAACCGCAACGACAAAAAGGACGTGATGAAACTTCATTGATGACTCCAGTATTTTCTTGATCAATTCGTGATCAGCGAAACTTTAATTAGCTTAATTTAAGGTGTGTAGGCAAACCGCTCTGCGGGGAAGGAGGGGATTTATAACCAATACCCTCAGATCATTGAAAGACTGATTTGGGATTGCCTGTCGTTGCATCAAATTTGAATCAAAAAATGCTTGCAGTTGTGGCACATTGCCTTCGCATTACCGAGAGAAAAGGACTTCAAGGGAAAACTGTGGCTGACGGCAAACATGCATTAACTTGTGCTTTCACTTCAAAATCGAAATTACAATATTGCTATTGCACGGATCAGTTTGAAATCCGGTAAAAGCGGCATTTGATGGTAACGATGCCTAAAGCCAAGAACGTCAGCTAAGGAAATCAGCCAAAGGGAATCAGCGCCAACGGCGCAAATTTATCAGCAAAGCCGTTTGGCCAATCATACACCGAGTATAATTTCAAGAACGCGATCATGATTGACTGGCAAGGATGATCGTTTGACGTCAAACGTTCTTAATTTGCATACTTGAAATTTGGAGTTGGCATGCTCATTTGCCGAATCGCTGCAACCATTGCTTTGTCCATTGCCTTGTTCAATGTTTTCGCCAGTCAAGCGACCGCAGACGAATCGAAACAGGTTTCAACCACCAAACCAAATATCATTTTGATCATGGTTGATGACATGGGATTTTCCGATATCGGATGCTACGGCGGCGAAGTCCAAACGCCTCACCTTGATCAGCTGGCCAGCGAAGGCATGCGGTTCACGCAGTTTTACAACAACGGAAAATGCACAACGACTCGAGCATCGTTGGTAACAGGACTTTACCCTCGTGGCACCAACGGGAACAAGCACCTTCGTTGGAACATGATCACGATCGGAGAAGCCATGCAGACTTGCGGTTACACGACGGCGCTCTGCGGTAAATGGCATCTTGGTCGTGAAAAAATCAACCACCCGTTCCATCGAGGATTCGATCGTTTTTATGGATTGCTTGACGGATGCAGCAATTTCTTCAATCCCGTTCAACCCGACCCTAAATACAAAGGCGGACGGACTCGAGTTTTTGGCAGCGATGACAAACGGATCACGGAATTTCCTGATGACTTTTATACGACTGACGCATTCACCGACCAGGCGATCAAAGCGATCCAGTCCGCGGACGAGTCAAAGCAACCATTCTTTTTGCATGTGACTTACACGGCTCCCCATTATCCGCTTCACGCAAAACCGGCCGACATCGCGAAGTATCGAGGAAAATTCAAAATGGGCTGGGAAGAAATGCGCCGTCAGCGTTTCGAACGTCAACAGGAAATGGGACTTGCGAATTCAAGCTGGAAACTAAGCGAAGGAGATTCGAAATCGTATTCGTGGGAAGACGCCGAGCAAGATTTTGAAGACCACCGCATGGCCGTTTATGCTGCCATGATCGATAGCGTTGATCAAAACATCGGGCGCATCATGACCACGTTAAAAGAAACCGGCCACGACAAAGACACGTTGATCATGTTCCTCTCAGACAACGGTGGCTGCTCCGAAGAACCTGGTGGTCGCGATCCGGCCAAACGCAATCCCGGCCCCAAAGATGACTATGTCGCCGTCGGTCCCGCTTGGGGTTGGGCCCAGAACGCACCCTTTAAACGTTTCAAAAGCTGGATGCACGAAGGCGGAATCTCAACGCCGTTTATTGCCTGGTGGCCAGAGAATATCCAAGCAGGATCAATCAACCGCGATGTGACTCACTTGATCGATCTACTTCCAACGTGTGTTGAGATCGGCGGCAATCGTTACCCAAACACTTTCACGCACCCGACGACCAACGAAGAAACCAAAATCATCCCAGTCGAAGGGATCAGCATGCTTCCGCTTTTTCAAAGCAAGAGCAGGGCAGGGCACAAGCAGCTTTGTTGGCATTGGGCAGGGAATCGAGCGATCCGCCAAGGCGATTGGAAACTGGTTTGGGATAAACTTAACCCTGCAAAGAAATGGGAACTCTACAACATCGCCAAAGATCGATGTGAGCTGGACAACCTGGCCGACAAAGAATCCGATCGTGTTGAAGCAATGCAGGACGATTGGCTTGAGTGGGCCAAGATGGTTGAACTAAAAATTAAGAAGTTCAAATGACTTGTTTTCCAAGCAACGAAAAAGGTCCCGCTATTTTCTAGCGAGACCTTAAATTATCACTGACAGCGATTCATGCGTCTGTATCCCATTCGATCGCTTTCAAATTATCGACGCGGGCCGCCATAACTGGGGCGATAAAAATTGCTACCGGGCCGAGCAGTTTTAGGACGATAGACTTGTGCCGGAACGCGTTTGACTGGTTTTCCGTAGTTGCCATAGCCACGATTGACTTGCGGACCGTATCCATTTCGAAACTGATTTCCGTAGCCGCTGCGATATTTGTTACCGTACAAACTGCTGCCGCCGCGATTGCCTTGGAGCTTTCCGTTAGAACCAGGCGTGAAAACTGCGACCCCTCGGGTTGAGATTTTAATCCCACCTCCCAGCGGACCGCGAAGTGCGATTTGAGCTTGGGCTTGGTTCTGTGAAAATGAAACGATTGCTGCGACCGCTAAAGCCAACACTGACGTCTTAAGAATTGATGAACGGTTCATAAAAATCTCCCGGTTAAAAAGGCAGGTTCTGAAACTTTTGGCCGATACCAAAAATCAAGAATCAAATCCTGTACGCAAACTCGGTTTAACCTTCGTTCGCTGACAGACATTACGCACCGCGCATGCCAACACCAGCTTTCAAACCGTCAAATACAAAAACACAAGGAATTTCTGCGTGGAGATTGCGCAGAACGAGTTTTAAAGAAACCAAGTGATAGCAATCAAACTTATTCACTTTGATTTCAGTCGTGGTCGGAGTGATCACACACGCATTAAAATCTTGTACAGAAAAGCACTCAATAGAATTAGAATTTAATTCTCGGTTTGCGCAACGACTTCTTTGACGAAACTGTCTTTGGAATTGTCACCAACCATACCACCCGCAAACTCAATATCGCCGATGCGCTCAATCACTCGATACTTGCGACGGTAATCATGATCAATAAAGTCAACAAAACGGATTTGGTAATCCATCTGGTCGCTCATCTTCTCAGCCAACAGCCGCCGGGTTTCCGCTTCGACTTTGGCCGCCGCATTTGAATCGGCGAGGATGTATTGAATCTCAAGCTCTTTCTGCCCGCGCTCGTAGACTTTGATTTCGATAATCGCATCGTCAACAATCGCATTCATTTCATTGACAAAGTTATTGAAGAACGACGGATAGAAACGCTCTCCACGATCGGACATGATGAAGTTCGAATCCTTGCCTTCGATTTTCGTGATGACGTACTTTTCCGTCCCATCGGGATACTGACGGAACTCAACGTCGGCGATGTCTTTCATTTTGTAGCGGATAAACGGAAAGTCGGTTAACTGGAGCCGCGTGATGATCATCTCCGGCTGACCGGCTTCGTTGGGAGCTGTCTCAACATACGCAACATTGGCAAAAATCTCCAACCCACTATCGGTCTCGTGCGCCAACTCTCCAAGCTCAACCGAACCGTATGAGTCTTCAACTTTGGACCGTGTGAACACCGATTCGATATGCTTGCGCTGGCAGTCAAAAAACGTCTCGCCACTGACGTTGACCAATTCCGGGTGATGCTTCAACTCAAGATTGAATTTGCGAATCGTGTGGGCAATCATGTTCATCGGTGACGGAAACACCAACAACAATTTTGGTTTGTAAGTGTTAATGTCATCGACCAAACCGCGCACCGTTTGCTCGTCGATTTTGTCGAACAAGTGATAACGGAACCCAAGCCATTTGCTGTACGGATTAAATTTGACCATGTCATCGATGTTGTAAGTGTTCTTTGGATAGAACACGAGCATTCGTTCGCCTGGCCGCCACCCCATCCGATACCAACATTTGAAAAAAGTGAATAGCATCGAAAACATGTGATGCTTGGTCATCGTGACTGACAAAGGCAACGACGTCGAACCACCGGTCGCCATTGGCATCAGATAGTCGCCACCGCGCAGCCGGCGAATCGATTCCCAAGGCTTGCCTTCGACTTTTAGTTCGGCCTGCTTTGGATCAACGTTGGCCCATTTGTCGGTCATCACAGTTTGACCGGCTTCAGCGTAATCCTGTTTTCCCAACGCGGGCAGTTTCGAATAAGCGACAAAAAACTCTTCGTCCGAAACAGTTTTTGTGCTCGCGAGGAATTCCGAAAAAGTCCCCCGAAAATATTCGCTTGTCTCGTTCGCCTTGGTCAGCAACGCTTCAAGGTCTGCTCGAATTTGCGGACGGATATTGGTCAGCCGATCCTCAACACAGACTTCCTGATAAAGATCTTTTACACCGATAAAACGGAACAGCCACTGATAAAGCGTTTTCAACATGCGGAATGGTCGGGTTGGTTGTCACAAAACTGGCAAACTCGAACTCATCAAGCTATGAAAATCCGCTTGAAATGTCGAGTACCTCAAACGAAATCAATCTATTGATCCCAACGAGTGAGGCCAGCAGATAAGGTCGCCCAACCGATGCCAATACACTAACGTGGTTCGCTCAATCCAAAGTCTTGATCGTTATATTGCGATACCAAACTGGATTCTTGTGGTCTTGAAACGAGATATGGCCCTTTTTACTTTTGCCAAATTTTTCCCACGTCGCGAATTTACTGGCTGCAATTCGCTTATTCCAATCATCGCTTTCGACTTCTGCCTCGACAACTTTTTCACCATTCATCCAATGCTCAATCTTGTTTCCATTGTGAACAATTTTTGCTGTGTTCCACTGGCCGACCGGGTTGGGCGTTTTGTCGCCAGGAGCATAAAGTGCGTACAACGCTGACGCACAGGTCGTTCGCTTCTTTCCGTCTTTATGCTTCGCGTTATCAAGAATTTGATATTCGATTCCGCTTTTTGAAGAAGCACGATCGCCAAGGGTAACACGATACATCACACCGCTGTTTCCACCCTCCGAAATTTTCCATTCAAACGAAAGCTCAAAATTTTCATACACTTTCTTGGTAACCAAGTCGCCTGACCTTGAGCCATCAAACGCGAGCACACCTTCGCTGATCGTCCAACCAGCCCCGATGGCTTCCTTTCTGTAACCGCGAAAGCTATCCAACGACGTACCATCGAAAAGCACTTCCGTTTTACCGCCGGCTTCACTTGTTGCCTTCTCTCTTTTTCGTTTTGCAGACCAAGCTCCTGATGCGGCTTCTGCACCATCAACCATCAACATCCATTTGCCGTCAAGCGTATGCGCATCTTTGTGTTTTGCTTCGATCACGATATCACGGTCTTCACCTTCGATCTCTACCACTAACTCCATTCGTAGCGTATCGTCTTTAACCGCTACCTTGTCCAATGTTGTTTTGCCGTTTTCACCATTGACAAACCCAGCAAGTTTTCCGTCTTCACCCGACAACGTCAAAGTCGATTCCGTTTCTTCTCCGTCTGGCAAGGCAGCGACAGAATCCCATTGTCCGGCGAGGCCCGTTTTTGTTTTGTCCTCGGTAACTTTCTTCCCTTGCAACGTTCCGCTGGCCAATTCGTTACCCGAGTTATCATTGGCCGACCAATTGCCTTCTAATTTTTTGTCTCCGAATTCCGCCTCAACTTCGATTTTTAAGTTCACACCCTGTGCCAACATTGAAAGGTTGAACGCAATTTTTTGACCATCGACTTTGATGTTTTTAAGTTCGATTTTCTCGTCGCTGCCATCGGCAATCATTTCGCCCGTGTATTTATCACCTGAACGGGCAAAATTCCAAACCGAATCTTGGTCTCCATCATTGCTGCTGGCCGCGATTTCCCAACTACCGGTAATATCTTTGTTTTTTCCCTGAGCAGAAACTGAAGTTGGTAGCGAAAACAAAAACAGAATTGCGATCAGCGTAGATAAAAATGATCGTGGATTTTTCATTTGACAAGTCGCTTCAAAGGAGAATGTGGAGACTAATATTCAACCAAATGTTGCGGCTTCATTGTAGTTAGTTTTAAACCAACAGCCGACCCGGTAGTCGAAAAAGATGATAAGATCACGTCCCGACTCAGTAATCACGGAAGTTATCATCACGCTCGAAAGTAAAAATGCGCAGACCAAGCAACGACTTCTTTTGACTAGCGCTGTCTGATTGGCAAATGTTGATTTGAATACACCATGGGAGCACGGAATGGAACACGCCACACCAACCCCACGCAAGCTGTCTTTTGGGCTTGGATCGCTACTGCTTTTGGTAACCCTTTCTGCAGTCAGCGTGGCTTGGTGGCTCGAACACAACAGGCCACCCGTCGCGCAATACGACGTAACAGGGCCAATTTGGGTTGAATTCGAAATTCGTCGCAACGAGAATTCCACTCCTTCCCGTAGAATCCATGGAGTTTTAGGGCTGAATTTTCGAGCCGATCAAATCACAGTACACACCGCAAAAGGCGGTGTTGTTGTTCCTAAAGAAATTTTAATTGAATTTGAGTGGTTCAAAGAATAGAAAGCTGATTTGTTAAAACCTTGGATGACGGGTCTTTTGCGATAACAATGTGATGCACGGATCGGACTTCGTGTTTTTGAATTGGTGAATCACTCGTTCCCGACACTAAACGACTTAATGCAGTTGAGCTTGCGGCAGGGCGCAGGAAAAACAAATGAACATTCACTCCCCCACGCTATCATCGACGTTATCCGCTTAATGCAATCGAGCTTAGCTTTGGCTATTTCACGCTAAATCTCATGGCAAAACCTAGATTCCGTATC
>CAYZGP010000001.1:106970-108590 GCA_964478065.1 uncultured Pirellulaceae bacterium
GCTTAGCTTTGGCTATTTCACGCTAAATCTCATGGCAAAACCTAGATTCCGTATCCAACACCTTTTTATATTGACAACAGTGGTCGCGGTCTCGATTGCTGCGTGGCTGGCACTGCAACACGCAATGTCAACTCGGACAATCGTCGCCTTAGATTTGCCAGGCAATAAACGTATTCGCGTGATACAGACTTTTGGCGGCGAGCCCTTCGACACAAAATTTTACTTCGATGCGGGTGATGGAAGGTGGGGATTCTACTACTACGACCACGAAGACTGGTACTGGAACAAAGCGGAGGTCGAATCAGACGGAGACACTCTTTCCATTGTTCGTGGAGGACACCGCACAATCAATCTAAATACTCGAACCGGATTTTGCATTGTTGAACATGCTAATGGCAAGCGGTACGAACATGTGGAACCGACTTACTACACAAATTCACTACCGGGCTCGATCAAACCGAAACCTTAACGAGACTTGACCAAGCTCCGTTGTCTTTCTGTAACCTCAGAAAACACTTTTCTACAATTAACAATACTTTAACAATTCATCTGATACACGGATTTCAGATTCGCACCCAAAAACACGCCTCAAACGAACAAGCGTTGGCAAAGTTTTGGCCACAAAGTTGTTTGGAATTTCAACCAAGAAAATCCGCATCGCACCGAACTCAATTTTAGAAAGACGTTGTCGAGAACATTTTGCCTGTACTGGGCCAATCCGATATAACAGGACGCTTTCCTTCCTCTAATAAAAGAAGCATGCCCGAGAAAATTCACTTCCGCAATCCATTCCAAAACCTTAATGCAGTTCATCGTGGCTCGCGCACTGGTGGTTTATCCAAATTTGATTTCCCGAATTGCCCCAGCCAATTTTCGCTCCGATCTTGGGAAATTGGAACAGAGAACGCGTCGACCGAAATAGGAGCTCATCAGCATTTCGGCTTCGTCGTTGCTGGGCGAATGAAGCTTGTCTTTAACGGTTTGGAATTCCCACTTGTTGCAGGCATGTATTTTTCTGTTCCCGGCTGCGCTGAAATTGTCAGAGATCTTTCTTGCGTTGACAAAGAGGAACAAGAGCAACACACAAACATGCCCGCTAACGGCATTTTGATTTCGCAAGCCAATTACAAAGGCCTATTTCAAATCGGTGGGCCCATCGAAACCATCGGGCGGCTGAATTACATCGACGGCTGTTCCGACACGCTTTTAATTTCTCCGGTTCGCAAAGGCGACGCGTGCTTGAATTTCCTTCACTTGCCTGCGGGTACAGACCAAACCAGCCACACTCATCCGTCGTTTCGATTCGGTACGATTGTTGATGGTGAAGGATATTGCGAAAGCGACAACGGGGTCGAACATTTAACACCAGGAAAAATCTTCTACATTCCGCCAGAAGGACGGCATCGGTTTCGCACAGAAGATAAATCGCTTTCGGTAATCGCTTTCCATCCCGATAGCGATTTTGGGCCAGATGATTACGATCATCCAATGGTTAATAAAACGATCGTCAACGGAACTCCAGCTTCGAAACTTACGCTTGCCCAGCGAAACCTGGCAGGCGAAGCTTTTCACATGCCCGCAGACAATGGCTGATCAACGTCACACTGATACAGAAGACTC
>CAYZGP010000001.1:108690-115205 GCA_964478065.1 uncultured Pirellulaceae bacterium
ACTTTTCAACACCCAACTCTTAAGTTCTAAAAATGAAGTGCCAAAAATGCAGGCGCAATCAAAAATACGTTGACGGCATGAAGTGCGTATGCGGCTATCAATTTGCCCTGGACCCAAAAACAGACAAAATTAGTGACGGCAAATTCAATTCGTTTATCCGCCGGGCAAGTGCAAACAACACCTACTATTTTACCTCTGAGCAACTTTACACGGCTGTTTGTGAGAAACAGATTTCTGGAGTTGCCGCTCTAATATTGGGACCAATCGTTCTAGTTGGCGGAGTCATTGCCGCGTTTTACTTCTGGCCTGAAGTACCACCGCTTGTCGCAATTGTGGTCGGCATTCTTATTACTACTCATGGTTGTTACAACCACTATTTTCAAGTGGTCCCGATTTCACAGTTTGAAACTTGGCTTAAGAAGTTTGAAAAACAACATGGCCGAATTGAAAAACTGGTTTCTCGACTCTCACTCGACAAACCACCACCTGAATGGAAAGAGCCAGACATTTTTGATTACGGTGTTGAGAGAATCATCATTGTCGAACGTTGGATTTTGGTTGACCTGTTAGTTAAAAACGGTGTTCACACTTCAAACTCTGCTTTGATTGTTGCGGCGGACGGATACCCAGCTTACTTAACACAGCGCGTTGAAACACTTTTGTCGGAGTCACCAGAACTTCCTGTGTTCTTGCTGCATGACGCGACGACAAAGGGAATCCACTGGGCGGACGGAATCAAATTAGCTCGGCCCTACAACAACGGAAAACGGAAGATTGTTGACATGGGCGTCTCGCCGGACGACCTTTCGAAACTCAAGCGACTTCGACGACGTAGAATGCGAAAACAGAAATTCATAGGACCAGTCGATGCAATCCCGATGGCGCTTTTGGCCAACGGAATCGTGATGTCAACTGATCAGAATTTGACGATAGCCGAATTAATCGAGCAGTCGGCATCTCCCGACACAACTTCAAGTTTTGGATAGGATTGAACGATGCGAATACTATGTTTATCAGTGCTTCTGTTATTTGCTGGTTGTTTGAAATCAAATTCAACAGCCAATTTCAGTTCGCTGCGCAGCTTGGTCATCGCAGGCAAGTTTAACGAAGCAATTCCAAAACTCGAAAAGTTCGCGGCTGAGAATCCTAAATCAGTTGATGCAAGCCGAGCTGGGTTGTTTTTATTTAAAGCCAATTTTGCCAACGGTGATTTAGCCGAAGCACGTAAGTGGTGCGACTGGACAATCAAGAATTACCCGGCTTCATTGGAATCCCAAAAGTGCAAATACAAACTCGCGATTGTAACATTGGCCGAAGGGAAAATTGATGAAGCGGCCAAACAACTTGGCGTGTTAGCGAAAAACGCGAACGGGCCTTACACCGCAGAAGCCGTTGGACTGAAGCGATTTCTCGACGATCACTCAATCGAGCCAAAGTAACAAGGAATATTTGTGGGGGCAATTTTCGGGTTCATCGGTCAGCGCGACGATAAAATTCTCGCGCAAATGCAGAACACACTTTCCCATCGTGGCCGGTCTTGCAATTCAATCACCGAGCCAAACTTCTCCATGGGCTATTGGTCTCGGGACAATTCACAACCGAGCCAGACGCCAACTTCCGGAATAGCGAAGACCGAAAACGGAATCATTGGGCTGGCTGGTTTTCAAACGCCGGGTGAATCCGATGCGGTAGTCGACCTCAATGAAATTCGTCGGTCACTTTTTGCTTTTACTCGACTGCCGGACGAGCTCTCGGGGGATTTCGTTGTAGCGGCAGCGTCTGAAGACGGAGACTTTTTCCTTGGTCGCGATGGATCAGGTTCGCGAACGATCTACTACGCTACGTTCAACAATCGCTTCTTTTTTGCAACCGAACCAAAAGCCATCTGGTCGACGGCTGGATTCCCGCGCAAGATCGACGCAAATTCAGTAGCCAAATATTTGACTTTCAGTTTCGTTCCCAACAAAGAAACGATGCTGCGAGATGTTTTCGAATTGCCAGCCGGGCATCTCTTGCATCGCAGTGCCCAGGGCGACATCACGATCAAACGATATTTTGAGTTTGAAAAAACAGATCCCGCTACGCCAGACAACAAAGACGATTGGATCCAAAAATTTCGAACCGTATTTGGCAACTCCATCCGAGACCGACTTGCCCTCACCGATGGAGACCCACACCTGTTTCTTTCGGGTGGATTGGACTCGTCGATTGTTGCAGCAGAATTGAAAAACCAAACGCAGGGCTCCAATCGAACGATCCGCTCGTATTCAATGCACTTTGGAAAAGACTATCCGAACGAACTGGAGTTTGCAAAATCCGTCGCCGATCGCGTTGGCACCAACCACACGGAAGTCCTGATCTCTCCCGAATCGTTTCTTCCCAATCTGCGAAAAATGGTTTGGCATCTCGATGACCCGATCGGTGATCCGATCACGATGCCCAATTTTTCGCTCGCTCAATCGCTCGAGAACGAAACTGATTTCGTGTTCAACGGCGAAGGCGGCGATCCATGCTTTGGCGGTCCCAAGAACATTCCGATGATGCTAACCCATTGGTATGGCCAAGAGCGTGATCCACTTTTTCGTGAAAACGCATATTTGCAATCATACCGGCGGGCTTACGAAGAGCTTGATCACTTGCTCGCGCCATGGCTTGATCGCAGAATCGACCGGACAACATTGACGTCGACGCTTACTCCATTTTTCGATTGCGATCAGCCCAAAAATTTGCTCGACAAATTGACAGCCATTAACATCCGACTGAAAGGAGCTCACTTGATTCTTCCTAAAGTCGAACGAATGCTTGGCGCGTGGAACATTTCGCCGCTCTCGCCATTGTTTTCATCCGAGATCGTTAAATTCAGTTTCCAAATCCCATCAACGATGAAGCTTGAACGTGGAATCGAAAAAGTCATTTTGAAAAATGCGTATCGGGACGAACTTCCCGAGTCTGTGATCGCTCGTCCGAAAAGTGGAATGCGCGTGCCTGTTCACTTTTGGTTCCAAGGCGAAATGAAAAAGTACGCACGGCATATTTTGAGCAGCCGCCAAATCAAACGGGGTGGAGTTTTCGATCACCGGCGTGTCAAACAATTGTTGAAGTACAACATCGAAGAAGGCAACGGGCGATATGGGATGCGGCTGTGGATGTTGCTGACGTTTGAGATTTGGCGACGAATCGTGATCGAAGGTGAAGCCATTTAAGCCGCTCACGGTCGAGGAATCCATCAGGCTTAAGTCAGACTTCTCTCGAAGTTACTCGCCAAACAAACTTACATTATCCAGCGCCAACTCATACGGCGGGCCCGCGACATCCGACTGCCAACCGTCTGCGATGGCTTTCTTGATCAATACCGCAATATGTTTAGGCGTGACGGTCGGGTAAGTGCTTTGCCAGCTTTCGACTGGCGGTAAATCGTGAGCGTCACTCCAAAAATCTCTCGTGAGCAAACCGATCGCTTTTAAGATCGCACCATCTCCCGATTCCTTTTGAACCGAAATGTTCAAGCGATAATCTCGTCCTTCGTCGATCTTCGAAATCGAAACGCCAAATCGATAGTCCACCTCACCGACGGTGATGGGCCGGGTTTTCTTTTTATTAAAAGTCATATCTGAAAACGTTGGTCTAAATTTCTCCTGCCGCCGCGGCTACTTCGCCCCTACTTCCCCTTGCCTTCAAGATGAAGCATCACCATCGCGATATCGGCCGGCGTGATGCCGCTTATCCGCTGGGCCTGATCCAAGCTCGTGGGACGAAACTTGGTCAGTTTTTCTTTGGCCTCTTTGCGTAAATGCGAAAGACTCTGGTAATCGAAATGATCAGGAATACGTTTCTGAGCAAGCCGTTTGTGTTTTTCAATCGAGGCTTGCTGCCGGTCAACGTAACCAGAGTATTTGACGTCGTAAACAACTTGCTGGCGAACGTCTGGTGTGACGGAATCTAACTCCGGCATCAAAGCAACAATCTCTGGCCACTGAGTTTCCGTTCGTTTAAGCATCTTGCTAAGCGCGGTGCCTTCGTGCCGATTGGAGTCAAGAATCTTTTTCACATTGGCAATCCCGTCTTCTTTGGCCACGACTCGTTCATGGCGCTGCGACGTGGCCAATCCGATCTCAAACGCTTGTTTGGTCAACCGGCGATCCGCGTTGTCTTGGCGAAGCAGCAACCGATATTCGGCTCGACTGGTAAACATGCGGTACGGTTCGTCGACACTGCACGTAACAAGATCATCAATCAGCACGCCGATGTAACCTTTGTCGCGCTCGATAACAAAGTCCTCTTTGCCTGCCAATTTTAGCGCGGCATTGGCACCCGCGATCAGCCCTTGAGCGCCCGCTTCTTCGTAGCCCGTGGTCCCATTGATTTGGCCAGCAAAATATAGCCCGCTTACGTTCTTGGTTTCCAAAGTGTTTCGCAACTGATCGGGTGGGCAAAAATCGTATTCAACCGCATAGCCATATCGCATGATCTGAGCATTCTCAAGGCCAGGAATCAGCTTGAACATTTGATCCTGAACATCGCGAGGCAGGCTTGTTGAAACTCCATTGACGTAAATTTCAAGCGTGTCCCGTCCTTCGGGTTCAAGAAACAACTGGTGGCGGTCTTTGTCTGCGAACTTGACGATCTTGTCTTCGATTGAAGGACAATAGCGCGGCCCGCTGCCTTGAATTTGTCCGCTGTACATCGGGGCTCGATGCAAGTTATCCTGAATAAGCTGATGGACTTGAGGGTTGGTAAACGTAATCCAACAAGGAATTTGTTCGACCGAAAAATCGTCTGTCATGTACGAAAACGGTTCCGGGTCGTCGTCGCCAGGTTGAATTTCTGCTTTTGAATAATCGATGGTGCGACCGTTCAAACGAGGTGGCGTTCCGGTTTTGAATCGAGCCAACTCAAACCCCATCCGCTCAAGTGCAGCACTGATTCCGGTCGTTGTCCCTTCGCCAGCGCGACCGCCTTTTGTTTTTGCTTCGCCAGTATGCATCAAGGCAGACAGAAACGTACCCGTTGTCAAAATAACAGCCGGCGCGTGATATTCGACATCGCCTCGGACGCTAACACCGATCGTTTTTTCCTGGCCTGACTCAGATTTTTCGGTGAGGATATCGAGAACAACTTCTTGGCGAAGTTCAAGGTTATCCTGGTGTTCGATTTCGGCCTTAATCCAATTCTGGTAGCCCTTTTTGTCGGCTTGGGCGCGAGGGCTGTGCATCGCGGGGCCTTTGCGCATGTTAAGCATCCGGAATTGAATTCCAGTCGCGTCGATGGCCCGGCCCATCAAGCCGCCAAGTGCGTCGATCTCACGGACAAGATGCCCTTTGGCAACACCGCCAATCGCAGGGTTGCAACTCAACTGGCCTACCGTATCGAGATTGGTCGTGATCAGTGCCGTTTTCGCGCCCAATCGAGCCGCCGCGGCAGCCGCTTCGGTACCCGCGTGACCAGCGCCAACAACAATCACATCGTATTTGTAGATTAACTTTTTCATTGTGAGCCAATTCTATTTCTAACCCGCTTCAATGGACAGCGGTTTGGCTCATCTGGTTCTCGTTTATCGCAAAAGATTCTTCAATTCTGGCCCTTCTATTTGGCTTTCCTAGCTCAGCACGATCACATGCCATTCTACGCCACTCGGCAAAAGAGGCATTCAGCTGCCCTCACTGTCTGCACGTGCCGCATCTTCCATAGCGACGGTTGGCTTTTTCAATATTGGAGAGGTAAAGAAATGAAAACCCGATCTTGCAGTCGCATGGAGACGACGACTTTCGCAGTATCCGATGCTAACTAAGGTTCAGGTCACTCGATCGGCTCCCAGTCTGTCGATTCCGGCTACTTGAAAAAAGGTAGCGGGCTCGCCAAAGTTTAGGCTTTCAACAACAACAGAATTTTTTGAAAAAGCACCGACTCGCCGACCATTTATGACGTAGGTTTCAGATGGCGAATTGATCTCTTCCATTCGCGGTCTCAATTTTGAAACATTATCCTGGCACGAATTCGAATCTGGGACTCGACCTCCACACAACTCAATTTTCACAGCGAGACTAAGGACTCAAGATCTAAAAAAGTACGTGTTTTAAAAAAGATGACTCTAAACGAGCGAGGTATTTGCTTATGAGTGTCAATCTCGTTTCGCTACTCAGAACTTGGGTTTTAGGCAACGAAACAAATGGTGACTGTCGACGAAAATTCAAACGGCATGCTCGAGTCACTTACATTGAGATACAGCCGCTTGATCAGGAACTCTCTCCCGTCGGCGAGCGAGCTTGGGGAATGACTCGTGACCTCAGCGTCCAAGGCGTTGGTTTTACGACTGAATCTTCTTTCCAATGCGAACACGTACGTGTCTTCATCCGTGACGACGACTATTCTGCAATCGCAGCCATTCGGCATCAACGTTTGATCAGCGCTCCTGACGAAACACCGAAATTCCTGATCGGTGTCGAGTTCTTGGACGACTACAATTGCCACTATCTTTCGTAGCGTTTTCTCTGGTGGAATAAGCAAAAATTCGCTTC
>CAYZGP010000001.1:115305-123407 GCA_964478065.1 uncultured Pirellulaceae bacterium
CCACGATCACTTGATCGTCGGAATAGTCTTTTGGGCGACCGATGTGATTTTTCTGGGGGTAATCAGAAAAAGCACTTCAGTCTCCCCTTTGAGGGATTCTTTGGATCGGTATTCGCCGACCAAGGCCAGAGTCTCACCGTACTTCATTTGCACGCCCGTGTTCATTCGCCGGACCCTAAATCCGGGAACTCCATCTTTGGTGGCAAGGTCATCGGCAAGCTCCGAAAGCTCGGCCTCTATTTGAATCGTCAGGTCATCTTTTCCCACAGGAGTCGGTGTCATGTTTAGCTTTGTACCGAAAGCACGGAATTCGATCGACTTGCTCCCGTCTTTGTCCGTAACGGGAATTGGGACTTCACCGCCGCTGAGAAAATCGACGGGCTTGCCAGGGTTGGCGACAAGCACTGGTTGGTCGAGCAATTTTGCGATTGCATTCCTTTCAAGTGCTTCGATGAAGGGATTAAAACTCGCCCCTTCCACGACGCCAAAGCTCAAATTCTGGCCGACTGCTTTTTGTTTGTTGGATACGGCGGCAATTATTTCTGCAATCGTTTTGAATTTCTTGCCTTCCTTTTTTGAAGCAATTGACCAATTTATTCCCAAGTCAGCCATTTTCTTTTTGGAGACTTCGTAAATCTTGACTTTGATCGCGATGTTATGAGTGTCAAAACATTGATTGACAACATCAGTGATTTCAAAATTATTTTTGACCCATTCGGCGATTTTCGGTGCTTTTTCAGATTTGCAAAAGCCGCTTAGAATCACACTCCCGCGAATCGCATCCACTTTGATTTTTGATTCGGCAAAAGCCTTGGCGATTCCTTTCTCAATGGCTTTGATGTTGGGAATGACTTCGATTGAGAGCGTTTCTTGGCCGCCGTTTGGATTCGAAACTACCAAAGTTGAGTTGCCAAATTTTATTCCAGTTACCAAAATTGACTTTGAGCTAGTCGGGATTGCGCTTGCAACCTCTGGATCTTCAACCATGATTTCGGGGACTTGATATAGGAATTCTATTCTCTTGGAAGCTCGCTGCATGACTTGGATCGGCGGTCGTGGCACAACTCGAACCTGGTATTTGGTGATATCGCCAGTGGGTTCAGTGATTTCGAAACTTGTTTCGCCTTCTCGAAGCCCATTTAACTCAAGCCCGGTATCTTCGACAAAAACC
The DNA here is from genome assembly GCA_964478065.1 of uncultured Pirellulaceae bacterium. GTDB lineage: Bacteria > Planctomycetota > Planctomycetia > Pirellulales > Pirellulaceae > Mariniblastus. The sequence goes on from CAYZGP010000001.1 coordinate 116,477, forward strand.
AGCTCTGCGATGGTTGGGTCTTTAACCTTGAACTTTGGCGGGGTTTTGCAATTTCGAAACGAAACCGCAGCTCCAGACAACACTTCGATTTCATTCAGCAATTCGAGCGAAGGTTTGGCGTAAAGTTTGGAAAGTGGCTTTGGAACAAGCTGGGCTTCTGATTCTTGAGGTGTAGGTGACTCAATTGATGACTGGGCCTGCGGAGCATTAGACTCTTGTTGAGTTGACGGACTGACAACGGTTTGGGCTGCCGTATATCCGATCGCAACCAACATCACAGTAGCCATCGCAGCGACAACCGCTCCGAATTTTCGCTTCGACTTCGTTTGAATTAACATGGCAATCCTTTGCTTAATAAGACAATTGTTTGTACCGATAAATCCACCGAGAAAAACAGCGCAGACGGGTTTGGCATCCGCTCGCGTGGCGATGTTCAAAATCAACTCGCCGTAAATTCGTTCGACTGAGGAAGAGCTGGAGCCAAGCACTTTGACGACTTGCTGGTCGCAAGAGAGTTCGCGGGCTGATTCGACGTAACGAACAGCGATTCGGGTCAATGGGTTGAACCAGTGAATGGCCGAAATGAGGTAGGCCAGAACCTGAATCAAGCCGTCGCGCCTGCGGATATGGATCAGTTCGTGAGTGATCACCATCTCCAATTCCTGGTTTGTCACCTCAGCCTCGCACCAAGCGGGAATGAGAACTGTAGGCTTGAACACTCCAGCCATGGCAGGGACTTGCAACTGATGGCTTACGCCAATGCCGATGTTTGGGCTGGCACCGGTGTTGCGTTTGCACTTTTCAAAAAGCTGAATCAAGTTATCTGAAGGGCGAACAGAATCGCCAACCAACTTTTTTACTCGGCAGTATCCGGTGACCAACGAAATCATCGCCCAGCCTACTCCGCCTAACCAAAGCAAAAATGCGGCGTGCCACGCGTTTAGATTGGAAAACGCCGACTCTGCTGAGTCGCTCGCGATCAGGTTTTCTGATTCAATGAAAGCCAGATCAACGCTGGGCTGGTAAATGGTGTCTTGCGAGAAAACAACGGTGGTTGAGTCGAGGGTAGCAGAAGTTTGTGCAACTTCAGGTTGTGTGATCAGGTTCAGAAAGCTTGTCGGGCTCTCAGGAACGACGAACAACACGAACCGAGCAACCACAAGAATCCAAAAAACGTAAACCCACTTTGCTGACACAAACCTGCTTAGCAGCACCTGCAATAGAACGGCAAAGATGACTACCGCGCTTCCGATTGCCGAGACCGACAGTAAAAACTGTATTGCGGATTCCGAACTACTGATTGCAGAATCAAAGGAAATCGAATCGTAGAATAGATTACTCATTTTGATTCCTTTGCTTCTAGCAGTGCGCGAAGTTCGGAAATCTCTTCTGGCGAGAGCTTGCTGGCTTTGACAAAATGCGTAAGCAATGGAGCACTTTCGCCGCCAAAAACCGAAGAAAGAAAACTCCGGCTGGCATGTTTGATCGTTGTTGCTTTGGTGACGGCCGCTCGATATTGATACCGATTGCCATCTTGCTCGTAGCTCAAAGCTCCCTTCTTCACCAACCTGTGAAGGAAAGTTCGGACCGTTGCGGGGGTCCAATTGTTCTGTGGGGCAAGCCGTTTGATAATTTCGCTTGCGGTGACAGGTTGTTCGTTCCAAACGACATTCATCACTTGCCATTCGGATGTAGAAATCTCGGGACGATCGACCATGATCAGCTTAAACTCCATTTGAATTCGAGTTTGTTTACACTCGTAACGCATTGTTTACAAATGTAATACTCGGAGCAAGAGCAGTTTGGACTTTAGATTGAATTTGAGCTAGCGAGTGGTTCTGGTTTAGACCAATGCTGGCGATCAGTTTTGAGCGCCAGTGTTGCTCCGTACCTGCGGATATACCGAGCACGTACGCGCTGCAGCAAAAATTCGCTTCTTCGGATCTTCACGGCTGTACTTCCCGCGACGCGCAAACTTTTAGAAAAAAAATCCGACTTGCTGCCAATTTGTGACATAGGTTTCAGATGGCGCGTATTCGACTCTCGCATTCTCGCGGCCACGAAAAAGTTGCTGTTAGCGACTATACCCCGAAGCAACCCACCGATTTTTAAGCGAGATTGAAGGCTCATGATGAATCTAACCACATATGAAACGACGAATTCAATCTCCCAATTACTGCTAAGCCACGAAACGACGATTCAAGACACTATTCAGTCATCAGACCAAATCACGGTCCTTCGTTCTGACGATTTTTCAACGATCGACGAATTCAAATCTGAGTACCAACGCTGCGACCAACCAGTTCTTTGCCTCCTCCAGCCAGATGAAATTTCTGAGCTAATCCACTGTTTGCGAGATTCAGATGACATCGGTGTCGTAGGCGAACCTGAATCGCTAACCCAATGGCGGATTGATCGCATTACCAAGGCGCACGCCCAACGGCTGGACCCGCTGACTAAAGTACACCGTAGAAACCAGCTCGTTGAGACTCTCGGTCCGATCTGCCAAGCCGCCAGTAATGAAAGACCGGTGTCATTGATCTTGCTGGATTTGGACCACTTCAAAGCGATCAACGACGAATCTGGTCCTCATGTTGGAGACCAGGTTTTGAGTCGACTTGGTGAGTTGATCAGATCGCTTTGCAGAGAAACTCTGGTTGCAAGAACTCGCGGTGGAGAGTTTGCCGTTTTGGTCCAAGCCGATGGAGCAGTTGCCAAAAAGATCGCTTTGATTATTCAAACCAGCCTCAACAGTAGCGACTGGTCTGATGTGCCAAACATCACGGCAAGTTTCGGGGTTGCAGCCATAACCAGCCCGTGCGTTCCTTCACTGATTCTAACACAAGCCGACGAAGCACTGTTTGCAGCCAAAGCCAATGGACGAAACAAAGTCGTTTGTCATTCCGAAATTGCAGCATTGTCCAATCGCCACCATGACGAATTGGCCGTGGTCGCGATGGAAAACAAGGCGCGAGTGCTCAGCGAAAGGGTCACCAGTTTCGTAACTCATCGCAGCAAACGAATCATGCAGTCATTGCGCAAAGAAGCCAACACCGATGGCCTGACCGAACTGTTTAATCGACGTTATTTTGACAAGCAATTTAGTGATGACTTTAGCGTTGCTGTGGAATCTGGACAAAGCCTCTGTCTCGCCCTGGTTGACCTTGATCATTTCGGTGAAGTCAACAAGGCACACGGCTGGCCAACGGGAGACAAAGTTCTTCGTGAGGTCGCACAATCGATTCTTAAAAGCACGCGGGCTTCGGATTGGGTTGGCCGATACGGCGGTGAAGAAATCTGCGTCGTCATGCCGGGAACGGAATTGGCGGCGGCTAAAATGGCTTGCGAACGAATCCGCGAAACGATCGATTCGACTGCCTTCCAAACGACCTCTGGCAACCCGCTTAAAGTCACACTTAGCATCGGCGTGGTCGAAGCTAACCCAGCCATCGATCAACACACCGACGCATTGCTTGAACGAGTCAGTCAGCTAACGCTCACTGCAAAAACCAACGGGCGAAATCAGGTTTGTGATCGTTAGGAAGTGGGACGAAGCTGAAAAGCAAACGTCAAACTTCAGCGTTTAAAGCAGTGCGCCTACCGACGCACCGTGGAATTCGAATCGGTCAGAAATTGAACAGCCTTTTCAAATTCCGAACCGGGCTGGGCCTGGATATTCAATTCTGTCGAAGTGATTGGATGCTTGATCGTCAGCGATTTGGCGACCAACATTAGTCGGCCGAGGCTAAACGTTTCGCGGAACAACCGATTGTGTCGGCGGTCACCGTGAGTTGAATCTCCAACGATTGGGTGCCCCATGTGATTAAAATGTCGCCTGATCTGGTGCCTGCGTCCAGTCAGCGGCGTGATCCGAACAAGCGAATATCTGCTGTTGGAATACTTGGCCGTTGGGCCGGTGGAGTAGGGGACTTGCCATGATCGAATGGTCTCGAATTGCGTGACCGCGGGCTGAGCTGGTTTGTCTTTGTCAGCCAATTTATCCACAATTCGATCGGGCTTTTCGATAAGCGGTTCGTCCCAACTTCCCTTTGACGCAGGCGTGCCACGAACGATTGCGAGATACTGTTTCGTAATCGTACGTGTTTCAAACTGCAGTGCCAAACTTCGCGCGGTGACTTTGTCCAAAGCAAACAACAACACGCCCGATGTGGGTCGGTCTATTCGATGGACAGGAAAAACAGGTTGTCCAATTTGATCGCGAAGCATCTGAAGTGCAAACTCACGCGCCGTAACATCGATACGACTGCGATGTACCATCAGCCCGGCAGGTTTATCAATCGCAACGATGTACTGGTCTTGAAAGAGAATTTTGAGTTGCGCAGTTTCCATATCCATAAATCAGCTGCTACACGAAAGCATGGAACAGCCCGCGCGGTGACGAGCCCACTCCGGGCGTTTGGCTGCGAATTCTTCCTGCTCCGGCTGTTCGTCGTACGGGTTTCGCAGGATCTCTAACAACTGCATCACCATTGATCCGTCACCGGCTTCGGCTTTGTCGATTGCCAGTTGAGCGATGTAATTCCGCAAGACGTATTTTGGATTGACGCGATTCATTTGTTCACGGCGTAACTCGCTAGCAACTCCATCAGCGGCAACTCGCGATTGATAGCTTCGGAGCCAGGCCGCGATTCTTTTTCGATTCGCGATTTGATCTTCGGTTTTAGCATCAAGTATCTTTTCAGGAGAGTAAAACGCGTCTTGAATCGTGGCGAGCAGTTCACTGTCTTCCTTTGACGGATCTACTTCAGCCGGCACGTTGGCTAGTTTTCGATAAAAGATCGTCATGTCCGTTTCGACCAACGTCAGAATTTCGAAAAGCTCTTTTTTAAGTTCATCATCCGTCGCTGGATCATAATTTTTTAAGCCAAGTTTGTCAGCGATCATCGAGTTGGAATCGGACTCGATTTTGTCCAGGTAAAGATCCAGGCCTTTTTGTAGCATCGCCGTATCGTTAACCAAAGGCAAAATCGCATTGCCAAGTTGATAGAGATTCCAGTGGGCGACCAACGGCTGATTGCCAAACCGATAACGCTTGCCCGAAGCATCCGTGGTGTTGGGCGTCCAACCTGGATCGTAATCTTCCAACCACCCGTAAGGCCCATAGTCGATCGTCAAACCCAAGATCGACATATTGTCCGTGTTCATCACACCGTGTACGAACCCAACTCGCATCCAGTGCACGATCATTTCGCAAGTCCGGCGACAAACTTCCTCGTACCATTTCGCATAAACTTCGGGCGAAGGCGTTCCCAAATGCGGAAAGTCATTTCGAATTGTGAAATCGACAATCTTCTTCAAATTTTCAACATCCCCTCGGGCTGCGAAGATCTGAAAATTACCAAACCGAACAAACGACGGAGCCACACGACAGACAATAGCTCCAGGTTCGAATTTTGGGTTACCATCGTAAAACATGTCTCGCATGACTTGTTCGCCCGATGAGACCAATGACAAAGCTCGCGTTGTGGGTACCCCTAAGTGGAACATGGCTTCGCTACACAAGAACTCGCGTATCGATGACCGTAAAACGGCCAGACCATCTGCAGTGCGCGAATACGGAGTCGGCCCAGCGCCTTTTAGTTGAAGCGTCCAGTGCTCAGCGTCGTTAACGTTTTCAGAGTCGTTCGTGTTCTTAGACTTTGCGCCGGCGGACTGTTTAATAACTTCGCCAAGATTAATAGCGCGGCCATCTCCCAGTTGCCCAGCCCAATTCCCAAACTGATGCCCTCCATAACACATCGCGAACGGATCCATTCCGTCAAGCAATTGGTTACCGCCGAAAACTTGAGCGAATTGCTCGGTGGCACATTCGCTTGAGTCCAACCCGATCAACTCGGCGACTTCGCGCGCATAAGCAATGACCTTTGGCGCGATGACTTTGGTCGGAAGCGCTCGCGAGTAACAGGCTTCGGAGACCTGTCGACGAGAGTTCGTCAAATCCGGATCGCCGGGAAGTTCATTGACAAACCGATTGTCAAATTTCAATTGGTCCAGCTTAACGTGCATTCAATTCAGTTTCTTAAAGCGACTAATTAACAATCTCGACCAAGCCCTTGAGCCCTTCGACATTTTCTCCGACGCTTTTCTCTGCGTCCATTTCCTTACGATGCCCCAGCACGCCAATGGGTCCATCGTATCCTGAATCGACGACCACCTGGATCATTTTTTGCTCGTGAAGCCCCAATCCAATCGCGACAATTTTGTTCGCTTGTGTTTTGGGATCCACCGTTTCAGGATCGGCCATTCCGTTTAGATTCAAGCATAGTAAGTACGGCTTTAGCTGTTTGAAAGCCGCCTCAAACCCATCGATGTCGGCATGACCATGGTGAAAGTTGTAAACGATTCCGACGTTAGTCGCATCGTGTTTGGTTCGCAAATATTCACAAACGGCAATCAGGTTCTTTGGCTCGCCGGCCCAGCCACCATGGTTGTAGATTCCAAATTTTAAACCAAGCGATTTGGCTTTCTCAACAACGGGCAACAACTGCTCCGCAACGGCCTTGGTTTTTTCCGCGTCACTTTTATCGGCCAGTTTCTTGGGTAGAGTTGGCATATTCCAAATCTGCGGCGTGATCTCGTGCTTTTTGATCAAAGCCTCCATCGAATCGTGCCAATTCCAAAACGCAAAATACTCGATGTCGTTGGCTTTGTATTGCAGGATCTCTTCTTCGAACTCCGGGATGTGCTTGCTCCGCCAATCGTAAGCCACACGTTTGAGCCCAAGCCGCCTAACCATTTTTGCTCGCTCGGCCGGGCCACGATTGTTCGCGTCAAACGGAACGATACACCACGCGACTAGATTTTCCGTTTTGAAGTTCGCACCGGCTTTTATTTTCTCTTGGGAAATTTTTTCTTTCGAACTTTCTTCCTGCATTTCCTTTTCGGTCTCTTGAAATGCGGTCTCTTGAAA
>CAYZGP010000001.1:123507-125334 GCA_964478065.1 uncultured Pirellulaceae bacterium
CGGTCTCTTGAAATGCGGTCTCTTGAAAATTACCTGTGGCATACACTCGCCCAATGCAATCGTCAGGCTGTGCTATCGCTGTAGAAGCCAGCAATTGCATAACTAAAAAGAGAGCAATCGAAATTGAGAAACGCATAAAATGAACCTTATGTGATCATGTAACCAAATCAAATCAATGAACTTCTTGTCTAACATCCTAACGACAAACACCTTGCGTCGCCCAGCGATTATTTCAGAAACCAGACAACAAATTTTGGTTCCGAGTAAACGTTTTCACGCACCAAAATGTCGCGCGACTTCTTTGAAATGAAAATTGGAAATCCGATTTTAAAAATTTTCAACGAGAGAAAAAAATTCATTCGTAATGCTTCAGAAAAAGACACAAACTCTGAACTCGTTCTTCGCGCATAGAGTTGCACAGACTGATTCAAGTTTTCTTTACAGTTGCCACTAGGGAAACAACTGCGTATTCTTCTTGCGGCTTCGGTCAATGAACGACCGACTCTTACTGCTTGACGCTTAGAAGCCCACTTTGTCTCTCACCATCCGTCGTCAAGCTTCCATGAACGCAATTTCTATTGCGGTTTTTTTACTTTATCGCGCCCAGAGAATGGACTTAAATGTTTAGAGCTATCAGTGTAGTGGCTTGCGCTTTCATATGCTTGAATCAAAGCATTGGAACAGCCGAGGGACAAATTCGATTCGTAGATAGAAGTTTTATGGGCGATCTTGGGCACGCCAGTCTTGACCGACAAGGCAACCCAATCGTTGCAATGAATCCAAGATTGTGTGCGAGGCTTGGCCCTGAATTATGTAGCTTCTTCAGAACACACGAGATCGGACATCATCAGCTGAGACATTTTTACAGGAATATTTCGACACAACAGGCCGAAGCGGAAGCTGATCGTTACGCAGCGATGCATTCGTCCCCCCAAGCCGTCCAAGCTGCTCGGCGGTATTTTGCCGCGGGCGGCGGAGCAACGCGAGTTCATGGTTCAAGCATAGATCGTTTGGCGAGAGTGTCAGGTAAGAACATCGGTTATTCGCCAAAACGTTCCGCAAAATCACGTAGTCCGCGTAGCTATTCAAGTGGAACACGCGTGCTTACCAAAGGAAATCGGACGTATTATTTGCAGACAAAACCAAAAACTCGTCGGGTGATTTACGTAATACCGCACAAGCAAAACTATAAACGACAGACGCGGCCCAGTGCTGTCCAACCTGTTCGGACTTATCGGCCAACAAAGCGGTTGGTGTATTCAAGGGGCGGTTGAACCGTGGCTATCGCCAAAACGGCTCACCAATTACTCGTAAGGGACTTTGGGAAACCCCCAGCTCTTTGCGACGGCGTCTGCTGCATCTTCTCGATCAGTGATTTCGCCCCAACCACCATTGTGCAACCAAGCATGGGCAAACTCATGAGCGACGATGTAACAAGCGAACGCTTGGGAGCAATTTTCCAAACGTGGCTTCAACACGACACAGCGACTGGTACCGGATGGACTAAGGGTCGCCATCACCACAGTTCTTCCGCGCCCCGGTTCGCAATCGTCAACGGCGATACGAAAGCAATCATCGGAAAGAAAATCCTGTTGGACATCTTCAGGCAACGCAGTAAACACTTTCTCGATGCAACGAGTAAGTGCAGGGAACTCCTGAAATGGCTGAAGGTATGCAGAAAAAATAGTTCACCTCACGAAATATGACTATTAACATCTTAGTCCGTCAGGTCAGTTTGCCTATCGGTCGCCTTACAAGAAGAACTCATAAAAAAAAATAGGAAGCAGTATCAAATCAACTTTCCCATCAAAGCAATTTCTCATTCAA
>CAYZGP010000002.1:0-36052 GCA_964478065.1 uncultured Pirellulaceae bacterium
TTCGCCTGCGACATAGAACTCAATAGAAAAATGGTTGACGTCTATCCCGTATTTCAATGTTGACGACGGAGAACAAAATTGGCGGCTCGGGCAGAATTGCGTTCTTGTCCTGGAATCACGTCCCGCGGCATTCGAGTCGGAAACACTCTCAGTTGTCTCTGGTCGCGAATAACGGTTCAATTATAAGTGTTAAAGCTTGTGACAGAACCGGAACGCGAAATGACAATTACACCAACCGTTGAAAGTGCTCCTGCATGGATGAAGTGGATGTTGATTGCAGCGGGAATCTACAACCTCGCGTTTGGGTTGTTTGCAATTCTTTTTCCCACCGCGATGTTTGACTTGATCGCAATGGAACCGCCGAAATATCCAGAGCTTTGGCAGTGCATCGGAATGATCGTCGGCGTATACGGAGTCGGCTACATCATCGCCGCGTTTGATCCGGCAAAACATTGGCCCATCGTACTGGTGGGGTTTCTTGGAAAAATTTTTGGCCCAATCGGAATGGCGATTGCGGTTTCGCGCGGGACGCTTCCATTGAGTTTTGGACTGGCGAACGTGACCAACGATTTGATTTGGCTGATTCCATTTGGGCTGGTTCTCTTGTTTGCTTACCGCAAATGACTCAGGAAAACGAACTTCCGAACATTGGCCAATTGGTCAATTCGAATTTGCGTGAGATTTTCTCCAACATTCCTTGCGCCCACACATTGCCATCCCCAAACGCCTTTTTATCCCTCAAAAACAGCAAAATTTTCTCGGAGTGACCTAACGTGTCAAAACGCTTGATTCTTCTATAATCTTAGCGACCCTATTTCACCATTGTCAGGGATTTGACACACGTGACCGAAAATTTAGATCCTCCAGAATCTCAGCGTGTTTTTCTGGGGCTTGAGCAGCCACCGCTTATTTCCGCCGCCGATTGGATCGTAGATACCTACCAATCCGAAAGTGCAGGCCTGCGCGAACTGAACCTTTCGCAATTCATCGTTGTATTGCCGTCAGCCCGCGCCAAAAATCGGCTGCTACAACTCCTGATTCAAAAAACAGATGAACAATCCATTGTTTTTACTCCGCCTGAAATCACGACCATCGGCCAACTGCCAGAATTTCTTTACGTTGCTGAAAAACAATTGGCGACCGACCTCGCTCAACAGATTGCCTGGTCCAAAGCCGTCGAGCAAGGAGCGGAAGAAGAAATCAAATGCCTGACCGGGCGTCACGAAGTCGAAGACCTTCAAGACTGGCAGCCACTAGCCACGCTGATTTCCAAACTTCACACACGACTGGCAAACGACATCTGGAGTTTCAGTAGTGTCGCTCGCGAAGTCAAAAACGTCTCCGGATTCTTAAAGGAAGAAACTGCACGCTGGGATGCACTCGACGCGATCCAGCAACGTTACTACTCCGTCCTCTACGAAGTCGACTTGTGGGACAAACAAGCCGCCCGAAACTATGCCGCGGCTGGCCTCATGAAAGCCAATGAAATTCGCTGCTCGACGGACAAGAATATTTTGATGGTCGGAGCCGCTGATCTCAATCGCTCCATCTCAGAAATGATTCGCCAAGTCGCAACGACTAACCCCGCTCAGGTTCGCGTTTTGATTGCCGCCCCCGACTCGATGGCCGAACGATTTGATGAATTCGGTAGCTTGATCACTGCACAATGGCTTGATACCGAAATCGAAATTCGAGACGACCAGATCTTGATCGTGGATCAGCCTGCCGACCAGTCAGATGCCGCCGCACACCATATCTGTAAACTTGCGACCAGCGAAAACTTCTCTGCGGACCAGATGACCATTGGCGTGCCCGACGAAACAATCATTCCGCAGATCGAACGCAGCCTTAATGCGATTCAAATCCCTCACCGCAACCTCGCTGGCCGACCGCTGGCTGAAACTGGACCGGTTCGGTTGATGATCGCATGTCGTGACTATCTCGAATCGCAAACCTACGAAGCGTACGCGTCACTCGTGCGCCACCCCGATATGTTTCGTGCGATCTGCACTCAGGTTGAAAAAGACTCATGGCTTTCAAATCTTGATGTCTTTCAAAACTTCAACCTGCCTGGCATCCTTGGCATTGAAGACAAACAACCGTTCGGCATTCCCGAACAATTGGAATCAGAATTTGACCCAACCGACGACGGCTCAATTCGACGTGCGAAAAAGAAAGCCGAATCAGCCTCGCTATTAAACAGCATCCATGCGTTTATTGGGCAGTTGCTCAGCCCGCTAATTGGTGAATCGCAACCAATCGCGAATTGGACTCAGCCGTGGAGCAAAATCTTGGTCGAAGTCTACGGTGATCGCACGATGGATAAAACCGCTCCTTGCGATCGGCAGATCATCCGAGCATGCGAAGCGATTTACACGGCGCTGGGAAACCAAAAACAAGTTCCAGAAAAATTCGATACACAAACCACCGCCGCGGAAGCCCTCGAATGGGCCGTCGAAGCCGCAATGGAGCATCGAGTCGTCGACCCACCCATTCCCGAAGCCATCGAACTTGCGGGTTGGTTGGATCTAACGCTTGACGACGCGCCCGTCATGATCGTGACCAGCATGAACGATGAACATGTTCCTGCCAGCGAGTTAGGACATCAGTTTTTGCCCAACGAATTGTGTAAGCAATTGGGCATCCTTGACAATGATCGCCGCTATGCACGTGATGTTTACGCATTGACGGTGCTTTCGGCTGTGCGCGAAAATCTGGTCTTGATTGCTGGCCGTCGAGACGAAAAAGGCGAACCGAAAAAGCCAAGTCGACTGCTATTTTCGACTGACGCCCAAATCGCAGCCCGCCGCGCCAAAGCGTTCTTTGACTATACCGGCACGCCTGATTCTGAATTTTGGATCACACCGAAAAAGTCAGAGGACTGTCCCGATGAGCAACAGTTTGAAATTCCAATGCCGGTTTGCACTGAACCGCTTCGCAATCTTTCGGTCACTAAATTCCGCGACTTTTTAAAATGCCCCTATCGGTTTTACTTAAACCATATCCTCAAACTCGAATCGACGTCCGACGACTGGCGAGAGCTAAGCGGCGGAACGTTCGGCGATTTAGCCCACAACGTTTTGGAAGCCTTTGGCAAAAGCGACCAACGAGATCTGACGAGTGAAGGAAAAATTCTTGAGTATCTAGAGGACGAATTGAACACCCAAGTCAAACGGTTGTTCTCCGGCTCGCGATTGCCTGCGGTTCGAATTCAAGTCGAACAACTCCGGCTCCGGATACAACGATTCGCAATCCAGCAAGCAATTTCAGCACAATCGGGTTGGCGAATCGTCAGCACCGAAGAGCATTTATTTCACGACTTCATGGTCGATGGCGAGCCGTTTATTATCAACGGAAAAATCGACCGCGTCGACCAGCACGACGCAACTGGCCAGGTCGCTGTTTGGGATTACAAGTCATCAGACAAAGGTGGCTCGCCGGATTCCGTTCACTATCAACGTCGCAAGAAAGAATGGAAAGATCTTCAGCTTCCACTTTATCGGCATCTGGTCAAAGAAGTCAGCGCGGTCGCGGGGGCTGATTTTGGCAACGTAAAAATGGGCTACATCTTACTTCCCAAAAACCTGGACGATGTTGGTTTTCACGAAGCCAATTGGACATCCGATCAACTTCACGCCGCTGACGAAACGGCCAAACGAGTCATCAGAAGCATTCGCGGCGGAGTCTATTGGCCGCCCAACCCTAAACCGCCAATGTTCTCCGAAGAGTTTGCGTCCATCTGCCAAGACAACGTGTTTGAGCAATTTGTTCCACAAGAGGAACTTGAGGAGGCGCCACCATGGTAGGTGAAACAGCAAAACGCGAACTCCTTGGCGAGTTTCCCAACCAGATTATCCGCGCGTCAGCAGGCACTGGAAAAACATTCGCGCTGTCCAATCGCTATCTGCAATTGTTGGCGTCTGGTGCGGAATGCCAAACGATCCTCGCAACGACGTTTACGAAAAAGGGTGCCGGTGAGATTCTGGATCGGATCATCAGCCGTCTTTCAGATGCTGCTCTCGATGATGCCGCAGCGGAAAAACTCTCGGGCGAGCTTAACTGGAAGCTTACCCGCGAACGCGCCGCGAAAATTTTGCACGAACTTTTGGGCAACTTGCACCGACTGGAAATCAGTACGCTTGATAGTTTCTTCAACCGTGTCGCCAAAGCATTTGCGCTCGAATTGGGTCTGCCGCCGACTTGGGACATCGTCGACGAACAACAAATCAACCGAATGGAAGACGAAGCAATTCAATCCGTTTTGCGAAACGCGTCAGTGATCCATTTGCTGCACATGCTAACCAAAGGCCAAGCCACACGGCGAGTGGCAACGATGGTTCGCGACACGGTCAAGCAAATTTATAGCATCTATCGCGAATCCGGCCCTGGGCCCTGGGATCAGCTTGAGGTCACTGGTCAGTTTATCCCAGACGAACAGCTTGAGCTGTTAATTGACCGAATGGAGGCGATCGAACTACCCGGAAAAATGCTTCCCAAACACTGGAATGAAGTCCTGGGTTACGCGCGGGCACGCGATTGGGCCGCGTTCGCATCCAACACTTCGTTCCAACGTTCGCTTGGTGGAGACTACAAATACAACCGCTCAAAACTGCCTCCAGCGATCATCGAGATTTATAAACAGATCATTCCGCATTGCCGCGCCTATGTAGAAACCCGATTGATTCAACAGAACAAATCGACCAGTGAATTGCTTGGCTCGTTTGGCGAACTGTTGGAAAAAAGCAAAGACGAAACGGGCAACTTGCGATTTGACGACGTGACGGATCGACTGGTTTCATTTGTTTCGATGTGGGACACCGACCGATTTTCGTTTCGGCTTGATCATCAAATCCAACACTTGTTGCTTGACGAGTTTCAAGACACTTCTTTGTCGCAATGGAAAGTCATTCGGCCTTTCGCCAAAAATGTAACCGAGAACGCAGACACACTCCGTTCGTTCTTTTGCGTTGGCGATATGAAGCAAGCGATTTTCGGGTGGCGCGGCGGCGTGGCGGAAATCTTTGATCTTGTTGACAACGAACTTCCAAATTTGGCCGAATCAAAACAACTGGCTACCAGCTACCGAAGTTCGCAAAACATTATTGACCTCGTCAACGATGTGTTTCTTCATGTTGACAAATACAATTGTGATTCGCCAATGATCGACGAAGCCATTCAGCAATGGCCGGCTTGGTTTACCGAACACACGACTCAGCGCAAAGAGCTAAAGGGCCATGTTACCATCGAGATGGCAGCCGACTGTGACCAGCAGTTGAAGCAATGGGAAGACACCAAAGACCGCGTTCGCAACAATAACGTGATCTTCAAAACGGTCCAACGTGTCCGGAAACTCGCGCGGGAACTTCCAGAACATCATTCGATCGGCGTGATTGTTCGTACCAACGCCGAAGTCGCCAATTTGATTTTTCAGCTTCAACAAAGAGGCATTCCGGCAAGTGAAGAAGGCGGCAGCTCTCTCGTCGATTCGGCCGCCGTTGAAATCGTTCTGTCAGCGATCAAGCTGGCCGATCATCCCGGCGACTCGGTTGCGCGTTTTCACGTATCGCACAGCCCGCTGGGAAAATCATTTGGACTGGAACCAGAAACCGATCTAAACCAAAAAGCAAACATTGCCGCGGCTCACATCGCAGCGGCCAACCTTCGCGCTCAATTGGTCAACGAAGGCTATGGTGCGACGATCGAATCGCTTGCTCGTCAGCTGATCGACAAATGTACTAAACGTGAACTACAGCGACTTCAACATGTCGTGCGAATCGCCTACGACGCACAGTCAGATAACCAACAGTGGCAGTTGCGGCCAAGTCGTTTTGTCCAGTACGTTCGCGACGAAGTAAAAGTTGGCGACCAAAGTTCCGCCCGCGTTCGCGTGATGACAATTCACAAATGCAAAGGCCTCGAATTTGACGCCGTCGTGCTGCCGCTGAAACTCCGCACGCAAGGTTGGGCAGGTCTAACTCCCAATGTTGTGGTTGGACGCGATAGTCCAACTGCACCCATCAACATTGCCACGCGATATATGGGTGAAAAACTTCGTAAACTTTTGCCTTCCGAGTTCCAGTCCATTTTTGAACAGGATCGCCAACGCAACGTCCGCGAATCCATGTGCGTTTTGTACGTCGCGCTGACCCGCGCCGTTCACGCGACTCATATTATTGTGTCGCACGGCGCAAAACCTGATCATAAATCGGCCTCGGGTATTTTATTGGCTACGCTTTGCCCGGAAAAAGAGCGGGCCGAAGGAATTTTGTACGAGACGGGCGATCCGGATTGGCATAAGTCAACCGAAAAAGTCGAATCGACGGACCCGTTTAATTTAAGCGATTTCTATTTGACTGATACGATCGATTTGAAATCCGGCATCGTCTCGGAGGAGATTCGTTCTGGCCGTGGCATTCCTCAGTCGAGCCCTTCTCAACTCGAAGGCGGTCAGGAAATGCTGCTGGGAAGTGTTTTCGAAAAACACGACAATTATGAAGCCAGAGTTCGCGGCAAAATAATCCACGGCTGTTTTCAATCGCTGGCGTGGCTTGATGAATCGATTCCGAAGAAGGAGCAATTGGAGTCACGGCTAAAACGACTTGTCCCAACCAAGAACAATTTTGATCGATACATCGCAGAGTTTTACGACATGATCGAGAACGACAATGTGCGTAAGCTACTGTCGCGTTCGACCTACCAAGAGACTTACATGATGGAATTTGCCCGAACAGGTGAAGTCGTCATGGAAGCCAATCGCCTCGAAGTCCACAACGAGCGGCGGTTCGCGGTGCAACTCGATGGCGAGCTTCTTGAGGGCATTATTGACCGTTTGATTTTGGTCTATCAAGGCAACAAGATCACCGGCGCGGACATAATTGATTTCAAAACCGATGCCGTGGACGGCTCAAACCTTCAAGAGTTAATTGGTTATTACCGTCCGCAAATGAGCGGCTATCGCGATGCCGTCAGCAAATTCACTCGACTTCCAATCGATAAAATTTCAACGCGATTGGTGTTCCTGGGAACGGGCCAAGTAATCAATTTGGATCTCATTGAAACGGTTGTTGAATCGCCCACGAAATCTGGATCCAAAACGGGCAGCAGGCATTCTGGCGCTCGGCGTGTGCCCAATCCCAAAGGTACCGTTCAAAAGCCAACACCAACAGCGGCTCAGTCGTCTGCATCTACGCCATCGCCTTCAAAACCATCCAACGCAACTTCTCGACCAGCCAAAGCACCTGTGCCAAAACCGAAAACTCAGCAGGCTCGTCAGCAAACATTCTGGTCAGAAGACTGATCCGTAGGTTGGAAATTCCTGTCCGACAATCGCAGGGCGAAGGTCACTTGCGTGGCACTTTGTTAACAATTCAGCCCAACCTAAATTTCCTTTTCCAAATCCCAACCATCAGGCAAAACGGAATTCTTAATCAAGATCGGAATCCCGTCTCGAATCACACACGTTGGGTTGTCAAGATCGGTCTGGTCTCGCTTGCTTGAGTTGATGATTCTTACGTTTTCACCAATGCTGACATTCTTATCAACGATCGCTCCGTCGATCACAGTTCCTTCACCAATCAACATCGGAGAGGAACTTCGTTCACGGCTCGTGTCATCGGACTCGTAGAAATCACAACCCATCACGATCGAATTTTTGATCGTGACATTTTCACCGACCATCGTTCGCAAACCAATCACACTATTCTCAATGACGGCTCCTTTACCAATGAAGCACCCATTGGCGATCAAACTACTGCTAACCGTCGCCCCAGCCATTCGTGTCGGCGGAAGAAAACGAGCACGAGTATAGATCGGCGAATCGGCCTTTATGATTTCGAATTCGGGATTGTCACAAGCCATGCTCAAATTCGCGTCGTAAAACGAACGGATCGTTCCGATGTCTTCCCAGTAACCATCGAACAAGTGCATTTGCACGTGATGAAGCTTGATCGTTTTCGGAAAAACTTCCTTGCCGAAATCGGTGTAGTCCGATTTACTCAACATGTCGTTGAGCAGCTTGCGATTGAACACGTAAATACCCATGCTCGCAATGCAATCGCGGCCTTTGGGATCGACGCCTCGACTTTTGATCCATTGGGTATCGGTGCTGACGGCTTCAACTTCTTCGTCCGTCTGGGGTTTCTCGACAAACCCCTCAACGCGTCCATCGTCATTGACTTGGACCACACCAAAGCCTTTTGCATCCTCTCGTGAAACAGGCATGCACGAAATCGTAACGTCCGCGCCGCTTTGCTTATGCGTTTCAATCAACTCACGATAATCCATTCGGTAAAGCTGATCACCAGAAAGAATCACGACATATTCGATACCTGGTTGGTTGAAGTAAACTAGGTTCTTGCGAACTGCATCGGCGGTTCCTTGATACCAATCGCTTCCGTCACGATTGGTTTCCTGAGCCGCAAGCAGTTCGACAAATCCGCCGTTGAAATTGTCAAACGAGTAAGTCCGACGAATGTGCCCGTGCAAGCTGACCGACATGAACTGCGTCAACACGTAGACGCGATTGATGCCACTGTTGAGGCAGTTGGAAATGGGAATATCGATCAAGCGATACATCCCACCAAGCGGAACCGCTGGCTTACTTCGAATCGACGTCAAAGGGGCCAATCGAGTACCACGTCCACCACCCAAGACCAAAGCAACCGCGTTTCGCATTTTCAATTCCTATTCGCAATCGGACAACGCGACCAAAAACGCCCGAGAGATCCTCGGGAATTCGTCTTTGTCGCGTTGTTCAAAAGCTAACGCTTGTGATTGGGTTTCACAAGGTAGGAATACAAATGCATGTTAAATTCCCATGAACATTCCAACGACATTCACAATATACGGCAGACGCTTATTTGGATTTTGCGTTAACGTTGATTGGAACGCTGAAATTTTGTCGCCGATAAAGACACTGCCCCGTCTCGGAATCGCAAACGTAATAGAGTGCGTAGCCAGTTAGCGTTACGGACGAGCTCGCCGAAGCGTTGGTTTTGAATTCGAATTCAACCGTTCGCGTTTCGCCTGACTCGGCTTCTTTGGGATTGGGAAATGTCACCAGTGAGTTGGATACCGACCCCAATTCTGACGACTCGATCCACACGACCATATCATCCGATTCGTTATTCCACTTTGCTTTGTTGAGATCAAAACTAAGATGAACCCGAACTGCTTGGCCAGCGGTAATGGACTGCGGAACGGCGGTTGGATGGACTTTGACAAATTTGGGATCCAAAGTGATTTTGGATTCCGGATCAGGATTCGTCAATTTTGGGGAGGCGGTAAATTTCCTGCTTCGCTGTGCGATTTCAGAACCTGTAAGGGCCACCGTTAACTCTATCGGCGTTTCACCGCGTGCTTTGATTTCCTTCTGAGCTTGCTCAACCCAATCGTAGAATGGATATGGTTTGCTCAAACGGGGACCGTATTGCTGAATTCGACGACGCCATATGTATTGGTTGGGATTAACTTCCAACGCTTTGGACCAATACCCAGCTGCCATCGTAAAATCGTTGTGATCCACCTCGTCAGGTTGGGACTGATCGAACTTCATACGATTCGCAACGCCCAAACGGAAATAGATGTAGCCATTCAACTTGGGGTCTGGAATCTCTGCCAAACTCAAATTGTAAAACATAGTCGCAAGTCTGATATTTGTTTGCTTTTCTTTGTCCTCGCCAGTCAAAACTTTATTCATGAAAGCATCTCCCAGAGCGCACGCTTCTTCCCATCCATACTCTTGCGGCGTTTTTTGAGTCGTTAACTTGAGATGCTTCTCGAATTGCTCTTCGCGATAATTGGAAGCAAGTTTCGGGGCTTTTGTTTTGGGAGCTTCTGTTTTCTGTTCAACCAGCTTTGTAATCGCACTTGGCCTTGATAACCGGGTAGCCATCACAATGCCGTGCTCATCGATCAGAATTGGAATCGGAACGACGGCCACACCTAACTCGGTAAATGCGTCCTGCACGATTGGAAACTCGTATTGCTGCCATTGCTTATACAATCGGCAGCGTTCGGCATGCTGCTCCTGGATCACACCAATTACAACCAATTTTTCATCGGCGACCAATTGCTTCGTGGCTTTATTCCACACGGGAATAATTTTGCGGCAGCCTGCTCACCAAGAGGCAAAATGTAACAGCAGGACTTTCTTGCCACGGTAGTCAGACAACTGAAGGTTCTTTCCGTCGTCGATCGAAGGCAAGATAAAATCGCGATGGGGTTCGCCAACTTTGGGTCTATAGCCGCGATGAATTTTGACCGGGCTCGCTTTAGTAGCCATTTCGGCTGAAGCTTTTTCTGTAGTCGTTGCTTGAGCGAAAGTCGTTGCTGGAATCGCAAAGACAAAAATCGCAATAGCAATATGCATGGATGAGAAAGTGATTTTGTTAATGAAGTTGGCCATAGAGAATCCTTGAGTGAATTTAAGGCGTTTATTCTAGCACTTGTCGTGGAGTTTTTCTGTAAAAGCAACAACAAGCATCAGGTTTTTGGCCGACAATTACGTAAGCTGGAAATTTCCTGTCCCACAATGACGATCCTGAAAAAGACTGACAAGAATGAATTCATCCTGCAAAATAGTGCGACTTCCAATGCGACTTTAAACCACCGGCGAGGCAAATTTTCGCAAACGTATCAGTCGGCTAACTCTTCGATGTCGGAAACATCGTGAGTTTGTGGAAGGTCAGCCAGCTCATCGAGACCAAACAGATCCAAAAACCGCTCTGTCGTTGAGTAGTATCTCACTTTCGGATCGGTTGACCCCGGTTCGACGCTCAGTAACTCACGGCGTACCAACTGGGACAACACGGCTCCGCAAGACCGCGGGAGAATCTTTTCCACTTGGGCCTTTGTCGTTGGCTGGTTGTAAGCAACGACGGCCATCACGTCGATCGCCGACTGGCTCAATCTTGCCTCTCGGTTGCGTCCAAAAAAGTCCTGCTGGAAATCATTGAGATCAGGCGAAAGAATCATTTTGAAAACGCCGCCATCTGATTCGATTCGGTACGCTGCGTTTTCTTTTTCGTATTTCGCGTTGAGTGCATGAACGGCTTTGGTGACTTCTTTGGGACTCACGTCTCGCAGCACCGCAGCAACTTTGCGGCTATTGAGTTTTACATCCTTGGGAGCGCCGACGAACAGAATCGACTCAATAATTGACTCGGGCGAGATTGGACACGCGGCGTTATCGTCAGCTCCGTCGACCTTGCCTTCTTCAGCAGGCAAATCGTCGCCTGGTTCTTCTGCGTTGTCTTCGGCGATCTCCGCGACAGGCTCGCCTTTTTCTTTCAGGACTTTTGCGTAAGCCTGGCTTAGGAGATCCAGCGAAAACTCTTCGTCGTCTTGCTCTTGGTCATCACCCTCCACGCTATCATCGGCGACGTCATCGCCTTCTTCAATTTCATCCTCGATGTCAGGTTCAGTGGGTTCTTCCACATCCGCCTTTTTACTTTTCGATTTTTTGGATGGCTTTCTTGACATACCGACAGCTTAGATGACAAGCTTACTTCATCGCAAGACGAACACACGTCAACCAATCATCGTTCGCCCATAAACGCCGAGTTGAATATGCTTAAGAACACCCCATTTACCAAATCGCCCATCGCAACCCTGTTGCTTTCATTTGCTGTCGGCGCTGCGTTGACATTTAGTGCCGCAGCCGCGTTTGCGCAAACTTCGGTGGCTGAGCAAGAAACTCAAACGCACACAGCGACTTCAGAGAAAAACATGGTTGCGTCAGTGCATCCGCTGGCGACACAAGCAGGATTGCAAGCTTTCAAGGACGGCGGCAACGCGGTTGATGCGGCCGTCGCGACGGCTTTGACACTGGGCGTGGTCGATGGATTCAATTCAGGAATTGGCGGCGGCTGTTTTATTTTGATTCGCACCAGTGACGGAGAGTTCTTTGCGATCGACGGGCGGGAGATGGCTCCTGCTGCAGCGCACGCAAAAATGTACGTCGAAGCAAAAAGCAAATTCAAACACCCAAGCCAAACTGGCCCTTTGGCAAGCGGCGTTCCGGGTGCACTTGCCGCATTCTATGAAGCCGCCACCAAACACGGCAAACTAAAATTCAGCAAACTGATTGAGCCGGGAGCCAAGATCGCAGACGAAGGATTCGAACTTTCAGCCGCCTACACCGGCCGGTTGAACCAAGCACAAAAAGCGATGCGGCAGTTCCCCGGCTCCCTCGATATTTTCTTTCGCGAATCAGACGGCAAACACTCACCATATGCAACGGGCGAAACGCTTAAACAAAAAGATCTCGCCCAAACGTATCGCAACATTTCATCATTGGGCCCGTCTTGGTTTTACAACGGCCCATTTGCAACAGCCACCGAAGCATGGATGAAAGACAATGGCGGCATCATGACATCGCGAGATTTTGCAAATTATCATACCGTCAACCGCAAGCCAATTCGCACGACGTATCGCGGTTTTGAAATCGTGGGATTCCCACCGCCAAGTTCAGGTGGCGTTCACGTTGCACAGATCCTGAACATTCTGGAACACTTTGAATTGAAGCAACTCTACAAAGACGATCCCGCGGCGATGTATCACGTTGTCGCCGAAGCAATGAAATTCGCGTTCGCCGACCGCGCGAAGTGGTTGGGCGATCCCGATTTCGTCAACGTTCCTTCAGGGTTGGTTGAAAAAGAATACGCGAAACAAATCGCGGCCAAAATCAAACTCGATACAGTCACCGATGCAACGCCGGGCAATCCACCCAACTCCAATACGAAATTCTTTGAAAAACACACAACGCACATCGCCACCGCTGATGCAGATGGGAACTGGGTTGCGATAACATCGACTGTCAACACAACGTTTGGTGCAAAATTCGTTGTTCCTGGACTTGGCGTGGTGATGAACAATCAGATGGATGACTTTGTGGCGGTACCGGGAAAGACCAACTCGTATGGTTTGGTTGGCAGTGAGAAGAATTGGGTTGAAGCGAAGAAACGTCCGCTTTCAAGCATGAGCCCAACCATCGTTCTCAAAGACGGCCAACCGATTTTGACGGTCGGTGCCGCTGGCGGGCCAAAGATTATCACAGAAGTGCTTTGGGCAATCGTCAACCATATTGATTTGGAAATGCCAATCGGAAAAGCGGTCGCCCAACCTCGGCTTCACCATCAATGGGCTCCGAAAGATCTTTTGCTTGAATCAAGTTTTGATAAAGCGTTAGTGGAAAAGTTAAAGTCACGAAACCACTCAATCAAGCGATCAAGCGTAATGGGAATTTGCCAAGCAATCTCATTTGACCCGGTGACGAAGAAGTTTACCGGAACACACGACCCGCGAACCACAGGAGCTGCAGCCGGCGAGTAAGCGGATACACTTACTTGCCGGCCTATTATCTACGCCGGACGCTTCTCCAAATCAGCACCAATCCATTGGCGATCGCAAGTGCCAGTCCGGCGAGGATTGCGACTATGATGACCAAACCGCCGAGCGATGTACTGATATAGCGATCGTATGTCGCAATTCTATCGGCCCCTGAAGAAAAAGTTGTTTCATTGGGAACATGAAACCAGATTTCGCCACCGTCAATCTCCGCTTCGGTTGCCCAGAAAATCACGGCAATGCCAACAACAAAAAACAGAAGCACGGCAATAGACGCGTACCAATATGCGCGACGTGATTGATATCGTGGAGTGGCAATCACATCCGTTGCCGCGGGCGAATCGTATGGGTTCTGGTTCAAAACGAGTATCTTAAAACTGGCATCTTGAAATGAAAAGCGAAACGAGAATCATTTACGTCCTGTGGGTTTCTTCATTGTCGCTGCGAAGGCGCCTCTTGCTTTCCCATCCACTTATACAGTTCCGGGGTCGCGTAAGTCGCCGACCAGCAGTTATGCCCAATGTGCTCAAACGAAGTGAATCGAACTGACGTTCCACCAGCGGCTTTAATCGCTTCAACCATCTCGACAGATCTTTCGTACTTTACGGCACGATCTTGATCACCATGAAAAGCCCAAATCGGAACGTCTTTAAGCTTCTCGGCATCGGCTGGATCTCCGCCACCGCAAACGGGCGCGACAGCTGCAAAACGCGCTGGATGATCGGCGGCCATACGCCAAGAGCCAAACCCGCCCATGCTTAAACCAGTAAGGTACATTTTGTCTTGGTTGATGTTGTATTTCTCAACAACAGAATCCAGCAGTTCGATCAATCGTTTTTGCTGTGTGTCAGACGACCAGCGATCGTCCTTTGGACATTGCGGTGAAACAATCACCCAAGGCAAATCATCACCGCGTGCCGCCATCATCGGCGGACCCCATTTTGCGACCAAGCTCAACGGGCCGTTGCTTTCGCCGCGACCGTGAAGGAAAAACATCAAACTAAATTTCTTGTCGCCGTCAGCTTTGAATTTCTTTGGCAAATACAAAAGATAGTCAACTTCCGCCCCATCAGTTGTTTTAAGCTTCATCTCGACTTGAGTCCCTGCGGCCGGACCGTTTTCTTGAGCATGAGATTGCGTGCCATAAAAAAACAAGCCGCCAAGTGCGATTGCCAAGAATGTGCGTTGAATAAAGTTCATTTGATTGTCCTGCTGCAAGAATGCCGTTTTTTCAAGGGCCAAATTCCCATGGACGGATTGTAATTGAAAACCGGTCGTCAGCGAAGCAACTCCCACGTTGCTATACTATTGGGTGATCACTACAGGCTGGTCATTTTTCAAAAAGGTTGCGACTCCAATGAATTCTTCAAATCTGTTTCAAATTGGATTGCTTAAAATCGCAATATTGGCTGCTTTTTCATTGGCATTTTCCAGCACGACTGCAGCACAAATCGACTCTAAGGCGGCAGGAAAACAGGAATTCAAGAATGGCACCGTCATTCCACTTTGGCCGAACGGAGCGCCGGGATTTGAAGCCAGGAAAGACGAGCCCGAAGAAGCCAAAGACTATTGGGTTAAAAATATCCACAACCCATCGATCACTTGTTTCTTGCCTCCCAAAGAAAAAGCCACCGGCGCTGCGGTCGTCGTTTGCCCCGGCGGTGGTCATCGATTGTTAGTATTCAATCCCGAAGGAACGGACGCCGCCGAGTATCTGAACAACATCGGCGTTGCCGTCTTCGCTTTGAAATATCGTTTGGGCCGCGAAGAGAATTCGCCCTACGATATTGAAACTCATGCACTGCAAGATGGCCAACGTGCGATGCGTCTGGTTCGAAACCGCGCCGAAGAATGGGGCTTGGATCCAACCCGAATTGGGATGCTTGGCTTCTCTGCCGGAGGCGAAGTCGCTTCGATGGTCGCGTACGCGGACGGGGCAGGGGACCCCAACGCCAAGGATTCGATCGAGCAAGTAAGTGCTCGTCCTGACTTTCAAATCCTGGTTTACCCAGGCCCGATTGGCATCCCGGAGACGATTCCCATGGATGCACCTCCGGCGTTCCTATTGGTTGCCGAAGATGACGTCAGTGCAGCGCGCAATGTCATGTCCTTGATTGGCAAACTTCGAAAGTCTGGCATACCTGTTGAGGCACATATCTACGCGAGAGGCGGTCACGCATTCAACATGGGCAAATGGACCAAGCTGACAACCTTAAAGACTTGGCCTGATCGGATGCACGACTGGATGAAAGACAATTTCGTGCTTGATAAATCTGGCCGAGATGAGTACTTGGAAGAAGTCAAAAAACGACAACAGCAAATCAAAAAGAATCGCGAACAAGAGGCGAAGTAAAACCGACTTCAACTTACTTCTATTTGACAATGCGACCACTCACAGAAAAATTCGAAACGCAAAGACGCTGAGAAAGTACTTACCCCTGAACTCTGCGCCCTCCGCGCCTCTGCGTTTCTTCCTTTTTAAAACTCCATTTGGATCCTACATCCAGCACCGCAACAATGATTGTATTCTTAACTTTACTTTTAACGCTCCTCATAGGAACCGGAATTGCAACCGGTGACGACACAGTCGCCAGCGTTAAAAAGAAAATAGATTTCAACTCAGACGTCCGCCCGATCCTGCACCAACACTGCGTTGCCTGTCACGGAGGTGTTAAGCAAGCGGCGGATTTGAGCTTTGTTTATGAGGACCAAGCGCTCTCAGTCATCAAAGCCGGCGATCCTGACGACTCTGAGTTTTTCTCGCGCGTGGCTTCCGACGATGAAGACCAGCGGATGCCCCCGATCGAACACGGGCGCGGGTTAAACAAGCAAGAAACCGAAACGCTCCGAATGTGGATCGCGGAAGGCGCGAAATGGGGGAAACACTGGGCTTTTACGCCGCCCCAATCTGCCGTTGCTCCGAATGTCAAGAACAAGGAATGGCTTAAACAAAAAATCGACGCGTTCGTGCTGCAGAAACTGGAAGAGAAAAAGCTTGAACCGGCACGCGCAGCATCGCCCGAACGTTGGCTTCGTCGTGTTTCGCTGGATCTAATCGGGCTTCCGCCAACTCCCGAGCAAACGCAATCGTTTTTGAATTCCGTAGCAGAACAAGGCGACGAGGCGTACACCGCCGAAGTCGACCGGCTACTTAAGTCCACTTCGTTTGGCGAACGATGGGCGAGTGTTTGGTTGGACGCGGTTCGATATGCCGATTCAAAAGGGCTTGGGCTGGATGCCCGACGCTCGATTTGGAAGTACCGCGATTGGACTATTCGAGCATTCAACGACGACATGCCGTACGACCAATTTACAATCCGTCAACTGGCTGGCGATCTATTGCCAAATCACTCGATGGATGACTTGGTCGCCACAGCCAGTCAGCGATTGACACAGACTTGTGAAGAAGGCGGTACCGACGACGAAATGTTCCGCGTCGAAGCCGTCGTCGATCGCGTCAATACGAACTGGCAAGTCTGGCAGGGTCTTTCGTTTGGCTGCGTCCAGTGCCACTCGCATCCGTACGATCCAATTCGCCACGAAGAATATTACAAATTCATGGCGTTCTTCAATAACTCGGTCGATTGCGATTTGGGAAACGAAGCCCCCAATGCGGCAGTGCCAATTGATGACAAACTTGCCTCGCGTGCAATTGAGCTTGATCGCAAAATACATACCGCAGTTGATTCCCACTGGATATCCGGTTTTGCAATCGCCAGCGACAAATCAAAATGGCAACCGATTGTCGAAGCATCTGTCAAAACGAATAACCAAACCAAAGCCGCGATCAATACGAAAGTTCGCGAAACAGAATTCCAAACCACCGGCACTGTTTCCAAAAACACGACATTCACGATTGAAGGAAAGTTCCTAAAAAGCGTCGACCAGCTAACGGCGATTCGTTTTACAGGACTGCCATCTGATCTGGAAAAAGCAAAAAAAGACTCCGAGTGGGGATTCGTTGTCTCACATTTCTCTGCCGAGCTAACTTCGTCGGAAGAATCAAAAACCCAACTCGAATTTGCGTACGTTATCGGCGACGAATCGCAACCGCTTTTGGATCCGCAGCTAAGTTTGAACGCGAAAAATGGAAATGGATTTGCTGCTTATACTCGGATCAACTTTCCACGCACTGCGGCTTTCGTTTTGGCAAAACCACAATCCATTAAACCAGGTGACAGGATCACCGTTTCGATCAAACAAAGCTCGATGGCACTTGGCGCTTTCCCGCTTGTTTCGCATCGCGGTCAATTGGCCGTTTCAAGCGACGAGTCATTTACGAATTGGTGGTCGGACAAAACACAGCAAAAATCTCTGTCTAGAATTGCTGACCTTAAAAAGCAACGAAAGGCAATCAAGTCCGTCAACACGCCCATCATGGCCGAACGACCAAGCCACATCAGCCGGCCAACACACATTTTTGATCGCGGAAACTATCTGACAAAAACAAAACGCGTCTCCGCCAACGTTCCTGATTTCTTGCCCGACCTTGATAGTGCCAAACACCAAGCCACTCGACTAGACCTCGCCAATTGGATTGCCAGCAAGCGAAACCCGCTTACTGCTCGCGTTGCCGTGAACCGAATTTGGGCAGAATTGTTCGGAATTGGAATCGTTGAATCGCAAGAGGATTTTGGTTCGTCAGGCTCCGCACCCTCTCACCCGGCGCTGCTGGATGACTTGGCAGTTCGATTTCAAACTGAAATGAAGTGGAGCATGAAAACCTTGATGAGAGAAATTGTGCTTTCTTCGACCTATCGTCAGTCATCAAAAACAACAACGCGAAAACTCGCGACCGACCCTCGTAATCGCTTGCTTGCTCATGGACCAAGAAAACGTTTGCCGGCTGAGACAATTCGGGATCAAACATTACTTATCGCTGGATTGCTTAGTCCGAAACAGTTCGGCCCGCCCGTTCACCCGCCGATTCCATCTGGACTTTGGAAACCGTTTGCTGGTGGAGACAAATGGAATACACCAAAAACCGACGACCCAAATCGTTATCGACGTTCCATTTACACTTATACCAAACGAACGATTCCTTATCCTGTTCTGGCTTCCTTCGACGCGCCGTCGCGCGAGTTCTGTGCAGTACGTCGACTGCCGTCCAACACTCCGCTCCAAGCTCTAATGTCGCTTAATGACGCAACGTTTGTCGAATCGACTTTGGCACTCGCCAAACGCATCCAAGCATCGCCTGGCGAATTGAAAGAGCAGTTGGTTTACGGATTCCAGATTGCCGTGTGCCGAAATCCGAGCGACAAAGAGACCAACGTTTTAGTTGGTTTGTACGAAAAAAGCGTTAACGAAAAAGACGCCCTCGCCGCATACGCAAACGTTGCCAGTGTGCTTTTGAATCTTGATGAAGTTCTGACTAAGTAAAAAATGAAGTCGATCCAACAACAATTTGGCGAAGAGCATTTACAGCTCAAAACGCGTCGGCACTTTCTCAAGTCTTGCACCACGGGTTTGGGTGGCCTGTATTTAGCATCGCAAACCAACAGCTTACGGGCGAACGACACTACGAACGGAAACCCGCGCGGTTTTCATATTCCGCCCAAAGCAAAACGAGTCATCTACTTGCATATGATTGGGGCTCCAAGTCAATTGGAACTGTTCGACTACAAACCAGCACTTCAAAAGTTCGACGGAAAACCCTGCCCAGATGAATACTTAAAAGATCAGAGGTTTGCTTTCATCCAAGGCGTTCCCAAAATGCTCGGCCCGCAGTTTCCTTTTAAACAGTACGGGGAATCGGGCGCTTGGGTTTCGGATCGGTTGCCACACTTCTCAAAAATCGTCGACAAAGTTTGCTTTATCAAGTCGATGCAAACCGACCAATTCAACCATGGCCCTGCTCAGCTAATGGTACACAGCGGCCAAGCGAGAGTTGGATATCCCTCGATCGGATCATGGGTTACGTGGGGGCTTGGAAGTGAAAACGAAAATCTACCGGGTTTCATCGTTTTGCTTTCCGGCGGTCGTCTTCCACGCGTTGGCAAAGCACTATGGAGTGGCGGATTTCTCCCGTCTGCTTATCAAGGCGTTCAATGCCGCTCCAAAGGCGATCCGATCCTCAATGTCTCCAACCCAACTGGCGTCTCGCGACAAACGCGACGTGCGGCGCTTGATTCGATGCGTGAACTCAATTCGATCAATCATGCTGAATTCGGAGATCCCGAAACGTTAACGCGTATCAAGCAATACGAGCTGGCATTTCGAATGCAAGTCGCCGTTCCGCAGGCAATGAACATCAACGACGAACCAAAATACATCCACGAAGAATATGGAACGCAGCCTGGCAAAGAATCGTTCGCCAACAATTGCCTGCTCGCGCGGCGATTGGCCGAGCGCGGTGTTCGGTTTATTCAGTTGTTCGATTGGGGCTGGGACACGCACGGCACCAACAAATCGGAATCCCTGAAAGACGGGTTCGTCAACAAATGCAAACAGGTCGACCGACCGATGACGGCATTGCTGAACGATCTAGACCGACGCGGAATGCTGGACGATACGCTGGTTGTTTGGGGAGGGGAATTTGGCCGGACTTCGATGGCCGAGAATCGTGGCGGCGTGAAAACCAGCCACGTCGGGCGCGATCACAATCCAAACGCATTTACGATGTGGATGGCTGGGGCTGGAGTCAAACAGGGTTTTACTCATGGTGAAACTGATACGATGGGCTACCACGTTGCCGAAAATGGAGTGCAAATTCGTGACTTCCACGCGACGCTGCAGCATGTGCTTGGGATTGATCACAAAAAAATGGTCTATCCGTTTCAAGGGTTGAAGCAAAAATTGACAGGCGTTAAGGCGGCGCGTGTGGTAAAAGAAATTCTCACGGACGGTTAATTCTGCAAAGGTAAAATCTCAATCGCAAAAGCTTGTGATTCGCTCGCGCAAAATTTCACAAACCACTAACGATTGAAATAAATTACTTTTAGTACTACCGTTGTGCTTGGCTATCGCAGCCTTGCACCATCATCTCCAACCTCTTTTCATTCCATGCCGACCGAACCCAACGATCCAAAAAACAAAACAAAAAGTGCAGCCACTCCCGGCGACGCGAAAAGCACCAAGAAGAAGAAACCACAAACATCGTTCACGTTTCTGTCGTGGAATCTTTGCATGTTGGAAAACTCTGTTGCGGCCCCAGCGAGTTGGCGGATGGACCAAACTGAAAACAAGATTCGTGAATTCACTCTTGAGCTGGCTCCCGACTTTGTTTTTTTTCAGGAGCTGCCCGGACTCGTGCCGTACGTTGAAACGCATGATATGATTCCCGCCAACAACCGGAGCCACAGCGGAAACATTGCCACGATCGTTCGTAAAGATCTGATGGACGAATTGGTAAGTAAGCCCATCGGAAAATTCGGCGTGTTGACCATGTTGGAATCCGCGGGTCTCACGTTTGCCAATGTTCATCTTGAGCCGGGCAGAGATGGCGATTTCAAACGACTTGAGGCGTTAAACCAGATCGTTCAAGCGACTCAAACTCCGGGCTTGCTCATTGCAGGCGATACCAACACACGAGTCAGCGAAGAAAAATCTCTTGGTGAGATTGGCTTGATCGGCAATCGTCCCCCCAAGGCGACTTGGGATTCGCGAAGGAATCGTTATCGCGAAAACGGGAACGAGTACACGGCTTATTACACTCGTTATTTCCACAATGAGCAGGTGAAAATCGACAAAGTCAAAGTTTGGGACGAGCCTGTCGTGGAAGATGGGAAGAAGTTTCACCTTTCGGATCATTATGCAATGAGCGGCCGCGCAACGTTGGTTAATGACAAGAAACCGGTATGATGGCGTGATAAACTGAGCGACGATCTTCAACAATTTGAACAAGGAACACCCTATGAGTGCGAATTCCAGAATTTGTTTGGCAACGGCTTTCTTCGTTTGCGGCTTACTCATTTCCAGTTTGGCCATCGCTCAAGAAACCGCGACTCCGGAAACATGGGTTAAGGCCAACATCAAACCACTGGCGAAGCTTTATCTTCACTTTCATCAGAACCCTGAGCTTTCGTTTGAAGAAAAAGAAACCGCCGCTCGGCTTGGCAAAGAGCTTTCCGACATCGGCGCGACGGTAACACAAAACATTGGTGGCCATGGCGTGGTTGGGATCCTTGAAAATGGAGAAGGACCGACCGTGATGGTTCGCACGGACCTGGATGCGTTACCGGTTATCGAGCAAACGAATTTACCCTATGCGTCAAAAGTAAAAGTCACCGATGCAGATGGAAAAACAGTTGGTGTCATGCACGCGTGTGGGCATGATGTTCACATGACAACGCTTGTTGGCGTGGCCCGGTTTATGGGCAAACACAAAGACCAATGGTCGGGACGGCTAATGTTCATCGGCCAGCCAGCGGAGGAGCGCGGTTCTGGTGCGCGTGCGATGCTGAAAGATGGGTTATTCGAAAAATTCAAGAAACCTGATTTCGCGTTGGCGCTTCATTGCAATTCGACGTTCGCCAGCGGAAAAATTTCGATTCGGCCCGGCTATGCGATGGCCAACGTCGATAGCGTCGATGTCACTCTGTTTGGCAGGGGAGGCCATGGAGCTTATCCGCACACGACTGTCGACCCGATTGTTCAAGCGGCGAAATTCATCATGGATGTTCAAACGCTGGTCTCCCGAGAAGTCAAACCGATCGAAGCGGCCGTTGTCACCGTTGGCTCCATTCATGCGGGCACGAAACACAATATCATTTCCGATAGTTGCCATCTTCAGCTAACGGTGCGAAGCTACTCAGACGAGGTTCGCAAATTGCTGATCGAAGGAATCAAGCGAAAAGCCAAAGCCGCGGCGATGAGCGCCGGGGGAAAGGATCCTGAGATTAAAGTTTCCGAGGGAACTCCATCGCTTTCCAATGACGAGGAGCTGGCGACCAAAATGGCTGAGCTTTTCAAGAACAAAATCGGTGCCGACAATGTGATCGTGGCCGAGCCAGTGATGGGCGGGGAAGATTTTAGCGAATACGGACGAGCCGGTGTGCCAAGCCTGATGTACTTTCTGGGCGTGATCGAACAAAAACGGCTTGATCGTTTTAAAGAGATGGGCATCACCCCACCATCGCTTCACTCTAATAATTTCTATCCCGATATCGAGCGCTCAATCGAAACGGGCGTGATCACTATGACTGGTGCGGCGCTTGAATTGCTCAAGAAGTAATTTCAAGTATTTGACGAAAGAGCCTTTCGCGTTGCGAACATGAGCCGTTTTGGCGATAGCCACGGTTATTAGTGACTGAATACTTCGATGTCTTTTGAATCGGTTGGAATCAAACCAATTTCCTTCGCCTTTTTCGAAAGCACTCGTAGTGCTTTGGCTCCGGTTTCACCCAAATCAACCGTCCAATCGTTTACGTACAAATCAACGTGCTTCATCAACACCGAATCATCAAACTCCTGTGCGTGCTTTCGCATCGTGGAAATTGTTTCCTCTCGGTTTGCCAAACCATATTTGATTGACGATTGAACTACGGCCTGGATTTCTGCGATCAACTCTTCACCCAAATCGCGTCTCGCCAATATTCCACCCAGCGGAAGTGGCGATTCGGTTTCTTTCTCCCAGCGTGTCCCAAGGTCTTCAACCAAAAACAGCCCTTCAGACTCCCACGTGAATCGCCCCTCATGAATACAGACGCCAAAATCGGCGGCTTTGTTCTGAAGCGCTGGCATGATAACCGAAAACAACTCGTGGTTAACTTTCGTTTTCCCGCTTGAGATCGACTGGGAATAAAACAACCGAAACAACATCGCAGCCGTTGTGTGCTTGCCCGGACAAAGAGTCGTAGTCGAGACTCGGTTTGCATTTCCGTTTTGCAAGATTTTATCAGGCGTCGAATCACGCTCAGCGGCCAGTAGTAACGGCCCAACTCCAAACCCGAGCGCCGAGCCCGATGGCAGCACAACAGTGTCATCGGTTAACAAAGCCGCAGCGTGAAAGCTGGCTTTGGCGACGTCGAATTGGCCGGCAAATAATCCATCGTTTAGTTGCTGAATATCCAGCAGTTGAATCTTAAAATCCAAGCCTTTGCAATCAACATTGCCGCTCAAGATTCCATGAAAAGCAAACGTGTCGTTGGGGCAAGTCGAAATTGCCATTCGAATTGGTTTGTTTGTGTTTGCGGTCACGCGTTTACTTTCACAACTTTTTTCGCCAGGGATACGGCAGCGGCCAAAGCTGGTTTAATCTGCCAATTCTGTTTATCTCGATCACCGGCGCGGTTGGAAATACCTCGCACAATATGCAGCGGCGTTTGACAAAGCTCGCACGCAGCCGCTACGGCGAATCCTTCCATGTCTTCTGCAACCGCATTGGGAAATATTTGCAGTCGCAGTTTCACGTCCGTTTTATTTTCTGCGGCGGCGCAAACGGTTAACAATTCTTGCCCGAACGATCCAAATGAAATTGAATCGCCGATCGTGACTTTGGAATCTGCCAAGTGTTTCCAGCCCATCTGGCCACAAGTTTGAAACGATTCGCCGGTTCCAACTCCGACACCGTAACAGCCGACTTTGGAAAACGAATAAGCGTCACCGATTTCAAGATGGTCGCCGTAGCTTCCGGCGATTCCGAGAAGCAAAACGCTTTTAGGTTGGTGTTTGTTGATAAGCTCAACCGTTTTGGCCGCTGGAATGACTGGCCCAAACCCACAGACTTCGATAACCGTGTTTTGAAACGAGGCAAGCGATTCTTTGACGATCTCAAATTCAAAACTGGTTGGAACTAGAATCATCAATCGCGATTCGCATTCGGAGTTTGCTTTTTGATTCGAGTTGCTCATAAGCGGGTGCTTTGTTGGGTGATTGGCATGGTTTAAGGTATTGCGCAATCAACGGACCTACAATTGCAAATCCAGCAAATCCAACTTTACGCCGCCGAACGTGAAGCAATGTCTTTGAGCAAGAATTCAGCTCGCTGCCAATTGCTCGACTCTTTGCCGCCCCAGTAACTCACCAACGTTGCCAAGCACAACATCGCGACGCACCAAATGCAGGCTTGGCGACTGAGTGCATAGGGGATGCCAAGAAAGCCGGTCAGGTTCCCCTGTCCGCCACCAATCAGAAGGCCCGTAGAAACAAAACCGAAAACGAATGCCACCGCCAGCATGGCCACTGAGACGGCTCGCATCGCAGACCAGTCTGGGATCTGGGCCAAGAAAATAGCGTAGACGAGATGAATCGCGCCGACGAAAATTTGAATGTAAATCCAACGTGGAAGCGCCAGTGATTCGGTAAGCTGCAACCAGTGGAACCAGTGATAGATGGCTGGCACCATGTTTACGATTGCGACCAAGCATAACACCAACGCAAAAAATCGAGCCAACGTTTGGCGGTCTGCATTTGCTTCCTTAAGCCTGGCGCCCCAGTCTTTTTCTTCTTCCACGACCGCGGGACCTTGGTACGAGTCATCCAAATTAATGATCGGCGTTGATGATCGTGGGTTAGGTGAATCGGCAAAACTCTCTTCGAGTTTTCGTTCCTTCAGGGCCATAGGTGGGAATGTTAGTTCCGATGACGGCACGGGCACATCAACCAACGGCTTGCTCAAATCCTTAGGCAAGTCTTTCTTCGCGACTTGGGAATCTTCAGCTTTGGCGAGAGGCGTTTTGACTTTCTCACTAGCAACAGGAGAAGGGACTTTCAAGTGTGGAGTTGATTCGGAAGTAACGGGTATGTTTTCCGTCTTCTGATCATTTGCCACCGTAGGCTTGACTGGATTAGGCCGTGTTGGTGGAATCGGATTGGGTAGTGCCGGCTTGGATTTGGCTCGATCAGGAGCAGGAGTTGGGTTTGCCGCTTTTACTGGATTTGGTTTGGCTGAGCTTGGCTCAAGCGGGCTCGGTTTAACTTTCGGCTCAACGACTTGCTGCGCGATAGGAGCCGCAACGGGCGTGTCCTTCGATTCAGTTGACTGTTTGGCTTTCGGTTTTCGTTTTGCGATTTTTGCGACACAGGGAATCGGCTCCCGAGTTTGCAATTGACTCTCGGTGAATTTTGGAATCCGAATCGCCGACTTACAACGCGGACAGCGGACCACTCTACCCGCGCGGTTAACGGACATCCGAACTGTGCAACCGTTAGGACATTGGACTTGTAGTGGCATTTTTGTCTCGGCAAATCAAACGAATCAGAGACGCCATTTTATCACAGGAGTGATTTGAGATCCGGTTTTGAAGAACAAGATTCGGAACTTTTGCAAACACAATCTGGCGCTACAATAATCGGTGTCGCCAAGGAATATGCTCGCGATTCTCTACGCCGAAAGCTGTTCTTTTTCGGCTGATCCTTCTCCCGCAGCGCCACTTCCGCCTGCAGCTACCTCGGACGATTTTTTATCCTCAGCGTTGGCGGCTGGCTTGGGAGCTTTTCCATTTTTCGCTTCATCCGCACGGACGACATTAAAAATACAGTCGATGTAGCCCGGCGATGAATGATCGGACAGATGGTCAATTTTAAAACGACGAAGCCCACTGAAAAACCCTTTGAGGCGGTCACTCGTTCGCTTCCATCCGTTGATCTTGGTCAATCGCCCCATGTGGTCCATATACATTTCGGTGCCTGAGTGGCGATACCCCAAAAAGATTGGCGGCACCCGGGTCACGATGTCGTTATTGTTGACCCAGCGATAGTGCGGAATCTGAACGTGGTTGACATATTTTTTACAGCCAACGCGAGGACTGCCGTAAGTGTACAACTCATGCGGCTCGGTTTTGATGTAAGAAAGCATGCAGCGGTCGGCACAAATTTTCGCCATCGCTCCGCCAAGTGAGTGGCCACAAAACCACAACGTTTTCGTGTTCACCTCAAGAGCTTTTTCGATGTGCGGCCAAATTTCGTCGACTTCACTTTTGAACCCACGGTGAACTTTTCCAACCGTTTCCGCCAAAGCAGTAAGTGCGTTGGCGTCCGCTTTAATGTCGTTCCAATCGTCGACTTCGGTTCCGCGGAATACTACAACGCTGTCCCACTCGTTTTGGAACCAATAAGCCTGCGAGCCGCCACAGTTGAAAAACTTGCCATCGGTAAAAC
The DNA here is from genome assembly GCA_964478065.1 of uncultured Pirellulaceae bacterium. Classification (GTDB taxonomy): domain Bacteria; phylum Planctomycetota; class Planctomycetia; order Pirellulales; family Pirellulaceae; genus Mariniblastus. Next base: position 26,389 of record CAYZGP010000002.1, read on the forward strand.
CGAGCTTACCGGCTGCGATATTGCACTCTTCGAGCGAGAGATAGGAAATCATCGCGACTTCGGCGAACAACAATGACCGTCGCAACAAACTCAATTCTTCAATCGGCCCAGTAAGTTTGCTTTTGAAAGCGAATTCGCCTGCTTTCTTGTTACAAAGTTTCTTTTTTGCGTTCTGAGCCATGGCGTTTTAATCGCTTGAATAAGGAATTATGAGGTGGAGTTTTGCGGTGAATGTCGCACCTAAATTGTAATGGACTATTTCAGAGACGAAAGGTCCGATTTGGGAACGACTGACCAGCAAATTCCGGTTAGGCAATATATTTACGCTGACTTAAACGACTGCTTAGTGAAAACGACTTGCTCCGGCCGCTTGTTACACTGCGTTCTATAAATGGCAATCGGCGTTGAAATGCTAACTCGCGATTGTTGATCTGTCATCAGCCAGATTTTGGTGGCTACTTTGCACGCATTCGCACAATGCCATCCCAATCCTCTGGGGGATTTCCCGAGTGCTCGGCGATCAAAGCGGATATTACTTGGCGAGCCGAATCTTTTTCTGGAAGCTGTGACAACTGAGAGCTTGCTATCTTCCAATCGCCTTTTTGGAATGACTTTAAAGCGATCGCAAAAGCTTCTAGTTCATCCGCCGAAATCGCTCCATTGGGAAAGACTTGAAAAACTTCGAGTGAACTTTCCATACCGAACGGTTGGAATCGCCCAAGGCATCTTGTCACGGGTCGCGTTTGAGCAGGAAGACCAACCTCAAGTCGTCTTACCGTTTCGACATCGCTCAAAATGTTTGAGTTGAGCCAACGAGTCATTCCTTCGAGTCGCGAAGAAAGATTCACCACGGGTCCAAACGCCGTTACTTTCACCTGGTCGCGCGTCCCGATTTTTCCGGCCACCGCTTCGCCAGATGAAATCCCCAGTCCGATCTGGAAATTCCCAAGGCTCGGGTTAGTCTGCAAATTGGTTTCGACTTTGTTTTGAATCTCAAGCGCCGCCATCACCGCCGCAACGGCACTGTCCGTTTCGTTGGTTGGCTCAAGTGGCCATCCCCAGAATCCCATCGCTGAATCGCCATGAAAATCTCCCACCACTCCACCATGGTCTAAAATCTCTCTGGTCATGATTCCCAACGAATCGCTCACTCGATCAAGCAACTCCAGCAAGTTATCCGCCATCCGCTCTGACGTTTTAGCGAACCCGCGAAGATCACAAAACAAAACAGCCATGTCGCACTTGCGGGGCGCGAGGACTTCGTCTGGGTCGCGACCGGCAAAGGCTTCCATCACGACCGGTGAAAAAAAAGCACGCAGGCTCGCTTGTTGCCGCTCAAGTTGTTTGACGTTCAAAAGATTCTTTAACGTCGCGCCCACCAACTCACAAAATTTAATATCGCCCTGCAAGTCGGCCTCACCCGAGCCACTGTCGGGCGAAGCCCCACCCGACCGGTTCGTACCCGTTACGTAGATTCCCCAACCGGGGCTTGCGGGACTTGAGATTGGGCTGACAAACGCCCAGTCGTTTTCGTAGTCGTAGGTGTAATCAATCGAAACCCGATTTCCATTTCGTTTTCGTTCATTCCAAATGTGCAGCGTTGTTTCATTACTTTCAATCGATTGACGAATGAGACTTTCGCTTGGCTGAAAATCTCCGTCCTCAAATCCACGGCGATCCCAGTGAACAATCTCAATCGAGTCTTCAACATTTTGATCCGTTTGAAGTCGCACGATTCCGACCGTCGAAGCCGACATGACGCCTGCCATCAACGTGTTGACCATACCGATCAAGAGATCTTCGACATTGCCCGCGCTGGAAATGACTTCCGGAATTCGATTCAAAACATCGATTCGGCGGTCGGCGTCTCGATAAGACATCTTCCGCAAGAAATCGGGCGAATACGTTTTCTGGCTGATTGGGTCGGGCACATCCAATGAAACGAATGCGCGGTCGGCAGCAAGTGTAAACGTGGTTGAGCCGATGACGAAATGCTCGCCCGGATTGAGAATGAACGAAGTTTCCTGCTTGCCGTTAAAGAATACTGGATTGACGGCGTCGGGACGTTTCTCGACTTTGACTTGGTTGCTCGCCGCAGTTAATGCAACGTGGGATCTCGAAATCTGCCCGTCCCACGGAACGCGATAGGCTAGCGTTGCGCGACCGAGTTCAACCGTCTCGTTAGGAAGCTGTCGACGCCAACGCGAGTCGATACTGGGTCCTTGGGCGATGAGTTCAAGCATTGTTTTATGGCGGCCAGAGGTTGTGTGCGTCGTTAGACGCACAATTGATTACAGCACAATTTTATTGTCGCCTAACCAAAATGCCTAGCTGCAATGCTTAGAAGAGCACTTGGCTCCAGAGAATATAGCCCACCACAAGAATCGCAATGGAAATCACAGCCGCCAAAGTTTGTAGCCGCCCGCTGTAGAATCCGCGAGTGGCGTGATCGAGGCGCAAATAAGCAAACAAGACGCCCATCCAACCGAGAAACATCCCGCCAATCAGTGCGGCTGTAACCAAACGATTTCGCAACAGTAATTCGCTGGCCAATTTTTCTTCCGGGTCGACATTCAAAGTCTCATCGAGCGAATTAAATGCCTTCGCGAACTCTGGATCACGATCCGCGATAGGGGCTTCGGCTTTTTCATCCTGCGTGATATTGACTGTCGCATTTGCTGACGAAAGAAAAAACGGCGAAGCATTCGACGTCTGCGCAAATATTGAACCCGGCACAAATATTACCGAAACAAAAAGCAATAACGCTGGAGTGAAGTGGCTTCGAAAAAATGGCATGCAGATTAAACCAACGACTGGTTAGGAGATTCGTCAGCGATCTCTTGCCGACTAACTGGGTGAAGCCATGGAGCCGCCAATTGAACGGAGACCGAGACGATAACTGCCAATATGCAATTGCCAGTCAGCGGAACATTTAGCAAGTGACTGAAGATCGTAGCCCAGATCAAACACAGGGTCACATTCAAAACGCTTAATCGAGTCTTGCGAACCGGATCCATCTGACGCCACCATCTCAATATTCCAAACATACCCGCAAAGAAAATCAGGTAGGCCGGAAACTGCGGAATCCCACTGAATACAAACTGCTCAGTCTGGCGGGCTTTGAAATCCAGTAACGCGAGTTGCGTTAAATCCAAGCCGAACGAGCCAGCCGAAAAGAAAGCAATTGCGCCAACGACCAATCCAAGCCCAACCAAAACCAATCGACGAAGCCAGCCATCTCCGCCTTCAATGCAATCTTGTTCCCAGATTTTTCCACACGAAAGTAAAACCCAAGTCGCCAACACGCTGGTCAACGTTAGCCAGGTGTAATTGGCCCAGGCTTCGACTGAGGAATTCAGGATGCCACTTCCCAGCGCCAATCCCAACAGATTCAATACGATGCAAGCAAACGCCCCCACGAGCAACGAACCAACCAACTCGGTCACGCGATCGGCTGAGGGTCTCATGCCAAGCGAACTTCTAACCCGGGCGGCTTGGAGCCGCTGCAATTGTTTTGGTGATTCCTTCTTGGGTTTCTCTTCGGTGGAATCCCAAAACGCTGTTCGTCCGACGTAGTAGAGCAGGTAAATGATTCCAAGGCTGAGCGTTAGTGGAAAAAGCCATTTTGAATTTTGCACGACGACCATTCCAGCGACGATCAGCAAAATGATTTTGACCGGAGTCGAAACGTTAGCATTGCACCACCACTGAGAGACACGGCCTATTCCTGTTTGCAAAGCGGACGCAATTGGCTCGCCAGCAACCGCGCTTACATTGTTCGCATTAGCGGTCTGCACATTTAAGGTCGAATTGTCGATCACATTGGACGCCAACAAATTGTGATTCACTCGGTTTTTACCACTACCCGAATCGATCACATGAATCGGATCCAATTTCGAACGGCCATTGTTGGGCGAATCATCGCCTGGTGACGAATTCGGAACCGGTCCGCCAAGATAATTCGTGTTATCTGTCAACGGGCCAAACACGATATCCGGCATCGACTGGGCTTGCGCTGACTGGACTTCCTTACCGCTGATGATCACCGGAGGAAGTTTTGACAAATCGGCACTGCGTGGCAGAGCGTTGATTGATTCGATTGGATCGTTTTGGTCAACGTCGATCCCCGGATGCTCGTCAGTGGGCCGCATCGCGCGGATACTGCCAGCGCCCAACACCATTGGCCCGACGGAATGTTGCGAAATAATCTTTTGACTGTTTTCAGCAATTTCCGGCCAAGGCAACTCGGCAACCATCTCGGGAACGCTGCTGTATCGAAGTTCTGAGTCTTTTCGCAGCGACTTTAAAATGACTTTGCGAAACTCTTCTGGCACACGATCCACATTGGGAGTTGCCGTGAGATGTTTCATGATGATTTCTTGCGAGCTCTCACCTTCAAACGGCACATCGCCTGTGAGCATTTCGTACAAAAGAATGCCCAACGCATAGATGTCGATTTCTTTCCCGTAGACGCCTTTGCCAATTTCAGGTGCCATGTAATGAAAAGTGCCAACTGATTCCGTTTGGCCTGAACGGCGACTGCAAGAGATGAATTTTGAAAGTCCGTAGTCACCGATCTTAATGACTTGCTCGTCTTCGTCGCAAAAAATGTTTCCTGGCTTAAGGTCACGGTGAACAATTCCGTGTTCATGCAAATACGAAACGCCAGACGCCGTTGACGCGAACCAGGTTTTGACTTGTTCTTCCGGCATGCCCTTGGGATTGGCTTCGACAGCATCGCGAAGGGAAGGGCCGGGGACGTATTCCATCACCACCCAACTTTCGCCGTACTCGTTAGTACGAATATCCCAAAGCGAAATCAGGTTAACGTGTTTGAGGTTCAAGCATTGACGAACCCCGCGCAGTTCCACGTCGAGGTTGCGCTGAATTTTTTTGAGGGCGACTTCTTTTCCTGCGTCGCTAAGCGCGAAGTACACCTCGCCAAAACCGCCGATACCGATTCCGCGTTTGAGGGTGTATCCGTCAAGCGGTTTTGATCCACTGGGATAAGAAAACTTCATTCCGCGCCTCCCAGCCGAAACGGCTGGCTTCTCCGATGAGATTAGAAGATCGTCATCTTCTATCTTTTCTAGAGTAGCCGCTTTGTCGTCTATTTGTCTAGGTTTCACGGTGGCATGCCGATATTTGCGGGACGAATTGGCGTAAAAAACGGAAGAATTGACCCAGATTAACTGGCCAACAATCAATAGCGGTTCGAATTATCGCTTGGACGCTTCTGTAAAGACTTTGTTAATCGGTTTCAGTTCGAGGTTAATTTTGATACTCAGACCTTGTTTGTTTCGCTCAGACGTTTGTTTGGCTCAGGTAGTTACTTAAACGTGGACCTATGAAAAAGGCTCCAAAGTTACTGAAAAATCTTCGCCAACAATCCGCGAGTTGATTTGAATTTCTCCTTCTTTGTCAACAGTTTTCCCATCGATCTCAAAGGCTTCTTTTGTTCGACAAAACCATTTGTTTTTTCGTTGAAAGATGATCATGTCAAAACGCCAGGTTGGGCAAAAGACATGATTGTCTCGATTGGGGCCAAGGATGATCGATTGTGAAGCTAACAAAACCGCGTCTGACCACGGATGTGTTCGATGCCGCGAAACGAAGTCCAGTCGCGCCGTTTTGCTTAACGGATGGGATTGGGTGTATTGCAATTTCACCCCACCGTCGAGGCTGATCGTTTGTTTGTTCTTGATCTCCGCGGGCGAAGCCAACGTCTCGCCATCAACCGAGACATCACCCAGTGGATGAATCAAATGTTGTCCGCCAACGGTTTCCAGGCGAACGTGACGGCGGCGCAGGTCGCCTTGGATGGGAATCGCAACATTGGAATGCGGAACGGCTTGGCCGACGGTGCTGACTTCGCCGGGACAAACCAAGTATCCACCCACTCCATCTACCCAAAGAATAAATGATCCGCCTCTTGGAATTCCAGTGTCACGCTGTCGATCGCAAGCGAACGATTCATTGCCAACGTAATCCGAGTCAGTATCAACATTGGAACCAGCGTCTCGATTGGGATCATCTTGGCCAGAGCCGTTTTCACCCACTTCACCGATCTGGAAAAATGAATTTGATTTTGAAATCCGCATCGTTGAATCAGGAATCTGTGTCGCTCTCAAACCCGCCGACGTTTTTCTTTGCGCTCGTGTCACACAATGGCGTTGTGCGTCGAGAGCAATTTGATGTTTTGGCGCGATTGTCAAAATCTTCTGACAACACTTGCTCACGTCACCCCATAGGCACTTGAGGGCTGTGGAATGAAGTTCCTCAGTGAGCTCTTTCATTTGAATCTGGCGTTGCCGACCGGCAGCGAGTCGTGATTCGATAAACGGAAGATTGGGCTGAATATTTTTAGCTTGTTCCAATTGGCTGATCGCTTCATCCAGTTTTCCAAGTGCCGCCATCTCATCGGCTTGATGCAAACACTGGGCAACGTTTTGAATACGATCGGCTCGCCAGTCCATGATCTTGCGATCCGATAGAAGATGAACCAGCTGGACGGCGTGCGTTATTTTTCCCGAGGACAAAAGTGACTCGGCAGATTCGATCGTCAGTTCGACCAATTGTGTTTTGTGACGCGATACAATGTCTTCGTCTTTGGGAGTAGCGATTTCGCTGGCGGTGGTGAGGTCTTTCCAGGCAGGTCCCAAATTGCCAATTGCGATCGCTTCATCGGCTCGTTCGATCAACGCTTCGACTAAACGACGCGAGACACGGCGGCCAGAATACGATTCCTGATATCGGTCATTTTTAAGATGCTCAACTGCTTGATCAAGATCGCCGTCGATCATGGCGCGGTTGGCAAGTTTTTGTCGTTTTCCCCACGGCATTAATTGTTGTTCCCATGATTTTTTTCACTTATTGATTTTGGCGTCCCAAAGCCAAAATTGCCATCTTTTTTGCCGGCTTTTCCTCTTAGTTTACTCGTAGCTTGATTGGCCACAATTCAGTCTCGTTGATTGCTTTCGTTTTGGACGCAAAAAAGGGGCCCGAGCTAAACCTACCTTTTAGCCACGAGCCCCCAAGGGATGCGTCCCGTTGTCATCACTAGTTGTTGAAAACTAGATCCTCTTCAAGTGCAACGTCATCATCTGAAGAATCTGCTTTGTCAAAGTATGCGTCCATTTCTTCCAGGATGTCCGTGTCGGAAATCGCTTCCTCATCGCCGACTGGGATTTGTCCGTAGTAGTCAGGTACGACGTTCAAGAACTCTTCTTTGGCTGAAATCAAAGCGTCGATGTCGTCAAGCATTTCCCGAGTCTTTGACAACTGGCTGTTGTCGATATCAAGCTGGCCAGCCGTTGCGATCACATCGTTCATGCGACTACGTGCTGTCAAGTTTTCAATTTGAACTTCCAACTCACGTTGCTGAGCTTTGGCTTCTTCCATTTTTGCGTAAGCGTTGTCCAAAGACTTTTTGCGGAGAACAAGAATCTCAGCTTGCTTTTCTTTGGTCTTGGCTGCCGTTTGGTACATCGTGAAACGATGGCGAAGCTCGTCTTCAACTCGCGACTTTTTGAAAGCTTTGCCGTTGGTTGTCACGTAAGAGCCGTCGCCTGAGCTGACGTGCTCACGAAGCGTCATCATTTTTTCGTAGCTCGTTTTCAGCATTCGGTCTTGTCGCTTAAGGTCGGCAGCAAGCCGTTTGACTTGAACCGTCTCTTTGGCGATTTGAAATGCCATTTTGTGGATCTCTTTGCCAATTTTTGGGAGCTGCTTTTTGGCGGCGTCGAGTTGGAACGAAACAGGAACACTGTCCTGAGCCGAACTTCTAATTTTTGAGACAGCGGTCTGGGCGTAAGGGATGATTTTGCCACCGAAAAGGAAGCCGCTAATCAACATCAAACCTAAAACCCCTAGGGTCAACTTTTTGCACATTTTCCTACTCCTGTGGATATGTAATCTCGATTTGTTTGTGTGTTTGAATCTGGAAAAATCAGATGGCTGAGCGACAACTTTTAAGTCATCTCCAAATTCCATAAGTGTTGTTCGCCGGGCTATGTGGGATCTTTGGAAAATTCAGAATTATTTTCAGGCGCTTTTTGCAGGGTTTTAGGGGTCTGTTTGCGGATTTGCCAAAATCACCAGCATTTATGCAAGTTTCAAGAATCAATTGCCAGCAATAGCCGAGTTTTATTGTGTGGATCTTGGTCACAAACATGGAAGTTTGAGGTTCTGAAATAGGGATGTTTCAGCTGTTTAAGCAAATTTGGACAACCAAAGACGTTTCGTCTGCGGTTTTGATGGCATTCATTGGCGGGATTGCCCTGTGGGTTATCGCACTTCCGCTGAGTACGACGGTCCAAGACGCCTATCTCAAACGATTCCACCTAGCGTCGCCAAATTTTGTCGCGTGGTCGATCCAGCAAACCGTTCCCTCGATGTACAACTTCGAAAACCGGGTTTGTTTTTCAGATGTTGAGTTTTCAGAGCAGGAAATCTCCGCCGCTTTAGTGCGGGATCCAAACACTAAACTACCGACGGTCGTCGGGCCAGTTGACGAAGACGATACCCCTCAAGTTCCCCAGCCCGTTTTCGAAACAATCAACCATTTTCCAACGCGATCGTTTACTTTTGCCAACGCGATTTTTGAACACAAAGACAACCTCAATGGGTACTTTTATCTTACAACTCGTTATCGCGGTCGTGAGATTCAAACTACTTTTGAGATGAAGTCGAACTCGCCAGAAAAGTTTGAAGTTCAACGACTGTACAAACCTGGGGTGATTCAATGACCACCTCCATTTCAACCGGATTCGACGAGTCAAGTTTTAGCGCCAAAGCAAATGCGATTTTGGCTTCGCGTCAAAAAGACGCAACGGCGCATACTCTCTCAACGACTCTCAAAGTTTACCGAGTCGTTATCGGTTTCTTAATTGCGTCTTTGGTTTGGAAGTGCAAATACTTTCCGCTGATCCATCAACTTTATACCGACCATCAACTTCAAACCGATTTCTTTCCCGCGCTGATGGCCAACCCAAACGTTTTGGCGGGACTTTATATCGTTCCAGTCGTGCTTGGTTTTTTAGCGATGTTTTCGCACAACAAAGCAATCCTGCGTTTCCAAGCCATCACAATCATGGTTTGCATGTTCGGACTGTGTCTGCACCAGGGCTCGTATAACGATGTAACATTCGTTACCAGTTTCTGGGTGTCTGTCTGGTGCGTTTGGTACACAATGCGAATCGATGACGCAGAAGAAATTTTGTTCGCCAAAGCAAGAACGTTTGCGCTGCTGATTGTGTCCTTGATTTTCCTGGGCGGGGCGGCGGGAAAATGGACGCCCGAGTATTGGTCGGGCAACGTGTTTTACGAAATCTATTTCGTGGACCGCGACTATTGGTTCTTTAACTTCTTGCGTACGAAGTTCGAAGGAGAAGGCCTGCGAAACGTTGCAACCTATTACTCGCGAATGGTGATTATCACCGAAACTCTGTGTGCCTTTGTCTGGCTGTTGCCACCCAAAGTGGGATCGGCGATCGCATTGGTCGTGCTCATGGGAATCGCGTTGTTCTCAAACGTGCATTTGTTTTCAGTCGTGTTTTGCTTGTTGGGGTTGATGCTTGTTGGAATGCATGAATCGAAACCAAAGCCGATTCCATTGAGCGAACCGAAAACTGAATTGGGCGTTTCTTAATTCAATTGGCTTAAT
>CAYZGP010000002.1:36152-71285 GCA_964478065.1 uncultured Pirellulaceae bacterium
GTTCGTTCAAAAGGCTCAATTCAAACCGCTTAATCGAACATCGCGATATAGTTCTCCAAGCTATGGTGGTTCCCAAGGTCTTTGCCGGCAAACAACAATCCCGTTCGGCGTGATGAACGCATTTCGAGCTCTTCTTCTATCGCAACATCGGTTTGCAAGTCGCCGTCTTCGGGACGGTAGGTCAAACTACCGACGCTCGTGTAACTATTCTCCTCAGCTTCCTTCAGCATTTTGGCGAACGAGGCCAACAAGTCCGGCAGCTTGCCCGTGAGTCCCATCAGAGCGAGGATGCGACCAACCGAACCGCCTTGCATCAGCGTAGGCGGAACGTGGGGTACAATGTCATGGCCAAATTCAACTCGAAACACTGGAGTTTTAATGCTGTTGGCAAACTCCGCGTCACCCGGCCGGGGTGAGGCAAAGGTGTAGGTTTCTTTGACGGTGAATCCATCAAGCTCAAGTTTCTTGGTAGCCAAGCATGCGATCGCGCCGCCTTGACTGTGCCCGGTCAGAACAACCGGTTTTTCTTTGTCGAGTTTGGATTTAACTTCTTCGTAAATCAAATTGAGCTGATCAAGAAAGCCAAAATGGACGTCACCGGGCAGGCCGGATTCATTTGTTTTGACTTGTTTGATTTTGAAGTTTTGAAACCAATCGACCACGCTATCAAATCGAAACACGCCATCCCGTTCGAATTCTGTGATCGTTCCTTGAAAAGCGACAATCGTGACATCGGCGTACTCAATGACGCCACCAAACGAAGTCGACGTATTCTGGTCATCTGAGACGACAGACGTTTTCTCTGGAGCCGCTCCGTCAAACTTCAATAGTTCTTCAACTCGAGATAGCTCAAATTCATATGCCCACAAACATGCTTTTGCGAGACGAACCGCAGTTTTCTTGTCGATTGCCATCTTGTTCTCGGTAACCTGATTCGAATAACTAAAAGCGAATAGTGTAACTGGATGCCTGACACAATTCATTGGTGAAACATATTTGCCACCGCAAGCTTTCCCCAGTCAAGGCTTAGCGTTGTCACTTACGAAATTTCCCAATCCAGCCCGATGTCAAAATTGAGTGCGGAATGAGTTAACGCGCCAACGCTGATTCGTTCGACGCCCGTTTGGGAAATGTTTTTGATCGTGGTCAAATTCACGCCGCCGGAGGCTTCCAGCAAAATTTTTGGAGCCGTTTTATTTCGCATCGCAACGGCTTCGGTAAGTGTTTCGCAGCTCATATTGTCGAGCAGGATAATATCGCAATCCGTTTCCAGTGCGATGGCCAATTGCGCAAGCGTATCAACTTCGAGTTGGAGAATCGTATTTTTTCCATTGGGCAATTTTGCCTGATGGTCGTTGATCCATTTCCGAGCCACGTCAATCGACGTTGGAATGGTGTCGCCTTTGTCTTTAACCTGCGTACGATAAAACGCCAGATGGTTGTCTTTAATCATGATCGCATCGTACAAACCCATACGATGGTTCTTGCCGCCTCCACAGGCAACGGCATATTTTTCAAGTCGCCGCCAACCAGGCGTTGTCTTGCGAGTGTCCAGAACGCAAGCCGAAGTGCCTTTGATCTCGTTGGCATATTGCCGGGTCAGTGTACTGATTCCTGACAAGCGACACATGAAGTTCAAACACGTTCGCTCCATCGTCAGGATATCATGAGCGGGACCGACCATGACGGCGATCGGTTGTTTAGGGCTGACCGGCTGACCGTCTGCGATTGCGACATTGAGTGATAAGTTTGGAGCCCATTTTTCGATGGCAAGTTTTGCGATCTCGACACCGCAAACCACACCATCGGCTCGGCTTACAAACGCTGCGCGGGCAGTGGATTGTTTGGGCACGATTGCATCGGTAGTGCAATCGACTCCATCATCCATTTGGGCGGCGCCGATGTCTTCGACCAGCGCCATTTCAATTAGCTTGCGACAATCGGCCTGAGCGGCTGGACTGAATTCAGGTGTTTTGGTCATCTGTTTTTGTAGCCTTCAAATACTCAGAAATCTTTGTTTTGATTTCGTCACGGACACGACGAAACACTTCCATCTGCTCCGCCTCGGTACCGGTCGCGTCGGCCGGATCATCAAAGGGCCAGTGTAACGTTTGTTGGACGCCCGGTAGAGCGGGACAAGCTTCTTTCGCGTTATCGCAAACAGTTACCGCAAGATCAATTTGCTGATCCAAAAACGGATCAACCGACTTACTGGTCAAACCTTCGACTGAAAGCCCGATTTCTTCGATGGCTTTGAGGGCAAGCGGATGGACGTAACCAGATGGTTTGGAGCCAGCTGATTCGGATTGCCAACTGTTGGTGCCGTGAATTTGATTGCTTAGATCTTGCCAAATGACTTGAGCCATTTGTGAACGACAGGAATTTCCAGTGCAGAGAACGAGTACTTTTTTCATGAGTTGGCTTTATTAGTTTGGCGTTTTTTGTTTGGTTCTTTGAACGTTTGGCACTTTTGCCAGGTCGATGATACCGGATTTTATTGACTGGCGAGAGAACGCGCAAAGAAATGCTTAACCTCGCTGAATCTACATATCGAAATACATACAGAACTCGTAGGGATGCGGGCGGACTCGCATAGCTTCCACTTCATTCTGCCACTTGTAGTTGATCCAAGTATCGATCACATCTTTTGTGAAAACATCACCGCGAAGCAAAAATTCGTGATCGGATTTGAGTGCCTCCAAAGCCGCCTCAAGCGACCGCGGCGTTTTAGTAACGTTGACCGATTCCTCAGGTGGAAGATCGTAGATGTCTTTGTCTAACGGATCACCTGGATCGGTTTTGTTTTCAATTCCATCAATTGCAGCCATCGTGATCGCCGCAAACGCAAGATAAGGATTCGCGCTGGCGTCGGGACAACGGAATTCGATTCGTTTCGATTTTGGATCGTTGCTGTACATCGGAATCCGACAAGCCGCAGATCGGTTGCGCTGCGAGTAAGCAAGATTGACCGGTGCTTCAAACCCCGGCACCAGACGTTTGTAACTATTGGTCGTTGGGTTAGTGATCGCCAACAACGCTGGAGCATGCTTTAAAATCCCACCCATCGCATACATGGCAGTCGGACTAAGCCCAGCGTATCCGTCGCCGGCAAACAACGGCTTGCCTTCTTTCCAAAAAGACAAATGCGTGTGCATTCCAGAACCAGCATCTCCAAAAATTGGCTTGGGCATGAAAGTGGCGGTCTTGCGATTTCGATAAGCCACATTCTTAACGATGTACTTATATACCATCATCCGGTCTGCCATCGTGACGAGCGAATCGTACTTCAAGTCAATTTCCGATTGGCCAGCCGTGGCGACTTCGTGATGCTGACATTCCACAGCCAAGCCGCAGTCGATCATCGTCAACATCATTTCATTTCGAATATCGTTTAGCTGATCAACGGGAGGGCAGGGGAGGTAGCCTTGTTGTTGTCGGATTTTGTTGCCGAGGTTTGGCTCTTCGACGCGCCCTCGGTTCCATTGTGCCTCCGAACTATCGACGTAAAAAAATGCAGCGTCGGGACGTTGATCGAAACGAACATCGTCGAGAATAAAGAACTCGGCTTCAGGTCCGAAATTCGCGGTGTCGGCAATTCCAGTGCTAGTCAAATAAGCCGATGCCTTGCGTGCGACAAACCGAGGATCACGGCTGTAGTTTTCGTGCGTGATCGGATCAACGACATTACAAATAATATTTAGCGTGGGCACACTTGAGAAAGGATCGACAAAGCTCGAATCAGGTTGCGGCATCAACAACATGTCGCTTTCTTCAACGCGCTGCCAACCGCGAACACTTGAGCCGTCGAATCCCATCCCGTTTTCAAAAATGGCTTCAGTAAAAGCCGACGCCGGAATCGTAGTGTGCCCCCATTGGCCAATAAAGTCTACGAATCTCAGGTCAACGGCTTTTACGTCTGCACTGCGGCAAAGTGCGATTACTTCTTTGGGAGTCAAGTGATTCTCGAGTCAAGTGTTACGATTATTGGAAGCAATGCTGTCAAAGGAGCCGGTGACGTACCAGTAAGCCAATCGGCTTTCCGAACAGACCAAAAAATTCGAAAAAAATTTGGGGCTCAAACTAGACGCGAAAGCCAATTCGGATGTACAAAATTGCCTTCCGCTAAAAGCAACCCGCGTGCCATTCCAAACGACTTTACGACTGCGTTGGGGAACTGGCCTTAATCCGTTGTTTCTGGCTCAATGGTTTCCAAAACATGTTTTTGCTTTATTCAAACTGCCTATTTAATAACCAGCGTTTGCCTGCAACTCAAGCACACTGGTGATCGAAACGATCAATCGGACAGCAAAACCAGCAATTTCAAGCACTATAAAACAGAGGCGTAGAGTGCTATTATCGCAGCTTGTTAACGCGACTCGTATGCAAGCGCAACTCAGCCCTGCCACGGTAGTTGGTTAACTTAAAGCAAATTCGCCACAATTCTGAACAAAACAGAATACGACCGGGAAACGTACCCGAGTTGAGAGGCGAGCCCAAACCACACGATCACCTACCAACTTTCAAAGAGTTACTGGAGTTTTCCGAGAATGACCAAATCAAAACTAGAATACATCTGGCTTGACGGTTACAAGCCGACCCAGAGTTTGCGTAGCAAGACAAAAATCATTGGAGACTTTAGCGGCAATCTCGAAGACTGCCCACAATGGTGCTTTGACGGAAGCTCGACTCAACAAGCTGAAGGTGGTTCGTCTGACTGTTTGCTCGAGCCATGTGCCATCTTTCGCGATCCCGGTCGTTTGGATGCCTATCTTGTAATGTGCGAAGTCCTCAATCCTGATGGCACTCCCCACGAATCAAATGGTCGCGCAACAATCGAAGACGACGACAATGATTTTTGGTTTGGATTTGAGCAAGAGTATTTCCTTTGGGATCCAGAAACCAATCGTCCTCCTGGATTCCCAGTGGGTGGCTATCCTCAACCGCAGGGCCCTTATTACTGCTCGGTCGGTGCCAACAACGCACACGGCCGTGACATGGTGGAAGAACATTTGGATATGTGCCTTGCTGCTGGCCTCAACGTCGAAGGCATCAATGCCGAAGTCGCAGCTGGACAATGGGAATTCCAAATCTTCTCAAAGGGTGCCAAACAAGCCGGCGATCAAATCTGGGTTGCACGTTATCTGCTTGAGCGATGCGGCGAGAATTATGGCATGGCGATCGACTGGCATCCCAAACCGCTTGGCGATACCGACTGGAACGGTTCCGGGATGCACGCGAACTTTTCAAACTCGGTTCTTCGTGAATGTGGCGACCAGTCTATCTACGAAAGAATCTGTGAGTCATTTGCTCCGCGCGTTGCCGAACACATCGCCGTTTATGGTGCTGACAACCATCAGCGTTTGACTGGCAAGCACGAGACACAGCGAATTGATCAATTTAGCTATGGCGTTTCCGATCGTGGTGCGTCAATTCGCATTCCAGTTGGCACCGTAACCAATGGCTGGAAAGGCTGGTTGGAAGATCGTCGTCCTGCATCCAACGCTGATCCGTACAAGGTTGCGGCTGAGATTATCAAAACAGTCAAAACGGTTCCCGTTTAATCTGGTCACGTTAATCGTTTTAAGCTCGTTCTGGTTTAAAAAACTCGTTCTGGTTTTATCTCGCGAAAAACCAGTCGGATGCTGAGTTGTTTTTTGGCAATTTCAGTCACTCCGAAACGAACACTAATCGAAGTCTCACTTTTCTGGCGTTGAATGCCGGCAAAGTGGCTTCGATTTTTTTTATCGGTTGACAGAAAGATCGATGGCTAAGCCGTAGGTGACGCTTTAAAATCTTGTTCATCACTTCCATGATCGCGAGGCTTGTTTTGAATGAAAAGAAAGAGATCAGCTTTTGTCCTTTTTGCGGATCCAAACTCAACTCGCCAACGATCGAGCCGAATTCAAAGCGTAGGAAACGAACACAACGACGGTGCTCAAGCTGCGATCGAATGATCAATTCGGCCCCTGCCATTTGGGCGACAAAACACCATGAGTTTGAATACAAATCTAAATGGACGATCTTTCATTGGCCCATCGTTCACATCGCGTTTGGGACCGACGCCGTAACCAACAAGCCCAAGGTCGCCCGCGGCTTGATCGCGATAGGCAGCATGGCAACGGGTGGGATAGCGATTGGAGGGTTGGCGATCGGGGGAATCGCGCTCGGTGGTTCAAGTCTCGGATTGGTTAGTTTCGGCGGCGTTGCAGCTGGGGTTCTTTTTGCTTTTGGCGGTTGCGCGATTGGAACTGGACTTTCAATTGGCGGTTTCGCACTTGGCACCATGGCGCTCGGCGGGGGCGCGGTGGGGTACTACGCGATTGGCGGTGGTGCTTATGGAGTTGTCGCGTTTGGCGGAAACATGCAAGACCCATTTGCGTTAGCGTTCTTCAAAGGCTGGCGAGGAATGGTTGCAATGGTCGTCAATCGATTCTCCAGCATCGTCGTCGCGTTGATACTTGCACCAATATTGCTGATTCCTTTCGTCCAACTAAACAATTCGCCAGCGGATGGAAACATCGCGACGGACAAACAAACGGAACAGTTACCGGTTGATCAATCAAAACGAAAACCCAGCCGGTTCGGACTTTTGATCTTGATGCTGCTCGGAAGCATCTTTGGAATCGCTTTGGTTTGGCTTGGTTTAGTGTTTCTGAATTTATACGTTTGAGCGACCAAACTGTTACCGCTTGAAAGCTGCAAAAACAAGCTAGTGGTTCGTCAAAGCTGAAATGAATCGTTTCTTACGCTTCGCGTAAACATGGCAACCGTCAATTCAGGTTTGACGAGCCACTAGTTGGAGCATGCTTCAAACTGCTTACAATACGAAAAAGATCGAAAGGGTCGGTCTTTCTTTTATGCAGGTTGAGAATGACAATACAAACAACAGACTCCGCTCCCGCAAAAACGAGAGATCCCGCCAACGACAAAGAGTGGTTCGATCTTAGCGCCCAATGGCAGCTGCGCCCCGACACGATCTATCTCAACCATGGCTCGTTCACGATTCCTCCCAATGTAGTTCGCTACGAACGTCGAAAATGGATCGACTTCCTGGACGAGCAGCCCATGGATTTTTATCTTCGGCAACTTGAACCGGCAATGGACCAAGCCCGCACTTGTGTCGCAAAATTTGTTGGAACAACGAGACAGAATTTGATCTTCGTTGACAACGCGACCTATGGCATGAATGTCGTTGCGCGAAGTTTTAAACTAACCAAAGACGATGAAGTCCTATTGTGCGATCACGAATATGGCTCGGTCATTCGCACTTGGCAACGAGCGTGTGATGATGTCGGAGCCAAACTTGTGATTGTGAAAATGCCTGATCAATTCGAATCACCCGACGAGATCGTTGCTTCACTCATTGCCCATGTAACCGACAAAACAAAACTGTTGGTCGTTAGCCACATCACCTCAGCGACGGCTTTGATTTTTCCCGTCAAAGAAATCTGTAACGCGTTTCGAAATCGAGACATTGCAACATGCGTTGACGGCCCTCATTCCCCCGCGCAAATCGAACTTTCGATCGACGAACTCGATTGCGATTTTTACACGGCAAGTTGTCACAAATGGCTGTGTGGCTCTTTAGGAAGTGGGTTTCTATATGTCAACCCACGGCAACATTCGGCAGTTCAACCACCGATCAAGAGTTGGGGGCGGCTGCCTCCCGCGACACCGGAAACATGGGATGAAGAATTCACTTGGATTGGTTCGCGCGACCCAAGTCCATTTTTGAGCGTGCCGCGAGCCATTGAATTTATGGAAACGATCGGAGTTGAAAACTTTCGCCAGCGGTCACGATGGTTGGCCCAATACGCAGAAAGTGGTTTACGAGATTTGTTCAAGACTTCGCCGTTGGGAAACCGGGACGCAGGTTGGTACGGCTGCATGGCTCACGTTCCGATGCCACCTGGCGATTGGTCAACACTTCAAAAACAATTGTGGGACGAAGTCAGCATCGAAGTGATGGTCAATCAATTCAAAGAACGTTGGTACATCCGCGTTTCATGCCACTTGTATAATAACACGACGCAAATCGATACTTTATTCAAGGCGCTTGCACGTTTGACCGGCGGTTAAATTGTCGCAGGCCTTAATTTGATGGCTCAATGATGTAGCAAACGGGGTGCTTTTTAGTGATAATGGTTTCATGTGGCCAGAACAACATCCTACTCAAGAGCTAATCGCTCAAGCCAAAGACGGTGATGAATCTGCCGTCAATCAATTGATGGATCGTCATCGCAATTCGCTTCGGCAGCTTGTTCGTATGCGACTGGATCATAAGATTCAAAATCGAATCGACGTAAGCGATGTCGTCCAGGACGTCTTGATAGAAGCCAATCGTCGACTTCAAAGATACCTCGCCGACCCAATGATGCCTTTTCATTTGTGGTTACGGCAAATTGCAAAAGACAGAATCATTGACGCCCATCGGCGACACCGCGTTTCGGCAAAACGTTCAGTGGATCGCGAGCAACAATTGGTCGCGCCTCGCGGGTTTGACCAGTCTTCAATTCAACTTGCCTCGATGCTTGGTGATGGAAGACTAACCCCAGCCGCAGCGGCACTGCAAAAAGAAATGGCTCGCAAGGTCGAAGAGTCGATCGCCAAGCTGGACGAAAAAGACTGCGAAATCATCATCATGCGCCACTACGAGCATTTGACCAACCAGGAAATTGGTCAGATCCTCAACCTGTCGGAACCCGCGGCCAGCATGCGTTACCTCCGCGCCATCAAACGACTCAAGCAGGCCATGCAAGATGGCTCACAGTCGTTTGATGAGTAGAATTGTTGCCTGTTGGAGCGATTAGCATCGTGACGGATTCGCAAAAAGAAAACGACAGCCAAGCTGAAATCGAAACCGATGGTGACGCATCCGAACAAGCGCTCGCCAATCTCGTCACTGAACTTGCCGATCGCTCCAATAAAGGCGAAACGATCAATCTGGATTCGGTTTGCAAACAGTACCCCCAGTTCGAATCTGATTTGCGAGAACTTTGGGGCACCATTATTGTTACCGACGTTGCTGCGAAGGAACAAAGTAGTCGTGAGCAAGAGATCACAAATGAAATCGCGCTGCCTCAACTGGAGTTGCCATGTAAGTTTGCCAACTACATGCTCGAAGCCGAAATAGGGCGGGGCGGAATGGGAATCGTTTATCGTGCCATCCGTGAGAGTGATGGAGCCGCCGTCGCAATCAAAATGATTCTTAAAGGCGATTTCGCTACCAAATCAGAACGGCAACGGTTCGACTCTGAAGCCATCGCGGCTTCGCGACTGCAACATCCAAACATTATTCCAATCTACGAAATCGGTGATTACATGGGCCGAGAGTTTTTTTGTATGAAACTCATCCAGGGCCAATCGCTTTCTGAACGACTCGCACGTGGCCCCATGCCAGCCAACCGAGCCGCTAAATTGATGGAAGAAATCAGCGACGCGATCTATTACGCACACAACCAGGGCATTCTTCATCGTGACCTGAAACCTTCCAACATCATGCTCGATGACGAAGGCAGAGCTTATGTAGCCGATTTTGGTCTGGCAAAAGAACGGCATAACCAGCATAGCTTGACCCGCTCAGGTGCGGTGCTTGGCACACCCAGTTATATGGCTCCTGAACAAGCCGCAGGTACCCGCGCCCAAATCGGTGTCACCAGTGACGTCTACAGCCTCGGCGCGATTCTATACAACATGCTCACTGGCCGACCTCCTTTTCTCGGTTCTTCACCTGTTGAAACCGTCATGATGGTTCTTGAGCAGGACCCTGTCTCGCCGCGTGTACTCAATCGGCGTGTCAACCGGCGCCTGGAAATGATCGCAATGCGTTGCCTGCAAAAACCTCAAGATCTCCGTTATTCCGCGGCTCGCGATTTGCGTGACGACCTGCGAGCGTTTAGGCGAAACGAATCAGTTGCAGCCAGTGAAGGCCGTTTTGGTCAAATCATTACCAATGTTTTTCGCGAAACTCACCATGCAGTGATCCTTGAGAATTGGGGGCTGCTCTGGATGTGGCATAGTCTGGTTTTGTTAGTCGTTTGTTTTTTAACCAATATCATGTCCTGGATGGGTGACGAGACTCGCCTGCACTATTGGTTAATGTGGACCGTCGGACTGGGGACTTGGGCGGTCGTGTTTTGGTTTGTTCGCCGGCGCATGGGACCAGTGACTTTCGTTGAACGGCAAATCGCTCACGTTTGGGCATCGTCGATGATCTGTGTTGCGTTTCTGTTCCCACTGGAAGCCACCCTAGACTTAAAGGTCCTTTCACTGGCTCCGCTACTGGGCGTAATGGCTGGAACGGTATTTCTGATCAAAGCGGGTATTCTCTCCGGCAGCTTTTATATCCAAGCCTTCGCGATGTTCATCACCGCTATCATCATGGCACTTTATCCGCCAATCGCGTTGACGTTGTTTGGGTTGGTTTCGGCCGCATGTTTTTTCTTTGCTGGTTTGAAATATTATCGCCGTCGCAAGAGCCATAACGACACGGCCAGTCTCTAAGCACATCCAAGTTGGTCTTTGACGATACCCAACACTGACCATTTCTCGTGCGTACACCCACCTGAGTCATTGATCGATGATGAATGTAACGGTTGTATCGGCAGGTCCCCCACACCAGAACGCTTGTAAATAAATTCCAACTTTCTTTAACCCTTAAAGTTTGACTCTTGCCATACGTGTCATAAGTTTCAGTGAGTCAAAAACGGATCGCAAGAAAAGTTAACGACTCACTTCCTGCCGCTCTCTTGTTGAGAGCAAATTGATTTTGTAGGGAAGCTGACACTCGCAGGAAAAGTGCTCATCCACTTGTTAGCTCAACCCTTTTAATTTCGAGCCATTCGGCTCAACGAACGCCTTAGGGCGACGTCCTATCCGTCGGAGGAAAGACACTATGAAAAGTATCATCACTAAAGTTCAGAAGTTCATGAAATCAGAAGATGGCCCAACAGCTGTCGAGTATGCAATCATGCTTGCTTTGATCATCATCGTTTGCTTGGCAGCTGTTTCAGCTGTTGGTAACGCAACGAGCTCAAAGTTCAACGAGATCGCTGGTCAATTGAACGGTTTGCCTAACTAGTTTCTAGTCGGCAAATTACCCGTATATAACGGGTGATCCGGAATAATTGCCCCTTCGGCCATCGTGGTCGAAGTGGGCTTTTTCCGCGCCTGCATTTCACAACATCTATTTGGACCGAGAAAGACAGACAGATGGATTGGTTAGTAAACCCAGACTCATACCAACAAGCTTTTGAATTGGTTTGTTGTTTTTTTACGCTCGTCGCAGTTTTTGCGAGCTACCTTTTTACGCTTCGTTTTTGATCATCAAAAGCTAATTCGCGAAAACTGAATCAAAAAACGCACAACACAACACATAACAACACCGGGTAGAGAAATGAACGAATTACTTATTAACATGGCCGACAATTGGGTCTACTGGGCCGTTAGCGTATTTGCTGTTGTCGCTGCATACATCGACGGAAAAGAACTTCGGGTCCCAAACAAATTGACATTCCCAATGATCATCGCCGGATGGATCTATAGCTCAATCAGCTACGGGATGTACGACCAAGGTTGGTACGTCGGATTGATGTGGAGCTTGGCCGGAACTGCTGTTGGAATCGCAACGCTGTTGCCAGCCTACGCAATCGGGGGCATGGGTGCTGGCGACGTCAAAATGATGGCTGCCATCGGTGCCTGGGTCCACTGCACAATTACATTTTACGCATTTTGCGTCTCAACCATCGTGGGTGCGATCCTTGCGATCATCATGATCATCGCAGCTGGAGAAGCACGAAAGCACTACGCTCAATTCTTCTGCATCCTCAATGAAATCACTACGATCCGCGACCCTGAAGCACTTGCTGAAATCGCAACCGAAAGAAAATCAACAATGCGATTGCTTCCTTACGGCATTCCTTTGGCGATTGGAACGGTTCTTTACTTCGCATGGTCAGGACTGTTGATCTAAAACTAACAAATTAACACGGGCAACGAGTTGGATTCGGGTTAAACCGAATCTAACTTGAATCCCACCGCCCACCGTTTTCTTGAATCGAAGTTAATAACAAGCCGAATCAGGAAATAATGTGGAGTGCTGGCACTTTTGCGTCACTCCTTTTCGCAACGAATTTGATACTCCATGACGGAGTTCAGGTAGCCAAGGATGGTTATCAATACGTTTGGAACATTTTAAATAGACTTTTTTGAACCGTTTCGATCGAAATCGATCACCAATCCACAAGGCTCTGCTGAGGTACTCCAATGAAATCTAAGTCATTCATGTTAATGATCGTCTCTATGGGCTTCGGCCTTGTTGCCGCGATCGGCATTAGCCAAGTTATGGTTGGCAAAAACAGTACTGCACCCGAGATTCAAATGGGGCCAGTACTCGTCGCAAAAACCGACGTTGACATCAAAGACCTTTTGACCGAAGAAAATGTCACTATTGAAAACTGGCCTGTAACTATCATTCCGGAAAATGCAGCCACGAAAATCGAAGACATTGCTGACAAGGTTACTTCTTCTCGTTTGAGTAAAGGAATGCCAATCGTCATTTCAGCGACAAAAGGCAAGAACGAAGACATCATTCGGATTCCTGAAGGCTTCAAAGTCGTCGCGATTAAAGTTAACGCAGACGATACTTTGGCTGGACTACTCAGCCCTGGTGACCGCGTTGATGTGATTGGACTTTTCAAGCGCGCTGATCGCACACAAACAACACGCACCTTCTTGAAAGGCCTTCGCGTCTTTTCAATCGGTAACAGAATGGATGCATACGATGATCGCACCAATAATGAAAACTCAAGTGCTATCGTTGGTGTGCTAGTAACCGAAAAGCAATCAGAAGAAATTTACTTCGTTCAGCGTACTGGCCAAATTAAGCTTGCACTTCGTGGTGAAGAGACACGATCTGACACGGAACCAGAAAGCATTGCTGACATCATGGAAGAAGGCGAAAACGCAACAGAAGAAATCGTTGATGTGGACGCACCAAAAACGATATTTGACAAGTCAATGGCACCAGGCACACAAGGTGCAATGATCGTTTGGAGAGGTCCAGACGCTGAAAAAATCCACTTCCAAAACAATGATATTCCGATCAGAGGCTCGGGATCTCGGGAAAGAGCTCCTAGTCGCGAGGACGAGGTAAGCGAGGAAGACTTTAACGGCTCAGAGGACATTGACCGTGGATTGGAACAAGATCAATATCTGAGTCGATAGGTTCGAATTATCTATACGTGACATGATCCTTAACAGGATTGTGCGTATCAGAATCTAACTGTGTTGATTCACAGTTAGTAATTTGCAGAAAAAATCATGGATGATTCACAGCAGTGCTTGTAATTCCACAAGCACTTTAGCTGTTCTGCCTAACGCGAGGATTCACGGATGAATATGCGAAAGACCCTGCTTCTATGTTGCTGTTTCGTTATCGCGACAACGGCGAGTTTCTCACCTGTTGCTCTCGGCCTACAAGCGCCGCTTGGTAATCAATTTGAAGTCAACAACTCGGTTGAGTCGCTGAACTTGATCACTGGTGCCAGCCAACGACTAAAGTTTCCGTACAACGTACCGGAAATGATGGTTGAAAATCCTGAAATTCTGTCAGCTACACCAGTGGCTCAGAACGAGATCTTGATTACTGGAGTTAAGCCAGGTATCTCGACGATCACCGTCAGCGATCCGCAAAAGAACTTGCAAACGATCACAGTGGAAGTCACCATCGACGTTCGCAAACTTGAGCGAGCATTCGCCGAGCACTTTCCTGATTCACAAATCAAAGTGGACGCATTGCAAACGGGCGTTATCCTCAAAGGACATGCGGCTCGTGCTGATCAAGTTCAAAACATTCTTGCCGTTGCTCAGGATTACTTTCCTTCCAACGTCATCAACGAACTTCAAGTCGCCGGTTCACAGAACATCGCGATCGAAGTTAAAGTTTACGAAGTATCACGAACGAAGCTTCGCCAACTAGGGGTCGACTGGTCTTTCCTTGGCTCCGATGTAAACTTTGTATCCAGTGTTGCAGACTTGATTCAAGACGTCTCAACTGGAACAGGTGCGGTCGGCCAGAACATCACGTTCGGTGTGCTAAACGACAGCAATCAATTCAACGCTTTCATCCAGGCTTTGGAACAAAACAGTTTAGCTAAGCTTCTTGAT
This sequence comes from uncultured Pirellulaceae bacterium, assembly GCA_964478065.1. Lineage (GTDB taxonomy): Bacteria > Planctomycetota > Planctomycetia > Pirellulales > Pirellulaceae > Mariniblastus. The sequence continues at coordinate 50,319 of CAYZGP010000002.1, forward strand.
CAACCGACTTTGGTTGCCCAAAACGGTCGTCCTGCTGAATTCCTTTCTGGCGGTGAAGTACCTGTTCAAGTCCAAGGTGGTCTGGGCACAAACGCCATCGAATTCCGCCCCTTCGGTACAAAGTTGGATTTGGTTCCGATCGTTCACGGTGCTGGCGAATTAACACTCGAAGTTCGAGCTGAAGTCTCTGAAATTGCCGCTGACTTGTCAGGTGACACTGGCACACCAGGTTTTCGTGTTCGTCGTGTCAACACAGGTGTAAAGATGAAAGCCGGACACACACTCGCTTTGGCTGGTGATTACCGTGAAGACATTTCAACAACTTCACGCGGAATCCCTGTATTGATGCACAGCCCTGTCATTGGTCCATTATTTCGAAGCATTCAAGAAGAAAAGAACGAAACGGAATTGGTTTTCTTACTGACACCACGATTCGTCAGTGAAGTCGAAGCCTCACTTGTACCTCAGCGTGGCCCTGGTCAACTGACCGCTTCACCTTCCAACCGAGAACTATATATCAACGGTCATTTGGAAGTTCCGAAATGCAACGAAGACTGCCCGATTAACAACAGTTTCTCGTCAGCTCCAATTCATGGCCAAGGCCAACCTGGAAACATTATCCAAGGACATCCTATCCAGGGACATCCTATCCAGGGACAACCTATTCAAGGACATCCTATTGAGGGACATCCTATCCAAGGACAACCTATTCAAGGACATCCTATTCAGGGGCAGCCTATCCATGGCAATCAGAGCTACCCGAATTCATATTATCAACAACCGGTAACACCGCAGTTCAATTCATCGCAACGCTTTCCGCAAAACGGATCATCGCCTCAAACCAAGGCACGTCCTAAGCAAGCAAACCGTGGATTCCTGTGGCCAACCAAATCCAAGCGTCGCTAAAGACTTAGACAAACACGTGTTAGAAAGTTCGGCCTCCGGTGGGCCGAACGTTCTACACGTCAGGCGTCAATTTTGGTTGTTCATTTCCTTCCTAAATGATCGACCAAGGCAAACCTGCTGTTAAACGTTAACACTCAGGTCTCACCTATTTAGCTACCACCATTGATTACGGATATCCCATGAGCGGTACACTTCGGATTTCAATTTGCGATCCAGACGAATCAACACGTGACGATCTTAAGAAATATTTGATCGGCATGGAGCAGGTTTGGTTGGAAGCAGATTGTTCACGCTACGAGTTCTTTTCAGAGATCGTCGCCCAAACCTCGCCAGACGTTGCCATTATCGACATTGATAGTGACGATGAAAAAGCGATGCAATTGGTTGAGAACCTCTCTCGTAACCATCCAACATGCGGCATCATTGTTGTCAGCGGTAGAACCGATGGACAGATGATCCTTCGAGCCATGCGTTCGGGTGCTCGTGAATTTCTGAACTCACCTGTTCAAATTGACGAACTCGTCGGTGCTCTGGATCGAGTCTCAGCCACAACCGATGGCAAGCAACGGAGCAACGCAGGTTCTATCATCTCGGTCGCAGGTGCTTCAGGCGGTGTGGGCACGACTTCGATTGCAGTGAATCTCGCTGTTGCATTAGCACAACATCCTGATCGAAGCGTGGTCTTGATTGACTTGGATCTAGCGCTGGGCGATGCCGACGTATTCCTGGATATGATCCCAGACTACACTTTGATTGACGTCGCGCAAAACATTTCGCGACTTGATCTAGCATTGCTGAGAAAATCGTTGACCAAACATGAAACGGGAGTTTACTTACTTCCGCGTCCCGTTCAAATTGAAGACATCTCGACGATCTCAAACGAAGATTTCAAACGCGTTCTAGGACTCTTGAAAGCCTCTTTCACACACCTTGTGATTGACCTTTCGAAATCCTATAGCCGACTGGATATTGCAGCACTCGAAGCGTCCAAGCAAATCCTTTTGCTAACACAATTGGATCTGCCTTGCTTACGAAACGTGGTTCGTCTGTTGTCGTCATTGGAATCTTACGAAGGCGTCAACGAAAAAGTCAACGTCGTCGTTAACCGCGCTGGATTGGACAAGGCTCAAATCAGTTCAGCCAAAGCCGAAGAGACAATTGATCGTGAGATCTTTTGGCGCATCCCAAATAACTATGGTGTGATCTCGGAGTGCCGAAACAATGGCGTTCCGTTGTTACAGCAGGCTCCAAAAGCCGCCATTACTCACTCGATCAGTGAGTTGGCTGAAAAACTCTCTGGCGAACAACGAGAAGAAGTAGAGCCTGAAAAGAAAGACAAAAAGAACTGGCTGAACTTTCTCAGTAAATAGTTCCAGCCAAATGAATCATCCAAAAAAGCCTGCCCTAATCCGGCAGGCTTCTTTTTTGAATTTATCAATTGGCTCTTCCAACAAGTAAACAAATTTATTTGCCAATCTATTCCAACCATTTCCGATAAATAATCTCGATTTGTGTTGGGTGCTTCGCTCCGATTCTCAATAACACGCATGAAAAAATCGAATGATTGAGTTTGAATTATGAGCAGACATGCCTTCACCTAAGAATCAAATTCAGCTCAACCACAGGATGCACCAGATTGGCGAAGGCCAGAGTCACAATCGGTCGTTGGCCAACACGTAATCAACTGACGTTCGGGCAGCTGCTTCATCTGGTCGACCACTCGCTTTGGCACCAAAGCAAAATCTCCGGTTCCTTCAGAGAGATCCAGCTCGGATAGTTCTCAAATCACGCGATAAAATCCAGCGTAACAAGCTCGTAGCCACAAGGCTTCGTTTTTCTCGAATCGCGTAGACCACATCGAACCCGCCTCGCAAGTGTGTCTCAAGAAGATTCGGGATCGTCTCTGGAGTGTCCTGAAGATTGGGATTCCAAACCGAAGCTACGCAATGCATTGGCGTACACGCTCTAGCCGTTAATCTCTGAGTAAAAATCAAATCCAGTACAGTTTAACGGCGAATTGGCCAGAAGTTCCGCAGATAGAGCCGTTGTTCAATTCCCTTCGGAGTCACGTTGTAATCTATCGCATCAGATTAGATCTTTTGTATGCGCACGTTTCGGCGATGAAAAACACAAACCCGAATTCAATGATCGGTTTCCTGGAATCTGGCTCAACCGAACCACCCTCCAACCAACATCGTTGGTTGATCGGCATCGGTTCTGTGCTGGTTGCAGCGATATACGTGTGGACCAAACTCGATCAAGGCTGGATAGCGCACGACGAGGGTCAATTGGGGCAATGTGCCCAACGTACCTTTGCGGGTGAACTTCCGCATCGAGATTTTGACGAAATGTACACCGGCGCCTTGAGCTTTCTCAACGCACTGAGCTTTCAGATCTGGGGAGCCAACAGCCTATCGATTCGGTGGATGTTGTTTGCCTGGTTTGTCCCGTTTCTGGCGAGCATGTATTGGCTTTTTTCAGAACTAACCAAGCCTGTGACCGCTGGCCTGCTCACTTTATTGGCTGCAGCATGGAGCATTCCCATGTACCCCGCCCCAATGCCGTCGTGGTACAACCTGTTCTTTGCAGGCTGGGTGCTGTGCGCCCTGATGTGCTTTCTGAAGAAAGGCCAACGCCGGTATCTATTGCTCGCCGGTTTGATGATCGGCGGGTCGATTCTGTTCAAAATTACGGGGGTTTTTATACTCGCCGGCACACTGTTGTTTCTATACTTTTTCCGACAGACATCGCGAGGTGAAGGCGACGACGAATCAACCAGTCGCCTGTTTTCGGTATTAGCAACGATTGCGTTGTTGGTCGCGGGATCGCTAAGTTTCGTTTTCGTGACGTCGCAGGACCCGATCATGCAGGCGTTGCACTTCGTCATTCCTTTCTTGGGCCTTGTCGCGATAGTGATTTTTCGCGAATGGACGTTGGCACGCGGGAAACTCAAAGATCGTGTCCTTGATTTGGTTCGGGATTTCACTCCGCTAATGATCGGGATCGCGATTCCAATCGGTTGCCTTGTCATTTACTATTGGAACGAAAACGCGTTGGGAGACCTGGCTTACGGCATCTTGATTCTGCCTGGCAAACGAATCGATCTTGCAGCCCTTCCGTTTCCCAGTCTCGACAATCTGATTTTCTCTGTTCCGATTGGCGCACTCATATTCGCCGGCCTCTGGTCAATCAAAGGAAAATCAAAAGCTCAGCCTTCTAAGACCAGTAAGAGTCGCGCAATGCTTATTGGTGCGATTGCAATGATCGCATTTCTGTTGATGATTGGTTCAGACTTTGGACGCATTGTTGGCTTGATGAGCTTCCGAAACCTGGGACCGATTTTGGTGTTGGGTAATCTGGCTTTGATTTTTGGGTTTCGCGAAAAACTGACCCGCCAGCGGCAGCACCTACTTTATCTTGTCACCGTTATCCCTTTCTTTGTGAGTTTGATTCAGTTTCCCTATGCCTCACCGATCTACTTTTTTTATGCTGCTCCACTTTTGATTCTGACCGCTTTGATCGCTGTCGAATTGCAGGGCAGAGTTCCTCGCAAACTGCTTATGGTCGTCGTTGTCTTTTTGATCCTGTTCAGCAGCATTCAATTCCATGCGCCGGTCACTGGTCTTCCCTTCGTTTCCAATCACCATCGTGTCAGGCTGGAATCAGAACGTTGTCAATTCATTGTTGACTCAAAGGAAGCCGCCGCCGTCAACGCGATGTGCGAATTGGTAGCCCAACATTCCTCTGCCAACGATACGGTTTTTACCACTCCCGACCTTCCCGAAGTCAACTACCTCTGCAATCGTCGGCCCTTCAACGGAGTAATGTATGAATTCTTCCGAAAGGATCTGTACGCTGATCTCGAAAAGCTAAAAGATGAACTTGCTTCACGAGACGTTCGTCTGGTTGTGATCAATGAGCGTCCCCCGTTCTCACCTCAGGTAACCGAAGACTTTCGAACGATCGCTTTGGCAGACTACGAGCCGATCCATTGTGTTGACTTCGAAATTGACGATGGATCAAAAACCCCAAGGTATACGATTTACCGAAGGCAAATATCGGTCTCAAGAAGCGAGGGGAAATCAAACATCTTCAAGAGAATCAAGCATCAAGACGTGCAATAGATGACAGATATCCATGTTTCAAGACCAATTTCCTCGCCTAGACTCTCACTTTGGGGATGGGGAGTTCTGGTTGTTTGTTTGTCTGTCGGCTGGAGTTGGCTGAATCTCAACCAAGGATTCTTTCCTTCCGACGAAGGACAAATGGGGCAAGCCGCTGAGCGGGTTCTCAACGGCGAGTTACCCCATCGCGATTTCGACGACATGTACACCGGCGCGCTGAGCTATGTGAACGCCCTCAGCTTTTATTGGTGGGGGATCCACTGCGATTCAATGCGACTGATGTTGTTGGTTTGGTTCGTCCCATTTATAGCGGCGATCTATTGGCTGGCCACACAATTTGCTCAACCGCGTGTTGCAGCGTTGGTGACTCTTTTAGCTGCCGCTTGGAGTATTCCAACTTATTCAGCCGCCGCACCATCTTGGCACAACCTGTTCTTCGCTCTTTGGGCATTGTGTGCCGTCGTCAAGTTTTCACAGACCGATCAGCGACGTTACCTGGTCATTGCAGGGCTGATGGGGGGGCTTTCGATCCTGTTCAAAATAACCGGCGTCTTTACTCTTGCAGCCTGTCTGTTGTTTTTGCTTTTTCGTAACCAGCTGCAATTCGAAAAACAGGGACGTACACCTGGCTGGGTCTCGATTCCTATTTTGGTCGCTGTTTTTCTTGCAGGCATGCTAAGTGTTTGCTTTGTCAAGAATGACATCGCCGCACAAATCATGCATTTCGTGATCCCATTTATCGGTTTGACAGGGTTCGTATTCTTTCAAGAATGGAAACTGTTCCGGGGCGTCTCAATTCTGCTGCCAGCGGACGTTTCAGATTCTTCAAAGCCGATTGCCAGTTCGACTGATACACTTTCGCGCCTCAAAAGCATGGCCGCCGAGACGCTGCCGTTGCTAATCGGAGTCGCCGTACCGATTGCAATTTTCATTGGCTTTTACTGGCAACAAGGCGCGATCGATGAACTCGTTTATGGTGTTCTCATAATGCCAAGCCACCGTTTGAGTTCGGCCACTGGTCCGTTTCCAGCAGTTAACAGTTTTGTTTTTACGATCCCCTACTTTGTGCTACTGTTTCCTCAACTGTGCGGCTCCCGACTCGACTCGAGCAAGGAATCGACTTGGCAAGTAGTCGCAGCGATTGGCGGTGTCCTCTTTGTCTTGGCTCTAGCGACCGAAATCGGCGCGGCCACCGTTTTTTTTGGTGCTCGTAATTTGTTACCGCTGGTAGTGATCGGCAATCTGATATTGTTAGGTCGGAAAAAGGAAATTTCTATCTGGGAAAAACAGGCTTTGTTCTTAGTTACGACGCTTACTTTTTTTACAAGCCTTGTTCAATTTCCGTTTGCATTGCCAATTTATTTTTTCTACTCAGCACCACTACTCGTGATCGCCGTATTGGTTTCGGTTCGTCTTCAAGACACTGTCCGCCAAAAAGCAGTGACGTTGTTGGTCGCATTTTTAATCCTATTTAGCTGCTTGCGATACCATTCTTTCATGCCAATAGAATCAAAAAACTCGTCGTTTCGCAGCCCGCCTTCCGCACGCATGGATACAAACCGCTGCAGTTTCCTCACAGATGCGGAAACGGCTGGCGCGTACAACCGCCTGCACGATTTGATCGAAAGCGAAACACAAGTAGGCGAAACAATCTTTGCAACACCCGACGCACCTGAAATGAGTTTCTTTAGCGGCCGTCGTTCCATCAATGGAGTAATGTACGAGTTCTTTCACCCGGGCTTATATGACGACCACTCAAAAGTGAAAGATCAATTAGCGGAAGCAAATATCAACTTGGTCATCATCAATGAGTTCAATTTCTTCTCAGCTAAAGTCACCAAAAAATTTCGAGAGAAAGCATTGGCCGATTTCGCACTATTGCAGACAATTAGGTTGGAAAGCGAAGAAAACGCAAAGCAAAACGATGAAAAGAAATCCACGTCACCAGTGTTTTCGATCTACAAACGCAAATAGTTGGCGTGATCACTGGACGTAGCCCCAAGAATCAATGAGCCTCTAGCCAGCTGCTTCCTGTGCCCAATTCAACTTCGATTGGAACCTCCAACGGCAAAGCGGTCTTCATACATTCCTCAATCACCGGCTTGACAGTCTCCTCTTCCTCTTTGTGCATGTCAAAAACCAATTCGTCGTGAACCGTTAGCAGCATTTTCGTTTTGAATCCGCCTTCGCGCAGGGCATGGTGTACTTTGATCATCGCCATTTTCAGCATGTCTGCTGCGGTGCCTTGAATCGGACTATTCATCGCCAATCGCTCAGCCGCATTCTTCAAAGTTCGGTTACGAGAATTAATATCTCTCAACTGTCGTCGACGTCCAGTCTGCGTTTTTACATAACCGTTCTCTTCTGCAAACTTGATCGTCTCATCAATGTACTTTTGAACGCCCGGGTATTTCTCGTAGTAACTGTCGATCAAAAGGTTGGCTTCCTTGCGAGGAATATTCAATCGCTGTTGCAGGCCAAACGCTGAAATTCCATACAGGATTCCAAAATTGACCATCTTCGCCTTCGATCTCATTTCACGATCGACTTCTTCGATTGCAACATCGTAAACTTTCGCAGCGGTAACCGCATGGATATCGGTGCCAGTCTTAAACGCTTCCAACATCGCTGGGTCTTGACTGAGCGCGGCCATGATCCGCAATTCGATCTGAGAATAATCCGCAGCGAGAATCAAATGGTCATCATCGCGTGGAACAAACGCCGCACGAATCTCACGCCCGCGTTCTTTGCGAACTGGAATCGTTTGCAAGTTTGGATTATTCGACTGCATCCGCCCGGTTGCCGTCCACGTCTGACTGTAATGCGTGTGCAGTCGCCCCGTGACCGGGCTAACCGAATTGGGAAGCTGGTCCACATAAACGGATTTCAATTTCACTGCGTTGCGGTAATCCAAAACGTCGGCAACGATTTGATGTTTCGAAGCAAGCCGGATCAACTCCGACTCCCGCGTCGAATTTTGCCCCTTGGCAGTTTTCTTTGGCTTCTCAACGAGCTTTAACTCATCGTAAAGAATCACCCCCAACTGCTTTGGCGATCCAATATTAAATTCACGTCCAGCGGCGATATAAATGGTCTCCTGAAGCTCTTCAATGTCTTTCTCAAGCACTTTGGAAAACTCATCCAGCGCATCCACGTCCAGCCGAATCCCTTCGTACTCCATGTCAACCAACACGGGAACCAAGGGACATTCGACTTCGTGGCAGACTTTTGAAACGCCACGCGATTCGATATCCGGCGCAATCACATTGGCGACTTGCAAAGTAATATCGGCGTCTTCGCAAGCATACTCGGAGAGTATTTCCAAAGGCACATCGCGCATATTACGCTGGCCTTCTTCTTTGGTTCCCAGCAAATCACTGGTCGGAATCGGTTGATAACCCAAATAAAGCTTGGCGAGATAGTCGAGGCCGTGCTTCATTTCAGGCTCTTTCATGGAATGAGCCAGCATCGTGTCGAACAACTCGCCACGAACTTCGATACCATTCCACTTGAGCAGCGTCACATCGTATTTGAGATTGTGGCCAACTTTAGCAATCGACTCGCTTTCAAAGATCGGACGGAACTGTTCGAGCACCGCCATTGCCATGTCTTCCTCTTCAGGAATGACCACGTAATACCCGCGGTGCGGCTCAAGCGCAAAAGCGATCCCTAACGGAAACGCCGTCCGCGGATCGAGGCTTGTGGTTTCGGTGTCAAAGCAAATCCGCTCTTGCTCAAGCAGCTTTTTCACCAACTCAGCCCGCCCTTTTTTCGTTTTAACAGTAATGTAACTGTGTTCGACATCCTTGATTGTTTTCTCTTGAACGGGCTCGCTGAAAAGATCGGATTGAATTTCTTTTTCACGTTTTTCGCGAATAACAGCCTGCCGTGCCGGCGCAGCTGAAAATGATTTGCCGAACAAACGCTTACCAAGGCCGTCAAACTCAAGCTCAACAAACAACGCGTTCAGTTTTTCCTCGTCATAGCCCGTCCACTTCATGTCTTCAAATTTGACGTCATGCTCGACGTCGACTTTGATGGTGACCAATTCTTTTGAAAGCAGCGCCTGTTCTCTGTTTTCTTCTACGCGCTCTTTCTGCTTCCCTTTTAATTGATCCGTACTCTCCAGCAGTTTTTCAACCGAGCCAAATTTGGCGATCAGTTTCTGAGCCGTTTTGGGGCCGATACCTGGTACACCGGGAATGTTATCACTCGCGTCCCCCATCAGGCCGAGGATATCGACGACTTGATCGACACGTTCAACTTGCCATTTCTCCAGCACCTCGGGCACACCCAGCAGTTCCGGATTGGAGCCCTGTCGACCGGGTTTGAACATCGTGATTTTTTCAGAAACCAACTGAGTGTAATCTTTGTCAGGCGTAACCATAAACGTTTCAAAGCCTTCGGCCTCGGCTTCTTTCGCCAACGTACCGATGATATCGTCCGCCTCAAATCCCGGCTTGCGAATCATCGTGATGTTTAACGCTTCGAACAACTTATCGACCAGCGGAAATTGTTCGGCGATGTCTTCGGGAAGCGCATCGCGCTGGGCCTTGTATTCCGGAAACACTTCGTGACGAAACGTGGGTTCGCGTGTATCGAATGCGACGGCGATATGGGATGGCTCGCGTTTCTTGATGATGTCAAACACCGTATTGGCGACACCAAAAACGGCAGACGTACACGCGCCACCGGATGTGTAGCGCGGCGATCGAATCAAAGCGAAATGGGCGCGATAGATCAGCGCCATCGCATCGAGAAGGTAAAGTTTCTTTTCTGGTTCAGCGTCTTTTTTTGCCATCGTTACTTCGCAAGTAAATCTAGAAAGCGAAGCCACGTTCGCCCGTCGTTTTCGCCCATTCTAACAAATGATACCGCTACGATGTGGGCGATGCGGATGCTGGAATCACCTTGAATTCATTGACTCGATCAAAGATTAGCCGATATTGACTCATTGAAATTGCAGATCGGTTTGACGAACTAAAAGCACTTACAGTGGACACACAGCAAGGCCTCCCTTCCATCCAAGCAAGGGCGGATTCACTCGGCGAATAGCTCAAACGTTTTGTCCGCGATTATTTTTCCGTCCAACTCTAGCGTCAATCGCCAATCGCCCAGTTTGTCTTCGATTGGTGCCCAGATCGTATCACCGAGATAGAAATCCCAGTCGTTGGTTTTGACGTACACAATTCCGTCAAAGGGCGCACGAACGACTCCATCTGCATCTCGGATCCCGGGATGGTCGATACAGTAGCCGAGCTCTTGGTTTTTGGCGGATTTGATATTCACCACAAATCCAAACTCGATGTCGATAACGGCTGGGACTCGCATTGTAAATTCTGCGATCCGAGGAAGCTGCTTGGCATCGGACTCCCACTGGGTGTAGATCCCGTAGCTTTTCATTCGAACTTCTGGTTTACGTTTTGCCACGTGACTACGTAGAAACCAAATCAGATTGCAAATACTCTTTGCCGAACGCTTCCCAATCCGTTGGTTTGGAGAGATCAATCGACGGCACGTCCGGCAGTTCGCCACTTCCAAAATATTTCTGCCCGGCTGCCGTATTAAAGATCACGATCCGTTCGTCCACCGACACTTTTTTCTGCTCAATCAATTTTTCCAAGCCGCCGATACACGTGGCGGTTTCAGGGCAGATCATCACCCCTTCGGACGAGGCAACTTTCTTTTGCCACTCGATCAAACGACCTTCTTCAACCGCAATCGCGGCTCCATTGCTTTCGCGAACGGTGTCCAACACCATAAAATCTCCCAGCGCCGTGGGCACCCGAATTCCCATTGCGGTCGTATCTGCGTTTTCATGTCGCGTCGCAAAACGCTCGCCCGCTTCAAAAGCTGTCACCATCGGCTGGCAACCATCAGACTGAACGGCGTACATTCGTGGCATCGTTTCGCTGGTCAAAAAACCCATCTCGCGCAACTCCTTAAACGCTTTCCACATCGCAATCAAAGCCGTACCGCCACCGGTCGGATACAGAATGACATCGGGCAACTCCCAATTGAACTGCTCCGCCAACTCAAGGCCCATCGTTTTCTTGCCTTCTAAACGATACGGTTCTTTGAGCGTAGAAATATCAAACCACAAACCGTGATTGTGTCCTTCACGAATTCGTTTTCCACTTTCATCGATCAAGCCATTGGTCACAAACAGCTTTGCCCCACTGAAATGACATTCAGAAAGATTTACGATCGGCGTATCCTGCGGCATGAAACAAACCGATTCCATCCCTGCCCGTGCCGCGTACAAACCCATCGCTCCACCTGCGTTGCCATTGCTGGCCATTGCGATCCGGGTTCTACCGAAATGCTTCGCCATCGTAGCCGCCAACGAAATTCCGCGACATTTGAAACTGTAGGTCGGTAATTGAGATTCATCTTTGAACCAAACGTGCTTCATTCCCATCTGTTTGGCAAATCGAGGGCATTCAATGATGGGGCTCATCGACTTGTTCAACGACACTGGCTCGATCTCGTCGCCGATTGGCAACAGCTCTTGATATCGCCACATGTCACGCGGACGGGTATTCAAAACGTCTTTCGTCATCGACTTTTTAACACCATCGAGATCATATCGCGACCAAAGTGGACGATTTTCGTGCATCGTCTGCTCACAATCGGCCGGCAATATAACGGCAGGATCAATAGCACTCTCAAAATGGGTAATAAATCGTGTCATTTACTTTTTCTTTTTGCGATAACTTCGTTTTGATAATTCAACAGTCGTTTGGTTTGAGAATGATTTCTTGAAAATGGTTTATCCAGACCGAAATGGCGGGTAGACTATTTGAATTCTCATCCAGTTCCAAAAAGTATTGTCTGAAAAATGAGCGCCGAAGAAAACCCACCAACCAATGCAAATAATGCAGAACCAAATTCGGCAAATGCAAATCCAACGGAGGAGGGACACGCGGATCAAACACCCGTCGAAGCTACTGTTGTGAATCCTGAAGAGGGTGATCAAGTTCACCCTCAAGAGGTCACCGAGGCATCATTGGCCGATCCAATCAGCGAAGCAGAAAAAGCCCTACTCGCTCCCGCAGGCGCTGGGGGCTCCGCTCCTCCAATCGCTGCCAACATGGATAACATGGCGGCCAACGGCGGCGCTATCGGAGCGCTTGTCTTAGGAATTTGGGTGATCGCTGGGTCCTTCATCACTAGCTGGAGCCTGATCAACGGTCTACTCGGATTGATTATGGGTTTTTGGGGCCTGACTTCACGAAAGCAAAGAATCGCCTGGATCGGAATTGCGCTTTGCCTCGTCGGAATCTTCATGTGCTTGATCGAAGTCAACCACGTCGCGAATCAGTATTTCAACGCGACTGATGAACTCTGAATCAAAGCTGACGCGAAGTGCTTGCCATCAATCGGGTCTGACGAGCGTTCACTTTTTCAAAAACGTCTTGATCAACTCTGAAGTGGAAATCGCCATGGCGGATGCGTTTCGATGCTCGTGGACAAATCTCTGACCACGTTTGCCAAACTCGTTTCGTCTCTTATCATCGGCGAGCAACTCGACCAAATGTTTTGCCAACTCATCCGTGTTCCCAGGTTCAAACAAAACACCGCCGTCTGACTGTTGAATCAATTCGGGAAATGCGCCGTGCGAGGGACAGACAACCGCAACACCCGCGGCAAACGCTTCGAGCACGTAGAGCCCTTTTGGCTCCTGAAATTCTGTCGGCACACAAAGCAAATCAATCTCGCTAAAGAATTCGATCTTGCGCTCGCGTTCGATCACTCCGAGATACTCGTACTCCGATTTCAATCCGGCTGACTCAAGCCGTTTCCATTGCTCGTCAGCATAACCCTGGTTCTCGGGACTCAACCAACCAGCGATCTTAAGTTTCACATGCCCTGTGTCTGGCTGCAACCGAAGCTTAATAAATGCGTCGACTAAATGATGCAGGCCCTTTTCCGGTGCCAGCCTCGCCATATACCCGACCGTTTTTTCGTTTGTCGGTTCTTTTTTCTTCACATCATCTGAAAGAAAGTGTGAAAAATCAGCAACATCAATACCCAGCGGTGTGACATGGATCTTCGACGGATCAATCGAAAAGTACTCACTCATATAGCCGCGAAAAAACTCGCTTTGAACGATAAAGCCATCGACTTGTTTGGCAATCTCGCAGATTTGCGCGATACACTTTGTCTTAAAAGGTTCTTTAAGGCTGTCGAGAAAAACATCGTCGCCTTGAAGCGTAACCAAAACAGGAAAATCGAATTGCTCTTTGATATCGGCGATACACCCACCAATCAACGCGTTTGAAAAAATCACGAGATCGGGTTTACTGTGCTTAAACCACTGACAAACCTGATGTACCTGTTTCTTTTGATTACCTTTCGAGCCAAGCAGCATTGAATGGGCGAGTTTGCCCAGCATTTTGGAATCGGTTTCGATCGCCCGCGAAGTGACTTTGCGAATCAACCACGGCGAATCAAGAAAACGATCGAGAAACGATGGCAGGAATCGAAAGAGCGGAATCTTTTGCTGCAAATACACATTGATCCCACCGAACAGAACTTGATCAACACTAAAGTCTTTTTCGTCCGTTCGAATGGGCGTGTAGGTAGGAACCAGTTGAATATTCCAACCGTGATCCGACAAAGCACGTGAGAGAGCGTTGTCATGCATACAGCTTCCACAAAACATTCCAGCTGCACCGGCAGTAAGATAGACGATTTTGGAATCGGAAAGTTGCATAAGCTTTCGTTTTGTGTGAGCCGAATTCTGGCTACCTAGAAACGTATAAAATAGTTTGCAGGTGGATTTTTGTCCGTCTTTCAGGTTCGCGACTGTCGGCAGGAATATCCAACTTACTTATTGGTCAGCCAAAAAATCCTAACCAGCGCAACTCCAAAAGGCGCAAGCAACTTCAACACGTCCTCAAAACCATCGCGTTAACCGACCAAGCTCGCCGACAATTTTGATTGGCAACTTGAAATGATCGAACTGCAAACCTCTTCCGCCTGTTTGCCGGTCAGCGTTGATTCTGGCGAACGCAAGACGACAGTCAACAGCAAACGCTTCTTATCGGCACCGTCTTTCTCTTCATTGCGAAACGTTTCACGGTACTGGATCGTTTCGAGCAACGAGCCACACGCGGCTCGGATGGTTGACTCAAGCTCAGCCCAGCGAACGGCGTTGTCAACAATGAAGTTAAAATCGCGACTAACCGGTGGAAATTGACTTTGGTTGACGTGCAGCGGAATCAATATGGCTTGCTCATCAAGCACCCCCAAATCGAGTTCGACCACAACCGCATCGGAACGCAGGCCAAAACTTTTCTTTGCAGATTTCGAAACTTCACCGATCCAGCCAAGCGTTTTATCGTTGATTTTCAATTCTCCAGACATGCTACTGTCAAACACGTCATGATCACACTCGCTGATGTCGAGGGAAAGCGATGCATTGACGGAGTTAACAATCGCCTCCACGATGCCTTTGACTTCGTAGAAATCGCGACCGCTAATGATCCCAAGTTTTGTTGGCTGGTCAGGAATTTCATGTTCGCCAAGCGGCAAGTAAACTTTCGCCGTTTCGAATAAATCAATCTCTGAATTGGAACGGTACTCGTTGATTCGGCGGACTTCCAACAAGCTTGGGATGAGGCTGCGGCGAAGCAAATTGACCGCGCCGATGTTCTTTGAATACTCTTCCAGCACACCCAACATCGGTTGGCTACTTTGAAGCGGCGCCGCATCGGTCCAAGGGCTAAACGCGTCCGACCAAGGCTGCGGGACAAGGCTGGGCGTGACTGCTTCGTCGAATCCGGCGGACGTGAGAACGGCTCGAACTTTGTCGATCACGCGATCAGCATTGGGTCGGTGCGAAGCGGCCATTGGCACGTTGACGTTGTCAGGAATTTTGTCAAAGCCGTAAATGCGACCAACTTCTTCGACCAAATCGGCTTCGCGGGTCAGATCTTTTCGCCAGCTAGGCGGAGTCGCGGTGATCGATTCGTCTGTCGATGACTCAATCGTCAAACCGAGCTTTGTAAGGATCCCCGGCACAAGGTCTTTTGGAATTTCGATGCCCAGTAAACGTTTGAGTTGCGAAAACCGAAGTGTCACTGGCTCAAGATTTTTTGGTCGATCGCCAACGTCAACGACGCCTTCGTATAGTTCGCCGCCCGCGATTTCCAAAATGATATCGCACACCCGACGGCTGGCCCAATCAAGATTCGCCGAGTCAATATCGCGTTCAAAACGAAACGAGGAAGGGCTGTGAAGTTTCAGTTTTCTCGCCGTCCTGCGAACCGAGAGTTGCTCAAAGTAAGCCGATTCGATCAGCACGTCGGTGGTTGAATCAGAAACTTCAGAATCCGCTCCACCCATCACACCAGCCAAAGCAACCGGGCCGTTTGGATCGGCGATCACGCACATGCCTGCATCGAGTATGTAGTTCTTGTGATCGATGGCCTGGAATTCTTCACTTGCGACCGCATCTCTTACGATAATTTTTCCGTCAGCAATTTTTGCGAAGTCGAACGCATGAAGCGGTTGGCCACATTCGAACATGACGTAGTTGGTCGCGTCGACAACATTGTTTACCGATTCGTACCAAGTCTGTTTTCCATTTTTGTCAACGCGAAGGGTGGCTGCCTTTAGCCGTTCGATCAACCAATCAGGAGACGGGCCGATCTTTACGCCTTTGATCAGACGGGCGGTGTAGCGGAAACAACTTTCGCTCGCCGTGATGTCGACGGTGACTTCGGCAGAAACAGGATTGGAAGACGTTTTTGGTTGCGGGTCAGGAATCGTTAGCGACTGATCGTAAAGCGTGGCGATTTCGCGGGCGACTCCGACATGGCCAAGACAATCCGCGCGGTTGGAAGTGACTTCCAAGTCAATCGCTTTGTCATCACCAAGCGTATCAGTCCCTTCATGATTCAAGCCGGACATGGTCAAGCGATCAACGAGATCGTCATGCGACATGTTGAGGTCTACGTATTGTTTAAGCCAGTTCCAGGAAACAATCATGAGTTCGTTGAAGTTAAAAAGTTAGTTGGCAGTAGCGGTTCGGCAGTGGAAATTCGGCAGTCGAAATTGGATTTTAGAACTGCCGAAGGAAGCGGACATCGTTGGTGAACAGGTAGCGTATGTCCGTGATTTTATGGCGGATCATGCACAGTCGCTCGATTCCCAAACCGAACGCGAATCCGCTGACTTTTTCTGGATCGTACCCAACGGCGCGGAGCACGTTTGGATCGACGACTCCAGCACCACCGAACTCAACCCATTTCCCATTCCAGTAATAATCCGCTTCCACGCTTGGCTCGGTGAAAGGGAAAAACGATGGGCGAATGCGAACGGGAACGTCGTCGCCGAGGTAGCTGGAAGCGAACAGTTTCAATACCGTTTTCAAATCGGCCAGCGTGACGTTTTCGTCAATCATCAAACCTTCGATTTGGTGGAACATCGGATAGTGCGACCAGTCGGCTGTGTCGGGACGATAAACTCGTCCCAGCGAAACAACTCGCACAGGCGGTTTCGTTTTTTCCATCACACGAATTTGCACCGTACTCGTTTGCGTGCGAAGCAATAACGGATTGTCCGTGTCGGTTGCGTCTTGACCAGCCTGAGACTGCGCCACCGAAAGATAAAAGTTATCCAGTGGATCGCGAGCTGGATGGGCACGGGGAATATTGAGCGCGACAAAGTTGTGATAGTCGTCTTCAACTTCGGGTCCTTCGGCGGGAGTGAATCCCAGCCGCCCCATAATGTCTTTGAGTTCGTTGATCGTTTGCGTGATCGGATGTAAGCGACCGACGCGAAAATTCCTGCCGGGCAGGGTAGGGTCAATCTTGGGATCGCGTTCATCGTCGCCCTCGCCGCCAACCAATCGCGCAGTGGCGGTTTCAAAAGCGGTTTGGATCGCGCTTTTGACGGCGTTGAGTTTCTGGCCGGCTTCTTTTTTATTTTCGTTGGCAATGGCGCCCATGTTTTTCTGAAGCGATTTTAGCTTGCCTTTTTTCGCGCCCAAAAATTCAACGCGAGCTTCGTCCAGTTGGGATGGATCGGCGGCGCTTGAGAATTTGGCATCTGCGTTTTGCGCGAGTTCGTCAAGCTGTTGCACGAACTCTTCAATGGTCAATGACATCGAATGGTTGCCCGGTTTCCTGGTTGATCAAACAAAAACGAAAAAAGGAAGACAACGAGCCGTTGTCTTCCTTTAAATATATCAGTTATGTCGAATTCCGTTTGGGGAGCGTTTGTCCCTCAACGGCTAAGCAGCAAGTGCTTCTTTGACGGATTCGACAATCGTGTCAAAACCTGCCGGATCCGAAACCGCGATTTCAGAAAGCGACTTTCGGTCCAATTCAATTTTGGCTTTTACCAATCCATGGATGAACTCGCTGTAGCGCAAACCACGCATGCGGCAGGCTGCGTTGATCCGGGTAATCCACAAGCGACGGTAAGTTCGCTTTTTGGCGCGGCGATCACGGAATGCGAACACGCCAGCACGGATAAGTGATTCTTTAACGGTGCGAAGCATGTTGCGACGACCACCGCGATAACCTTTTGCTCTTTTGAAAAGCTTACGCTTTTGTTTGGCACGAGCTGCACCTTTAGTTGTACGCATCGAATTAACCTTTTTGTTTTGCTAAACAGGCCTCAGAAAATCATCTGAAGTTGGTTGCCCATAGAAGCACGCGAGAGGACTCATTTGATCAGCAATGAAAAATGCCAATCAAAGACTCGCTTAAAAAATCATTTAGTAACTGTACTTGCCCAGTGATTTTACAATCGACTTGACCATGCACTCGTCGAGTATCGTTCCGCCACGCAGATTACGTGTACGTTTTGCACTCATTCGCACATTGCGGTGCGATTTACCTGAGGCACGATGCTTGACTTTCCCAGTAGCCGTCAAGCGAAAACGCTTCTTGGTGGCTTTATGGGTTTTCATTTTGTTATGTGACATTGTTGTCCGTCTATCTCTAATTCTTTGTGATCGAATTTGGAATCGCGGATTGTACGCGTAAACACCAGCAGTTTAAAGGGCTAATCGTCTCCGAATTGAGCCTTCCCCCACTTTTTGTATGGGTTTTCTGCCAAAGCAGCGGTTTTTCACAAACTGCCGGCCCGAGGAGAAGGAAAGAATGAAGACCCGGCAAGCTGGGCAGGAACTTCCCGAGCCAATACTCCCAAATTCAGGGTATCCGCTTAAATGTGACCGCCAGAGCTGAAAGGCCTGAAATCTCGCATCGCAAGCACTTAAGTTCGAATCAAGCCAAAAAGACAAAATCATCGTCTGCTGGGACGGTTCCTAACTCAACCGAAGGAGCTGGCTGAGTGAGATCTTCCTGAAGATAAAGCTCATTCAGGTTGTTCATTCCCTTTGGCCAGATATGAAACTCACCGGTAACGTATGAGATTTCCCATTGGCCAGTGATTCCGTTTTCGCCGATTCGGCCGGAATAAGTCACGGAGTGTTTTTGCAGGTATTGTTTTACCCACGAGCAAATGCCAGTTTCTGTGTCGTAGTCACCATGGGCGACCCAAGGCCCAACGTAATCGGTGCCTTCGCCTTTGATTTTGCCATCTTGAAATGACATATACAAATGCATCCAACCACGCCGTGGCTGATGGCTTTCAATATAAAACCCGTTCCACTCACCCGTAGGTAGTCGATTGTCAACTTCCATCAATTATCGGTCCTATTTTTAACACTCCCGCCGCATGGACTTTTTACGCGGCCCTATGCATCAAATCAACTCTAGCCTCCAGCCTAATCAAAAAAACGCCAAATGTTGGGAGAAAACCTAACTTTTGGCGCTATGAACTCAGTTTTTGAAGCTGGCGTTTAGACTGGACAATTGAGTTGCCGCTCCCCATATGCCGCTGGTCTGGCCAAGCCTTCTGACCTCGCAACCACTGCTCGTGAGATGGGAATTCGGAGGCCAAGCTACATCAAGCGATCAAAATGACCGCGCGGCGTATCAGGCGTTGGTTTGCCGCGCCATGCTGCATAGACTTTCACCAATTCCTTGCGATCAATGGAAATGTAGTCGTCCCATCGATCTTTATTTTTGATCGGGTAGCCCAAAAGATTATTGAACGAATTGTTGACCGCAACTCGCAGGTTGGCATGCGCCTTAACGACGACGGGCCACTCTTCGGCGACTTCCGCTACTTCTTCGAGTTCAAGTCCAAACAACGCCGGAAATTCTCCGGCTGGGAAAAAGGGGCCGTACGCGGCGGCGCGCAAACACTCACCAATAATCTCGATTTGATTTGGTGTTAATGGCATCTATTACGCAGTATTGCTGCGGATTCAAAACACAAAGATTGACTTCACTCAGCAGTCATTTTACCGAGCGGGTGGTAGCGAGAAAGAATAAGCGCGGAGGAATTGAAATAAGCCCAGGACACTTGAGCTTAACGGCTAGTTCTTCAATCTCTCTGGTCTGAAGTTCACCAAACTCCAATCAACCTATACGCTCTAGCGTCGGAGTATACGCTCTAGCGTCGGAGCCGGCCCAACAACCCAGATGTTCGTTCGGGTGCTTTGGGGACGATGACTGGGACCGGCACAACGTCACAATTGATTCCGGCGACGTGCAATTTCTTGGGGAGCTCATAAGTCCGGTGGCCACGACTTCCATTATTTACAACCTCTTGCCCAGTAAATTTTCGGATGGTGCGAATGACTTCTGGGTTTTCGGTCCGACCGTTGATTCCGCCTTCTTTGACGAGGTAGTCAAAACTCCCAACGTAAACGCCGCTTTCAGTTCGGTCGTGGAACGTGTAAGCCTCAATGCCTTTTTTCTTCCGCAAATAAGCAGCCAGGACTTCCGCTTTCTTGGTCGCGGCAACAATTGCGCTGTCTTGAAGCTTGTTGTTTTTCTTCTTCCAAGCCAGTTCGGCCTGACGCTGCTTCATGATGCTTTTCTCAAACGTTGCCGATGTTGCGAAAGTCGCAATTTTGACAGTGTAAGTTCCAGGATTGTCAAGCAAACTAAATTTCGACAAGCGATTGGCTTTGACGATATGGTCGTCTATTTTTGAGGCCTCGAAATAAGCCGCAGGCAACATCGGATTGGGCATTAAAAAAGCCGCTCGCAACGGACCATATTCTTCATTGTCTCCTACACCTCGCCTGGTCATCGTGTCAGAGAGTGTCGAATTGGTCATTGTCTGGGGTTTAATCGTTTTGATGATCTTCAAAGCACGCTGAGCACGACCGTCATCGATCGAAGGGTAATTGCCAATCAACACGGCTGTTTCCTGAGTCTCGCCATTGTTCGCTGGAATCATTTCAATTTTTCTTGCTCGAAGCTTTTCGCTGGGACGCTGTAAGAGCAATTCCTCTTCTGCTTTTGTTGGTGCCTTCCAACCAATCCCATTTTCAACCGCTTTTTGCGTGTGGTCGAATTTGTGGCTAAACGTGTAAGCGTTGTATTTGTTTTCGCGAAGTTCTTGAGCTAAACGCTCAGCCTGCAACCTTCCTTCTTCGCCCGAGAACGAAGCACACAAGATCAACCAAGGACCAGCCTTCTCATTGAGCTGAAGATCCTGAACGGTTGCGGTTTTATTGCCTCTCAACAACTTTTTAAGAGGATTCTGGGCTTCTGCGCTCGGAATCACAAACGATGTCAGCACCAATCCAATAACAAACAGTTTTGCAGTTTTCATCGCAACTCCTGAATAGTAGCGCTATTAAAAAGCGCCGGGTCAATTTAAGGGCCAGCCAATTGGCTAGCCGAAACCCCCATTTCATGCCTTGTACGCGCGGACGTTATCAAAACCTATTTCCAAGAACCAGATCAATTACAGCCGCAGATTTGGCTTTCCACATTGAGCTGGTTTTGCGTTGGCCAAATTGCTTTGGCAAGCCAACTGGTTTTGAGGTGCGGTACCATGTCATTCACACTGTGTGAGTCGATTAGGCGTTAGCCTCGGTTCCTCTAGCCTC
>CAYZGP010000002.1:71385-82867 GCA_964478065.1 uncultured Pirellulaceae bacterium
ATGTCATTCACACTGTGTGAGTCGATTAGGCGTTAGCCTCGGTTCCTCTAGCCTCCAGCAGAACTCGTCAAAAGTCTTGGTCACTTGAGCTTGACGTCATGAGAAAGCGTTTAAGGCGGTATGAGTCCTGTTGGCACTTACATTCCACCTACCAAAGAGCAATTTGCGAGAATTTCGACGCCTCAAACTGCAATAAAATGCGATTTAACGAAATTATATGTCGTTCAGATATTTAAGGGATTGAAATCCGCCCTCTAGTGCCTAATTTAAGGTCCAGCGGTAACCCACAAGCCCTCATCAAAATGCTACCGAGGAACAAATGCAATATAGTTTTCGACTTGCCGAATTGTTGGGGCACGTACCTGACCCTAGAAAACGGCCGGGAACGATCAAATTAATCGTGGAATATACCGGCTTGGACAGGCACCAAGTCGCTGCACTTCTCAAGAACGAAGTTAAATACATTCCACTGAAAGCCTTATCTCGCCTGTGCGATTTTCTGATTGAACACGGACACGCGACTGCCGACCAACTACCGGGCGCACTGTTTGCTGTCGAACCCGAGAATTTCTGGGAGCTACTGGCTCGGCGACGACGTTTGGAATTGTGCGTTGGCGTCCGCAAAGATGTTAGCAAGGAAACCTCTGATATCTCTTTTGTGGTAGCATCCGACTCAGTTCTCTTGGGTGAAATTCTCAATGGCGTCACAACCTTGGGTGGCACGGCCAAGCTTCGCAAATCGGATGGCAATATGTCGATGGTCACATCCGATTCGCTTCCCCATCCAGAACACTTAAAGCAATCATTGGTGTGGAGCCCTGGCCAAGCAGATGACAACGAAGTCGCCCGTCGCGCCGGGATGGTATACAACGAGTTTTCGGAATCCAAAGGCGATAAGGCCTTGATTGGAATTGGTAGCACCAAAAGTAATCCAGTTGTTGAGATCGTTTTCTCTCGCGCGTTCAACTGCCAGCCATTCGAATCCCAAGACGATGTTGAGACGGCAACCAAACGATCGATTCCATTCTTTATGCGTTACCGGGATCACGATCCACATCCCCCATCATGCGTTGCAGGCTTGAATCTAAGCAAAACCGAAACAGATCTTGAAGCCGGTTTGTATTACGAAGACGCTGAAGCCAATTGGGTTCGATGTGGTAGCAACAATCCGAAAGAAGAAGTTGCTTTCGTTTTCTACGTACACCGTGAGTCGCAAGGCCGTTTGGAAATGGTTTTGGGTGGATTCTCAGGCCGCGCAACCCGCTTACTCGCACGAGCCTTGGCCACCCGCGCTGAAGACTTTTGGCCGCCAGTTTATGAAATGCAAGGGATTCAAGTTGGCGGATTTTTAGTTAAGTTCACGCTACCTTCATCCAAAAAGGAAACAGACATTCTTCGAACCGACTTGGTAGCAACGACTGATGTCATCACCATTCCTCGCGAATCCTTTGAGCGGCGTTTGGAACGATCAAAATCACGCTAAATCAACTTTGAAGTTCAATTTGAATCAGCCGAATCGAGCGTCGCGAATTTGTTTTGCGACGCTCGTTTTTTGTGAATTGAGTTAGTAGTTAGTTAAGTCGTTGCATGCATCTGGGTGACAAGGATGTGGATCCGCAACCAACACGAAACCTAACTCAATCAACCTGGAACATCACAATCGCTTTCCGACAACGTTTGCTACCCCCCGAAATCCAAATTCCCTGCCTGACTTGACAGCATTGTTAGCAACAAGAAATGAGCCATCACACATTGCCGCCAAGTTCTTTTTCACAGTCGTTCCGATTTTAACGTCCGCGTAACTGGCCATTTTGATTCAATCATCGTTCAGCAAAACAGAGGTGTTGCGACCCCAATTCTGTGCCGATTATCAAAATGGGATGAAGGTGGTGGTATTTTAATTCGGGCTTTTCAGTCCGACGGTAATCGACGGGGGCGAATGTGTCACAAGACATCAATGTAGTTGCTTTGGTTAAAGGTGAAGAGCGTTACATCTTTCTGTTCAACGATTCGAACAAAAGTGAAACGCTTCGTACGCTTGGCCGATACGCCTCCGATACGAAACTAAGTTTCTCATGGTATGACGCAGCAGTCTTAAGCCAAAAAGTTCGGAATATCGAAAAAACCACACCTGCTTCCGAAGTCAGCGAAACTCCCGACATTGCTTCTCCACGATTTGAATACCCACATGTCGAAGACCTGTTTTCAGGCGAAGACATTTTCTAACGATTGCCCAGCCCAAAAACAGCTCAGCAGAATCACTCGCCGGCTTGTTTTAAAGTGAACCAGAATTGGTCCGCGGAATGAGCTTCCCAGCCTGCTAACGCCAATCGTTCTCAATGCTACTCGCGACGCCCAAGGAGGCCTCGATTGGAAAAGTCGATTCCAAGATTTCTCAGGTATCTCAAGGTTGAGCGAAACAGTTCCGATCTGACGATCAAGTCGTACCGTGAAGATCTTGAATTGCTTTACGAATACCTTTGTGATTCGATGGGCCGTTCGCCTTCGCCGTCAGAACTAACACCGCTGGATCTGCGAACTTATGTTTCGGCGCTTCATGAAGCCGGTTATGCCAAGAGCTCTGTGTCCCGCCGACTGGCATCGATGCGTAGCTACTTTCGATTCGCCCAACGTGAAGGATTGTGTGAATCCAATCCTGCCAAACCGCTCAGAAATCCGCGCCGGGAGCGCAAGCTGCCTCACTTTTTAAGCGGGCGTGAAATTGGAAAATTACTTTCTGCACCTCCACGAAGCGAGCCAATGGGTCTGCGCGATCGAGCGATCTTTGAAACGCTTTACTCTGCCGGCTTACGTGTTAGTGAATTGGTTGGGATTAATCTCCCTGACCTCGACTTGGAAGATGGGCTGGTTCGCGTGCGTGGAAAGGGCAAACGTGAACGCCTCGCGCCGCTTGGGAGCTATGCCATCAAAGCGATTCGGGCCTGGCTTAAGAAACGCGTTCCAGCCAAGCAGCTTTCCAAAGAAGAAGCTTCCGCCGTGTTTCTCAACAAATTCGGCAAACGCCTGACCACTCGCAGCGTTGGGCGGATGCTGGAAAAGTACTTGAAGATCACGGGCTTGGACACGCGGACTTCGCCCCACACGCTTCGTCACAGCTTCGCCACACATTTGCTTGACGGCGGCGCGGACATTCGTAGCGTCCAAGAATTGTTGGGTCACAAGAGCTTGGTCACCACGCAGATCTACACCCACGTAAGCACAGCTGGACTTCGCAAGGCTTATGAAAAAGCTCATCCACGGGCGCGAAAAAAAGCTGAGTAGTTCGTCAACTCAAATCAGCGGTAGGACAGTCAAGCCTTGTTTGATTGCCGTGCAAAAAAATTAACCAAAGAGGAACACAGAGAACATTACCAACATCCTCTGTGCTATTCCGTGTCCTCTGTGGTTAGTTTTTTTAGGTCCGAATTTCCCACGGTGACGTTATTCCTATCACCAGCTTAAAATTGCCAAGACCAGAGTCTATTTCTTGGATTCGTTTGCAGTAGATGGCTTTTTTGCTTCAGTTGGTACCTTCGCGTCGGCGGGGGTTGGCACGTCTTTGCCTTCGATTCTGTCGGAAACAATCGTAGCCATATCTGGTTTGACTCGCATGGCGGCCGCGATTTCGAACTGTGACATCATGATCATTCCGTCTTTGTCAATCAGCCAAAAAGACGGAAACGCACGTACACCAAAATCGAAAATCGTGCGATGGTCAGCACCGCTGGTGAAACCAAAACTTCCGATTGGCCTGACTACTATTTCCCCGTCGTCCCCTTTGACTTTAATTCCAACTTCGTTCTTGTTGATAAAAGCCAAAACTGCCTTTGGGACCTTGTCAACGCAAATTGAAAGCAGTTTGATTGGATACTTGCCTTTCAATTTGTGATACATTTCTTGAATCATCTGCTGCTCAGCGGCTGCGGTCGGACTTGCTGAGGACCAAAAATTCACAAACAGAATTTTGCCTTCAAACGTCTTGAGATTGAGGGTGCGGTTTCCATCATAAGTCGCAACACCAATCGGCGGAGCCTTTTGTTTGGAAGCCATCAGTGGAGTGACTTCGACCCGCATCGGCTTCAGAACAATCTCATCAACGTCTTTGAGAACTTTGACCTCGCCGAAAACTTCAAATCCATATTTCGTGCCACCAATTTCTTTGTCGACACGACCCTGAATTCCGTAGACGCCTGGCGGAACGTCATAGACGACAAATGCGCCGTCTTTCTTTTCAAATTTGATATCAAAGGCATGGGCGGCTTCAAGCAACTGCTCATTCTTCGCAACATATCGTTTGCCGGCATCTGTTTTCACAAACTCCATCTCCCACTCAATGATTTTCTTCCGAGTCCATTTCTTATATCCTGCAGGATAAGGCGGGCGCGGGAGAATGACTTTTTGTCGCAGTTTGGCTTCGATTTCGTTATAAGGGATCACCAGGCTATTGTTGTCCCACGATTTGACACGGACTTTGTCATAAGCGATCTGGCCACGGATGACCGCGAGCTTTTCGTCCGCCTTTTCTTGCTTTCGGGTTTGAGCGCCGACTGGGGCGATCATCACGCACGTTAGTAGTACGACAGCAGGCATGACCAACCATGCGCACCATTGGATGGACCACTGAGAATTTTGCTTTGAAACCATTTGCATTGAGATACCCGAGGGCGAAAACCAAAACTTGCGAAAAGACTTATCCAAGGTTATTTGTTGAGCCAGTTGAGGTCAACTGAGAATGACATCGGTTCCATGGCATCAGTTCTCACGAGACATTGGAAATTTGGCGAAGATTCATACTGGTTGTAACGACGACTAAGCTTCGCAGCCGACCATACTGATCTAATTCGCCCGTTTTATTGAGAGATTGGCAATCGCTGGTTGACCAAATCGGCCCCCAAAAATTAAACTTGCGGGCTTGGCACAATCGCAATCAACACGGCGATCACAGCCACCAAACTAACATTCAACCAATTCTATCACGCTTGCTTAGCGACCGTGAAGCTAGATGCTACCAAGGAGATTCGGGTGCCAGGACAGTGCGTTATCGGCTTGCAGTGGGGCGACGAAGCCAAGGGCAAATTAGTTGACCTGTTGACCGAAGGAAAAGACTTGGTCGTTCGCTATCAAGGTGGTGCCAACGCGGGGCACACAGTCGTCATTGGAGACGACGTCTACAAACTTCACCACATCCCCAGCGGCATCATCAACGACGGCGTTTTGAATTTGATCACACCGGGCGTCGTGATCAATCCGCCCACGATCCTCAAAGAAATCAATTCGCTTGCCGAGCGCGGAATTCATGTTGCTGAGCGAATGAAAATTTCTTCGCGTGCCCACGTCGTGATGCCATGGCATGTTCTCGAAGACAAAATGTGGAACGAACTTGTCTCAGGCAAAGACAACATCGGGACGACACTCCGTGGCATTGGGCCGTGTTACGCTGACAAGATCGGTAGAAGTTTTGCAATTCGGATGGGAGACTTGATCCAATCGGATTTTGCTGAGCGAGTCGCCAAAATTGTCAGCATCAAGAAACGAGTTCTTTCCGCCACTGCGCAATCTGGCGACATTGATCTCGACGTCGATCAAATCGTTGCCGAGTATACCGAATACGCAAAACAGCTTGAACCGATGATCACAGACACCAATCGGATTCTCCTGGATGCTGTTGAAGCCGATAAAAACATCTTGTTCGAAGGCGCCCAAGGCTCGTTACTCGACATCGACCATGGCACATTTCCATTCGTCACCAGTAGCAACAGTTCGGGACTTGGCATTTCAACCGGGTCCGGCGTACCGGGCAACTGGCTTAGTAAAATTGTCGGCGTCACAAAAAGTTACGCCACACGTGTGGGCGGCGGGCCGTTCCCGACAGAACAAGACAACGAAAAAGGCCAGCACATTCGCGACCTTGGTAATGAGTACGGCACAACAACAGGTCGACCGCGGCGATGTGGGTGGTTCGATGCGGTAGCAGCTCGATACACGGCGCGGCTTGGCGGCACAACGTCGATTTGTCTAACGATGTTGGATGTGTTGAGTGAGTTGGAAGAAATCGAAGTCTGTGTTGCCTACGAATTGGACGGCGAAAAAATCAATCACTTTCCAGCCCAGGCAAATGATTTGCGAAACGTGAAACCCATCTACGAGACTGTCCCAGGCTGGCAGCAAGACGTCACTGGCGCCCGGTCATTGGACGATCTTCCAACAGCAGCCGTGGCTTACGCTTTAAAAATCCAAACCCTGATTGGCCGACCGATCGAGTTCATTTCCGTTGGGCCAGATCGAGCTCAAACCATTCACATTCCAGCAACTGAATCACTGGAAAATTACTTGAAGGCGAGAACGGTTTAAGATTTCAGACCTGAACATAGCATTGCCCGTTTTTGAACTGACTCCATTTTTTTGAACTTTTAAAAATGTCTTCTTCCATTGAATCCGAATTGCAACTTGACGTGCCGCCAGAAAAGCGCCCCAAGCACGTGGCGATCATCATGGATGGAAATGGACGTTGGGCCCAACGACAGGAACTTCCGCGAATCCGGGGGCATCAGCAAGGTGCGAAAACGGTTCGCGTCATCACTGAAGAATGTGCCCGCATCGGAATCGAGCAGTTAACGCTTTACTGTTTGTCGAGTGAAAACTGGAAACGCCCCGAGGACGAACTTGAGTTTTTGATGTTTTTGCTTTCGCAATACATGATCGACGAGCGCGAGACGATGATGGAAAACAATATCCGTCTTAGGATCATCGGAAAACGCGAACGGATACCGGCAGAGGTCCAAACGGAAATGGATCGGTCGCTTGAGATGACGGCCAAGAACACGGGCACGTGTTTGTGTCTTGCAATCAATTATGGCGGTCGGGCAGAGATTGTTGATGCGATTCAGAAGATCAGTTCAAAAGCGATCTCAGGCGAATTGGAAGTTGGCAACATCACAGAAGACATTGTTTCGCAACATCTTTATACTGCGGGGATGTCGGATCCGGATTTATTGATCCGAACTGCTGGTGAAATGCGTATTAGTAACTACCTACTTTGGCAGATCAGTTATGCTGAAATGTGGGTAACAAAAAAAATGTGGCCCGAGTTTGCGATCGCAGACTTTCACCAATCCATTAAAGATTTCTCTAAACGCAATCGCCGTTTTGGCGGACTTAACACTTAGGTTATTGATGAATCCTAGTTTGATGATTAATCAAAGCCCGGGGAGTTGCCCGTGTTAGGCCGCCGCTTGATTTCCGCCGCCGTAATTATCTCGGTGATGCTACTGATACTCACCGGCGATTTCTGGCTGGGCAAAGAATCGGTCCTCGGCCGACCAGGATTAATTCTGTGTGCACTCGCAATCGTGGCCGCCGGAATGGCTGCAAGTGAGTTAGTCAACCTGTTTCACAATGCAGCCGCACCGGTCAAGCATTCGGCAATTCTCAGCGCTACGATTGCAATGGCAAGCGTAACGTTCATGCCAGTGTTATGGCGAGACCAGCCTGTCAACTGTCCGCTTGGATTGTTTGGCTGGGCGATGTCGGGTGCCGTTTTGGCAATGGTGATTTCATTCCTACTGGAAATGAAAGACTATGATTCCACGCAGGCATCCGGGCGAGGCGAAGTCATTGATCGTTTAGGGCGTAGCGCAATGGTATTCGTTTACCTT
Source organism: uncultured Pirellulaceae bacterium (assembly GCA_964478065.1). GTDB lineage: Bacteria > Planctomycetota > Planctomycetia > Pirellulales > Pirellulaceae > Mariniblastus. The sequence goes on from CAYZGP010000002.1 coordinate 79,041, forward strand.
TCGATGCTGTTTGGATTCCTGGTCCCGCATCGACTGCTGCAAGACAATAACGCGTTGGGCTTGATCGCGGTGGTAGGCCTGATTACGACGGTCAAGCTTTCTGATTCATTCGCGTATTTTGTGGGCAAACGATTTGGCACAATCAAACTTGCTCCCAAGCTCAGCCCGGGCAAGACGCTTCAGGGCTCACTCGGCGCGTTCGCTGGTGGCTGCATCGGGATGGCGATCGTGGTCTATCTCGTCGCTCCGTTTATGTTCGACATCACAATCCAAAAACCATGGTGGTGGTTCCTGATCTATGGAGTGCTGGTAACGCTTGCGGGCATGCTGGGAGATCTGGCCGAATCATTATTGAAACGTGATTCCAACACGAAAGACTCAAGCACTTGGCTACCGGGGCTTGGTGGCGTGCTAGATGTATTGGATTCAATGATTTTCGCTTCGCCTGTTTCGTTCTTTCTTTGGATCGTGGCTGACATCCCAAGCCCATAGCTAATTGTTTGGTAAATCGCTGGATGTCGCAACTGAAACTTGAACTAACCACATCAGACGTGTGCGAATATGGCCTTCAGTCAAATCTGGATTCTCGCGCGAGACCCTAAGGGCGATGCCCTACGGTGACAAAGGCGTTGGCCAAGAATTCCACCCTCAAAGGAGTGTCCGACAGCGAAGTTTCATCAGTTACGTCGCATAATCCAGTGCCTATCTGGTCGTCGGCGTTAAACATGAAATAATGCGATCGGTCTATTCACCCGCTGACTGACGACCGCCTACTGCCTACTCAATTCCAAAGGATTCTAATGGACGCCAAAGCACTTCTTGAACAACTTCTTCAATCGGGCAAAAAAATTGCCGAACAAGGGATCGCACAGTCTTCTGAACTGGCTACAAAAGGCAAAGAACTTGCCGAACAAGGTATGGATTACGCCCAAGAGAAATTCAACTTTCCAGAAGCCGGACCCGAACGTGACAAATTCCTGAAGAACCTTGGTGTTGGAGCGGCTGCCGGCGGCGTGCTTGCGCTACTCGTTGGAACCAAGTCGGGGCGTAAAGTCCTCTCACCTGCCGTGAAACTTGGCTCGCTCGCAGCACTTGGCGGGCTCGGTTACAAGATTTACTCTGATTGGCAAAAGAGCCAAGGTGGTCAATCGGAAGGCGAATCGATTGCCAACCTAAATGGTGAAGCGGCCAATTCCAGAAGCCTTGGCATCGTCAAAGCCATGATCGCTGCTGCAAAATCTGACGGAAAGATTGATCCGGAAGAGCAAGCCGTTATTGTCAACCAAATCAAAAATTCAGATCTCGAAGATTCGGCTGCAGAAGTCTTGATGGCCGAATTGCAAAAGCCACTAGATGTTGCCGCCGTGGCAGCGGCAGCCGATTCGCCAGCTTCAGCCGTGGAGATTTATCTCGCGTCTTTGTTACTGACCGACAATACGAATTCGGCTGAAAGAAACTACCTCGATCAATTGTCATCGGCGTTGGGATTGGATTCAGACCTCGTTGCACAGCTTGAATCCGAAGCCTTTGCGGCGGCTTAAGTTTTGGCTTAATTTGAAGCGCCCTGAAACGTTTGAAGCTCTTCGCGACTTTCGTTGCGGAGAGTTTTTTTATTGCCAAGGCTGGTGTTGCCGAGGATACGTGAGTTCATCGTTGATCATTGACTAACGTTTTTAGAAAAGCCTGCCTGGCGTCTTGCTCTATCGCCAAAACGGCTCGATGCAACTCAAGGATTAAAAAGCGATTTACTTGCGGCCAAAATCTGCGGGAATCTCACCCCAGAGTTTCGTTTCCCACTTCAGGATCGGATTCTCAACCGGATTTTCCTTAAGCCATTTTTCTGCTCGCGCGATTAACTGAAAGAGCTGCCGATTGCCAACCGTTTTGGCTTGTTTCGTTTTGCACTTCTTTCCTTTCACCCAGGCAATCCCGATCCGCGAATCCGAATAAATGACGCGGTCGGTGTTTCCGCCATTTTGAAGTAGAGCCAACGCGTGAACAATCGCGAGGAATTCGCCGATGTTTACCGTCCCCTCCGGGAAAGGGCCGACGTGAAACAGATTGATATTACTTTCGATTTCAACGCCTTGGTATTCAAGCGGCCCAGGGTTGCCCTGACACGCTGCGTCCACCGCGATCGCCGTTAGGTCGACGCCCATTTCGACTAGCTCAGCATGAGTCCGCTTGGGCGTTTTCGATTTCGACTTTCCCGATGAGTCCGATTTCCCCCAGTGCTCATCGGCTGACTCAGCGAAAGCCTTTTCGGCTGCGGGCAAAGTTGAAAACGATTTGTACTTTGCGCCCGAAAAACCTGAGATCTGATTCTGGCATTCAGCCCACGTCTTATAAACACCCGGCGTGTGACCGTGCCAAACGACATAAAACTTGGGTTTCTTTCTAGCCATTTTTGTTCACACCCGAATCCATCGCAGGTGTCTTACTCTCGTACTTCCTGAAAAAACGCTCCAGATCGGAGATGCCGTTCATTACAAAAATAAGCCGAACAAGCCGATTTACTTGCCGCCTTTTGCTTTTTCCTCGGCGAATTTTTTCAGCTCACCTGGCAATTTTGGATCAACCGTTCCGTCGGCTCCTTTTCCTTCTTCGTAGATTCGTTTTCTCGAACTCAAAACGATCGCCTTGACGTCGGCTTTCCAAAACTCGTCTCTCAACTCGCGCGTCTCGGGAGCTTTGTAAGGCCGCATGATTCGAAACCCAACGCCGAGTCCCGGCGAACTCGTAAACCACCAAGGGCTTTTCGGGAAATGTGGATCTTCGTCTTTCCATTCATTGTCTTCAGATCCGATACGCGATGCGCTGCGACAAAATTCAATTTCCAGTTCGAATGAGCCGCCACGAATGACGCGTGAGTCGACTTTGGTTGGCTTGCGAAATGCTTTCTCGGCTGTCACCGACGCGCCGGCTTCGACGTGCGTGTAGCCTTCTTCAACGACTTCATCTAAAACCCACTCGGCCACGTTTCCGTACATATCATAAAGCCCCCACGGGTTGGGCTTCAGCGAACCAACCGTTTTTCGCTCATCATCAGAGTTGTCGATATGCCAAGCGTGCTCGTCCAATAGATCAGCGTCATCACCAAAATAATATGCCGTCTTCGTTCCGGCACGACAGGCGTATTCCCATTCAGCTTCGGTGGGCAAACGGTAAAACGACTCGGTCAAAAGACTAAGCCATTTGGTGTACTGTTTGGCTGCGTACTGTGTCATCGAAGCGGCGGGCTGATCATCATCGTCGCCGGCTGAATAAGTGAACCCAGGATCGTAAAGCGAAGACGGCGCGGTCACGCCGTCTACTCGATTTTTCGCCGTCACTCGCCGAAGACCTTTTTCTCGAAACTGCTTAAATGCTTCGTCCATGCTCATGTACTTTTTGTATTCAGCCCAAGTCACCTCGTGTTTGGCCATCCAAAACGGCTCAACCGTTACTTCGAATTGCGGACCTTCGTTGTCACCACGGTCGTCTTCGTCATCCGGACTCCCCATTGTGAATTTGCCGCCAGCGATCGGAACCATCGAAAACTCAATTTCGCTACCGGGAATTTTTGCGGTGTAGGGGACCATGAAGCCGTTGTCGACTTTTACAAACGGTCCTTCTGCAGGTTGCTCAGCAACAATGCCAACAGGAAGTCCATTTGCCTGGGCTTGAGATGGAGCCGCTTTTTCTTTCGCGGCTTGATCCTGGGCCACAGAAATTACTCCAACGCCAAAACAAACGAGGAGAACGGCCAGTAAATTGAATGTGTTTTTTTGAGTCAAAGTCATACTTAATTTTTAAAATGAAATTCTAAGGTCGAATCGAACAAAGGC
>CAYZGP010000002.1:82967-115967 GCA_964478065.1 uncultured Pirellulaceae bacterium
GCGGGCCAACAAGCGAATCAACGCGAACGAAAATTAAAACTACTTTCGATTTTTGTCTTCTTCCGCCTTCTTCTTCATCGCCTCAGCAATGTCTTTGGGAAGATTCTCGTCAACAACCGCGTATTCTCCCAAGCCTTTGTTGCGAATTCGAGCTTTTGCAATTTCGAGAATTCTTTCCATATCGGCTTTCCAAAAAGCGTTCTTCGCTTCGGCAGTGGCTGGTACTTTCAAAGGCCGCATCAATCGAAACCCGACGCCTTTGGCGGGTGAGTCGGTGTACCACCATGGGCTTTTGGGCACGTTGGGATCTTCGGTCTTCCACTCTTTGTCGTCTGATCCCAACCGCGATGCACTTCGGCATTCCTCCGGCTCCAGCTCAAATGATCCACCACGAACCACGCGCGGGTAAAGTTTGGTTGGTACGTTGTAGGCTTTTTCAATAGTCACCGAAGCCCCCTCTTCAACGTGCGTGTAGCCGTCTTCGTGGTACTGATCCAACACCCATTCAGCAACGTTGCCATGCATATCGTAAAGCCCCCATGGATTGGGCTCGAACAAACCGACCTCTTGGCGTGCGTCCCCTGAGTTTTCTGAAAACCAACCGTGATCTTCAAGGTCGCTCGGGTCATCGCCAAAGTAATAAGCGGTGGTGGTACCGGCGCGACAAGCGTACTCCCATTCGGCTTCGGTCGGTAAACGATAAAAGTCACCTGAAAGTTTGCTCAACCATTTTGTGTACTGTTTAGCGGCATACTGCGTCATCGTCGCAGCCGGCTCGTCCTCGGCATCGCCTTCAGCAAACGTATGAGTGGGTTCGTAAAGCGGTGATGGCGAAGTGATCGCATCGATCTTGGTTTCTGGCGTCACGATTCTCATTCCAAATCGCTTGAGCGCTTGAAATTCCGGATAGAGATCCATGTATCTTTTGTACTCTTTCCAAGTCACCTCGTATTTGCCCATCCAAAACGGTTCGACAGTGACCTCGAATTGTGGGCCTTCGTCGTCCAGTCGATCATCTTCATCATCGGGACTGCCCATCGTAAATTTGCCGCCTTGAATCGGCATCATCGTGAACTCGATTTCAGTTCCTGGAATCTTCGTCGTGTAGGGCACCATGTAACCGCCATCAATTTTGACGAACGGTTTTTCTTTTGGTTCTTCGGTCACAATCCCTAGTCGCGTCGTCGCCTTCTCGGCCGCAGCAGGTTTCGTTTCTTGCTCAGCGACGGCTTGGGCAAAAACATTCGAAGCACAGGTAATAAATAGTGTCACAGAAAACAAAAGCAAAAATCGGTTCACAACTTTATTCCAAAAGGGAAAACTTGGGGTCTTACAGCGTCTCACAAATCGAACATGACATCACACGATTGTGGATGCTGATTCGACAAGACTTATTTTACACGCTAATAAGATGCTTGGGATTGCCAAATTAATGTATAAATCGATAAGCCAATCAATAAATACTTTGTTCTTGTTCTCATCGGGAGTTAGTCAAGCAAAGTCAATTCGCCGACGAGATTCTCAGCCAGCTGCTTTTTAATGTCCTCAACCGGCAAGTTCTGGCTGAACAAAAACATCATTTTGGTCAAAGAGGCTTCGATCGTCATGTCACGTCCGGGGATAACTCCCGCTCGGGTTAACGCCGTTCCTGTTGCGTAACCAGCTTGCGTCATGCCTCCGTGAATACACTGAGTGCATCCCAGAATCACCATCCCGTTGTCTGACGCTTCCTTTAACGCACCGATAAATTCTGGATCATTGGACGGGCCATTTCCATCACCATAAGTTTCAAGAATGATACCCTTGAGTGGTCGCTGTAGGAAATGCTTGAGAATGTCAACGGACAAACCAGGAAACAACCGAAAGGCAGAAATCTCGGCGGGATTGATGGACTTTACGACTAACGGATTATTTTTCAGATCTGCTTTTTCCTGGCCGGCGTTTCGTTGATTTGGGTTTCCTTGATTTGCGTTATCACCAAACCGAATGTGCTCTTCAAAGATTTCAATCGATGTTCCGACCGAAGCCAAGGGTGGATAGTTTGGCGAATCAAACGCATCAAATTTGGTTGCACTGACTTTGGTGCTTCGACAGCCTCGGTACAAGTGGTCGCCAAAAAACAGGCTGACTTCGGGAATCGAATAATTCGCGGCCAACATCATCGCGGTTTTAAGATTCTCCCGCGCGTCGTTGCGAATCTGCCCAAGCGGCAATTGCGCGCCGGTCAAAATCACGGGCTTGCCCAACCCTTGCAACATCAGCGCCAACGCCGAAGCGGTGTACGCCATTGTGTCGGTACCGTGGAGAACGACGAAGCCATCAAACTGCGCATAGTTGGAGTGAATCTCATTGGCGATCGCCCGCCAAATTTCCGTCGACATGTTTGAAGAGTCGACAAGTGGGTCGTGCTCGATGACTTCGAAGGCTGGCATGGGAGCCTGAGAAAGCTCGTCCATCTGCGCCATTTGTTTGGCCAGATAACCTGCCGCCGGCTGGTAACCGTTCTCGGATGGTCGCATGGACAAAGTCCCACCCGTGTTAATGACACAGATTTTTTTCACTTTGCCGGTCGTCCGATTCAAATATTGATGTCGTGGATTGAAGAACCGATTATAACCAATGACTCAACGTGGCGTAGGCTTCCGCTGAATTCCACCTGAACCGCACAACTTGAATACCACAATACACACGAGTCCTTCAAATGCCGGATGCCGCCAGTTTCCAAACCTACTTTTTGGGTGACCATTCGATTTTGATCGACAATGTAATTTTAGTCGCGCGAGCAGGCAAATACGAAACCCTGCTCACAGTTTGGCCAATTCGATTGGCGATGGTTTGCTTGGTCGGGACACTCGCCCTGAGGCTGTGCTACGCTTGGTGGCCGACTGACGCGAACCCAGAATCTAACACAAAGAAAAACAGTGGTACCAGTACCATTCGCGAATGCGCAAAATCGCTGTGGTTGATCGGCAGTTTCTTTTCACTGTTTCACGCCATCGCTGCCATGGGTTTCTTTCACGACTGGCTGCCAATCAACGCATACGAAGACACGGCTCGGCAAACAAAAGAGCTGCTGGGCGTTGCGATCGGTTTCGGCCTCTACTTTAATTATGCATTTGTTTTGATTTGGATGCTGGACGCATTCTGGTGGACGGCTTCGGAAAAGTACTACGAACGACGACCGCGATGGCTGCACCGATTGATTTACGGCTTCATTATTTTCATCGCAATCAATGGCGTGATCGTCTTCGAATCGGGTTGGATTCGTTGGACAGGCGTTGGATGCCTGGTCGCGCTTTTTGCACTTTATTGGTTAGGCAGGTCTAAGAAAACGGTGGCTTGATCGTTAGTAGTTGAAGATGGGCTAGAGGTCCGTGGTCTGAAAAGCCTCGCAATGTTAAAGCGGTTTGGGCAGGACTGTTGCTTTTGCAGGGGTTCGCGTTGACCGGAATTGTCCAATCAAAAAAATATGAAGTTTATTGTCCAATCAGAGTTCGGAAGCGACATATCCCTTTTAACCAGGGAGAAACCCGAATGCGTGCCACGATGTCGAAAGCTCAAATGGAAACGGCTGACCCGCGAGAATTCATCCGCTTGTTGATGGAGAATGAGCGGAGAATCTACGCCTATATCCGCACCATGCTGGGCAACAGTGCAGACGCCGATGACGTTCTACAAGAAACAAGCATTATTCTGTGGGATAAGTTTTCCGAGTTTGATCCCGATTGCGGCAAAGATCAAAGTGACGACCAAACAGGCGATTCAAACGACGGAAGTTTCATCGCCTGGTCCTTCAAAGTCGCTTATTTCACTGCCCAAAACTTCCGGCGAAAGAAAGGGCGGTCGAAACTCGTCTTTTCCGATTCACTCTTTGAAAAAATCGCTGACAAAACGGCGGCGATGACACCCAAATTGGACCAACGGCATGAATTGCTTGAGGGCTGTATGTCAAAGCTCTCCAAGCCCGATCAAACGCTGTTGAAAACCAGATACGAACTGGGGGCAACCATCGAAACGACCGCTCAACAATCAGGGCGTTCCGTCCAAGCGGTTTACAAAGCACTTCAGCGGATGCGGGCCGCTCTTTTTCAGTGCATCAAAAACGGCATGGCAGGTGACGGCGAAACGTTTTCTTTCGAGAGGCAATCATGAACATAAACACTCCAGAAGAAAACGAATTCATGCCCGACGACTTCACACCAACCGACGAGTTGCAAAGCTTGCTCGATGCAATGTGCGATGAATCAATCAATGACGAACAAACCAAACGCCTCGAAGAGATTCTTTCTTCGGACGAAAACGCGTTGGAGTTTTACATTCAATACCTTTGGATGAACGAAGGCATTGCGCGAATTTCCAGTGGGATACCGACAAGCAGAATTGACACTTCAAAATTTGAAACACAACCGACAACAAACGAACAACCGGATACCTTCGGAGACGAAACCATGATCGCGACAACGTCCAGTCAAGACATTTGGAAATCGAAAACGGATTCAAAAACCGAACCCCAAACCGGCGTTTCGAGTTGGGCGAATTTGAAAACCTGGGCCATCTCCGCTGCGGTCATCGCGGCGTTGTGCTTGCTCGCGCTTTCAATGCGTTTTTTGATGAAGCCAGGTTCAGAAGGCAGTCATGCCAAAGTTGTACCGGACGCCAGCGATGTTGATTCTGGAGCAATCACTTCCAAAGAAATCACTTCCAAGGATACTCAGCGCCAAGAGCTTTCTGACGGAACAGTTGTGATCGCTCAGGCGGGGTCGACATACCGCGTTGACGGACCGCGACAATTAACGCTTACCAGCGGCGAGCTTTACTTGATCGTGGCCAAATCGAAAACGCCATTCGTCGTGAAAACCAATGAGGGCGAAGCCCGTGCGATGGGCACACGATTCACAGTATCTGCCTCCAGCAAATCCAACAAAACAGAAGCCGCCGTCGCGCAGGGCACCGTGATCCTCAAATCGAAAACGGGCGACGTTAAATTGGGAGCCGGCCAAAAAGGGACCCTTGCCAAAGACGTTGCGCCAACCCGCGAGCCCGCCAAACGGCTTTCGCATCTCGTCAATTGGGCGCGTGAATCGCTGAAGCAATCTGAGCTATTGGTCGAGCCAATAGAAAAAGAAAATGGCCTGATCGCGATCGACCCTTACGGCCAGGAAGCCCGTTTGACTCTGCGAAAATATCATGTCGATGTGTACATCGAAGACGGCATCGCACGCACGACGATCGATCAAACTTTCTTTAACCACAATCCGTGGAACACCGAAGGCACGTTCTATTTCCCGCTTCCACGAGATGCCTCTGTTTCACGCTTGGCCATGTACGTCAACGGCCACTTGAACGAAGGCGGCATGGTCTCGCGTGAACGTGGGCAGGAAATTTATACCGAGATTCTTTACCAACGCCGGGACCCTGCGCTGCTGGAAATGATGGAAGGCAATATGTTCAAAATGCGGATCTTTCCGTTGGAAGGCCGCCAGGAGAAAAGGATCTTTCTCAGCTACACACAAAATCTCAGCGAGCTATATGGCACTTCGAAATACTGGTTCCCGATGGACCATACCAATGACATTGCGAAAAAACTGAGCATCCGCGTTCGCATCAAAGACGGCGCCCGAGATTTTGATCCGAAATCCAGTACGCATGATTTGAAAATGACAACCATCGATTCGGACCTTGTCATGGAGTACTCTGCAGACAACTTGAAACCGGATCAAGATTTCCTGCTTAACCTGATTGCGAAGGAAAAAGAAAAATCGACACTCAAATCCAATGGCGAGTTTGAAGGCGAGACGGCAGATGTCGATATCGCCGTTTCGAAAAAAGGCGATCAACAATACATTTTTGCAAAACTTCGCCCCAATCTTTCTGGCGAACACCAACCCGAACCGCGTCAGTGGATCGTTCTCAACGACGTTTCGGGTTCGCGATCCAACATTGATATTCAAACTCAAAATTACATTTTCAAACGGCTGATCAAAGAAGCCGACGATGAGGACAGTGTTTTCTTGATTGACCTCAATACAAAAGCCAGGAAAATCTCAACCGAGCCGGTAAACGTCCTTAGCCCAGAAGCCAAACAGCTGACCGAGCATCGCGCAACTCGCCTGATTGGTGCGACGAACATGGAAGCTGGCTTAAAATCGGCTCGCGAGACGATCAAGAAATTTGGCCTCAACAATCCGCACGTGGTTTACCTTGGCGATGGTGTGGCGACCGATGGTCAAAAGGGCATCAACGACCTGACAAGGATCCTCCCGGGCAAAGCCAAATTCGTCGGAATCGGCGTTGGCAAAAAAGTTGACTCGCTTTTCCTTCAAGAGGCAAGCAACCAGAACGGTGGTTTGTTTGCCACCATCAATCCTAATGAAGACATCGACTGGCGGGTGTTTGATTTGCTCGCCGCATTGAACACGCCGCGACTAACCAAAATTCGTGTTGAGTTGCTTGACAAAGCAGGCAAACCGATCGGCTGTATTGCTTACCCAAGCAACAAAGTAATTGCCGCGGGTGAAACGCTGACCGTGACTGCGATTTGCGACAAAGAGCTTCCTGCACAAATTCGTTTTACTGGTGCACTAAACAAGCGTCCGTTTTTAAAGACAGCCAATGTTGGCGACGCGAAACAAGACGCCGATTATTTGCCTCGATTGTGGGCGAAGCGTCACATTGACGAACTGTTAAAGTCCGATATGTCGAGCAAGGAAGAGATCGTTTCGCTTTCCAAAGAGTTCTATGTCGTCACACCCTACACGAGCTTGATCGTGCTCGAAGACGACGCAATGTACGAGCAATACAATGTCCAACGCGGCCGCACGGACCATTGGGCCAGCTATGACGCGCCCAAGAAAATCGACGTTGTCAAAGAACCAGTCGATTGGAATCGCTGGGGTTGGTATCGCCGATTTGAAGGCGAGGATTCGAAAGTAGCGGTCAACGCAAAACCGAAAACAGTTCAACAGATTGTCGACAACATTCAAGTTCGAGTTAACGCTCCGTTTTATTTTTGGAATCAGACTCCAAAGGAATCACGAACTGGGCTGTATCAGATTTGTGATCCAACAGTCGATGTAGATCCCGATTCTGATCGGACGCGGATGTTGACGTTGTGGTTCTTGCTTACCGCTGGCCAACGGCAATCAGCGGTTGACTGGCGGTCCAATGCGATCGGCAAAGCGAGCCCTGAAACCAATTCCACGAATCGCAATTCAGAGATTAAACTTAGAAGCCGGAGTAAAAAGGGGAAGCGCATGGCGCCATCGTACCTAACGTTGACATTGGCTTCCGATTTCATTCGGCCTCGCAATTCTGGATTTGGACTCGATCCGAATCTGAATAGCTCATTAAATCGAGCCCTCTCGACAAGGTGGTCTCGGATGCGCAATGACATCAAGAAACACAATTCGCAGTACGGTTACGGACGATCCAACGATTGGAATTCAATTGATGTACGCAAAGCAACAGGCAATTGGGATTGGTATGGTTCAGACGGCTTGGATGATTTGCTAGACGGGTTGACCGCAGACAAAGAAGAGCGATCATCACTTTCACTCATAGAACCGTCACGCAAGCCCGCAGCGTTTTCGTCTTTCCTTATGGAAATCAAGCAACAAAGGGATTTGATGTTTGACGAGGCAATGGAACCTGCCCCGCGACTAGTCCAAGGACGTATCCAACCGGGATATTTCGACGCGTCATTGCCAATTCAATTGACACTGGACCGATTGAGTGTTCGAGGGATCGAAAGAGTAGTCGAATTATCGGATTCGGAAGAATACGACGGCAGGTTTGGCCCACGCCCATCGGGTGGGCTAAGCGGTCGAGGTGGATTCGGTGGAGGTGGGCTAGGTGGAGGTGGAGGCGGGATCGGTGGAGGTCGCGGCGGGTTCGTCTACCGCCAAGGGCTCAGATTTGATTCCATTGGGCGATCGCCACAATTTGACATCGCCTACGATTCGCAATCATTTGGGTCGCTGTTCCGAAAAACACGAATGCAACCAGGATTTTATTTGGCGGCTTCTCAAAACTCAATGCAATCTCAACCTGGAATGTCTTCAGTCCTTGCGGCCGATCATTTGCAAAAACGGCTTAATCAACTCAACAATCTGGGCGTTCTCGACAAGAAACAAACGGCGGAAAAAAAAGCCATCGAAATCGCGATCGCAAACTTGACCAAAGTAGGCGCAAACCTTGAAGCAAGCGGAATGTTCTGGGGCTACAACGGCTGGAACTACCGTCCACCAATCGAAACCCTTACTGAGCCAACGGTTCAAGTAAATCGTGGATACTCGTGGGCGTTTGACCTGACCCGATACGCACACGGTTTGTACAGCAATCAATCAGACATTGCTGAAGAAGTTGCCAAACAATACGGTCGCAAGGGTGGCAAACCGCTTGGAGAAATTGCAGAGGCAACTCAAAAACTAATTAGCGACTCGCGTTCCAACTTCAAGCCAGTCACCGTTAGTTTTGAAGGCGTCGAATCCCAACTTGCCGTTGGCCCCAACGATCAGTTTGCGAATTCATCCGTTTCTGAAATGTACCTGGAAGAGAAATTTGTTTGCGATGGAAAATCAATTGTGCAGCTGTACGACGAACTCGGTATCGCCGCACGACGCACGGCAACAGACACTCGTCTGGCGACAATTCGAAGTTTCGTCCCGCATCTGCTCCAACCAGCAAGTGTTTTGGCTCAGAATTTCGATGTCGAATTGGTCGAGTCCGACAAAGACTCATTCACACTGAAGCTAACTGTCGCCAAGGATAAATCGGAGAACAAGTCGGAAGACCAGGACGTCACGAAAGAAGCAGACGAAGAACCGTTCGTTGAACCTCACTTACTCATCAAGACAGATCATCAAGGCCGCTTGCTTCAACGGCAGATGATCCAAGGCGAGAAAGTGCTGTTCACGCTTTCGTTCGCTTATGAAAATGACAAAGTCGCCGTGAACTGGGAGGCAGCACGTCCAGAAAAAGCGGCTTCGAAAACCGATGACACCGATACGAATGTTGCAGAGACTGAAAACGCTGATTCAGATGCCACCGAATCCAACATCGCTGATGCATACAAAGGCAAAGGCACCTATCAGGCGGTACCAATCTCGGCATCGGAAAATCCGTTCGCTATCAAGCTTGATTCGCAAGTCGTATTCGATATGCCAATCATGAAACCAGCGTTCTATCAGCAAAAGCTTGATGAGCTCAAAGACAAAACCAAGAAAGCCGACCCGAAAAAGGATCCGGACGGTGTCGAGCTCATTAAGAAAGAAGACATCCCGGAAGCCATTCGACTCAGACGCCACCAAATCCTTGCGTCGCTCCAGGACTTCAATGTCGTCCAGTGGGGCTATGCAAATCAGATAGCGACGAAATCCATTGTTATGCTTCAAAAATTGCAGAACCGAATCAAACAAGTTCCGTTGAAAGGCGACTTGACCCTGCACGGCTCAACCGGCGTTTCCGTTCAGGGCATCCAAGCGAGTTTTAGAGACAGCAAAACTCTGAGCGACAAAGGCAACAAAAACACATTGCTTTATCGCTACTTCCACGGGCGATATCGGAACGACTTAAAACTGGAACATCTTGTTGGAGAAGAAGGATTGCTGGGGCATCTTGGTTTATACCACTATTGCGTTACGCACTCTGACTTAAAATTCAAACGGGATTTCAAAAAGCGATTTAAGAACTCGCCTTTAATGCTGGCTCTGTTTCGACACCGCTATTCCGACGTGGCTCCGTTGCTTGAGCTATCTGACGACCCACGCTGGGGCAGCATTGCATTGTCCATGGCCGCGAATCGTTCTTCAAAACCTGAAGACGTCAAAGCCGTTGCAAATGTGTTTTGGAAATTGGCAGAAGAAAATGAAGCCGACGGTAAAGCTCCATTTCTGACCAACCAAATTGTCAACCACCTCAACACTACGGATTCAGAGCGGACTCGAAAGTTCCTGCTGAATAGATTGGAAAAAATCAAGGAACTCGACTCGCTTCCACATCTTTTGGATTTCGCCGAACGACTTTCGACTTGGAGCCAAAAGGAATTGGCAGACATGGCTTTTGCATCGGCTCGCAAACGCCTCGAGCTAGATGATGACGATGTGCCGATGATACGAATCCTCGCGATAGGCCAAGCCTTATGGGCGGGCGGGCGGGCAAAAGAAGCTCTTGTCGAGTACGAGAAAATTTTGGCAGGGCTTGATGCAGACAACATTCCTGTGTCGCCAAGTTTGCTTGCCGCGACCGCGCGATTGGCTCAGCAAAGTGGCAACGCCCAACGAGCCATTGAATTGGAGGAAAAGGCGCTTGAGCTTGAACAGCCATACCTGCCCGACGCCATCAATCTCAACTCGTTCCGCCAACGTTATAATTGGCTTTGGAGTCAGTATCAGAGTGCCATCGAATCGATCTCGAAAGACGACGCTGATCGCGATTCAAGAATTGAGCAAATTCTGACTCGTGCTCGGGCGACCTGGGATCGCTGGGCAGATGTCGATCGCGACAACTCAGCGCTACCGGCAATGATGGCATCGCTTTTGAACACGGCTGGACAAGACACCGAGTCATGGGAATATCTCTCAACCGTGATCGATCGCAAGCCAAGAGATGCTAAATCTTACCACCAAGTCGGAGCATGGTTTCAAGGGATTGGCGACATCGCTAAATCAATTCGATTCTTCGAGCAAGCTCCACAATGGGACACCGCTGATCCGCAGTGGATCTTTCACTACGGCAAAGCACTGAAATCGGCTGGACGGAAAAGCGAAGCTAATGTCCAGTTCAAAAAAATCGTTGATGGAAAATGGGCACCTGGACTACAGAGCTGGGTCAATCAGGCAAGAAGTGAGGTTCAGTAAAACAATTCGTTCGTTTGATTACGGTAATGAATAGAATTACAGGCTAAATCGTGCTGTCGCAAACAACATTTGCCTTGACGCGAGAAGGGGATTTCGTGATCTTTAGAGTATCTGAATTTTTAAAGTGATAACACAACTCCCATTTGGGAAGTCCCTTCAGCTTAATCGAGGTTAAAAATGGCCAAAGAAGAATCCAAACCAGCTCAACGTCCGATCCAAGTTGACGAGTCAAAGACCGTCAGCTGCTACGCTAACTTTTGCCGCGTCACAGGATCGCCAGAAGAGTTGATCGTTGACTTTGGCATGAACGCTCAGCCGATGGGCTCTAATGACAAACCAGTTGAAATCGCTCAGCGGATCGTGTTGAACTTTTACACAGCCAAGCGTCTACTGCATGCCTTGCACGTTTCCGTTCAGCGACACGAAGAAGTATTTGGGCAGATCGAAACGGACATTCAAAAGCGAGTTCAGTCCAAAGAACAACCTACGAAGTAGTTCTTCAACTTAAAAGAATCAATGAAAAAGCCACCCGAAAAATCCGGGTGGCTTTTTTTGTGCTCACCCGCGCCATTGTGGCACTGGTGCGCGGTTGTACTTCATTGCACCTTTAGTACGTCTTAACCGGCGTTAACCGCCGCTCGCTTTTCGCCGATCAGTGCGATCAATTCGTGCTGAGGGCTCGCAAACTTGGCGATGCCTTCATCCATCAACACCTCTTCAAGTTTTGCGAAATCGACCAGTGAATCTATATCCGCCAAAATCTCGGCTGCTGGCAATTCACTTACCAGCTTGGAAAATGAAACACCGCTTTCGGCAACCGCATCATTGGTCGCAGGCGGATTGGTTTGAATATCGCTTCCAGCAAGTGCCGCAACGTACTTCCATTTTGGATCATCCGGTTTCTTGGTACCGGTGCTTGCGAAAATCATTTCCTGCTTTAGCGGACATCCTTTGTCGGACCAAAACGCTTGGTTGGAATTCCAAATTCTCTGGGCGTTAACAATGCCAACCAGGCCTTGTGAGGCATCCGATAAATCCGAAACATGTTTTTCTGTGTAGACATCAATTCGCGAAACAAAGATGCTGTAAACGCTTTTAAAATGTTCAAGCGATTCCCGGCGCTGTGCACCTCGCCAACATGCGTCACGAGCCGCAATGTATTGCCGGTCTGTGAAAATCAAAGTCACGTTGAGACTAACACCTGCGGCGGCCAATTCTTCCAGTGCATCCAAACCAGCAGGAGTCGCGGGCACTTTGATCATTCGATTCGTGTTTCCAGCTGCCCATTTTTTTCCAAGCTCGATGTAACCGGCAACACGCTGATCGTGTGGAAGGTTAAGTTCAGGATCTTCCAGCAGTGGATCCAGTTCAAAACTAACGTAGCCGTCGTCGCCTTTTGTTTCGTTCCAAACTTCTTGAAAAACACTTTGCGCGTCTTTCACCATTTGATCTGTAAGCTGCCAAGCGACTGTACTGTCATCCAATCCCGTTTCCACAAGCGAGCGAATCTGCTCGTCAAAGCGCCCCGTTTTGATCAAGTTTGCGACGATGATCGGATTGGAAGTCGCACCGGTAGCACCAACGGCACGATTGGAACGCACAAGATCCGGGTCAATACTGTCGAGCCAGAGTTTGGTTCCAGAGTCGATCAACGATTTAAGCGATTGTGACATCAGTTTCTTCCTTTGCTTTATAAATGCACGCGACTTTGTATCTTCTTTTTATGAGATCTTCAGATGGATTACCATTAGGTCAAATTTGACGAGCGCACGTAAAAGGGCAAATCTACCTTTAGGAATGAACAAAGGGGCCGTTCTTTCGCTCAATCGCCCAATCGAATCCGCCCTTTTTCCCAATGCTTTTGAGCGATAAATTGGTTGCTGCCTGAGTGGTAAAAAATCAGGTCAAATTGAAGAGTCAGTTCACCAAAGCACAATTACATATTTACCTTGGAACCATCATGGCCAAACTCACCATCAACGACGTCGATGTCGCCGGAAAAAAAGTCTTAATGCGAGTCGACTTTAACGTACCACTCGATGATGACTTGAAAATCACTGACGATCGACGAATTGAAATGGCGCTTCCAAGTATCAAATCAGTTCTCGAGCGCGGGGGTCGTTTGATTCTTGCCAGCCATCTTGGACGACCCAAAGGTGAATCCAATCCGAAATACAGCCTGGCTCCAGTCGCGGCACGGCTTGCTGAGATCCTCGGCCAACCCGTCGCTTTCGCAGCCGACACAATCGGACCGGATGCTTCAGAAAAAGTCGCCGCGCTGGCCGATGGAGGTGTGGTTGTGTTGGAGAACCTTCGTTTTGACGCTCGTGAAAAATCGGGCGACGAGGCTTTTTCGGCACAGCTCGCTGAACTTGCCGATGTCTATTGCAACAACGCGTTTGGAACCTGCCACCGTGAGCATGCTTCCATGTATGGCGTGCCACTGGCGATGGGTGGCAAGCCCAAGGTCGTTGGGTCGTTGGTTGAAAAAGAAATCAAATATCTCAGCGAAGTCATCAGCACCCCCGCGCGGCCTTTCGTGGCGATTCTCGGTGGTGCCAAAGTCTCAGACAAAATCAAAGTCATCGAAAACTTGATCGGCATTTGCGACAAAATCCTGATCGGTGGCGCAATGGCTTACACGTTTTCGCTTGCCCAAGATGGAAAAATTGGCAATAGCTTGGTCGAGCCTGACAAAGTTGAATTGGCCAAAGAGCTGATCGCCAAAGCCGGCGATAAACTTGTCCTTCCTACCGACACTCATTGTGGCGACGATTTCAATAAAGACTGCAACAAACAAGTCGTCGCTTCTGGTGAGATCGCAGACGGTTACCAGGGCTTGGACATCGGACCGGCGTCAGCAAAGATGTTCGCTGACATTATCAAGTCGTCAAAGACCGTTGTTTGGAATGGCCCGATGGGCGTGTTTGAAATGCCGCCGTTCGACGAAGGTACCAAAATCGTCGCTCAAGCAATCGCCGACAGCCAAGCGACCAGTATCATTGGAGGTGGCGACAGCGCCGCCGCGATCGCACAGCTAGGTTTCGAAGATTCTGTCACGCATGTCAGTACCGGAGGCGGGGCGAGTCTCGCGATGCTTGAAGGGAAATCGTTTTCTGCCGTTGACGTTCTTGACGAAAAAGAATCCGTCGCGAGTTAGAACCCGTACTGGGCCGAAATGATCGCAATCGCTAAGCTTGGCAAACATTGAACGTGCTGCCTGGCAAACAGAACGCACAGCGCAACGATGAATTGACTTTGAACAAAATCGCCAGCAAGACGAACCTTGCTGGCGATGTTTTGGTCATCATTGGCTACACTCTGTATTCGGCAATCGGAATCGCTCGTTTGCTTGGCCAAAACGGCCTCGCTTAGCCCAGCCAGAGCGCAGGGCAGCCAGGCGACTGAATTGTCCAATCCAGCTACGAGTAAAGTCTTCATATTGAACAGTATTAAAGCTGAACGGTTAGTCCATATATTTTGGCATCGACAAATCACAAGCCTACCGCCGACAACTTGCAATTAAACTAATCGTCCGTTGAACGATATTTTTCGTTAAACGATCTACATCTCAAAAGCCAATTTTACACATGCTTGATAACGCTCCTGTCAAATCCTGGAAACATGGTGATCTCACCATCGAAGGCTACTCGCGCGCCGCGGTGCAATCGTACTGGCGAATCCCCGAGTTAAAGCTTGGCTTTGACCTCGGTGCGCACCCTTGGGATTTCATGGGCACGCCGACCTGGATGATCTCGCATTGCCACCTCGATCACATCGCCGCACTTCCGCTTTATGTGGCTCGACGTCGACTGATGAAGATGGCCAAGCCGAAAATATATCTCCCCGCCTGCAACGTCGACGCCGTTCGCAAGATGCTTGACTCTTTCGTTCGACTGGACCGTGGACGGATGCCCTGCGATTTGATCGGTGTCGAAGCGGGACAGGAAATCGAACTTTCGCGGGAACTAATTGTCAACGTGTTTAAGACAAAGCACACGGTTCCCAGCGTTGGCTACATCATTTCAGAGCGTCGCAAAAAGCTTAAACCTGAGTACCTGGAACTCACGGGCGAGCAAATTCGTGATCTTCGAGAGGGCGGCACTGAAATCACTGCAGAACGGCGGCTACCGCTGGTTGGGTTTACAGGCGACACGTCTCCCGATGGCCTCGACGACAACCCAGAGTTTTACGAACCGAAAGTCTTGATTACCGAAATGACTTTCATCGCGCCGGAGCACCGCAAAGAGTTGATTCACAAAACAGGGCACATGCACTTGGATGACTTTGTGCAACGAGCCGATAAATTCAAAAACGAATTGGTAATCGCAGGTCACTTCAGCACACGTTACAACCGCCATCAAGCAGAAAAAATCGTCAAGAAACGGATGCCGGCAATGCTTGACGGTCGTTTGAAATTATGGGTTTGATCCGTTCACGAGTGATCAATGCAACCATCTTATCACCCTCAAATCGTCGCACCACGATCTGCCTACATTCACATTCCGTTTTGTCGGCATCGCTGCGGCTATTGCAATTTCACGTTGGTGGCCGGCCGAGATTATCTGATTGAGCGATTTCTGAATGCGATTGAAAAGGAAATCGGTTGGTTGGATCGTCGCTATGAACTGGATACCCTTTTTCTGGGTGGCGGAACTCCGACACATCTTTCGCCCCACCAACTGGACCGTCTGGGTAATATCATTCGCTCAAAATTCAGCCTGGCCGACGCAGCCGAAGTAACCTCCGAGTGCAACCCGAACGATTTGACGCGTGCCGTTGGCGATGCGTTAGCCAAAATCGGCGTCAACCGAATCAGTATGGGTGTTCAGTCATTCAACGCTGAGAAACTCAAGCGACTTGAACGCGATCACAACCGTAGTGACATTGAATCCGCGGTCTCGGTCGCACGTAAAATCAAAGCCGACGTTTCGCTTGACTTGATATTTGCCGGTCCAGATGAAACGCTCAATGAATGGGAGCAAGATCTCAATCAAGCCATCGAGATGCAGCCCGACCATCTGTCAACTTACGAATTGACGTTTGAAAAAGGGACACAGTTTTGGAGCCGGCTCCAGCATGGAAAACTCCACGAAGCCAACGAAGATTTGCGGGCTGAAATGTATCTGCTGGCAATTGAGCAACTGGGACAAAATGGGTTTACTCAATACGAAGTTTCAAGCTTCGCAAAACGCAATCACAAGTGCCAACATAACCTGGCCTATTGGACCGGCGATCCATATTTCGCATTTGGGCCGGGTGCCTCCCGGTTCATCGATGGAGTTCGCGAAACGAATCATCAAAGCACAATGCAATATTTAAAGCTGATCGAAGCAGGCGATTCTCCAGTCGCTGATCGGGAAAAGCTTGAACCATTGGCTGCCGCCAAAGAGCGTCTGGCGATCGGACTACGGATGGTGGATGGGATCGCAGAAGACGACTTTCTCCAGCGAACCGGTTTTTCGGTCGCGTCAATTCTTGGCACACTCGGGACGACGCTGATTGAAAACAACTTGCTTCATCACTCCGGCGACAGGTGGAAGCTTACGCAACAAGGCAGGTTGGTTTGTGATGGCATCGCTTCAGAAATCGTTGATGTTTAGCCAGTTTGAAAGGACAGAGAAAAGATCGTTAACTACTTTCGCCATCGGGCTTTGTTTCTGAATCAGATTCTGGCGCTTCGGCTTTTTCAGTGGGATCCGAGTCACTTGCCCGCGCTTTTACAATCCGATCTTTAATAGCCTTGTGTTGTTCTTGCGCCAGTTTTACGATTTCCTCGTAATCTTCGGCAGCCTGAAATTCCATCGCGATACGCGCGAGGACCTGTTGGGCTTCAACCAATTCGGCGGGCGTTTCCGCCTTTTGAGCATTGGCAATCAAATCTGACAGTAAAGCGACGTCTGTCGGAAGCGGCTCAAGTTCAACCAGCTTTTCAAGCCGCGCCTTCGATTCAACATGGATATGTTGCTCAGTTCCGTTGGGATCAATACTGGCAACCAACTCTGAAAAAATATCGGCTGCTTCAATATGCTTGCCATCTTGCTCAAGCCGTACGGCTTTGCCGAACAGCTGTACGTTTTCGCTTTGAAGGCGATTGCCTTTCCCGTTTTCGGCATGGTGAACCAGCGACTTTCGTCGGGAAACGTAATACAACTCTTCGGCTTGCCCGGAAAACTCGCCTTGTCCGTCAATGATCTTCTTGAGTTGGATTCTGGCTTGGCCCCATTGCGACGAATCATCAGAAGCGATCATCGCAGAAGCTTTTTCGAGGATCTTTTCATGACTATTGAGCATGATGGGTAACATCAGAATCACCGTCAAAGCAACGATTCCCAACAGCGCCGCAATTTGAAACGGGACGCGCTGGAAAAATGGAACGTCTGCGTTCTTCTTCTTTTTCGGTTTCTTAATCCCAAGCAAACGCCGGGCTTCGGTTTTGTCTTGCCCGGCAGTCAGTGGATTGAAGTTGCCAGAAATCTGAGAGACAGCGGCTTTCTTTGACGCGTCGATTTTCTTGATCTCTTCGAAACCCATTGCGATGGCACGAGCCGAATGTGGCCGTTGGCGCGGATCGGGCGAAAGCATTTGCGAGATAACTTTGTCGACCCAAATTGGGCAGTTCATGACGTGCGTTGCGACAGATGGAACCGGCGCGTTCATTTTCATTTTCGTCATTCGCCCCATCGTATCCGGCTGATACGGAAGCTTACCCGTCAACATTTCGTACAGGATTACGCCCAGCGAATAGAAATCTGATTTTGGAGTTGCCCCTTCGGTGAATTGCTCGGGAGCCATGTAAGCCGCGATATCCAGCTCTCTTCGACGCGGTGCGTCCCAGCGTCTTCGTTTGGAGCGATTCAGCCGCAGATCTGAAACTTTGATTTTATGATCTTGCGTGACAAGAATTTTTTCAGGCGTAAGTTTCGAATGAATCAGATCGTTGGAATGGAGATAGCGCAAGAATTCAGCAATTTGTCGGCCATACTCAACCACCAGATCCGGAGTCAATTTTCCACGTCGTGCAAGAATGGCAGAGAGAGATTCGCCTTCGACTAACTCGGTGGCAAAAAAGATTCGGTCTTCATCAACGCCTGCGCCAAAAACTTTGACTAAGTTTGGATGCCGAAGTTTTTGTAGTTCATTCACTTCGCGCTGGATCTTGTCGAGCGCCTTGCTCCACTGAACCGTGGGTGGGACCTTAATAAATTTGAGGGCGACATCTTTTTTTTGCTCGGTCTGTCGCGCGTGGTAGACCTTTTGCCGGCGGTTGGTACCGAGCTTCTTGACGATTAAAAATGGGCCCACATAGGTGTTTTCCAAGGGAATATCCTGCGGACGATTAGAAGTGAGTTGTAGTTAGGAGACGCAACAATCTTTCTTATATCTTAAGCGGGGGCAGTCCTTTTTTAAAATGAACTTTCCCAATAATTGATATGAATCTCAGCATTTCCCGGGTGATTGGGTAAAGAATGCGGGTATGCAGATAGAACGAGCGTGTTTTCATTCTCGCCCAATTTTATTTTTTTTTGACTCAGCCAACTGGAAACTGCCGCAAGTACTCATAGACAGCCATCGTAGTGGCCGTAACAACGTTGTAACTATAAGGCAGTCCGTATACCGGTATCTCTACACAGTCGTCAATTTGAGCGAGTTCATCTTTTGCAATTCCAAATCGTTCATGGCCAATCACAAGCGCCGTTCTGCGCGGAAATGAATACTGGCTAAGTAGGGCAGAACGATCGGTTTGCTCCAACCCAACCAAACGAAAATTTTGTTGCTTGAGTTTTTTCAAGACGGGAACCATCGTCCGACGGCGTTCGATGACCACATGCTCCGCGCCATCCCGGGCGATATTGGGATCAATTTTTGCCGAACCACAGGCGATGATTTTTTCGACGGCGGCACACCCGGCAAGCCGGACGATTCGTGAAAGATTAACCGAACTCTTGAATGAAGGGCAAACGAGGACGAGCTCTCGCGGACGCTCAAGTGGGCTTAACGGTTTATGTCGCAAGTGCTCGGGAGTTTCGTCGTTCATTAAATTCTTAAATCTTTTCTACTGCCTCAAGAACCGACGACGATTCCAACCAACGCTCCAATAACTGCAGCTGCCAATCGACAACCTGCTACTTTTCTTTGACTGAAAAATCCACCACCTCTGGCGTTGCGTCATAGTTCCCTGCCATGTCTTGCGAGCGCGCGGTCAGGCGATACCTTCCGGGTTTCAATTCGACCTTTCGATGCCACCGCTTAAGCAAGACCCGTTTGAAGAAAGTTGACTTTTCAGCGGTCCATTTCCGGCCATTCCAAAAAGTCCCGTCAGCCGTGTTCTCCAACACCAATTCGACGCCTCGCATTTTTTGATTGTCATCGCAGTTGCCTGCCAATGTCACAGGAGACGTAACTGTAGAATCGGCGACCGGAATCCGCAACGATGTCGTGGGGTCGATCGCGTCAACGCGGCATTGGAATTGGGCTCGTTTGGAAACGGTGCCTTGATCATCCATCGCGACAGCCGAAACATCCAAACGGCTTTCGTTTTCGAATCCCGTAAGATCAACCGCCGCTTCCCAAGTCGAAATCAATCCCTTGGGATAACCTAGCTTTGCGGTAACAGAAGTTTTCTCCGATTGCCACGTCTTTCCATTCCAGTAATCGTCGTTGGCCGGATTGCGAAATTCGACTTGGACTGCGGCAACGGCATTGTCGTCTTCTGCAAAACCACGAATCACTGAATTCTTGCTAATCAATTCAGCGTTAGCGATGGTCGCAACTGGCTCGGGCGTTCCGCGTTTCAAGTCATGTAACCGCCTGGACAAATCGGCCAGTTGTTTTGGCCCAAGCGAATTGATTTTGTTTTCTAACTGATACGGGTCTTTTTCAAGATCATAAAATTCACGCTCTCCGTTGGCCCATTCAACATAAATTTGTTTTGAAGTTCGCATCGATGCATACGTCGCAAATACATACGTCCCGACTTGGCCCTTTTCCTCCCAGTTTTGAATCAACAGCTCGGAACGGAAGTCATCAAGCGGAATCGATTCGGGATCCTTCAACAGTGGCACCAACGATTTACCATCAAAATCGATTGGAGCTTTCCCACCGGCGAGTTCCAAAAACGTTGGAACCAAGTCAATATGTGCCATCAAATGATCCGTGGCTCCGGCTTTGATTCCCGGTCCAACAACAAACATTGGGACAACGGTGCTACGATGAAAAGGCATCTTTTTGGCGATCATGCGGTTGTGCCCAAGCTGGTAACCATGATCCGATGTGAAAAAGATATAAGTGTTTTTGTCGAATCCATTGGCCTTGAGAGAGTCCATCAGTTTGGCCAGCAGATCGTCAATCGATTTAATGGTGGCCAATCGTTTGCGATGTTCTTCATGCATCGTTGCGACTTCGACGTTTTTGAATTTCGCAAGTTGCAAATGTTTTGGCTTGTCCGACATATCGCTTTCATTGAGGTCTGGTGTCGACTCCAAACGCAGTCCTTTCGCAAAATCCTTGTACTGCTCCTCAATCATTTCCGTTTTCCCAGCAGGCAAGTGCGGAGCAAGCGGTGCCATGTAAAGAAAAAACGGCTGGGCGGCTGGCGTTGAAGTTACTCGACGGCGGCGGGAGGATTTAGCGTTTTGATTCGCACTTGCATCTTTTGCGCCCGCATCTTTTGCGCCCGCATCTTTTGCGCCCGCATCTTGATTAGCGCGGATTCGCTGGGCGTGTTCCTCGATCATCCCGACGGCTTCTTTGGCTTCGACAACGGTACGGTATTCATCGGCTCGTGTTGGGCCACGGCGCAATTTCTCTGGTAACCTCGTCGAGTATCGCGCGGTCGAATAATAGTTTCCGCCAAAGCAAATAAACAAATCGTCCCAGCCTGGAATGCCAACAGGATTCATTCTTCCATGCGAGTACTTTCCAATCATCATCGTGCGATATCCAGCTCGATGCATCCACACGCCCAAGTTCTCTTTCTCGTACCCCAATTTTTTGAACAAAGTGTACGAACCGGAATAGCCATTGTTCAACGCACCGCTTTCAACGTTGGTCTTGATTCCGGTTCGGTGAGCGTGCTGCCCGCGCATCAAACACGCACGCGAGGGACCGCAGAGCGGGGTGGTAACATGAAAGTTGGTAAAACTCAGCCCGGATTTTGCGAGCTGCTTAATATTGGGCAGGTAGTCATCGAGGATTTTGTCGCTGAACAGATCCACATCGGCATCATCAAGATTGATCAAGATAATATTGGGACGCGGCGCATCAGAGCGTGCCGTTTTTGAATCTTTGGATTGACACGCCAACGTCGGTTGCTTTGCGCAAACAAGAACCAGTAACACGGTGAAGCAAACGCAAAAAAGGAGCTTCTTTTGAATGAGGTGTTTTCGTTTTGGCGATTCCAACTGAATTCTCCTCGATCATCTAAACGTTTTGTCAAAACAGTTTTTTAAACAAACGCATCGGATAAAAAAATGAGGGCATCATGCCCGTAATTCAACGGTAGCAGGACGCCCCTATGTAGATCAAGTTTTAAAGTGCCGATCATCACGGCATGACAGACATCAAAACGGGATATCGTTTTCGTCGTAGGAAGCATCCGCAAACGCGTCGTTGGCAGAACCCGTGTCTGCCGCTCCGCCGCCATCATCTCCGCCGCCTAGCACTTTGAAACTCAACGCTTCGGCGCTGAGGAAGTATTTGACTTCACTGCTTGGATCTTTCTGCCATTTGCGGCCAGACAATTTGTAGCTGAATTCGACTTCGGAACCGACGTTCAAGTCATCTGCTGCTGAACAATTATCTTTCAGGAACTCAAGCGGAATATAGTTTGAAAACCGACCGTCATTTTGTTCGAGAACAACAAGTCGTTTCTGAAAACCTTTTTGGCCGTAAGTTTTTGTTTCTTCAACCAAATGGACAATACCGCGGACTTTTGTTTCACTCATCGATTTGTTTCTGCACTGATTCTGTCTGACTTTGTAGAGCTCGATCGGCTCTGTCTGAGCATCATGATACCCGATTTTCGACCCGCTGAAAGTGTGTTACCTGCAAGCAGTATTCCACGCGTTTTTTTGCGATTTGGGATTTGATATGGCAGGCTGGCTACCGCTCAAGGCCGAACGTGGGGCGTCTTTTTAATCGAACGCAGATACAGCCGCTCAACTTTCTCACGTGCCCAAAGCGTTTTACGAAGAAACTTCAAACTGGACTTGATTGACGGATCGCTATTGAAACAGCGAATGTTGATTCGACTGCCCAGCTCCTCCCAACCATAGACTTCAACGAGATACTCAAGGAGTTCGGCCAACTTGATCCCATGCATTGGGTTGTTGGGCTGTTCCCTTGGAGTCATTGAACCGTCGTTGCTGGGTACGCCTTCGTTTCGCGGCGTCCCTTCGTTTTTCGGCGCCCCTTCGTTCTTCGGTGATTCCGTCTGCGGTGATTCGTCCTGTTTTAAGTCTTCATTAGAATGGGACATAAACTAAAACGCACCCACCATGCGAGACAGATCCAAGCAGATCACAAACGCCATGAGGCTGAGAATCATCGCCAATCCGACATACGTGAGGATCATTTTGACTTTCTCGGTCACAGGTCGACGGAAGACTCCTTCATACGCCAGGAACAACATGTGGCCGCCGTCCAAAATTGGAATCGGCAGAAAGTTCACAATCGCCAAGTTCGCACTCAGGAAAGTCAAGAACAACAACAGATTGGACGTGCCGCGTGTCGCTTCTGAAGTAGCCGCCATCGCGATCGTTCCAGGTCCGCCAAGATTCGTTGGCGAGATTTTTCCACGGATGAGTTTGACCAACGTCTTGAACACACGTGTGCCGTCACTCCAAACTCGTTGTCGACCGTACTTAAACGCGTCACTCCAATTGTCTGATTGATAATGCCACTGAAGGCCTTTGAGGAAAATGCCCCGCGTATCCAAAAAGAACTCACTGGACGCAACGCTGTCCATCGTAACCGACTTTGCTTCAGAACCACGTTTTAGATTAAGTTCAATCGAGCTGCCCGGCTCAAGTCGCTGCACAATATGAGCAACCTCTGCCCAACTGGTTGTGTCATCGACAAAGTAAATTGGCTTCTTTTTAATGTTGGCATTCATGTCGTCTTTTTTCTGAACATCAGTCAGCAAAAATTTCACCGACGTCAATTCGTCGCCAACAACCAGTCCACTTTTTTCAGCGGAACTGCCGGCTTCGACTGCTTCAACTTTCAAATTGTTGGCAATCGCAACGCCAAGCGAATCGATCGCAACAGGTTTGTCTGGCCCCAAGTCTGGGATGATTTTTGGCAACTCAGGAACGATAGAAACCGAAAGCATTTCGTCATTTCGTTTCACCCCCAGCGTCACCGATTCGCTTTTTCGAGCCGCCTGAATCATGCGTTGGTCCAGCGTCAATAAATCACCATGATCCTCGCCATTGATCGTTACAATTTGGTCGCCGATCTCTAAACCGGATTTTTCGGCTGGCGATCCCACTCGTATCGCAGCGATCGGCTCCCATTCAAGAGCAAATCCAAACTCGCGCATCGGGTTTGGTTTTACAGTGGTCGTGATGCGTTCGGTTTTTGCGTCTTCGCCTTTGCCAGTAGTTCTTTCCAAAACAAAGGTGGCGGTTTCGTTGGCCACCGCAGCTAAAGCACGTCGCAGATCAATATCGGTTTTAATTGGATATTCGTTGAGTTGAACAACGACATCACCACCTTTAAGTGGCGGGTCGGCGTCGGCAGCAACGTTGCCTTGGAGTGTTGCTTCAGCACCGAAAACGGGCGTTGAACGACCGCTAATGCCGATCAAGGCAAGGTCTTGCGCTTGCCGAAGTAGACCTTTTTGTGGCGTCACCAATATCGTCGTTAGTTCTTCTTCGCCGTAACGAATGACCTTCAACTCCAATGGCTTTTCATCTCCACTAAAGATGATTTCCTGAGCCAGGTCCAAGTAAGTGAAATACTCATCGTCAGTAATTTCTTTGTCACCAACGAATTTGATTCTTGAGCCAGCAAGGTTGTGTGTCCACGCGGGCCCGCTGCCGATGACGTTGCCAACCAACGGCGGGTTGTAATCGACGCCAGTCTTGAAAGCCCAGGCTGCAAACAAAACGGCAAAGATCAAATTGAAGATCACACCAGCTGAAATGATCCACATTCGCTGGATCACAGATTTTGCAAGAAAGCTTCGAGGGTCGAGCTTTGACTGATCGACTAATCCAGACGCCAGGAAAGCTTCGTCCGTCGATTCACCCTCAGCCAACGACTCTTTGATTTGTTCTTCAAGCGCACCGGGATTGTCGTCTTGGCCAAGCATTTTGACGTAACCGCCAAGTGGGATGGCACCGATTCCGTATTCCGTTTCGCCCCATTGCCAATGGATCAGTTTTGCAGGCAGAATCGTTTGGCCGAATAACTTAATCGGCACATCGAAACCGACGTAGAATTTTTCACATTTTACACCGCAAGACTTCGCCGCGAGAAAATGTCCAAGCTCGTGCACGAAAATAACCATGCCCAATCCAAACAGGACTTGGAGCATCGCCCACCAGCTCGAAGGCTGCAGCCAAAAATTTCCTGCGGCAAGTAATATTAAGCCAACATCCACTTGGACATCTCCTGCCTCGCCCACTGGTCGGCCGCAATCAATTGCGACATCGTGGGGTGAGGTTCATAGTTGTGTTGATCGAGTATTTCGCGACAAGCCATCGCGATATTGGTAAAACAAATCTCTTTTTTCAAAAAAGCATCCACTGCCGTCTCATTGGCCGCATTCAGAACAGCTCCGGTTGAGCCTCCAAATTTCGCGACGTCAAAACCAAGCTCCAACGCCGGAAATTTATCCAAGTCCGGTGGTGAAAAAGTCAGGTCCATCGCCTTCGTCAAATCCAATTTGGGCGATGGACCGGCAATCCGTTCTGGATAACTAAATGCGTATTGAATCGGTAGCATCATGTCCGGCGGGCTCATTTGAGCGATCGTGGACCCGTCCTCAAATTCTACCAGCGAATGGATGATCGATTGAGGGTGGATGACGACTTCAAGCTGTTTTGGATTCAGATCAAATAGCCATTTGGCTTCGATAATCTCAAGTGCCTTGTTCATCATGGTCGCAGAATCAATGGTAATCTTCTGTCCCATGTCCCACGTTGGGTGAGCCAAAGCCTGCTCGACGGAAACGGTTTGCATCTCGGAAATTTCAAAATCACGAAACGGCCCGCCACTGGCTGTCAGGATGACACGGCGGACTTCGGATGCCCGGCCAGCTTTCATACACTGAAAAACCGCACTATGTTCGCTATCGACCGGCAGGATGGTTGCTCCCGACTGGGCGGCCAACTCCGTCATTAAGTGGCCCGCCACAACCAATGTCTCTTTGTTGGCAAGTGCTACCGTTTTGCCATTTTCGATCGCAGCCCAAGTGCTTGCCAAACCCGCCACCCCAACGATGGCTGCGAGGACGATGTCGACTTCTGGAAGGCTGGCGACTCGGTCTAAAGACTCAGGCCCAGTCAGGACTTCGGTTTGGCTAAAACGGGGAAACGTAAAATCGCTAGCTATGGATTCATCGGAGGCCACGAGAAAGTCCGGTTCAAACTCGTTTGCCTGCTCGACCAGTTTCTCAAGATTCTGATGCCCGGAGATCGCGACCACATTCAAGTTTGGCATCGCGCGCACCACTTCAAGCGCACTCTGGCCAATGCTTCCAGTCGATCCTAGGATCGCAATGTTTTTGCTACGGGTCATTTATGATTTTGCTATGGCCGGATGTTGTAATTTTGCAACTCGGTTGACCAAAATGTTTGGCAAATACAACGTGTTGCCAAAATTCAACGAAGAATAAAGTGCTCTCAACCATCAAAAGTTTGCGGCGACAAACAAATTCGATTTTTTGGATTCCTGTTAAAAGTAAGCAAAACAACAATCCGCGTTCGATTCATCCAAAAACGGGTTTCTACCAAGTGTTTAGAAGCTGTTTTGATGCTTCCAAAAAATGGTTTAAGTGCTTGCTGTCAGGCCCCGCATTCTAAATTCGGGTCCATTTCACCACAAGGCGAACCCAGCCTGCGTCTGGAAGATTCGGCATAAGCCCGATAACATTGTGCTGTAGGGGCAGTTTTTTGCCACCACGGTGCGTACGATTGAGCACTGGCTGACCAGATTCGGGTTTGGCGCACCAATTGCAACCCACTTTCTCCACACTTTATCACCGACAAATCCAAAAACAGATTCAGGCTTAGCGAATGGACGAAAACCCAAAACGTGGTTCCGAAAATCGAAACAACTCAACGGTATATTTTGCACTGATAGCGATCGCCGCATTAGCCGTTTCCTTGTTCTTGATTTTGCAACAGAACAAAAACAAGTCGATGGATTTCAACGAATTCATCAGCCTGCTTAAGGTTACCCAATTCGACAGCTCCCGCGAAAAATTGACTTCCAATGTCAATCACGTTCATCGAGTTACCGAGCCTGGCGAAAACGGTCGCGTGTTTGAATACATGGAACCGAACAATATGGTCGTTGCTCCCACAAGCATCAAAGGCCATCTCAAATATCGAGTCGCCGAAGGCAAAGGCAAAAAAGATGACTTCGCAGAAGTCCCATTTAGCTGCAACAAAGACAATGCAGACACCACCAACGATACGCTCACCGAATTGCTCAATGCATCCAACGCTCGTTGGGATTACGTAGACGAACCAGGGTTCTGGGAACAGTATGGTGTATTCCTGTTCACGATGAGCCTTTTGATTCTTTTGTTCTACTTGATGATTCGTCGACTGGGTGGAGCCGGTGGTCCGATGCAGTTTGGACGGAGCCGTGGACGTTTGATGGCCGAAGAAGATCTCGGCGTAATGTTCAGTGACGTTGCCGGTATCGATGAAGCCGTTGATGAAGTCAAAGAAGTTGTCGACTTCCTCCAAAAACCAGAAAAATATCAAAAGCTCGGCGGCAAGATTCCACGCGGCGTCTTGCTCGTCGGACCGCCCGGAACAGGAAAAACTCTTCTCGCCAAAGCAATCGCTGGCGAGGCAGGCGTTCCATTCTTCAGCCTCTCAGGAAGTGACTTTGTCGAAATGTTTGTCGGCGTTGGTGCCGCTCGTGTTCGCGACATGTTCCAGCAAGCCGAAGCCAAAGCCCCTTGTATCATCTTCATCGACGAACTTGATGCACTTGGCAAAACCCGTGGCGGAAGCGCCGTTGGTGGTCACGACGAACGCGAACAAACACTCAACGCATTGCTCGTTGAGATGGATGGTTTTGGATCCAACAGTGGCGTGATCGTCATGGGTGCAACCAACCGACCGGAAACGCTTGACCAAGCTCTAATGCGTCCCGGACGTTTCGACCGACACGTTCTGGTAGACCGACCTGACGTCATGGGCCGTGAAGCCATTTTGAAAGTCCACGTGAAGAACGTGAAACTGGATCCTGATGTTGAGCTAAAACAAATCGCTTCGATTAGCCCTGGCTTTGCCGGTGCGGAGTTGGCAAACCTTGTTAACGAAGCCGCACTTCTCGCCGCCCGTGGTGGTTGCTCAACGGTTCAGATGCAACATTTCAACGAAGGCGTCGAACGTGTGACGGCTGGACTTGAGAAAAAACAACGCGTCATGAACGCGGATGAAAAACAACGTGTTGCCTATCACGAAGCCGGCCATGCGTTGGTTGCGTACAGTTTGCCAAACACGGATCCGGTTCACAAAGTCTCGATCATTCCTCGCGGATTGGCTGCACTTGGTTACACCATGCAGCGTCCGACCGATGACCGGTACCTGATGACTCAAAGTGAACTCGAAAGCCAATTGCAGATTCTCGTTGCTGGAACACTTGCCGAAGAATTGATCTACGAAGACATCTCAACGGGTGCTTCGAACGATCTCGAACGAGCCACCGATATCGCTCGCGGCATGGTGATGCAGTACGGAATGAGTTCACTTGGCCGAATCAATTTCAAAGAGGATCGCAGCAGTGCGTTTCTGGCTGGATCAAGCAACGGTGGCATTGGCTCACGTCAATACAGCGAAGACACGGCTCAGCAGATTGACAGCGAAGTCAAACGAATTATCGACGAAGCCATCGAGCGAGTTCGCAATACGCTGAAAGTTCGCAAGCAAGCGTTAGTCGCCCTCACCGATCGTTTGATCGAGGTCGAATCCGTTGACGCGACGGAACTCCAAAGCATCATCGATGAAAACTCACCTGGCCCATTATTGGTTCCCGGTTCCGATGCCGCCGTTCGCTCTCGTCCGATCGACGAAATCAAGAATGATAATCAAGACGAGCAAAACGCCGCTCAGTAAACAGGATTGGATTCGCGCCACATCGCTTGGCCGCGGACAGTTTTTTTACTGGTGACTTAATGAGTGTGGCCAACTTCGGTTGGGCACACTTTTTTTTGATAGGCAATAAAGTCACGAAAAACGCAGGTTGAACATTCCTGTCCGACATCGCACAAAGAAGAAATAGTAGCGAGTTGTGAATATGCTTCGAAGACGAACAAGAATGCATGTCCATCCTACTTTGAGGAATCGGCTTGGCCTTTTGCCAATGCACTTCGAACCATGTGCGCCATCCAATTCGGTGAAGCCACAAATGGCCGTTTGAGTTTGTACAACCAGTACTGCCGTTTTGCTTCGCGCTGCATCTCTTTCAGATTCGCAAACTGCGATTCGCCTTTGGCTAAAACAGCCACGCCCTGCCCAACAAAGTAATCGAAGACATACGTTTCGCCCATTCGATCGGCCGGAATGACATGCTCAACCACCGCGCCGGGAACCCACACTCCCGCGTGTCCTCCGTCCAACATTCGGCGCATCAAATCCAGCTCGTCCTCGCCCATCACGCTTTCGCCGCGACGACCAAGCAAAACATCAAACTCAAACGCCTTTTGCACTCGCGTACGAATCGCAAAATTCGCTCCGTAGGGCAATCGAGTTTTTGTAAACTCGATCGGTTCGATTCCCAAATCTCGATGGGCAAAGCAACCTTTGACCGTATCCCAATTTTCTTCTATCCAACTCGGCGGCTTAATCGCAAACTTGGGCTCAATCACGCTGCCAAAAAAATCAAAGCCAGAGTTTTCTTTCGCTGCCGCAACATACTTTGTGATCCAATCAGGCGCGACGATAACGTCGTCGTCAGTCCAAACGACCAAGTCATTCTCACCCGGCTCAGTTCCATTCTCTTTCAGCTCTTCACGAAGAAAACAAACCGCACAATTTCGGCTGAACGTATGGCCTTGGTCAGCTTCGACGAGACTGACAAACTTGTGCCGCTGCGCGAATTGCGATTGCCCAAACCGTTCCAGAACGTCGGCCGTTGCGTCGGTGGAATTGTTGTTGACGACGATCAATCGCAATTCGACGTCGTCAGCGATCTCAAGTTTGGAAATGCTCTCGAGCGTTTGCTGAAGAAGTGCACTTCGATTCCAAGTGCAAATCGCAACATCGACTTGGGTGGAACGGCTCAAATCAAGCCTCAATCGAATTGCCGATTTTGCCAACCTGTGGAGCAGCAGGAGTTGCTGTTTTTTGCGGAGCTGAAGCAGTACTCTCGGCGCCAGCCAATTGCTTGATGTCGCCTGCAAAATCGCGAACCGGATCATCCGAATACCGTTCACGAATCTGTTTGCCAGCCAACTCGCCCATCTCTCGCCACTGATGACGTTTCTGCCAAGCCCGCTCCATCGCTTCGTCCATCAATTCGACCGTCGCACCAAGCGCAACAAATCCCGACTCGTTGTCGTCCATCAGCTCTCGATTGCGACCGATGTCGGTCGTGATTGCGATTCGATTGCACAGCATTGCCTCGATCACAACCAACGGCGCGCCTTCGTACCGAGACGGCAACAACAGCGCGTGATTGTCTTCCCAAATTTTTTCGACACTGTCGGAAAAACCAATGAACTCCAACTGGTCTTCCAATCCATGCATCTTGATCAAGTCAAGCAACTGCCGTTTATTGCCTTGGTCGTGGCCGTAAAATCGAATTTTGATTTTGCGTTTTCGCCATTTCTGCTGCCGCATCACATCGACGATGATGTCCTGGCCTTTGGATTGAAAGTGCACTCGACCCACCAACGCAATTCGAAATTCCGAATCGTCAGTTGGCCATTGAGGTGCGGAATCGTAATCGACATTGAATGGATTGGCGATGATCTGAGCATTATCAAGCTTCATCGCGATGTTGTTTTCAAGTTTGTGCTGGTTCTCGTCAGAGACAAAGAAAACTTTTTCCGCGTTTTGATACCAACGGCGATACTCGTCGACACGGTCGCCATGAATAAAGAAAAAATTGCTCGCACACTGAAGGTTGATGCCGTAAGGGATGCCACGATTTTCACATTCTTCAGCAATCGTAATCGGATCGGGATGATAGCCAAGCGTAATCAAAACTGCATCCGGTTTTTCGGAATCCAGCCAAGCCTTACCTGAGCAATCACGAGGCAGGCCGGGCGACGCCGCACCAAATAGCCCTTTGATCGTTTCGGTCTGACGTTGCAAAAAGGGTAGGGGAGGTTGGTTGCGATACCAAATCGATGCACCGTGGTCTTCGAGATGCTGAAGTGTCGGCGCTTTGTAAGACCACCACTTAAAGTTCACCGTCAGATCATGGCCTTCAATTTGCAACTTGCGCGCGGCACGCTGCCACAAGACTTCACTGCCACCCCAAGGCATTCCGCTCATGCAAGAATAAAAACCGAACTTCACCAACAACTCCAACGCTTGGAAATTGAACAACAATCAATCAAGAATTCGATCTTAATTGGAATTCAAATTTGCCCAAATTTATGTGCACAGGCATCGCCTGGTTACCGTCACGCGACGGCGTGCAATTTTGACTCTTCTGTTTCGACTGGCGGAACGGCCGGTCCACCATCAGCCGGGAACGTGTAGCCCTCAAGCTTATATGTATCGACCGCCAAATCGTAAACCTTTTTCAGCAACGGATAATCCGCGTAAAATTTCTCTCGCAAGTGCCGTGGAATCGCTTCGTCGTACGTCGAAACATTAATATGCGGCAACGTCGCGGATTCTTTACCGAGGACTTTACCCAAATTGTCGATCGTCGTTTGCAGGTCTTCGAAAATTCCGATGTAAACGAAACGCGATCGCATTTTCTCTTCGTAGTTTTCGAGCGTCACATCCTGCGGCAAGTGATCGAATAGCCAGTACGGATAAGAGTTCACGTAACTTTCGACGTTAGGAAACTGCTTGTTGATATCGACTGATTCGCCACGAAACCAAAATCGCCCGTCTCGGCTTCGGCCCTTGGCAAAAAAGTACATCGACACAGCAAGATCAAACGGATCCCGCAAAATCGTAAAGTACTGATCGAGCTCGGGATAGAAATAAGGCAGGCCGTACCCGCGTCCGTGGTTAAAGTGACCGTGAATGCACTTCACATTCGGCAACCACTTCCCTTTGGCGTCTTGGGTTTCAACACGGGGCAGCACGATGTCTCGCCGCTCGTCTTGATTTAGCTTGTGATATTCTTCGCCGAACCAATGGCGCAACAGTCGAACGACACTGCTACCAGCACACTTGGGGATATGGGTATAGATAACGGGTTTAGATGGGTCGTATTTTTTCATAAAAGCATTCCTCTCGTTTGCAACTATTTGAACGCAATCAAGTTGGAGTTTAAAGGCGTCTTTGGTGAACGTTTGATGTAGAAGCAAAATAGCTTGCTTAGCAAACGGCATCTTTTACCACGCCAACCTCATTTGACTTTGGATGTTGGAAAAATTGTCGCCGCCGCTATCGCCGTAGCAAACTCAATGACTTTTTGATTCCGATTTTTAGAAGCATAAATTAACGCAAACGCCTAAACAGCTCGGACTACTCTCCGACGCCAAACCGTTTTCGGATTGCGACCACTCGGTTGTGCATTTCTTCAACTCGGTCTCGGGAACGATCAAGCATCCGATTCAGTTGAGCCATGTAACGATTTTTCTCTCCCAACTCATTGGGCAACTGGCCAAGCCGCTTAATCGCTGCGTCCAATTCGACTTGGAGTCTTTGAATCTCCTGGTCTTGAAAGACTTCATTGTTGGAATAAAGACTTGCGAGATCGAAGCCTGATGGAACAGACGCAAATCCGTTTTGATCGTCTTCAAGAATTCGCGCCGGGAAACTTAACGGCTTTCCTGCAGCCCGCGCGGCGCTGCCAGCTGCGACCATCTCGTCAATCAGCCGGAGCATTCTCGGTTTGGCAGGCGTGCGACATTCAAGCTGGTCCGCCAAAACGAATTCCTGAAACATCATTTTCGCAGCCGGTGGCGATTCCAGTTCGCCCACCAACCAACCCAACTGCCCCGGCGAGTTGATCGTCCAAGCCGGCGTGACATATTGCGGACTGTTGTGAAAATCCAAAAGCGCCGTTGGCCGATTGCGCATCACGCTTTCGAGATACATCGTCGAAGGCGTCGTGATCACCGCATCAACATTTTCGATGACTTCACCGATTGGAGGCCGGTCGTCTGGTGCATCTTGATCCTGAAGCAAAGCTGCTTCTGCGATCCCGATCTCAACATCCAACCCATCACTCAATCGCCACGTAACTTCAATCGGACGACCGTTGATTGAAGGGTTGTTGGTCAACCAAGTCTGAATCGCCTTTAAAGACTCAACAACCGTTTTGCGCTGTTGATCGTCAAACGCAGGGGTGTTGGCAGTCGCGATCAAAACACGAAAAGGGCCAGTGTTTTGGACTGGAGCAATGGCTGATGAATTAACGCAATCCAAACGAGGCAAACCAACGACTTCGCAGCGACCCGCGTTGCCCCATGACTCAACGACTCGCGATTGACCGCGACCAATACATGCCAGTTTGTGGCCGAACAATGGTTGAAAGATCGAACCATCCACTAAATTCGGATGCTCCCAAGTGTTGCGGTACTCAAGAATTCCATCTGACAAAATCAAAATTGGAACCGAGTTCTGGCCAAGCACTTTACGAAGCGTCGTCAGCTCTTCCCACCGATAATGCATGTGGGTGATCAAGATTCCGGCATCATCAGGCACCGGCCAATCGATCAACGACTCATCAACCACCGTCGTCGGCAGCGAACAATCATCCATCCAACTGGAATAGATGCCGCTGTCGTTGGCAAAACGGCAAAGAATATAGGCTCGTT
>CAYZGP010000003.1:0-71873 GCA_964478065.1 uncultured Pirellulaceae bacterium
CGGGAAGTCTGTCCCGCCAATGGTGATGACTTCGTTGTTGCCGTCAGAAACCAAAGAAGGATTGACACCAATAGTCAGTTGAGCGAGATCGTTTTCGCCTTCTGATGAACCGTCTGCCAGAGTGACATTGGCCACGTTAACAGGAGGTCCATTGTCGGCGAACGTGTTGGCAAAATCGCGGTTGGCATCGTCGTGGTCGGCTGTGCTGTTGAGATCAACAATCGGCGGCGCGTCATTGTCTCGGTAATCAAGATCAGCAATCAGAGGCGTCGCGTCACTTCCATCAGCGGCCGTGTCATTGTCGCTGTCGGTCAACAAAAATTCTGTGTTGGTGCTATCCAGATTTTCATCGTTGACTTCGTAGCCGTCTTGGGTATCGTCACCTTCGACAACGTCCTTCAGGCCATCGCCATCGGTGTCGGTTGAGGCGTCGATGGATTCCAGAGTCTCGCCGTGTCCCGCTTCGACCGCGTCGTCAATGCCATCGTTGTCGCTGTCTGTGTCCAGGTAATCCACAACTCCATCGGCCCTTTCGAGTGAGCTGTCGGTATCGACCGGCCGCAGGCCAATTCCATCTTCATTGAATCCTGCGGTGCCAGCTTCGACTTCGTAGTTGTCATCCAGTCCATTGGCGTTCTCGTCGATGAATTCTGCCGTACCGCCAACGCCACTTGGTGCGATGTAGTTGGCTGTTGACTGGGCTTCCACGTTGTCAGTGATTCCATCGTTATCACTGTCGATGTCCAACGAGTTGGCAATGCCGTCCTGATCCAGGTCGGCAAAGTTGCCTCCAACAAAAACGAACTGAGAATCATCGAATGTCACTCGACCAATCTGATCAACCTGTCCGTTTCTGCCATCAACTCCTTGGCCTTGATCGTTGTACAGATAGACACGCAATGTGTATGTCGTGTCAGCTTGGACTTCGTAATCAAACTCGGGTCCTGAACGGAAGTTGTAGTCGCCGTTGTTTCGATCTATGTGAAAGTCTTCAACCAACAAAGTAGAATCACTGGCAAAGCCATCGGTAGACACCTCCAGCCCTACATCAAAATTGGTAAAGTTGTTGCCACCTCCGCCCGTGTTTTGCGTTCCGTGGTTGAACCGTGTCAATGTGACAAGATCATGCTGGAACTCTTCCAGTGTTGTAAACGACATTTCGACATAGTGTTGGTTTTCGCGAGCTTCGTCCAACGTCGCGCTGGTCGCTCCTTCAATGAAAAACTCGAACCTCATGCCATTGCCGCCGCTGGCCGGTTGTCCATTGGATTGCAGCTCGGTCAAGCCCGCTCCCAGAACCGCGGGAGAGGAACTGGCGACGGCGTGTTCGGCTCCGGGACCAAACTCATTGTGAATTCCGGCTGTGCTTCGCCCATCGTCAAGGTTATGCGTCCACGTGTAAGCGCCACTTGCGTCGATAACGAACTCGCCCTCATCGACATCCAGAATGCCGTCGTTGTCATCATCGATGTCTTCTTCATCCGTGACTCCATCATTGTCGGTGTCTCGCCCGAAATTGTCACGGTAATCAAGATCGGCTATGAGAGGCGTCGCATCGCTTCCATCGGCAGCAGTATCTTCATCGCTGTCAGCCAGTTGGAATGTACTTCCGTCGTGACCCAGTCCGCTGACGTCTGTGAAATCGTCAGCTGCTTCATGTGCGGCGCTATCGTCCAGGCCGTTAATGCCAACGCTGTTGTCGGTGCGGCCATCGCGATTAGTATCGTTGTTTGCAAGACCGCTTTCGACGATGTCAAATACGCCGTCGTTGTCGCTGTCCAGATCAAGCCGATCAACATATTCGTCTCCGTCGGTGTTGACTTGGCCGAATCCGTCAATGTTTACGTAAGCACTGTTGACTCCATCGTTTTCTGCATAGGTCGCTGCGTCATCATCGTTGGGCGCGATGTAGTCTGCGGTTGTTTGAGCTTCGATGTTGTCAGTGATGCCGTCATTGTCACTATCGAGATCCAGATGATCGGCGATGCCATCGTTGTCACTGTCGGTTCCATTCTCGGCAGTCGTGATCGCATTAGTGAAGTTACTTTGGCGGAAACCAAATCCGAATCCAGCCGTGCTGGCCGCATCGTTCAGTAGCTCGACCTGGAAACGGCTGGTATTCAGGAAGTTCAACTGGATGTCGTCATCAGGATTGTTGACGGTACCACGGAAGCGAACAAAGTCGTCTTCGATCTCGGGAGTGAAACTGCCGCCATCTTCCAACGTATAAGAGTGCAGCGTGGAAAGGTTCGCACCAATTCCTTCGATGCGTTTGACGCTATCGCCGCTTAGCAACGTGTCATCGACATCCCCGAGTCGGATGCTTGTCGTGTTTTCAACAGCCGTTCCATTGCCCGCTCGAATCAACTCAGCAATATCGCCCAGATTGTTTGCTGCTGCAAAATCGGGATCGTCAGGGCTGAAGAATGCGAATTCGAGGCGCACACGTTCTTCGTCACCCAGACGCTCTCCAACACCGCGGAATTCGATCTTGGGCGATTCGCCCGGACGGGTTGTTTCGGCATTAATCTGAGCGCCGTCGGCAATATCGACGACCGTCACGGCAATCAGATCTTCCCCATCGTTCATGCTGTAAACGACCACATCGCCGACTTCGAGATCGACTTCCCGGTCGTTGTCCGGGTCATCCCCATCCTCGACAACGATTTCACCATTGAAGGCGTTGGTTGTCGCAAATCCAAAGATCGCATCGGCTCTGAATTCTTTAAAATTCTGGTGGCTAAACTGGCCCGCACTGGCACCCAACCCTTCATCGGCATCCAGGATTCCATCGTTGTCATCGTCGAGATCGTCCTCGTCGTCCACGCCGTCACCGTCGGTGTCGGCCAAGGTTCCAAGATAAGACTCCGCGGCCAGTGATTGCGTCTCCACGACACCAACATTCAATTCCAAGTCCCAGTCACCCCCCAGCTCCGCCGCACCAGTCAAATCATCAGACGCCGCGACATCTGCACCGGTAATCGCGCTGATCGATTCGACAAACTGCTCGCCTTCTGCGTTACCCGCTAGGTCGCAACCGTAGAACAAGAGGTCGGCGTCTTCGGTAAGTGCGTCTGACCAACTTGCCAACTGATCAACGTACTTGTTTAGGTTTTCGCTGTTCAGATTTGTGTTACCGAGAAAAACTTCTCCCTCATCACCATGCGAAATGATGTGAATCGAATCGTACTTGACCGTTGATTCAGAGAGCAACTGTGTTATCTGTTCGACACCATCGGTGTTCCCATCAAGGATACGAACTTCAAAGTTCCCTTCTGGTTTTGCCTCAAGAATTTCGGCAAGTAATTGCTCGCTATTCTCAACACCAGCGTCAACGAAAATGAGCTCGCGTGGCCCACGCAATTCGGCTTGTTGCATGGGTTGAACATGCGCTGGAATTGGATCCGTTGCGTCGTTCTGAGGCAATATAAAGGTTGCATCCGGAACACCGTCGAAGAGAACTCGATCTTCAAGCGATTCAAAAAGCGAACGGAAAACGAAACCACTATCTTGATTTGGTAAGTGCATGCATCTGAGCCTGAAAAGAGATTTGAAAAGCGCAATGGTTGCGGGTGCGCATGTGTCGCTGGAGCGATAACGACTGAGATATCGAGATTCGTAGAGTGGTAGCTAGAGAGTGTTATCCCTACTGGCGAGACGTTGGTTGCCCATGCTGGAGTCACAAAAAACCATGATCAACGACTGACCATTTTCAAACGTTCAATTGCTCCAAGCTTTTAGTTGACGAGAACAATGTTGGTTTACCGCAATCTGGCCTCAATGTGTCGGGCGAACCTTTTTCAAAATGAATAGATGTTGCTTGTTAGAAGAGCGCGAATCATCTGCCAAAACAAGCGAGTTCCGTTTTCCCCTTTTCCTAAAAGTTGTGGCGACACGACTTCTAAAGTGTGCTTGCCTTCGTCGCTTCGGTTGGCTGCTTATCGTCTGCCGTTGGATCGGTTTACCCTATTCCTGATGTTTTTTGGCTACGACTTGTTCGGATTGTGCCGAATACGACTGTGACTCATGTCGTCAAGCTGCCCAACCCGCAATTCATTCTTGTCCAAGAAAAGTAATGTATTCACAAATTTCCTCGAGTCGCTGTCGATCTCCGTTTGGATATCTGCTGCTATCCATGCTGACGCTATTGGTTTCAATGCAGACTTGTCTAGCACAACAAGCCGAATTTAAAAGCTTCGATGCAAACGCTATTTATAGGCAACTTGACGCAAATTCTTTTGCTTCACAACAAACCACGTTAATGCCGTCTTGGTGGGACAGCCACGTCGCACGATCACTTCGTGATCAGCAACCAATTCCGACGGACGTTCACACGCTGCTGTTTTTGGCAGTACACAATTCCAATCAAATCAAGATTGCAAAACGCGACCCTTTGATTCGTGAGACTGCCGTTCAGGAAGCCGATTCAAATTTTGATTGGGTGAGATATCTCAATACGGCTTGGAATGATACTAGCGAACCGATTAGTAGTA
This sequence comes from uncultured Pirellulaceae bacterium, assembly GCA_964478065.1. Classification (GTDB taxonomy): domain Bacteria; phylum Planctomycetota; class Planctomycetia; order Pirellulales; family Pirellulaceae; genus Mariniblastus. The sequence goes on from CAYZGP010000003.1 coordinate 4,494, forward strand.
CGTTGACCGCTGGCGGCACAGCAACTCGGTTCAACGACAATATCTTTCAAGCCACAGGCGGTTTGCGGCGACTGACTCGCTATGGCGGCCAACTAGACATCAGCCAGCGATTCGGGTGGCAAGATAACAACTCAACATTCTTTGTTCCCGACAATCAAGCAACGGGACAGTTCACTGTTTCTTATACGCATCCCTTGTTGCGGGGCAACGGATTTGCGTACAACAACAGCATCGTTTTCTTGGCCAAAATCGACACTGAAGTCGCGGAGCAGGAGTTCATGGCCGCTCTGCAAGACGAATTGCTCGAAGTGACACGCGGCTATTGGGCACTTTATCTGGAGCGAGCGGTACTGGCTCACCAGATGCGACTTTTTTTAAAAACGCAGCAGATCTTTCAAACGCTTGAAGCCCGGCAAGCCGTCGATACTCAACGGACACAATTGATAACTGCTTCAAGTGCTCTGGAAAGCCGTCGAGCAGATCTGATTCGGGCACGTACTGCTGTGACCAACGCAGAAACGAGATTGCGAGGTATGATCAATGCTCCAGAACTGCAAAACTCGGATCAAGCCGAATTAATCCCATTCGAAACTCCTTCTATAAGCCTCTACGAAACTGACTTGAATACAGAAATTCAGGCAGCGCTACAGAATCGCCCAGAAGCCAAAGCAGCAATCAAACAAGTAAAAGCTGGATCGACTCGGTTAGGAATTGCCCGACACGAATTGTTGCCAGCGCTAAACCTTGTTACGCAGGGATTCGCCAATGGACTTCGAGGGGATAGCGATTTTGGACAAGCCTTCACAGATCAGTTCTCCGTGGGCCGGCCAAGCTACTCCGTCGGATTGCAATATGAGTTTCCGGTTGGAAACCGACTCGCCAAAGCCCGCTTATGCCGGCGGCAACATGAACTTGCACAGTTGCAGGATGAATACGCTCGAGCATTACAAATCATAACAACTGAAGTAGATATCGCAGTTCGCGAGCTTCGCACTTCCTATCTGGAAATCAATGCCAAAAGCAGAGCTCTCGCGGCCGCAGAAGCCGAAGCCAACACGATTGAACAACGTTGGTTAAGAATGATAGACGGTAACGGAACGGGCGGGCTCAATCTCGAATCGTTGCTGCGATCGCAAGAACGAGTCACCGAAGCCGAACGCGAGTTTGTGACTTCGATTCTGACTTACAACTTGGCAATGATCAATCTGAAACGGAGTAACGGCACGCTGCTCCAAACAGAAAACGTGCAGGTGTCTTCCAGTTGTGAAAACGGATGTAAGTCAATCGAACTTGATAAAGCCGAACCAGCTGCCGAGCAACCAATCTATCAAGAGGTTGTCCCAAATAGTGCAAGCGGTGTGATTGTAGATGAAACCGTGATTCAAAGTGCACCTCAAGGAGCGATTCCTTATTTTCGCCAATAAATCTCCAAGCGTTCAAACCGAATTCGCTTGATCGAATGGCTTGATCGAAATCGATTGACCAGAAATCAATTGACCCGGAATTCAAACAATCGAATCAACTGGTACCAACGACTTTGGCTCACATATCTACAAGTAGCGACATGGCCGCCAAGCTACTCCTTTTGGGTTGCATGTTTTTCCCAGTGCTAGCACTCGTGTGCTTGAACCAGAAATAGAAGCCTCGCAAATACCCTATCTTTCTTGTTTTGTCGGAAATGAATTGGTTAGGAATTCGTGCGGCGCCGATGAATATTCATAAGCTGGGGCATTTCTAAAGCCCTTGCGACCCGAAAAAACATGGATCAGTGTGAGCCCAATGAGCAAATTCTCGCTTATGGAAAATCCCCAGCACGCCATTCAATCCTTTCCAGAGCTACTTCTCCCTTTACGAGACCGCAATGTCTAATGCTGTTGCTGCCAACAGGAATGCTGGGCCACAAAAGCGCGCCGCAACAACGCGCCGAAATAGCCGTTTAAAGCGTTCGTCTTTGAACGCTTGGCAACATCAAATTCGGAACTTCGAGAGCCTCGCGTCCAGGTTAACTGAGCAACAGATACGCGATCGAGCCCAGGAGATCCGAGAATCTTATGGCGAACACCAACGGGAGAAACATCTCTTTGAATTTGGTGGATTAATTGCGGAATCAGTTTTCCGAGCCAACGGTTTCCGCCTCTATGATGTTCAAATAAAAGCGATGGCCGCAGCGACGACCGGGGCCATTGTGGAAATGCAAACCGGTGAAGGCAAAACCATTGTCACCGGCGCAATCGCCGCAATTCAATCGCTGACCGCACCGTCGGTTCATGTTAGTACGACCAACACCTATTTAGCGGGTCGAGATCTTGAAAGCCTGACCGGAACATTTGACCTGCTTGGCATCAGTTATGGTTTGCTTCCAGAGGAAAACGACGAAGCTGAATCGCGTCGTGTCTACACCAAGCAAATCGTTTATGGCCCAGGTTATCAATACGGGTTTGATTATCTTCGCGATCAAATGTATCTCCGCGACAATCGTCAGTCGAAGCTTGGTGTGGCGACCATCAACCGGATTCGAGGGCTTGATCCTTACAAGAAACTTATCCAACCACGAGATCATCATGTAGCGCTGATTGACGAAGCCGATAGTGTGATGATTGACGAAGCGATGACTCCGTTGGTCATCAGTTTGCCCACCAAGGAAACGGAAGATCCGACCCCTTATTTGATCGCCAAGAAAATCGCATCGAACTTTACTGAAGGAATCGAATACACGATCACGTTTCCTTCAAAGAAAATTGATGTTACCGACAAAGCCAACCAGCTTGCTCATGATGAGATTGCCAACAAGCACGATTTGCATCTCGCCCGGCCATGGCGAGTTTACATCGTCAATGCTTTGCGAGCCGAAAAAGCGTTTTTACGGGATGTCGACTATGTTGTCGTAGGCGGCGAAGTCCAGATCGTTGACCAGTACACTGGCCGCATTCTTCCAGATCGAAGTTGGCAGGATGGACTTCACCAAGCCGTTGAAGCCAAAGAAAACGTTCCCATCCAACCCGGTCGTGAGTCGACCACTCAGGTTACGCGCCAACGTTACTTGCAAATGTACGATCAGCTTGCTGGTTTGACCGGAACAGCGGCTTCGGTGAGCAAGGAATTTCAATCGATTTATAATTGCGGCGTTGTCGAAATCCCGACCAATAAAAAGTGTCTTCGAAAGATTTTAAAAACACGATTTTTTGCAAGCCTTGAAGCCAAATTGGCTGCCATCACCGAGGACGTTTTAAAGCGGCATGCAACTGGCCAACCGATTCTGGTCGGTACAAAAACGATTCGCGAAAGCATCGAAGCCTACGATTGCCTGGTCGCAAAAGGACTGAGTCCAACGTTGCTTAACGGCGTACAGGATCAAGAAGAAGCCGATATCGTTGCTCAAGCCGGTGCCGCCGGTTCCATTACCATCGCGACCAACATGGCAGGACGAGGAACGGATATCAAAATCAGCCCTGCGTCGCTTGATGCAGGTGGTCTGCATGTCATTGGAATTAGCCCCAACAGTTCCAAACGAATCGATCGTCAGTTGGTTGGAAGAGCAGCACGACAAGGCCAACCTGGATCAGCACAGTTTTTTGCTGCCGCAATGGACCCAATTTTTGTTGATAACGAATCACCGCTTTGCAAACAACTTCGTCGGCGAGCCAACTCAAAAGGTGAAACGGGTGACTTTTCACGAGACCTTAGTGCACTCCAATCTCTAATTGAAGCTCGTAATTTCAAACAAAGACAAGACATGATCCTTCGCGATATTTGGATGGACTCAGTTCGCGAATCAATTGAAAAAGACTAACAAGCTTTCAGGTGTAGTTGCAAAAACGAAATCCGATACGAACCCATTCCTCATTTCAACGTTGCACTTTTTATCCCCCAACCCAGAAACGGAAATTGACAATGAACCCCACTCAACCGCGAAATGTTTCGTTCGCCGTTCTGATGGTCATGACTTTTTTAAGTGCGACCGTTGTCAGTGCCACAAACTCTTTTGCACAGAATCTTCACAATGGTCGGATCACGAAGAGTTTTACCGAGCCGATAGAGAAAAGCATCGCCGCCAGTCCCGAAGTCGGCATCATCGCCGAGTCGTTTGTCAAAGAAGGCGATCGAGTTCGCGTGGGAGACCGATTGTGTGCAATCAACCACAACGTCCTCGCCGAGTCGTTGGTGATCGCGGTGGCTCGATCTGAGTCAACGTCACGACTTGATGCCGCTACTTCCCAAATGGAGCTGGCTAAATCTCAACTTGATGCCATCGAGTCTCTGATCAAAGGCGGACATACGAACAAGTTCGAGGTCGAGCAAGCAGGTGCCGAGTATCAGAGAGCGTTTGCTGAATTCAGAGCTGCCCAAGACGAGTTGAAACTTGCGAAACTCGAAGTCAAACGAATTCAAGCTCAAATTAACGATCGCATCATCACCAGCCCAATCAACGGCTTTGTCACCGAGATCCACAAACAGCTTGGCGAAAACATCTCCAATAACGAACCGCAGTACGCAACGGTTGTCCGGGTGGATGAATTGAAAGTTCGTTTCTATCTGGATTCAGCGACCTTGCGCTCGTCGAAAGTCGGTGACACAGTATTGGTAAAGGTTGGAAATTCAAAATTGCGAAAGCCAGCCGTTGTGACTTACGTTTCTCCAGTTATTGACCCAGACAGTGGACTCGGGGCACTGCACTGCAAAATTGATAATCGGGATTTGCAGATTCAAAGCGGAATTATTTGTTTTTGGAACGAAGACTCAAATTCCGAACCGACTTCTGCCGTCCAGGCATCACGAAAATCTCTACAGCTTAATCGTTGAACCCATCCCCACGTCTTCTTATCGACATCGGCCTCACCCACAGGTCCAAGGTTAATTGCAATGACTACTAGTGACAGCCAATCCCATCAGACTACCAGTGTACCGGGCAAAGTCCCGTTGCATCGCAAGTATCGTCCGGCCGCTAAGCCTAAAGAAAAACCACAGAAGCTGGGACAAACCGTTGACCAGCAAGTCTTACAGGTCGTTTCTGGCAACTTCAGTGAAAACGTCGTCCGGACAAAATTTATTCAAATGGCGTTGGCATCGGCTTCTGCGATCGGAGCCTGTTATGTTTGCAAAGACCAGCAGGATTTGTGGACTCCATCGGTTGCTGTACCAACCGCCGGCCGCGTTCCCGAGCGGCGCAGCTTTGCAGAAGAGTTTTCAGAAAAATGTGAACAGTTCACCAAGTCAACCAATGTTCAAACTGCAGTTCTGAATTCGCTGGGCGGGCTATATGGTTTGTTTGCGCCGATCCGGCCAAGGAATTCCGAACCAGAACTCTTGTTGATCGTCGTTAAGAATCAAAAAAATGCATTGTTGGCAGTTCAGGTCGTTCAAAAAATTGCTGCAGGCTTGCAGATTTGGCTCAATGGCCGTGATTCAGCCGACGCCGATTGGCAAGTCCAAGCCTTGGCGTCCATCGTCGAGATCGTTGCCAAAGTTGAAAACCAGGAAACGAACAAAGCCGCTGCAGAAGAGATTGCCAATGCGTTGGCCAATCGACTTGGGTGCAATAGCGCCGCCGTTGGCTTAAACGTCAAAGGGCGAATGAAATTGCAGGCGATTTCGGGCGTTGGCAAAATCGACCATGGCTCTGCCTCAAGCCGTGACTACCTTCAGACACTCGTCGAAAGTGTGACACGCAAGCAGCCCGGTGTCTTTCCAGCAACGAGCGAACATAACAATTTCCTGCTCCAAGCCCACAAGCAGCTTGGCTCAACCGTCCAGACCGAAGCCGTTTTCACTCAACCCCTGGTCACCGAAGACGACGAAGTTCTGGGCTCGATTGTGCTGACCGGCCAACGTGGTTTGCTTTATTCAAGTCAATTCAAACGATTCAATGCCACCGCTGGACCGGCTTTGGCCAATTCATTACGCGTCGTTAACAAGGTTAAGCAAACAACGCTGACCAAAACCAAATCGTATTTAAAACGAAAACTTTCACTGGCGAAACAACTGTTTATTCTCAGTGCGTTGATCGGATTTGCATTCTTGATGTGTCTTCCAATCACGTACCGAGTTCGTTGCAATTGTGTAACCGAGCCCGTGTCACGCCGTTTTGCGGTCGCTCCTTTCGATGGACAAATCACAGCAGGACACGTGGAATCTGGTGACTTGGTTACTGCCGGTCAGGTATTGGCTGAAATGGACGACCGGACGATTAACTGGGAGTTGTATGGGATCACGGCTGAGCGTCGGCAGTCTTTGATTACGCGCGACGTAGAACTTTATGATCGCAATGTGCCAAAGACGATGCTTGCTGAGCTCGAATACGATCGGTTGATTTCCGAGGAAGCGATTCTCGAATATCGACGAGACAACTTGAGTATCAAAAGCAAGATCGATGGAGTTGTGTTGAGCGGCTCACTTGAACGTGCCGAAGCTGCTTCCGTCGAAACCGGCCAAGTCCTTTTCGAAATCGGCCCATTGAAACCAATGCGGGTAGAAGTTGCGATTCCAAGCACCGAAATTGCCCAGATCAAAGTCGGATTCGACGCGAAAATCTGGATCGATGGTCAAGAAGACGAACCGCTTGTCGGCAGCATCAAGCGAATTCATCCACGCAGTGAAACACGAGATGCCAAAAACGTTTTCATTGCGGAACTCGAATTCGACAACGAAGACGAACGGCTTCGTCCTGGCATGAAAGGCAGCGTGCGAATCGATGGCGAAAAACGATCGCTTGGCTGGAGTATGTTTCACAAACCAATGAACTACGTTCGCTCGCGTTTGACGTGGTGGTAGTGGAGCAATTTGGGATCCGGAATTTGGAAACCCAAAATGGAATGCGTTAGAAACATGACGCTGCCGCCTGCCGGACGAGTTTCTGGTTGGACTGGACGAAACAACGACTAAAGGATTTGCGAATAAAGAGTTGGTGTACTTGAGAAGATGATTGCTCACTTCGACTCCACGTTCGTTTTATAAAAAATGCTAAACGAAAAAACATTTGAATTCAGCCAGGCTCGCCTTCGGCTCAAAGACAGTCTTCGGTTCACGATGCGTCAAAGTGGCGATGCGGTTGAATATTTGGTCGAAGACGAAGTCACGGGGCGATTCTTTCGTGTTGGGTTACCTCAGTATACGTTTCTGACGATGTTGGACGGTCGACGAACGGTAAGTACCGGACTGATGAAGACCGCGACGCTGTTGCGCGAACATGCCATCGATGAAACCGAAGCTGCCAATCTTTGTAAATGGGCAATCGAATCGGGACTTGTCGAATCGGAAACTGGTAACTCAACGGCTCGGCGAATTGAGCAACATGAGTTGCAGCAAAAACAAAAGATGATGTCGTATCTCAATCCTATGATGATGCGAATTCCGCTTTTCAATCCCGATCCAATCGTCACCACTCTCTCGCGATTCATTGGTTTCGTCGTCAGCCCGATCGGCGCTGTTATCTGGTTGACGGTTTGCCTCTATGGATTTTTTCAGCTGGCAAACAACTGGGACGCGTTTTACACGAACCGCGTCAACTCGTTCGGTGCGGCTGATTTCGCTTGGATCGCATTGACATGGATCGTGCTGAAATTGATTCACGAAATTGCCCACTCATTAGTTTGTAAACAGTTCGGCGGGCGCGTTCAGTCGTGCGGGATGTTATTCCTGTTGATGATTCCAATGCCCTATGTCGATGTGACCAGTTCATGGCGATTCGACAATAAATGGAAACGGATTTTGACGTCCGCTGCCGGAATGATGAGCGAAGTTTTTCTCGCAGCGATCGCGTGTTGGGTGTGGGCAACCAGCTCTCCGGGGCCACTTCAGTATCACGCCGGCAACGTCATCATCTCCGCGACGTTGCATACTTTGTTGTTCAATATCAACCCGTTGATGCGGTTCGATGGTTATTACATGTTGGCCGACTGGTTGGAGATTCCCAACCTCTCGACGCACGGAAGAAGCTGGCTCAAAGGCGTTTTCAAACGAGCTTATTTTGGCAACAAAGCCCAACCGCTTAAGGAAACAGGATTTCGCGGACTGGCCGTGAGAGCTTACGGTATCATGGCGATGATGTGGTTTTTTACCATCGCTATCGGCCTGTCGCTTGCCGCATCGAGTTTCATGGAGGGCTTTGGGTTGTTGGTCGCCGCGATCGGATTGGTACTGTGGGTCGGGGTTCCGTTATATAGTCTTTGCAAGTACACCGCCGTTGGCACCAAAACAGAAAAACCCAATCGGCCATGGTTTGCTGGGGCAATGACACTCACGCTGCTGCTGGTAGCGGGATTTCTTTATTGTTGTCCGAGTCCTTCGGTCGTTTCCGCACCGGTTGTGATTGACTACGAACCGCTTTCGGTTGTCCGCGCCAATTCAACCGGATTTGCGAAGTCGATTCATGTGGTCGATGGACAAAGCGTCAACCAAGGCGACCTGTTGGTTACTTTGGAAAATCCTGATATCGAACACGAGCTAAAATCTTTGATGATCGACATCAAGATCTCACAACTACGCTCCAATACTCTGTTTAGTCAGGGCGAAATTAGCCAAGTTCAATTGGAGCAAAAATCGCTTGATTCGATGTTGAAGCGAAAGTCCGAACTGGAAACGCGAATCGCAGAGCTTAAAATTTACGCTCCACAATCGGGTAACGTTTTGGCGCGTGATCTTGAATCGCTAACTGGAAGGCACTTTACTCCTGGTACTGAAATTCTCTCCATTGCAGAACCGGGTGCACTTCACGCGATTGCATTGACTCGCCAAACAGATATCGAGTGGGTGGCCGAAAACCCGGAAGCCGATATTGAGCTAGTGGTTTGGGGGCGGCACGAAAACGATTTGCTTGTCGGCAAGATCAAGCATATTAATCCTCGTGCCCGAGACGATTTACCTCACGAGGCATTCGCGGCTTCAGTTGGTGGCCCATTGGCTGTCGTAAGTCGGGGGCAAGTTGAAGAGCTAGAGGACCAAAAAGATGAAGGCGAGATGATGCTAACCCACCCCCGTGTTCCAGTCGAAATCGAACTCAAAAAAGAAGATCGAGTGAGCTTGGTCGCAGGACAAACAGGGCAACTGATTGTCCGCTCGCGGAACCAAAACATGGGCAGCTACCTGGCTAATAACCTGGTCCGGTTCGTTCGCGAAAACAATTTCCGAACGCACGGGCTATAACCGACGCGCCGACATCCATCATTCGAATCAACCCCGTTCTGGGGTATCCGAAGCAGGCAAGTTGCAAATTTACAATGTTGCTTGTCTCTTTCACCGCTCGGCATCTAATTTTGCTTCCAGCTACCAGTGTCGCAAGTGGAAGCTTTGAATGGCCGATTTCGGCTTTGCGTTCAGCGTGAGTTAACTTTTGCTGATTGATTGGGTGTTGGCGAATCCAACGGTTGTGCGTCGCTTTTTGAAAGCCAATCGTTTGCGTTTGGAGCTTCACCAGCCCGCCGCCGCAGTGAGTGCTTTAGCAACGCCTCTATATTTTCACGACGTCATCAATCAGTGGCTTTGTGTCTTGTTCTTCGTTGGGTTCAGCGCATGTTAATTTGTGCCAATTGATTGGTGTTGGCGAATCCAACAGTTGTGCCGTAGCTTTTTGCAAGCCAATCGTTTGCGTTTGAAACTCATCAGTTTTCGTACATGCTAACGCAGATGCAATTGTTCAGAGGGTGCGGGTATTGAGGGTCAAAGAGGAGATTACTCCTAATCGAAAATGATAGGTGGTTGAGTTTTTCGAATGTAGCGCTGATGTTGAATGCAGCTGTTCGAATGCCGTGATACATAGAGGAATTGGCAAATCTATCACAAGCAAATTGACGATTAGAATCCTACCTCAAAAGCTCCGGGGTTTAGCACTCGTCAAATTCAGATGCTTACTCTTCTCACCGAACTCAACAAACTTTTTCCCACCTTGGAATTTTATGAAAATGCGAATTCTAATTGCCGCCATAGCAGCGCTCGGTTGTGTTTCCGCTTCTGTGGTCGCTCAGCAACCACAGTTCAAGCAATTTGATGCAGTTGATGTGTTTCGTCAGATGGATAGTAGTGTCCAGGAGCAACCTTTGGTCCCGTCTTGGTGGGACACCAACGTTGCTCAGTCGTTAAGAGATCAACCGCCAATTCAAGCAGACGTTCATACACTGCTTTATTTGGCGGTTCATCACTCCAATCAAATCAAGATTGCCAAACGCGATCCGCTGATTCGTGAAACGGCGATTCAGGAAGCTGACTCAAATTTCGATTGGGTTCGCTATCTCAATACAGCCTGGAACGATACGAGTGAACCGATCAGCAACACGTTGACAGCGGGCGGAACGGCGACTCGATTTGTTGATAACGTCTTTCAGGGTACTGGTGGAATTCGCCGGAACACTCGTAGTGGTGGTCAGCTTGATATTAGTCAGCGATTCGGCTGGCAGGACAACAACTCAACGTTCTTCGTTCCAGACAATCAAGCGACCGGCCAATTCACTGTTTCTTATTCTCATCCTTTGCTTCGTGGCAACGGCGTGGCGTACAACACGAGTATCGTTTTTCTCGCACAAGTTGATTCCGAGGTTGCCCAACAGGAATTTCTGGCGACGTTGCAAGACGAGCTGTTGGAAGTCACTCGCAGCTACTGGACTCTATACCTTGAGCGTGCTGTGTTGGCTCACAGAATGCGGTTGTTCTTGAAGACTCAGGAAATTTACGGCACGCTTAAGGCACGCCAAACGGTTGATACCCAGGGGACGCAAGTGATCACGGCAGCAAGTGCCTTGGAAGGCCGTCGAGCTGACTTGATTCGTGCTAGAACGGCTGTGACCAATGCCGAAACTCGACTGCGTGGTATGATCAATGCCCCGGAACTACAAAATTCAGATCAGGCAGAGTTGATCCCGGTTGAAATGCCTTCAACGCAATTTTTTCGACCTGATTTACAAGCTGAAATTCAAACGGCGCTTCAAAATCGCCCGGAAGTCATGGCCGCGATCCGTCAAGTCAAAGCTGGATCGGTACGGTTGGGAGTCGCTCGACATGAATTGCTTCCTGCACTTAACCTCGTCACACAGCTTTATAGTAGTGGCCTGCGAGGTAACAGCAATTTTGGTGGTGCGTTTACTGATCAATTTTCTGTTGGAAGGCCAAGCTATTCTGTTGGGCTTCAGTACGAGATGCCAGTAGGAAATCGCCTTGCCAAAGCTCGACTTTGCCGCCGGCAACATGAACTTGCCCAGTTGCAAGACGAGTACGCCCGTGCGTTGCAGATCGTTCAAACCGAAGTTGACATTGCAGTTCGAGAACTCAATACGGCGTATTTGGAAATTGGTGCTAAAAGCCGAGCTTTGGCAGCAGCCGAAGCAGAAGCTAACACAATCGAACAGCGCTGGTTGCGAATGGTTGATGGAAGCGGTACAAGCGGACTCAACCTCGAGTCGCTATTGCGTTCGCAAGAGCGAGTCACTGAAGCCGAACGTGAATACGTAACATCGCTTCTGACTTATAATCTTGCTATGATCAATCTCAAGCGAAGCAATGGAACTTTGCTTCAGACAGAAAACATTTCGGTATCCAATGATTGCGAGAATGGTTGCAACGGTATCCAGGTTGACAAACTTGGCCCGGCTGCGACAAACCAACCGGCCATGATCGGTCAGGATCAGTTGCCGGCCGAAGAAAGCATCATGGAAGTCAGTTCTCTTCCGCAAAATGATGAACTTGAAGCAAGCTACTTTCGCAGATAACGTGGCATTTGTTAGGGCACGACACTTATTCCGTGAACAAGTCAAAAAAGTGTCAGTGATGAAGTGGTTGGCGTTTGTCTGCGCTTAAAAAAAGCATCCAGTCAAAAAGCGTTCAATTACTTTTCAAAAGCTCGTCAACGAACTTGGGCACAATTTCGGTTGCGGCTCCGTATTCACCACGATCAAACGCACTTCCGTTGTCGGCTTCTTCCAAGTTCAACGTCACAGTATCAGCACCGCATTGGTTGGCGACGCTTACGAAACCGGCGGCCGGATAAACGGCGCCGGACGTGCCAATTGAAATGAACAAATCACATTCCTGTAGTGTTGCTTGAATGCGCTCCATTTCAAACGGCATCTCTCCAAACCACACAATGTGTGGCCGCAGCGTACCGGTTTGCGAACAGCAATCGCAAACGTCTTCAACGCTCAAGTCTGTTCGCACTTCTGATGCGAGTTCACTGTAGATGCATCGTTTTTTCAACAACTCGCCATGGATATGAATCAGGTTTTGACTTCCGGCGCGTTCATGAAGATCATCCACGTTCTGCGTTACCAGCAACAGATCGCCAGAAAATTCCTGCTCCAATCGCGCCAACGCTTTGTGGGCGGCATTTTCTTTGACCGAATCGGACAACAATTGCTGGCGGCGTTGGTTGTAAAATCTCAGAACTAATTCTGGATTGCGCGCGAATCCTTCCGGAGAAGCGACTTCTTGCACGTCGTGGTTTTCCCATAGCCCGTTGCTGTCGCGAAATGTTTTGATGCCAGATTCTGCCGAGATTCCTGCTCCGGTCAAAATGACGATTCGTTTGTATTTGCTCATTGATCAGCTTTTAATCTTCAAGTTGGCGTTTGGGATGCCTAGAAGAGCACGCTCGCGCAGCGATGTTCGCGACTTTAAAAATATTTCTGGCCAGCGGTTGTGGTTTACATAGTCCATTGACCATCAAACAAAACGACGGCGTTGGCATTGATCAACAGCGTATTCTCCGCGACTATTTTCAACTCCATTGAGCCAGTACGTTCGGACGATTGATGCGCATTCAATTTTGTCTTGTCCAATTTGTCGCCCCAATATTTTGCCAAAAAAGTATGGGTCACGCCGGTAACCGGATCTTCATTGCCTCCGCTCCATGGCCAGAAGAATCGAGAATGAAAATCGAAGTCTGCGCTTTTAGATTTCGCCGTAACCACAACGCCTTGAATGCTGTCGTGTGATGCGAGTAGGGCGTCAAAGTCAGGTTCTAGCTGCTTCAACTCGACCGTATCTTCGATTTCCAGCAGCACAATTTGTGTTTCCTGATTGAAAGCGCAATGCAGCACAGTTTCAATTCTCAAGGCGTCAACAAGTTCATCGGGAACCGTGAAAGGCTCTACGTCGTAAAGTGGAAACTTCATTTGAATCTTGCCATCGCGATTGAGCTTTGAAACCAAGTTCAGTTTTTCGATGGTATGGAAATGTATTGCTTCGTGTGTTGGGTTCAGGTCAAAAATTACTTTGCTGGCCGCCAGCGTTGCATGTCCGCACAATGGAATTTCCATGATCGGTGAAAAGTAGCGAATGAAGTAGTTTGTGCCGCCGTCCCATCTTACAAATGCAGTTTCAGAAAAGTTGAGCTCCTTGGCGATGGCTTGCATTCGCTCGTCTCGAATCTCGGACGACGTAAAAGGATCCAGCAAACAAACGCCAGCTGGGTTTCCTGCGAAAGGCTGGTCTGTAAATGAGTCGACAATAAAGGTTCTCATGTTTTACTTTTACCAAAGCGTTACGGCACGTCCGTCACTTGAGTCTTTGCCAGTTCTATTCTGCCAAATGTGGGTTGAGCTGTTTGAGCAAAACAAGGTTCGCTCGCCTGAATTTTCTACTGTCCAACGACCCAAAGCAACAAGCCTACGACTTGAGACTTGGCTGAAATTCGCTTCGGGACTCAGCGAAAGTTATCCAGACGATAAGCCAGGGAGCGGAGAAGCAAAGAGTAAAAACTAATGAAATCCCAACGCTTTGCCGTTTTAAACAAATCTGTGAGTTATTTGACGGAAAAGCTATAAAAATCAAAAAGCCTTGCTAGAATGTCTCTACACATTCCTTTCACCAAAGCTTGTCACCGTGTCAGAATCTCCCCCAGGTATTTCCGTTTTAATGACGGCTTATAACGCGATGCCCTATTTGGAGAGCGCCGTTGATTCGATATTAAAACAAACGTATTCGAATTTCGAGTTTGTGATCGTCAACGATGGATCAGTCGATGGTACACAAGAATACCTGAACTCAGTTCAAGACCCGCGCATTCGTGTCTTTCACGAAATAAATCGCGGTACCGCAGGTGCCTCGAATTTTGGATTGTCACATTGCAATGGGAAGTACGTAGCGCGAATGGACGCCGATGATGTCTCGATGCCAACGCGGCTTGAAAAGCAGTTTGAGTTTATGGAGTCCAATCCAGAGGTGTCATTGGTGGGCACGCAAACTCAATTGCTTGGCGAAAAAGAGTTAGGGATGAAGCCCGCAATGCCCTTGGAGCACGACGAGATTTTTGATGCTCTCAAGAAATTGAACCACGGGATTGCCCATGGTTCTTGCATGTATCGGAATCGATTGATCCAACAGATGGGCGGTTACTGGGATACGCATCGAACGTTTGACGACTGGGACATGTTCTTGAAAATGGGCGAAGTCGGGCGGTTGGCAAATTTGCCGGAATTGCTGTATCAATACCGACTCCTGGCACAGGGGCTCGTTGGTTCAAGACTTGGCGAAATGAGACAGTATTATTGGTATGCGATTGAATGCTCAGAACGCCGTACCCAAAACGCTCCACCGATTTCGTTTGAAGACTTTATCGCCAACTCAGGCCGACAGACCTGGTTGGGTAAGAAAATTGAAAGTCTCGAAGTATACGCACTCAATCAGTATCGCATTTCGGCGGCCGACCTCATCAATGGCCAAAAGCTACGTGGCTATTCGAGATTAATACTGGCGGCATTCTGTTCGCCCACTCGGACGTTGAATCGAGTTCAGCGAACGTTGCTCAACTGGCGGCGAGTTAAAGCTTAGTGCCGTAAAGAAGTTGAATTCATAAACCAGGCTCTCAAATTGCGCGCCAATTTCTTTGATGTTGGCGGGAAAATCGCAATTCCTGAAACATCTTTCGATAATCAAGGTAAAATATCAGCGTCCCTGTAAAAACGGATGGCGTTCCAGAAGTTTCAGCCCCTGATTGGAGATAATAAGCGTGCGAAATTTGGCAATCAACCGAGCGATGGTTTTGGTGTTAAGCCTTTTCCTTTTCTCAAGTACCGGCTGGGCCCAGCAGGACAAAAGCAAAGACAAAGAAACCAAGTCTTCGAGAAAAACTTCGGCGAGTAAAAAGCAATCTGGAAAGAAATCAGACGATAAAGAGTCAAAGCCCAAACCCACCAACGTCCATCATCTTGCTTTGTCTGGAACGTATGTCGATTTCATTGGCGGGTCGAGTCTGGATGTCCAAGCATTGCTTCTTGGTGGAGGTGCAAAACGAAAATCGTTTTATCGGCTTTGTGAACATCTTGAAAAACTTGGCGAAAACAAAGACTACAAGCACATCGTTTTCGATCTTTCGGCCAACGTCAGTTTCAACGCTGCCCAACTGGACGAGTTGACTCGGCGTTTGGAAAAACTAAATGACAAAGGCAAGAAGACATACGCGTGGCTCGAAAATGCTACGGGTGCCCATGTGGCGATCGCGGCGACTTGTGATGAAGTCATCATGGCTGACTTTGGCGGCATCGATTTGCCATCGACTTCGATGTCTTCCATGTTCTTCAAAGACGCCATGGATTTGCTGGGCGTCAAAGCGTCAGTCGTTCGGGCGGGCGATTTCAAGGGCGCAGTTGAGCCTTACCTCAATTCGAAAATGAGCACGCATTTGCGTGAGCACTACGTCAAGATGTTGACTTCGATCAACGATGCAGGCGTTTCACGAATTGCCAAAGGCCGCGGTTTAAAAAGCCAGGAAGTTCGTGAGATCCAAAGCCAGCGAATGTTGCTTCCACGTGAGGCAGTCAAAGCCGGACTCGTCGATACACTTGCTCCTTACGGCTCAATGAAAGAGACGATCAACAAAATGATCGGTGGCGAAACAAAATGGAAAACACCAAAAACGACAAAGAAATCAGTTACGATTTTTGACTTGTTCAGCCCAGGTAACGCGCGTGATTACGTCAAAGATAATTCGATCGCGGTGTTGCATTTGAGCGGCGCGATCACAGATGGTAAGTCTGGCAGTACGGGTATCGTTTCCGGACCGTCCGTCAAAGCGATTGAAAAACTCATTAAAAACGAACGCATCAAAGCTGTTGTTGTAAGGGTCAATTCACCCGGCGGAAGTGCTACCGCTAGTGAGGCAGTACGTCAGGCACTTGTCAAACTAACCAAAGAAAAACCAGTTGTCGTTTCGATGGGTTCAATGGCGGCCTCGGGCGGCTATTGGATCAGTTGCATCGACGCACCTGTCTATGCAGAGCGCGGAACGATCACCGGTTCAATCGGTGTTTTCTCAATGAAGATGGGAACGGGACAACTGATGCGACGCGTCGGAATTCACGAAGAGTCAATCACGCTTGACGATTCTGCGGGGTTGTTCGAAATGTCGCGAACTTGGAGCGAAGGCGACGTCGAGTTGATGCAGGGCTCAATTGACTCCGTTTACGACCGGTTTTTGAAATTGGTCAGTAAAGCACGTGGCATTTCGGTTGATAAAGTAAAACCTATGGCAGGCGGCCGAGTTTGGTCCGGTACCCAAGCCAAGCGATTGCAGTTGGTGGATGAGATTGGTGGCTTGGATGATTGTTTGAAGCTTGCGGCCAAACGGGCGAAGCTCGATGACTACCACTTGATCCATCGCCCACAAGTTTCCTCTGGAATTGACTTGAGCGAACTAATGGGCGGTGGCGATGACGAAATTTTTAGCGATATGTTTTCGTCTACCGCCTTGAAATTGCTTTCGCGAACAGTAGGTGCTGATACGTCGAAGCATATCTTGCGTGACTCATTGCACAATGCCGGTTCACGTCCTACCGTCTGGTTGCTCAATGATGCGGCGATTCGCATTCGTTAATTTGACCTCAATTGAGGCGACGAAGAAAAGAAAACTGGATAGACTAGATGTCTATCCAGTTTTTTTATTGTCACTACTCAGATCGAGAACAGCGTGAAAGCTTTAGTTTGGCCATTTTGGAATGCGGATCAACGACGGTTGAGAGCCGGCTGGCGCGTGGTTTTTCAATTTGTCGTGGCTGTCATTTGCTTTATCGCAACCGCGATGATTGTTGGGAGTATCTATCAAGGCGAAACGCAAAATCCATTTTTCATGATGGGTGGTGCGGTCGTTCAAAATTGCATCTTTACCGGAGTTATAATTTTGGCGTGTATTTTTCTTGATCGGCGACGCGTCAAAGATATCGGCCTGAATATAAATGCCCGCTGGTGGTTAGACTTGTTGGGTGGGTTGGCGATGGGCGCAATCTTGATGGGAATCATCTTCGTTATTCAATACCAACTCGGAATGATCACGTTAAAAGAATCGGCTCTTAGTTGGAGTCAGATTCTTCCCTACCAAATCGGCTGGCTGGTCGCGATGACTTTCGTTGGAGCGGGCGAAGAGATTCTTTCACGCGGTTACCAGCTAAAGAATCTCACTGAAGGTTTTCAGCGATTGGGATTTCTAAATGGTTTTATCCTTGCCGCGATAATTACTTCAAGCATATTTGGCATTCTGCACGCCAGTAATGACAACGCAACAGTCATTGCAGTTGCGGGCATTATAATGGCTGGCGTTATGTTTTGCGTGGGACGAATTTGCACGGGAAGTCTCGCCGCACCCATTGGGATGCATATCACTTGGAATTATTTTCAAGGCGCCGTGTTTGGTTTTCCCGTCAGCGGTCATCGAATGCAAGGCAGTTTGATTTCGATTGACAAAACCGTGGATTCACCTTGGACGGGTGGTGAGTTTGGGCCTGAGAATAGTTTCATGGGCCTGATCGCAATGATCGTTTCGATAATCATCTTTATTTACTGGCCCAAGAAAAAAACGAACTTTAAAGAAAACATTCTTGAGATGGTTCGATTTCGTGATCGCCGTGGAAAATCAAGAACTCCAACGGACCAGGTGGAAACACCTGGAATTTTGGGCGGATAAACCTTCGCTCTTGGTTTGGCGAATCAGGCTTGCGGAAATGTTCGTACCGTGTTTTCGCTAACCGTTTTTCAACCGTTTCGCTTAAACGTTTGCACCCGGTAGACTGATCCGCCGTTGAATGGCGTTATAGGTTGCTGACAGTTCCGTCAGAATCGCCAAATTTGTCAATCGACTTCACGCCCATTTTTTCGGCCAGCGAAACGTGAAGATTAGTCAACGGGATACCTTTGTGGTCAACAAAGCGACCTGCGTTCAATTCGCCGCCGCCGTTTCCAGCGAGAATGATTGGCAAATCATCATGTGTGTGCCGGTTTCCATCGGCATTTCCACTTCCGTATAAAACCATTGAATTGTGTAAGACAGAATTCCCATCAACATCCTTGATCGAGTCGAGCCGTTTCAAGAATTTGGAAAACTGTTCGACATACCAACGATCAATGAGTTCAATTTTCTTGATTCGTTCCTGTTTGTTTTGGTGGTGAGAAAGTTCATGGTGGCCTTCAGATACGCCAATAAAATCAAACGAACGATTGTCGCCATCGTGACCCAGCATCAAAGAAGCCACACGCGTTGAGTCGGTTTGAAATGCGATTGCCGTTAGCTCGTACATCAAATTCACATACTCGACGTGAGACCGTGGAATGCCGACCGGTGTTTCCATTTTGGGATCTTTTGGATCGCCAAACGATTCAGATCTTTCAATCCGGGTTTCCAACTCGCGAACACCCGTCAAGTATTCGTCCAGTTTACGTTTATCCGAACGCTGCAATCTTTTTTGCATTGATTTTGCATCGGCCAACACAAAATCCAAAATGCTCTTTTGCGACGCCATTCGATTTCTGAAATTCTTGACGCGTTCGGTCGGTTCACCGGCTCCAAATAACCTTTCAAAAACCAAGCGAGGATTATTCTCAGTTGCCATCGGTGTCGATTCTGATTGCCACGAGATGTTGTACTGATAGGCACATGAATAACCAGAGTCGCAATTGCTGGATTGGCGAACGGGATCCGAAGCCAACTCAAGCGAAGGAAAACGCGTGAGGTGGCCGATCTCGCTGGCGATGACTTGGTCGATTGATTTTCCAGCGCGAATGTCGGTGGCACTTTTCTTAAGCCGGACTCCAGTGAGAAACGTCCCATTGCCCCGCGCGTGGTCCCCTGCCCCGTCGTCGCGCCCTTCGGCGCTTTTGTTGTCCAGTCCTTTTAAGACTTGAATGTTTTGCTTTGAATCCTGTAGCGATTTCAATGTTGGGCTTAATTCAAAATCCTTGCCATCTTTGGAAGGCCACCATGCTTTGGGAATCGCACCGTTGGGGAAAAACAGGAACGCCGTCCGCAGCGGTGCACCGGTCGCAGTCGTCGCAAATGCCTTGGTTGCGTTTGATGTCGCGGCCGATGTGATTGTCGAAGCCGGCAACAGAGATTCCATCGCAGGCAACGCAACGCATGCGCCAATTCCACGAAGGAATGTTCGTCGTGAAGGAGTGAATTTATTCATGCTTGATTTCCAACATCAAAACTGATGCTTGCTGTTTCCTTTTCAACCGATCCTATTTGTCTTTGTCTTGGTCGATTGCTTCCACTAAATTTGGTTTGGCTGTTCGTTGAAAAGCGGCAGACTTAACAATCCCGCCGAGCAACTCATTCGCTTTTCCGTCATTTGATTCCAGTTTAATAACGATATCGTCAACAGTGGGTATGTCTTCGTACTCCAAAGCACGTCCCAACGCATAAGTTAACATTTTCTCAGTCAAACAACGATAAAAATCAGTTTTTCGCTTGGTTGCGAGGATCTTTTTCAGCTCGGTTACGTTCTTAAACGGCTCGCCCGTTATCAAAACGCCTTTGGATTCGATCCGTTGACCGTATTCATCGGTGCGAAATCGACCCATCGCATTAAAATTTTCCAAAGCCAACCCCAGCGGGTCCATTCGGTTGTGACACGAACTGCAATTGGGATCCTTACGATGTATCTCAAGTGATTCGCGCAAGCTCAATTTTTTGTCCGATGATTCTTCGACTTCTTCAAGTGCAGGAATATCCGGTGGTGGAGCCGATGTCGGAGTACCCAATAAATTTTCCAGGACAAACAGCCCGCGTTTTACTGGCGACGTCCGATTGGGATTGGATGTCACCACCAACATCGTTCCTTGCGTAAGCACGCCGCCGCGAACACTGTCGTCGGGCAGTTCGTATCGCCGCATCTGACGTCCCTTCACTCCTGCGATGCCGTAAAATTTCGCGAGTGACTGATTCAAAAAAGTGTAGTTGCTGTCCACTAACTCCAGCAGGCTGCGATTGCCTTTGATGATATGCTCAACCGTCATTTCAGTTTCGCGTCGCATTGCCCGACGAACATCGTTGTCGAGCTTGATTTTGGGTTGACGGAAAATTTTTTTAATAAGCGGTCGGGCCTCTTCAACCTCTTTCTCTTCTTCATCCGTGCGATCAGAGCCTTTGCGAAAAAGTTCGATAAACCGGTCTCGTATTTTGTCCGCCTCTGGATCGGGTGGTGCATCACGCCATGCAACTGCTCGCGAGTCGATTGGTACTGACTCGACTGAGCGAGCTTGTAACCATTGGCCTGCAAAATTCTCGACAAAATTCCCGAATCGTTCGTCGGCCATCATTCGAGCGAGTTGTCCATCGAGGTTTTTTCGCAGTTCCCCTCGATCAGCAAGCCCGATCAATTCTTCGTCTGGCATCGATGACCAAAGAAAATATGAAAGACGTGAGGCCAACGAATATTCATCGATCAACGGAAATTTGGAATCGTCACCGGGCAGCGTAAATTCTTCGCGAAAAACAAACTGGGGTGAGGCAAGGATCGCCGTCATACCTTTGGAAATACCAGATTCAAACGTTTCACCGTCTTGGTTGTAGGTGTACTCGGCGAGATCGGCAAGTCGCGTGAGCGTTGTTTCCTGGACCGGGCGTCGATAGGCTCGCTTGGCAAAATCACCCAGTAACTCTTTCGCGTACTCGCGTTTCGCTTTCGGTTCGTTGGGAGTATCGCGTGGGAAAAAACGATCGTATCCGTCCGGTTTAACACGGTGCTCGTTGGCCATTGGTCCTCTAACGATGACAGAAGACAGAACTAGTCGGAGCCTGCGAAGCTGTTCTTTTTTTGTGGTTGGCTTAATGGAAACTTCAAGCGTATGTTTGCCAGGTTTAAGTTTACGATCGAAAACATATCGAAAGCCTTTACCATTTTGACGGACGAATTTTCGTTTTAGCAATTCCTCTCCATCAAAGACAAATCGAAATTCGCATTCATTCAAGTCGAACACAAGATCGACATAGTCTTCCGAGGCACTGAGATTGAGATTGAGTTGATAGTCGCCTGCGATGGAGGTTTCAAATTCGGCCTTGGCAGTAGCTGCTTTGTAGTAAGAAAGCTCCAAATGGCCTCGGCTGTTGACGTTGCCTGCGTTGGCTGGGTCCTGCTTGAATGATTGTCCAGGAATTTTTTTCTCTGGAAAAATTTGCGAAGTCGTCGGGACAACCGAGCCCACAATGTCATTGGCCGCGTTAAAGTATTTTTCCAGCAGCAAAGGCGAGATCGACAGTACATCGCCGATGTTATCAAACCCGTGACCCGTGTCGTCAGCTGGAAATTTCATTGTCGTGTTGTAGTCCACATCCAACAGCGCACGAATTGTGTTGCGATATTCGATGCGATTGAGCCGGCGAATGGTCAGTGAGCCGGGGTTGAGGTTTTCCGGGTCCAAGCCAAGTGGTTGGCGGATAATCCATGATTGAAGCTGTTTCGATTGTTCGTCGCTGGGTTGAAGCTCGTCAATTGGCGGCATCAAATCCGCGCGGACTTGCTTAAGAACTCGATGCCACGTTTTTTGTAGAAGCTCTTTGTCTTTTGATTCAAATAGATCATCAAACGAAACGCCGCCTTCATCCGCTCCGTCAGCATGACAGTCAAAGCAATGATCGGCCAAAATCGGTTTGATCTTTTTGACGAAATCATCAGCTTCGTAGATCGCCGTCTCATCCGCTTTGCAATATTGGGTGCCAATCGTGCCGATGAAATTTGTCGCTAAAAAAAATGCGACAAAATAAACACCCGCTGAAGTCCAGGGCTGAGAGAAAAGCGTTAGTTTGAAAGCGACGAGCATCTGAATCCTCAATGAGAATCGTCTCTTGGATATTGTTGAGCGAACCAAACCGTTGGCCCCAAATCTATTTTAACACGGTGGCAAATTCGTATTGCAAATAGGTTAGAGGATAGCCGAACGAGTGAATCGGCACATCTTTGATTGTCCTGCTAACCAATCGTACATTCGCTAACATTGGTGTTTGCAGAGGCGTCAGTTGAACGTTTGTTGTAATATGTTTTGTTCAAGGAAGGTTAAATATCGTCTATTTTACAGCTAACAAAAACACATGCCCAACGATTTCTTACCCGAGTTTCCTGTCAAAATCACACAACCCGTTCAATGGGGAGAGCAAGACGGATTCGGTCACATTAATAACATGCACTTCATCCGCTGGTTTGAATCTTCTCGAATCGCCTACTTGATGAAGTGCGACGTCCCGATGACGACCGAAGGCGTTGGTCCGATTCTCGCTGCCGTCAGTTGCAACTATCGAAAACAAATCAAGTATCCGGATACCGTTATTGTTGGCGCAAGAATCACGAAGATTGGTCGTAGTAGCATGACGATCGAACATGCTCTTTGGAGTACTAGCCAAAATGAATTGGCTGCCGAGGGCGATTCAACGGTCGTAATGTTTGACTACCAGCAGCAAAAGTCATCGCCGGTTTCAGATTCGATTCGTCAAAAAATCGAAACGATCGAGGGCCGCAAGTTTTAGTCAACGCACCAAAATAGATTGGCTTGTTCAATGAGGGAATTTGTACGATTTACAAAACGACCCACCGAGTGGGCCAATCATGATTGCGATCGGCACCTGCTGGTCTGAAAAATTGGCCAACTCGCTTTCGAATCGAGAACGCAGTCCGGTGAAGATCAGCACCAATCTTTTTCCAAGCAATCAGCTATGCCCATAAACGAATTTCATACGTAGAATGGCATATAATTTGCTAAAGTTTGAGGAAATCACAATCTGCGAATTCAGCCGCGTTTATAGATAGCAAACGCATGAAATTTTGGCAGATTTCTGCTGGGAAAACTGCCCGGACAGCGACTAATTAAAAGTCAAAAAAACACACATCAGGAACTTAGTGGTATGCCCGCGACCAACGATCAGATCAACCAACTTACCGAACGAATTCAAGCCAAGGCCCAACCGTTTCATCGTATCGTCGAGCAAGTCAATCAAGTCTTGGTTGGCCAGGAAAAATTGGTCCACCGAATGTTGATCGGTTTGCTTACAGGCGGACATCTCTTGATCGAAGGCGTTCCCGGTTTGGCGAAAACGACAGCGGTGGCAAGTTTGGCCAGTGCGATCGCCACCGGATTCCAGCGTTTGCAGTTCACTCCAGACCTGCTGCCCGCAGACTTGATCGGAACGCTTGTCTATCGCCCTCAAGACCAAACGTTCGTTGTCCAAAAGGGGCCGATTTTTTCGAACTTGATTTTGGCTGATGAGATCAACCGTGCGCCCGCCAAAGTCCAAAGTGCCTTGCTCGAAGCGATGCAGGAGAAACAAGTCACAATCGGATCGGAGACGTTCGAGTTGGACAAACCGTTCCTTGTGATGGCGACACAAAATCCGGTCGAGCAAGAGGGGACTTATTCGCTTCCCGAAGCCCAGACCGATCGTTTTATGCTCAAGGTCATTGTTGAATATCCCAACCGCGAAGAAGAGCTGCAAATTCTGCGACGAATGAGCAAGACCAATACGAAAGTTGAGATTGAAGCGGTAACTTCTCCCGCAGAAATCATGGAAGCGAGAAAATTGGTCGACGCAATCTACGTTGACGAAAAAGTCGAAAACTACGTCGTCGATTTGGTTATGGCCACACGTAATCCAGAAGCCTATGGCCTGTCGCTCAAGGACTTAATTCAATTCGGCGGTTCACCAAGGGCAACGATCAACCTGATGTTGGCCGCGCGGGCCAACGCTTTTTTGAGTGGGCGTGGATACGTGATGCCTCAAGACGTAAAAGACATCGCGCTGGACGTGTTACGCCACCGAGTCATGATCACCTACGAAGCCGAAGCAGAAGACCGAACAAGCGAAGCGATCGTAACCCAAATTCTAAACCACGTCGCAGTCCCTTAATCGACCAGAAATCCAAGTTCAAGAAATTGTAAATTCGAAATTGAAGGCCAAGTAAAAATTAAATGCTTCCCCGCGACGTCATTCGAAAAATCCGAAGAATCCAAATTCGCACCTCGCACCAAGTTGACGAGTTGCTTGCCGGTACATGGCATTCGGCTTTCAAAGGCCGCGGAATCGAATTCGAAGAAGTCCGCCCTTACCAAGTCGGTGACGACGTTCGCGCGATCGATTGGAACGTTACCGCCAGAAGCGACCAGCCATACATCAAATTGTTTCGCGAAGAGCGGGAGCTATCGGTGTTGTTGCTTGTCGATCTTAGCGGCTCACAAAATTTTGGCACGCAAGAACAAACCAAGCGTGAGATGGTCACGGAATTGGGCGCGATTCTCGCGATGTCGGCGATCAAAAATAACGATCGAGTCGGATTGACGCTGTTTACTGATGAGATCGAAAAGAACATTCCGCCTAGTAAAGGTTCGCGGCATGTTCTGCGGTTGATTCGCGAAATGCTTTACTGCCAACCCGTTTCCAGTGGAACCAATCTGCGTGCTGCGCTCGAACATTTGGGGCGGACGTCGAAGAGAAAAAGTGTGGTGTTCTTAATCAGCGATTTTCAAGACGACAATTTCGAGTCGACCCTGAAGGTGGCGTGTCGAAAGCACGATGTGATTCCCGTCGTGATTTCAGATCCTCGAGAAGGCCACATGCCCAACGTGGGGCTGGTTCGATTACGTGACGGCGAAACTGGCGAAACGGTTGTGCTTGATACGGCCAGTCGAAAAAACCGAGCTCTGTTTAAGCGGCTGTTTGAGCAACAAGTTTCAGCTCGCGACGCAATGTTCAGGAGGTTGAAGCTTGAGCCGATCCATTTGGAAACTGGCTGTGACTTGGTCGAACCGCTCAGGCGTTATTTTCATCGGCGGGAGAATCGACGATGAACTATTCCAATAAGTTGGTGACGATTTGCTTAATTGTGTTGGCTGCATTTCCAACGGGTGCTGTTGCAGTTGCCACGCAGGATTCGCAAGTCAAAGTTGAAGCCACCGTATCGCTCGACTCCGTCCAAGTCGCCCAACCGTTTCAGTTGCAGCTCAAATGTACCGCGCCGACAGGTGCACGGTTGAGCTTTCCTCCAGAGACAGCCCAAATCGGTGAATTCGATGTCGTCAATGTGCGTGATGACTTTGACGTGCCCAGCACAGAGTCCGACGGATTGAGAACTTGGACGCGAAAGATGATTTTGGAGTGTATTGTTACTGGTGAGCAAGCCATTCCTTCAATGGAGATTCAAGTCGCTTTGGATTCGCTTGATTCAAATTGGAAACAATTCAAAACTGATCCGATTAATATCAACGTTCTCAGTGTGCTCGAAGATCGACCTGATCCGACAAATTTTCGCGATCTAAAACCGCTTGTTGATTTGGAAGTTGCGGGCGAAAAATCATCGGCTTGGATTTGGTGGTCGGCTGGAGGTGCGGGAGTACTATCGTTGCTCGCGGCAGGTGCGTTTTTTGTAACGCGAGCTCGGAAACGGCTGACTCCGTTGGAATGGGCGATGGGTGAATTGCAAAAAATTGAATCCGATTCACGTGTGCAAAATCATGACGACCAGGAGCTTGTGACTGATCGAGTTGCGTCGGTGGTTCGCGATTATTTGGAAATGAAACTTGACGTCTCCGCTCCGACCCAAACCACAGCAGAGCTGATGCAAGCGATTCGCGGAAATGGTTTACTTGGAACGGAAACCCAGACGCAGCTCGGACGGCTATTCGCACTTTCGGATCAAGCAAAATACGCGGGTTTGGATTTGACGGAAAAACAAATCAACGTCGCGATCCAGGAAGCCCGTGAGCTCGTAGAACAGATTGCGATTGATCAACGTTCGCAAATTCTCACTGATGAATATTTCACTGATAGTCATGTCTCAGATGTTTGATTGGATTTAGTAAAAACAGATGTTTCATTCGCCTTGGTATTTTCTCTTGCTGCTTTTGCTGCCGCTGGTCGTGTGGCGATTGTTCGCCAAACGGCGCAAGCCCGCGATTGGGTTTAGCTCCGTCGCGCTTGCTCGGAAAATATCACCCACCCTGCGACAGCGAATGGCTTGGCTGCCGTCGGTTTTGACGATTGGCTCGATCGTGTTTTTGATATTCGGGTTGGCACGTCCTCGTGAAGGCCGTGAGCAAACGGTTGCCGATAGCGAAGGGATCGCGATTGAAATGGTGGTCGACCGCAGTGGCAGTATGCGAGCCATGGACTTTAAGATCGATGGCGAAAATGTTGACCGGTTAACCGCGATCAAAAGCGTAGCCGGGAAATTTGTTGCTGGTGGTGATGGGCTGGACGGACGTTTTAGTGACTTGGTCGGGTTGATCACGTTTGCCAGGTATGCAGATGGTCAAACGCCCCCGACGCTCGACCATTCATTTTTGGTCAGCAAACTCAACGAAACCCAGATCGTTGAATACCGAAGTGAAGATGGCACGGCAATTGGAGATTCAATTGCTTTGGCGGTTGAGAAACTTAATGCGTTAGATGACCGCCAAGACGAAAAAGTGAAAAGCAAGATCATCATTCTGTTGACCGATGGTGAAAACACGGTGGGTGAGCTGGAGCCGACGCAGGCTTCCGAAATCGCACAGACGATGGGGATCAAGGTTTATACGATTGGAGTCGGGACTCAAGGACGTGCGCCGGTCCCGATGACCGATTCGTTTTCCGGACGGACCCGAATCCAGATGATACCTGTCAATATCGACGAAGTCACTTTGCAAAAAGTCGCCGATATGACGGGCGGCAAGTATTTTCGCGCGACCGACACGGACTCGCTTGAAAAGATCTACGAAGAGATTGATCAGTTGGAGAAAACCAAAGTCGAAGCGAAACATTTTGTGGACTACCGAGAGTTGGCTGTGCAGCCATTCAAAGCCGGATTGCTCACCGTGCCACCGATGATTTTAATCGCTTTTGTATTGCTGTTTGTACGAGTCGTGTTGCAGCAAACTTGGTTGCGGGAAATGTAGGTTGAGGTCGGTAAGCTGTCCAGTTTTCTACTTTCAGTTTTGGTATTTTGTCGTAGTTGTTAACCGTTATTTTTAAAATGCAAATTGGCGATTGGAATTATCTTTACCTTTTCGTAGCCGTCGCAATCGCAGTTGCGGTGTTGGTTTATGGAATCGTTGTGCGCCAGATTGCCGCCCAAAAATTTGCGGCGGCCAAAGTTCGCCAGCAACTGATCCCAAATCAGACCGGAAGAAAGATCCTGTCTGGATTTTTGGTGCTTTCGAGTTTGGCACTGATGGCGATCGCGATGTTGGATATTCGTTGGGGCAAAACTTGGCAAGAGGTTCCGCAAAAAGGAATTGAAGTCATGTTCGCGCTGGATATTTCACGCAGCATGCTGGCCGAAGACACTTCGCCCAATCGTTTGTCCCGCGCGAAACAGCAAATCAGCGACTTGGTCGACGAGATGATGGGGGATCGCGTGGGGCTGGTTGTTTTTGCTGGCGAAACAAGGCAGTCTGTTCCGCTGACGACACACTACGACGACTTCAAGCAAATTCTGGAGACTGTTGGGCCGCACACGGTTCGGCGCGGTGGTTCGAAATTGGGCGATGCCCTGACCGCAGCTTCCGAGGGATTTATCAGCAAAACCAATGACCATAAAGCGATCGTGATTTTTACAGACGGTGAAGACCAGGAAAGTAGGCCCGTTGAAGTCGCTCAGACGCTTCACAAAGAAACTGGAGTTCGAATTTTTACCGTCGGTCTAGGCGATTTCGATAAAGGATCCCTTATTCCCGACGACGCATCAAAAGCCGGCGGATATCTCAAGCATGAGGGTGAGCAGGTCTGGTCGAAAATGAATGGCGAGATTTTGTCTCAGATCGCAACCGAAACCAACGGCGCATATATTCCGGCGGGTACAAAACGTGTCAACATGTCCGCCGTCTATCACAACTACATCGCCAATGTAGAACAGACTGAATTTGAAACCGCCAAGATCAATACTCACATCGCCCGGTTTCAATGGTTCGCGCTTCCCGCACTTGTATTGCTGTTGCTCGAAGTCTGGTTGGCGACACGATTCAAACGAGAATCGCACTTGAAGCAAAACAATGAAGCGGGAAATAATGAAGCAGGAAACAATGAGATTTCTGGCTCAATTCCGACCACCAAACAAAGGGCAGCTTAATGAAAACGATTAACGCAAAAGTGCCAACAGTTTGTTTCGTGATGTTTGTTGTTGCGATTCAAATGAGCGGCCCACCGTTTGTGTCGGTTGCAAATTCGCAATCAACAAATCCTGATACCAAAACGGCAGCCGTTGATCCAGCCGCCGAAATCAACGCGGCCAATCAGCTTGTACGAGACGGTAAATTCACGGACGCAATTGATGCTTACTCGGCAATCGAAGCGCCCGAAACGAGCGACCAATTGGATTACAACTTGGCGATTGCGCACTACCGTAACGGTGACTTTGACGCTGCGGCGACGCTGTTTTCAAAAGTCGCGGGTGCCGCCGATTCGTTGGCCAACAAAAGCCAATACAACTTGGGTAATTGTCACTATGCCAAATCGCTCAAGCGTATCCAGCCAACTCAGCAGCAGGCACAACAAGAGCTTAAACCGGCGGTCAAAGAAGCCGCGATTTCAGATCTCCGTTCCGCCATTTTGGCTTATCGCGGGTCGTTGCGTGGCAATCCTGACAATGCCGATGCCCGTGCGAATATTGAATTGGCAGTCGAACTGATTAAGAAACTTGAGGAAGAAACTCCGCCAGAGGACGAGAAAGAGGACGAGAAAGAAGAACAAGAGAAAAAGGATCAGGAGAATCAACAGAACGAGGATCAGAAGCAAGACGAACAACAACAAGACGAACAACAAGAAAATAAAGAAGGCCAGGGAAAAGACGATCAAAAAGGCGAGCCTGACAAAGAGCAAAAGCAGGACGGCGACGACGAAAAAGCTGAGAACAAAGACGACAACGAGCAAGAAAAGAACGACGAAAAAAATAAGCCAGGCGAGAATCAAGACGAGCAAAAGCCCAACCAGGAAAATGGGAAAGACGGCAAGGAAGACGACCAACAGCAACAACAAAATTCCAGCAACGATGAACCTGGCAAAGAAGAACCTGGCAAAGAGCAGCAAGGCAAAGAGGAGCAAGAAAAAGAAGGCAAGAAACCACCTGCTGGCGAGCTGACTTCAGAAAATCAGCAAGATCAAAAGGAAACAGACGCTGCGGAGGCGGTTGCACAAGAAGGCGAAGAGAAAATGAAACTGATGACCAATCAGGAAGCTTTAAAAATGCTTCAGGCTGTTCGAGACCGAGATATGCTTCGTCGTTTTCAACTTCAACAACGCGAACGGTCCCGACGGATTCCTGTCGACAAAGATTGGTAGCGTAAGCAAGTTCCAAAGCAAGAAAAATGACACCGAAATATTACATCACGAAATTCTTGTTCGTTGCCGTCTTTGCGATCGTTGCGTCGGTCGGCACCGATGCGTCCGCGCAAAAAGTCGACGTACGCATTTCCTCGCGCGAGGCCTACGTTGGATCGCCGTTGTCTCTGGAGATCACCATTCGTAACGCCAAGAAATACGAAACGCCGATCATCCCGGCCATCGATGGATGCGATGTCAAATCAGGTGGCACACCCTCTCGCAGTTCGCAACTTACGATCTTCAACGGGCGTAGAAGCGAAAGCCAAAGCGTCACGATGAGATACTTTATTACACCCAGAAAAGAAGGAACGTTTGAGATTTCCGAGTTTTCAATTGTTGTCGATGGCAAAAAGAATGTCGTCGCACCAATCGAATTCATCGCCAAAAAAAGCGAAACGGGCGACCTGCTATTCGTCGAAATCGAAGGCGGAAAAGAGAAAGTCTACGTTGGTGAAGAACTGGATCAGACTTTGAAAATCTGGATCAAACCTTTTGTTGATCGCAAGAACAAGATCACACTATCAGAAGGCAATATGTGGCAGATGATATCGGAACAGACGTCGTGGGGAAGTTTCGCCGAGTCGCTTAAGGAGATGGCGCAACTCAATCGTCGTCCCTCTGGAAAAGAAGTCTTGCGAGTTGATGAGAAAGGCAGAAGGCGATCTTATTACCTGTATGAATTCGAAGCCAAAACGTATCCAACTCGACCAGGGAGTATTTCTGCTGACGACGTTCAGATCGTTGTGGATTACCCGGAATCAATCGGGCGCTCCCGCGATCCGTTTGATAATTTATTTTCCAGATCAGCATTTGCCCGTCGGCTTGCCGTGACCTCGTCGCGACCCATTGTTGCCGAAGCAATGGTTGACTCGACAGAAGTATTGCCGATCCCAACGCTCGGCCGACCAAGCGATTATCGCGGTGCGGTGGGCGAATATAAGCTTGCTGTGGTCGCGGCAAAGAAAACAGCCAGTGCTGGAGATCCGATTTCTTTGACCATTGGAATCCGCGGCGATGGCCCAATGGAATTGGTTCAGGCACCGCCGCTTTCTGAGTTGCCCGCACTCACCAAGGACTTCAAAGTCTCAGATAAACCATTGGCAGGTTTGGTCCAAGACTCAACCAAAGCCTTCACTGCCAGCGTCCGACCGAGACGCGCCGGGATCAAGGAAATTCCTGCTATTCCATTCAGCTTTTTCGATCCCAAATCCGAATCGTTCAAAACGATTTACAGTGACCCGATTTCAATCGAAGTGACAGAGTCGGAAACGTTGGCACTGGATTCGATTGTCGGAAAATCTAGAGGAGACAAAGGTGAATCGGACAGCAAACAAGTTGAGCTTGCCGCCGATGGTCCCGATTTCGCAAATCATACTTCCGTGTCTGCCTTGAATTCGCAAACACGCCGAGGGAGAATTGGATGGGTTCCTCTGGTCGTGATACCGCCTTTGGTGTGGCTGGCGTCACTGATTTTCACACGACGTGGCTCCGTTTTGGCCGGACTTCCAAATTTCAAATCGGCCAAAACACGATGCCGCGGCGCGATCGATGGGGCTTCCACGTATGACGAATTGGTGGCGGCACTAACACGGTTTGTCTCAGAGAGTCTTAAGGAACGTTGCCCAACGCCGCTGGCTGCGATCGGTGTTTTACGAACGACCGGATTGCCTACAACGGCCAATGAGCTGGAGTTGTTTTTCTCCAATTGCGAACGGGGAGACTTCAAATTTAGCGGGCGGAGTTTCGAAGAAATTCAACGAGAAGCAAAGTTTTTTACAACGAAAATTGAAACGGAACTTGAATCTTCAGGGAAAGTGTCAGGGCGAAAATTGAAGAGTCTTTCTCGCAAATCAAAATCATCTGTTACTCGACTAATCGGAAGAATCGTTGGCATGATTCTGTTTGTGTTGTCCATTCAACTGGGGCAGTCAAGCTTTGGCGATGATGCAAAAAATGAAAACGAAAGCTCGGCAGTTAGTTTGGTGACGCTTTCTGAATCCCAGCGCCAATCAGTTTTCGCGGAAGCAAACGAGCTGTATCTCGCAGCGCAAGAAAGTGCCAAAACAGATTCGGCTGAAGCGACCGAAGGGTTTGCGAACGCTTCCGCCAAGTACCAAATGCTTGTCGATTCGGGTGTTGCCAATCGAAAGCTGTTTATCAATTTGGGAAATGCTTATCTTCAATCCGGGAAGCTTGGCCACGCGATTGCGAATTACCAGCGTGCGAAATCATTGGATCCGTTTGATCAACAAGTCGAATTGAACTTGCGTTTCGCATTTTCAAAAGTCAAAGGACTCGATGAGGCGAAGGAGCCTGCTGTTGTTCAAGGCCGTTGGGGGATGATCGTTAAAAATATTCAAATGGTCAACGATTGGCTGATCGGTACGGTTGGACGAGCGGCGATTTTTTGGACTTTGGGCCTCGTCTCGGTCCTGTTTTGGGGGCTTCTGATTGTCAAGAATTTTGGATGGCGAATTCCGGTTTGGAGTTTGGCTTGGTTGCCGTTGTTGCTCCTCGCCGTAACGTTGACATCAGTTTTGTTGGATGAAACCGAAACGGTAGCGAACAGGCTTGGGATCGTTGTTGCAGATCAATTGGTTCTGCGAGCCGGGAACGGCGAACATTTTGAAACCGTCTCAACAGTCGATTCGGCTGAAGGCCACTCTGTAAAAGTAATCAGCCGTCGGGCAGATTGGATTCAAATTGAAACAACCAAGGGCAAAGTTGGCTGGGTTTCTGCAAAACGAATTGTAGAAGTTTAGGTGTTGAGTTTGGAGATCAAGTCCAGCGAAACAACGGGCATTATTTGTGAATCGCTTCAGAGAGCTTTTCAATTTTTTCGAAGTCAACAACGCCCGCCATGAATTTTTTCAAATCGCCTTCCACGAATGAGTCTTTTTTCGCCGCGTAGACTGCAACTTGAATTTTGCCGACGAGAAAAGTCAGGTTGGTTTTTGAGGAGGAAATAATCGGGTATTTCTCCTGGAACATTTCCCGCTTTTGGTTTCCGTAGTTGTATGCATTGGCAATAACCAACGAAATGTTGACGCTTCGTTTATCGTCATCCAAATATCCCATTGCTACTTGGCAATGAGAGTATTGGCCATTGATGTGCTTCAGTTTCAAATTGGAAAAATCGCCACTCCCCTGCTCTCTCATGATCAAACGAAAGTGCTCGCCGAAAGGTTTGTTTTCGCCACGATAAGTCATCTGAATTTCTGAAATTTGTTCAGATACCGGTTTGTAAAGTCCCTTTCGGGTTTCTTCAAGTTCCGCAACTTTCTCTTTTGAGTTGGCGATCGCTTTTTCTTTTCCGTCTGGGTTCATGTCGGTCAGTGCGTCTTCAATTCTGTTGATCTGAGCCAGTCTTTTGTTCAGCCGCTCTCGTTCTCTTCGGATCATTGCGAGCGTTTTGTCGTCGGCTTTTTCCAGCGACGAGATGATGTTTCGCTCGGTTGACATTTTGGAATACAACGCTTGGGATGCTTTCTGGTGTTCGTCGTTTAGTGGTTTGATTTCCGTACGGTACACATTTGCGCTTTCTTTGACGGCTTCCAAAAGTGCGTCTTCGGGAGACTGTTCAGCCACTTCATCGGCTTCCGCTTTTTGTGCGTCTTGCGCTCCGGTTGTTTGGCCGCTCAGGCGATTACATGGGAGAAAAAAAGCAACCCCAAGAATTACGACGGTTGGCCAAACGCAACGCTGTACAAAAGTAGTCATGGACTCACCGGAAAATAAGAGCTTGTCAAAATGCGATTTGATAAAAGCGAGTTTGTCGCTTTTGGTTGCTACCAAGCGTACTCTGCCTGTCCAAACAATTCAATTCGCGTGTGATTCTCATGGATTTGCGTTGTCGGTTTATTGCTTTTTTGGTGCGACAAAGGCAGGGATCTCACCATCGCCAGTTGGCTCGCCTTTTATTAGCCAGCTCAAATTGAATTTTGCCATTTGCGAGCCGCGTTTACCATTGTTTGGCGGGCCACCTTCGAAATGCAAATAAATTGCGCCTTCGCTGGGCGTATTAGGACGACCCGCGTTAAGCGAAGAGTATGCGCTTGGGCCATCGTAAACCAAACGCTTAACTGGCCAGGATTTTCCGCCATCAAAACTGGCCCAAACAGTTGCTCGTTCTCGTTTTGCTTTTTCCGTATCGATGTTGCTAAAGATCAAAATGTCTTTGCCTTCAATTGGAAGACGTACTAGTCCACCCATGCAGCCATAGGACCGATGTTGGTGACCGTCGGGTAGGATGTCGATGATCTTAAAATTCTTCCAAGTCTGTCCGCCATCGTCACTGATCGCGCTGCGGCGGCGCGTGTTTTTTGGACGTTCTTGCCAATGCACTCGCGAATTGTAATAGAGCGTGCCATCGGAAAGTTCGGCAATCGTCGCTTCGCCTGTTCCATTTTCAGGAAACGGGTCGCTGGTGTGCCATGTTGCGCCGTGATCGTCGCTGAAGATCGCATTGGTGTAATGGTTCGGCCATTCGGATTTGTCATTTTTCTCGCCGTAGTATCGCGACGCACGAATCAATCTTCCCGCATGTTTTCCATGCCGAAGCGTAATTCCATGTTCGTTCATGTGCATCGAAGGAACGTGGCCTTTGTGGTCTGCGTTGATGGTCGTTTTGAAAAGTTCCCAGTTTTTCCCGTCGTCCTGGCTGCGAAAAACTTGTAGCGGCGCAGGTGGATGGCCGTCTTCTGCAAAAACAAAAATATCGCCGTTGGCTTCGTTGACGATCGTGCCACCGCCATGAATGCCCGCGTCTGCAATCTTGATTGGATCGCCCCAGGTCTTGCCGCCGTCTTCACTTCGACACGCGTGGATGCTGCTGCTACCCCATGTGGCGAGCACGGTTCCGTTTAAGGTGACGACGACATTGGGAAAACGTTGGTCTTTGAATAGCGCTTGGATCTCACATTCGGGCTCGCCCAAAAACGAATCAACCGGCCCTTCAAGATTTGAATCGGGTTTGTCAGTCTGCGCCAGTCCTGCGATCGGCGTTAGAATCATCCAGAACGAAAAAGTAAATATCGTCGCGAGTTTCACGTTATGATCCTTACTGGGAGTGTTGGAATCATCATGGTACACAGATTTAGGTGCATCGCGTTCCCCAGCAAACAAAAGTTGTGATACAGTGGGGCTGGAAAGATCACTTTTAAAGGACGTTTTATGTTCAGACTTTTTCGATTCTCATTGGCCGCAATTTTTGTCGCCATTCTGGCAACGCCGTTTGTTCAACCGACTTTGGGCCAAAAAGCCAAGGACGATCGCACCGTAGACGATCCTGCGAGTCTGGCGAAATATGTTTCGGTAAAACTTGAATCTGACCTCAGCCACCTTAGCGACAATCAACGGAAAATGATTCCTTTGCTGATCGAAGCCGCACAGGAAATGGACAAAGCGTTTTGGCGACAGGCTTATGGGAATCCCGAAAAAATTGCGTATCCCAATGGGCTTTCCGAGTCGACTTTAACCGCGTTGAAAAACCATGTTCGGGTCAATTATGGGCCTTGGGACCGACTGCAGGAGAATCGAAAATTTCTATCCACTGCTAAAGACAAAGCACCCGGCGCTCAATTTTATCCGAGCGACATGACCAAAGAAATGTTTGAGAGTCAGGTTGAAGGCAATCCGGATTTGAAGAGCCTTTATACGATCGTTCGTTGGGAAGAAGACAAGAAAAAATTGCGAACGATCCCGTATAACGAATTTTTCAAGCAGGAGTTTGGAACGGCTGCAGAAAAACTTCGAGCTGCCGCTGAGCTTGCTGAAGACGCTGGGTTCAAAGCTTATTTGACTGCTCGCGCCGACGCATTGATGAGCAATGAATATCAAGCGAGCGATTTTGCCTGGATGGAAATGAAAACCAACAAGCTCGACATTGTGATTGGCCCGATCGAAAATTACGAAGACCAACTGTACGGCTACAAAACAGCTTGCGAAGCCTATGTTTTGGTCAAAGACTTGAGTTGGAGCGAGCGTTTGCAAAAGTATGCGGCGATGTTGCCAGAGTTACAGGTCGGTTTGCCGGTTGATGAAAAATACAAACAGGAAAAACCAGGAACCAACTCGGATTTGAATGCTTACGATGTCGTTTACTATGCGGGCGATTGCAATTCGGGATCTAAAACGATTGCGATCAATCTTCCTAATGATGAAGAAGTTCAGTTGAAAAAAGGCTCGCGTCGGTTGCAGTTAAAGAACTCAATGCGTGCCAAGTTTGACCAAATCCTTGTGCCCATTGCGGATCTGCTAATCGTTCCCGAGCAACGAAAGCACATTACGTTCAACGCTTTCTTTTCAAACACGATGTTCCATGAAGTTGCCCATGGTTTAGGGATCAAAACGACGATTACTGGTAACGGCCGAGTTCGAGACGCACTACGCGAAGTTTCTGGAGCCCTTGAAGAAGGAAAAGCAGATGTGCTCGGATTGTATATGGTGACTAAGTTGCTTGAAAAAGGCGACATCAGTGAAGGGACTTTGGAGGACTTTTACATCACATTCATGGCTGGAATTTTTCGAAGCGTACGATTTGGGGCAAGCAGCGCTCACGGTAAAGCGAACATGATTCGGTTTAATTTCTTTGAAGATCTCGGCGCTTTTACCCGCGAAGAATCCGGACGGTACCGCGTCAATATGGACAAAATGAAAATTGCTGTTGAGGCTTTGTCGAGAGAGATTTTGACGCTCCAAGGGAACGGTGATTACGAAGCCGCCAAAAAGTTTGCCGAGGACAAGGGGTTTGTGGGCGAAGTTTTGAAAGCCGATCTCGGTCGTGTTAACCAACGTGGTATTCCAACGGATATTGTGTTTGAGCAAGGCGTTGAAGTGCTGGGGCTTTCAAGTTCGAAGTGATTTGAACGCAATGGAAACCGACGCATAAGTGCATGTGCGTCGGTAAGCGCACAACGCGTCGGGTTCCCACACTCCCTCGCTTACGCTGCGGATCTGTTAAAGTTCGCGCGTGTTTGTTACGACCAGTTGCTTTGTGCTTTTTCCGTATCCCTTTTTCGAAAAAACTGATGGCATCTTTGATGTGGTTTCGCCGTGACTTACGCGTTCTTGACAACACGGCGTTGCATAATGCAAGTCAATTCAAGGAAGGCGTGGTTGGCTTGTTTATCATTACGCCTGAGCAGTGGTTGGAGCATGGCGATGCTGATTGCAAAATCAAGTTTTGGCTGGAGAATCTTAACGAACTTTCTGAGCGACTCGCTAAATTCAACATTCCGTTGATTATTGAGACGTGTGATTCGTTCGCGGAAGTTCCTGATGTAATTGTTAAAGTGGCCAAAAGGTTCGGCTGTACTGATTTGTTTTTCAATCGGGAATACGAAGTCAACGAGAACCGACGTGATACCGAGGTCTCGAATGCTTGTGAGTCTGTTGGTATCAGCGTGCAAAGGTTTCACGACCGTGTCGTTGTGCCGCCGCGAAAGATCAAGACAAAGGACGGGCGTTTTTATTCCGTTTTTACTCCCTATCGAAAAGTTTGGGACAAAGAGGTTGCCAACTATTGTGAACCGCTGGGCAAGCCAAAAAAACAACCGGTGAACGAAATCAAATCGTCTAAGGTTCCGACGAAATTGCCTGGATTCGATTTCTCAAGAGCGATCGGCAACTGGCCAGCGGGCGAAACAGAAGCAGCCAATCGCTTAAAGAAATTCGCAAAACGGATTTCAAACTACAACGTCGCTCGAGATGTTCCCTCGGTCGAAGGTACGAGTTGGCTTTCGCCTTATCTGGTTGCCGGAGTGATTTCACCTCGACAGTGTTTGTCGGTTGCGATGGAGGCTCAGGCAGATTGTGATGATGACGATGGAGCGAAAGTTTGGGTTAGCGAATTGACTTGGCGAGATTTTTACGCGGCTGTAATGGTTGGATTCCCACGAGTCTCAATGCACCAACCTTTCAAACCAAAAACGAATGCGATCAAGTGGAGAAAGAGCGAGTCTGATTTGAACGCCTGGAAAATTGGCCAAACAGGTTATCCGATCGTAGACGCAGGGATGCGGCAATTAAACCAGATCGGCTGGATGCACAATCGTCTTCGGATGGTGACCGCGATGTTCTTGACCAAGCACTTGCTCATCGATTGGCGGCAGGGAGAAGCGTACTTCATGCAGAAATTGATCGACGGAGATTTGGCTGCCAACAATGGAGGTTGGCAATGGTCGGCTTCGACGGGAACGGATGCGGTGCCGTACTTTCGCATTTTTAATCCATTCAGTCAAAGCAAACGGTTTGATCCAGAAGGTGACTTTATCAAACGAATGTGTCCAGAGCTGAAAAAGGTTCCTGCAAAGTCGCTTCACGATCCTGCGAAACTCACTGCGGCAATAAAAGACCAAGGCGCTGACTATCCTGCGTTCATCGTAGACCACAAATTAGCCCGAGAGCGAACGCTGGCAGAATTTAAACGAATTGGCTAACTCGGCAGGCTCGCTAACTTGCCACCAGCGCATAAAAAAAGCACCAATCCCAGAACAGGAACGTGCTTTTGGGCCGATGATCGGCGTGTTTGAACTGTGGGAGTTCAATGAAGGACTAAATAAGCAGGGCTACTAAGTTAATTCGATTAGTTGTTACTTGGTGATTTGGTGTGCATAAGCTCGAAGCTTTTTTTGAATGCGACTACGGAATTGCCAGCGGCTGGTATCGGTAAACGCTTTTTCTTCTGTTGAATCAGAGCCAGGATGTTCACAGGCCAATTCGTAGGCCAAGTAGTCTTTTTCGCCGGGAGTCAAAAGCGTGGCAAAATCCTCAATCTCCATTGATTGATGCCACTGTGACTGATGTTGTTGATCGACATCCCGCGAAACCAATTCTTCCCGTCGTTTTCTACGTCGTTCTGAACGAAAAAAGTTAAGCGTTTCGAACTTCGCAATTCCAGTCAGGAAAGCGATCAACCGACAGCCGCGGTTGGGGTCGAAACGGTCTAAGAGACGGCCTTGGTTATCTACGATCGAGAACCAAACACGAGCCGCGATTTCGTCAACGAGTTCTGCACCAATGTGGGTGCCAAATGTCAACGCGCGAATTGTCATAAGTAAACGGTCGTGGTGAAGTTGGTAAATCTTTTCCCATGACTCTGGGTCGCCTTCCAAACATCCGTCGACAAGCAGCCTGTCTTCTAAAAGTTCATTGGATAATATCATGCTCAATTACCTGTGGAAAATGGTTCAAAAAATGGAGTTGAAGAAAATAAAATGACCAAGTGTGAGAGCGTCTATCGTCATTCTAACAAAAGCAATTTTTCATCGTTAGAAAATCATTCGAAGTCGTCGCTTTTTTCATTCCCCAAAATTCAATTAGGGATGAACATGAAGTCGAGGCGACACATTCTTGAGATCGTGAAAAAATTGATTTTGAAAAACTGAAAATCTTCTCGGCTAATGTGTAAGACACCAAGAGGAAAAAAATTGGTTTAAAAATTTTCAATTTTTAGTCAAGTTCATAACTCACAATTTTTCGCGAATTGCAATTCTTGCAACAAGCTTCCCCTTGATACGTATAGCGTAAAGGTGAACCTAAGAAACTCCTTGTTTTGCAGGAGTTTTTTGCAGCAAGGTGACTTGCTGGCAAACCCCAAGGAGTGGGGAAGAATCCGGGAATGACGCAGACAAGGTTTCTATACAAAGTAATTCATTTGCTGTGTTGTGGTTGTCAAAGGTGGAGCAGCTTCACTTATAGCTCCGGCTGGACTTGTCCATTCTTGGATTAGTCCAAAGAAGTCCCTGAGGTTTGGCGAATCTAAATTCGATTCCCAACTGGTGGAGTAGCAGGGACGGTTGTGATGTGTGGGGCGCCATTCTTCTTTTCGGGCTGCACCATTATCGGAAACGAAAAGTACTCGGTCATATTTGCCTTTTGCTCGCGCCAGAATTTCTTCGGCAAATTCATTCATGCGAAGATAGGCCTGTTCAAGCAGGTCTTCTCTTTGTGTATCGTGATACACAAGGTACAAATGCTGTGAGGAGTCGATAAATTGAAATTGTCCCATTAAAAGCCGGTATGGATTATGATCCATGGCTTCGAACAGCCTTTTCGAGCGCCAAGCGAAGTTTTTCTCAAGTAAATCCAAGGCGCCTTCTACGCCAAGCTCAGGATAAATCCGTGGGTCGAGAATATTTCGGGAAAGTGCCCAAGATGGCTCGGGATTATAGGCAGGTATATATACCGCTTTGCTATTGGGAATGGTGTCAAACAAACACGGACATTTCAGGTCGGCTTTTAAGAAATTCCGCTCTGTTGTCTTGGTGAAGCCGCACGCTTCGTAAAATGCCATACGTTTTGCACGCAATAGACGCGTTCGCCGCAAGATTTTTTCTTCGATCCATTGGACGCGTTTGTTTTGGTAGGCCCTGGTTCGTTTGCGTCGATCATGGACTCCGTTTTCTTTCCATGTTTTTCCGGTAATTAGTTGAGCCGTTATTTGGGTAGCGACATCGCGTTGGTTGTGCAAACCGTCAACGATGACCTTTCCCCACTGCTTTTGTTTTAAAGCCGGGCAATCGAATCGTTCGAGGTATTTGTGGTCGAGTCCGCCAAAAATGATAGTTAATAAGTTCATAGGTTTGGCTTTGTTTCTGATGAGGAGCTGTTGGAATTTAGGACGGACTTATTTGGAAGCAGTCCTCTAAGTTTTGCCGCTGTGCGATCTGAACTGACGCGCAGACGGTTTTTTGCCCGCTAGAAATTTAAGGCAGGGAAGTCTATTACGCTGGATCTATAGCGTTCTTTGATGTGCTTTATGCATGAAGCTACAGGCGGCTGGGCAGTTTTATGATCTGACACATTGCCAGCGCGTTTTGAATTAACGCGCTGCTGTTTAATTTCTTCGGTTTGCAGCAGTTTTTTGCAAGCTGTCAGTTGTGAGGTCGCGTTGGATGATAAACGCACTGGCCCCGTTCTCATCAAGCGATTTTATGAGCGGGCCAGCCTACCAGTTATTCATTTGATTCCATGTTATTCCCGTCCATTGCTTCGTTGCAACACGACTTCCAAAAACAACCTGAGGCTACCCAATGCCCCGATCAAAAAATTCACCATCTAAACGACTACGGAACAATTTAAAAAGCAACAATCGTCCTGGTTTCTCGCGCAAAGACGCGCACTCGCAAAGCCTACGATTTGAACGACTTGAACCAAGGCATTTTTTAACAGGCGTCGGCAATCCTGTTTTTCACCTAGAAGTCGACTTCGGGATCCACCTTGAAGATGGCGTGGTCGCCGAGTGGCATGACAGTCAATCGGGAAATGATCATGAATTGGTAGCCAACGGAACACGGCGTCCTGCCTTTGGTACGGTACAAACGCCATCGGGACTTGATGCGATCCGATTTGATGGCGTTAACGACCGTTTGATTCAAACGATCGATAGTGGATTTATTGATCTGCCAGACGGGAACAGTGATCGGACAATTTTTGTTGTAGCTCAATTTCACGGAGCCAGTTGGGACGCCGGTATTGGTTTCGGCGCCGGAGCGCCCAACGAAACGTTTGGAGTTGCAGTTGAGCGCGAGGGGAGTGCAACCGAAGGGCAGTTTTTGGTGCAAGGATGGGGAGGTGGAAATGATTTTATCTCTGACGAGTCGGGATTTACCGATGCAGGTGGTGGGCAATCAACGGGCTGGGTGATTTTGGCAGTCACGCACGACGCCGATAACGCAGGTGATTCGACTCAATTTTACAGGACTACCTCAATCGATGCGGGACAAGAGATTTTGTCTTTCGACCATGACTACAACACCAACCTTTCTAACGGTGGATTGTTGAATGGCAATTCGGCTTCCAGGTTTGTCATCGGCGAGGAGATCAGTGAACTCGGTTTTACGGAAATAGATGTTGCCGCGATTTTGGTTTATGACGAAGCGCTTGACGCTGTAGATCGCGGCGGCGTCGAAGAATATTTGCAACAAAAATATCTTGTTGGTGACATCCAAAATCAATTGGTCGCCGGTGGTTTAGATCAACCGACGAGTCTGGAAGTTCTTCCTGATGGCCGTATTTTGGTGTTGGAAAAAGAAGGCGATATTAGGATTGTTGATCCAACTCAGGATGTTCCAACGGCCGAACCCTATCTGTCCATCACCAATGTTAATTCCGAAAGGGAACGCGGGCTGACGGATATTGCCTTGGATCCTGATTTCGAAAACAACAACTATTTTTACGTTTACTATCACACCGACGGTGCCGACGGTGATATACCACGCGCTCGGTTGTCTCGATTTACGAACTTGGGAGACAATGCAACGCTGGCGAGTGAAGTCGTTCTTTGGCAAGACCTTGACAATTCAAATCTCAGTCCCAATCACTGGGGTGGTGGATTGGATTTTGGGCCAGATGGGAAACTTTACTTGACGATCGGCGACAAGTTTTTAGATCCTACGGACGCACAAGATCCACAAAGCTATGGTGGCAAAATTCTTCGTCTCAATACTGATGGAAGTGTTCCGGCGGACAATCCGTTTGTTGGGGACGACCCTGATGGTTTTCTTGATGAGATTTGGGCGTATGGTTTGCGGAATCCATTCCGTGCCAATTGGGATATTCCAACAGGCCGATTTTTTATCGGTGATGTCGGCGGCAATGTTCAGGAAACCGCTTTCGAGGAAATCAATCTCGGAGTCGCTGGAGCGAATTATGGTTGGCCAGGTGAAGAAGGCTTCAATACCAACGCAGAGTTTACCGATCCAATTTTTGCATATGACCATTCTGAGCCTACTCCCAATGGCGGTGCGGTCGCTGGCGGTATCGTTTATCGAGGTGAATTGTTCTCTGAGCAATTTGAAGGAGCGTATTTCTTTGGCGATTTTGTACAGGGGTGGATTCGCTATTTGAGGTTTGACGAAAACGGCGGCGTAATTGACGCGGATCCTTCGACGCCGCAGTTGGACGCATTTGAACTTAGCGACGAGCCGATTGCTCCCGTGGCGATTGAAGTTGGCTCGAGCGGCGAGTTATTGTACCTCGACTTTTTTACCGGCGAATTGCGCCAATTTGTTTCTGGAAATTTGGCTCCAGAAATCGTTGAAGCTTCTTCTGATATCGACCAGGGGTTGGCGCCGTTGGTTGTCAATTTTACAGGGCTGGCCGAGGATCCTGAGGGAGACGATATCCAATATGTTTGGGATTTTGGTGATGGGAATCAAGCATTTGGAGCGAACGTTTCGCACACCTACGCAGCCAATGGATTTTACGAAGCGACACTTCGCGCCTCCGACGGATTTCAAACAACCGTCTCCGAGCCTGTAGCAATCACCGTTGGCGAAGCACCAGCAGTGACGATTGTGACTCCATACGAAGGGCAGTTTTTTATCGCTGGCGAAACAATTTCGCTGTCTGGTTTGGCAACGGATGATGGGGAGTTAACCGAAGAAAGCTACAGTTGGACGATTCGGTTCCTTCATAACGATCACACTCATCCGGTGCTTGATGGCGCTACAGGTTCAAATATCACTTTCGAGATTGATAGGAGGGGACATGATTTCTCTGACGAAACTGGATTCGAAATTGAATTAGTCGTTACCGATTCAGATGGCATCTCAACGACAGAAACCGTCGCCATATTCCCAGACAAAGTCGACGTGACATTCGACACAACCTTCCCCGGAGATTTGACTTTTACGTTGGATGGTGTCCCGCGTGAAGGTTCGTTCATCCACGACACTTTGATCAATTTCGAACACACGATCAGTGTTCCTGTATTTGCCAATTACAACGGCGACGAGTATGAGTTTGTCGCATGGTCCGATGGATCAACGGATTCAAGTTATGTATTCGACGTGCCTGACAGCGATATAACCCTAACAGCGATCTATCAAAACAACGGGAGTTCCACATCTCTGCCGACTGACGACCTTGTTTTACGTTTGGATGCACAGAACGGCGTGACGGTTGATGGCACCGGAACGGTGACTGCCTGGACAGATCAATCGGGGTTTGCGAATTCATTGGCTGCGACGGGTGATCCCACGTTGATTGAAAACGAACTCAATGGCCATGACGTGATCCGTTTCGATGGTACAGGTGATTCACTCCGAGCATTGACACTGAATTCATTCCCTGAAGGCAACGAGAATCGCAGCCTGTTTGTGGTGGCTCGTTATGACGGTGTCGGATATGGCGGCGTGTCATATGGCGATAACAGCCTGAATGAAACGTTCGGTGCGATCGTTGACCCCAGTGGAAACTTGACGGCTCAAGGTTGGGGAAGTTCAAACGATTTCAGAACAGATGTAGCAGCCACAGGAGAGGGATGGCTGATTCAAGAATTGATTTTGACCAATGGCGTGCTGACTCATTTCAGAGATGCTGTTTTGATTGATACGCAAAACCATGTCTTCTCCACGGACGTGGACAACGGAAATGGCTTTATTATTGGAGCCGAGATTGATAGCAATCCGTTTATCGATATGGACGTTGCGGAAGTTTTGGTTTACGACCGTGCCCTTTCTCCGACTGATCGACAGCAGGTAGAAAACTATTTGTTGGAAAAGTATTTCAGCAACAGTAATTCGGCTCCGACAGCCAACGACGATGCTTTTACGGTCGATGAAAGCTCTGTCAATAATGTAATTGACGTCAAAGCCGATAATGGCAATGGTGCCGATGTAGATCCCGATGGCGATCCGATTTCGATTGTTGCAGTGGGTACTCCGTCTCTCGGAGGATCGGTGACTATCAACAACAATGGCACTGCGGTCGATACGACGGACGATTTTCTCCAGTACACTCCTTCGCCGGGCGTTGTTGGAACTGAGACGTTTACTTATACGATCAGTGACGGGGTGTTAACTTCTGAAGCCACGGTGACAGTGACAATCGATGCGGCCGATGCTAATAATTCGGCACCGGTTAACACTTTGCCAGGCACGATCGTTGTTGAGGCGCCCAACGCTGTGGTGGTTTCTGGAGTCAGTATCGCTGACTCAGACGCGGGTGGAGAGTCGGTAACAAGTCAATTGGTGGTTGGAACCGGCACGTTGGAAGTTACGCTTGTCGGTGATGCGACGATTTCTTCTGGATCCAACCTGTCCAATGATTTTACGTTGCTGGGAACGGTAGCAGATATCAACGCGACGTTGGCAAGTCTGGAATACACTCCGCAGGTTGGCTTCCTTGGAACGGATCAGTTGACGATTACGACTGACGATTTAGGAAATACGGGTG
The DNA here is from genome assembly GCA_964478065.1 of uncultured Pirellulaceae bacterium. GTDB lineage: Bacteria > Planctomycetota > Planctomycetia > Pirellulales > Pirellulaceae > Mariniblastus. Next base: position 49,195 of record CAYZGP010000003.1, read on the forward strand.
AAGGCGGGCCTTTACAAGATACTGACTCTGTTTCAATTCTTGTTGTACCAGGACTGCCGTCTGCAGATTTAGTCGTTCGATTGGATGCCCAGACCGGTGTTAGCGAAAACGAAAACGGTGTGATTGGTTTGGCTGACCAATCAGGATTTGGAAATGATCTTTCTGGAACAGGTGATCCACAGCGCGTTGTGGGTGGTCTGAATGGCTTGGACTATATCGAGTTTGATGGATCAGGAGATTCGTTGATTCGAGCGACGGGACTTAACAACTTACCAGAAGGCAATGAAGACCGAAGCTTGTTTGTCGTGGTGAGATATGACGGTGTTGGGTTTGGGGGTGTTGCCTATGGTGACAATAGCTTTAATGAAACGTTTGGTGCGATCGTCAATCCCAACGGATTTTTGACTGCTCAAGGTTGGGGCACTGCAAATGATTTCCATACAACGACAGCGGGAACGTCTGAGGGTTGGCTGATTCAGGAGATTGTGCTGACGGCGGGAACGTTGGAACACTTCAGAGATGGCGTGTTGATTGACTCTCAAACACACACATTCAACACCGACGTGGCCAATGGTAATGGCTTTGTGATTGGAGCCGAGATCGACAGCAATCCGTTTGTCGATCTGGACGTTGCGGAAGTGTTGCTCTACGACCGAGCGTTAGATAGTACCGATCGCCAAGCCGTTGAGTCTTATTTGTTGGGCAAGTACTTCGGGGTCTTTAACACCGCGCCGATAGCCAACGACGATGCTTTTACGGTCGATGAAAGCTCTGTCAATAATGTAATTGACGTCAAAGCCGATAATGGCAATGGTGCCGATGTAGATCCCGATGGCGATCCGATTTCGATTGTTGCAGTGGGTACTCCGTCTCTCGGAGGATCGGTGACTATCAACAACAATGGCACTGCGGTCGATACGACGGACGATTTTCTCCAGTACACTCCTTCGCCGGGCGTTGTTGGAACTGAGACGTTTACTTATACGATCAGTGACGGGGTGTTAACTTCTGAAGCCACGGTGACAGTGACAATCGATGCGGCCGATGCTAATAATTCGGCACCGGTTAACACTTTGCCAGGCACGATCGTTGTTGAGGCGCCCAACGCTGTGGTGGTTTCTGGAGTCAGTATCGCTGACTCAGACGCGGGTGGAGAGTCGGTAACAAGTCAATTGGTGGTTGGAACCGGCACGTTGGAAGTTACGCTTGTCGGTGATGCGACGATTTCTTCTGGATCCAACCTGTCCAATGATTTTACGTTGCTGGGAACGGTAGCAGATATCAACGCGACGTTGGCAAGTCTGGAATACACTCCGCAGGTTGGCTTCCTTGGAACGGATCAGTTGACGATTACGACTGACGATTTAGGAAATACGGGTGAAGGCGGGCCTTTACAAGATACTGACTCTGTTTCAATTCTTGTTGTACCAGGACTGCCGTCTGCAGATTTAGTCGTTCGATTGGATGCCCAGACCGGTGTTAGCGAAAACGAAAACGGTGTGATTGGTTTGGCTGACCAATCAGGATTTGGAAATGATCTTTCTGGAACAGGTGATCCACAGCGCGTTGTGGGTGGTCTGAATGGCTTGGACTATATCGAGTTTGATGGATCAGGAGATTCGTTGATTCGAGCGACGGGACTTAACAACTTACCAGAAGGCAATGAAGACCGAAGCTTGTTTGTCGTGGTGAGATATGACGGTGTTGGGTTTGGGGGTGTTGCCTATGGTGACAATAGCTTTAATGAAACGTTTGGTGCGATCGTCAATCCCAACGGATTTTTGACTGCTCAAGGTTGGGGCACTGCAAATGATTTCCATACAACGACAGCGGGAACGTCTGAGGGTTGGCTGATTCAGGAGATTGTGCTGACGGCGGGAACGTTGGAACACTTCAGAGATGGCGTGTTGATTGACTCTCAAACACACACATTCAACACCGACGTGGCCAATGGTAATGGCTTTGTGATTGGAGCCGAGATCGACAGCAATCCGTTTGTCGATCTGGACGTTGCGGAAGTGTTGCTCTACGACCGAGCGTTAGATAGTACCGATCGCCAAGCCGTTGAGTCTTATTTGTTGGGCAAGTACTTCGGGGTCTTTAACACCGCGCCGGTAGCTAATGACGATGCTGCACTGGTTGTTGAGAACTCAACTAATGTTGTGATCGACGTTAAAGCCGACAACGGCAATGGCGTGGATACGGATCCAGAAGGCGATCCACTTTCGATTGTCGGCGTAAGCGTGCCGGACGAAGGTGGCACGGTTGTAATCAATGATAACGGAACGCCAGTTGATACGACCGATGATTTTGTCGAGTACACACCTGCCAGCGATTTTACAGGCGTGGAAACATTTACTTATGTGATTAGCGATGGAACGTTTGTTGATTCAGCTACGGTTACGATTGATGTGATTGCGAGTGGGGGCTTAGAATTCAATGCCGGCAACGAACAGCCGGAAAGTGACAATTTAGATAGCAGGAATTCACGTGCAGTTAACTGGGTCATTCCTTTCGAATTTGAAAATGTGAGTAGCGATACTCAATCGGGAATACAGAAAGCTGACGTAGGGATTGACCCTACTCAAGACGCTTGGCGTGAATCCGACACCGCCACGCTGACTTTGAATGACTCGATAAATGCCGCGTCAATTGAGTTGGATGATCGTTTTGAAATCTATAACAAGTCGAAGGCCGAAAGGGATGGATTGCTTGATACGCTTTTTGAGGATACCCAATGGGACTTTGAAGAAGAAACTCAAAAATTGGTTTAGGACTTGAATGAATCTCAATTTATTGAAATCGAGCAAAACCATTTTCAATGAAATCAATATTGCAAGTTGAGTTGGTGATTCCCTTTCGGTTGAACAGTGATATAAAGCTCTTAGGAGATCTTGATAAACAACTTTGCTTCCCACCTAATTGCAGGTCTTCTTTTCTATCCTCTTGATATGAGTAGCGCTATGGCACACAAAATTGCCAAATTGATCCTTGAGCATGCCGATTCAATTGCGAATCGTACGACGGCTATTCAAAAGGCACTTGATATCGGTATGCCGTTAAGGGAAATTGAAAATTATCTTGATTGGTTGGATAGTATCCGCCAACCAGACATGTCAGAACCTGAGAAAGTGTCCAGTAAGAATCCAAATTAGCTTGGTTTCCATGAAAAATTAACTCAGTTGGTTTTTGCGAATTTTGTTTGAGCTTCGCCTTAGTTTTTCGCGAACCGCAGTTTTTTGAGAGTGTTTTTTGGTTATTTAAACCAGCACTCGTTCTTTGAGTACTACATCACAAGTCGTTGCTCCTGCCTTGGTTGCGTTGTTGAACAACCAACTGTTGGACCGGAGCCTTCCCTATTTGCCGACTAAGAATCGCTCACAGCTAATGCGCTGGGGGTCCGCGGACAATAGCTATTGGTGGGTCGGCTGGAGCGAATCCCAAGCAACGGTGCCAGTCTTGTGCATAAACGGATTTTGTCAGTCGAAGTTTAGCTGTTGATTTTAGGTTCCGAATCCCACCAACACTTGAATTTCCACTAAGGGTGATAGGGCTGAGCGGTCGCACTGCCTAGTTGATGTGTTTTTGAGAGGGGCCTAAATGAACCAAATCGTAAGGCGAGCGAGGGTTCTTGAATCATCGGTGGGTGATCAACCGAACAAAGTGCAGTTGGATCGGGCGGACACGCACCAAGTTGAATTCGATCGATCAGAATCGAATCGACGTGTTGCTGTCCAAAATATTGCGGGCCAAAGTGTAGATCGAAAATATTGGACTGAATCAACATTGCAGCTTGAAATCGCCGGTCCGGATGGCAAATTGGTGGTGGATTTGAATCAGCCATTCGTCAGAATCGGAAGTCATCCTGGTTCTGATGTTTGGCTTTCCCTGCCAGGTGTTGAGCGAAAACACTTGTACCTGCAAGTGATGAATGACCAAATCATAGGGCTCGATTTTGCAGCGACAGGGAAACACGGACGCCTGACAAATAAGAATGGTCGCCCGATTAAGTGTGGCCCGTATTTGATTACGCCCTACGTTAAGCGAGTTCTGGCAGCGTCGGTTGAACGATCTTCTGGTCACGCAGAGTGTACTTCATCATCTTCGGCAAAAAATGAAACCAAAAAACGCAAGGAACATTCGAGTTCATCGCGTGGCAAATGCTCGCAAAACAATTCTCACATGACCATCCCGTCTTTTCATGCCAAGATCAATCTAAAAGGCAAAGATGAGTTTTGCTATCCGTTTCCGAGTCAGTTGTTCTCTGTTGGTCGAAATTCGGCCAACAAAGTCGCTGTCAGGAGTCGTCATATTTCCCCATTTCACTGTGTGATCTTTTGCGACTTAAAAGATGTGTGGGTGATCGACTTGCTGGCCAACAATCAATCGCGGTGCAACGGAAAAGGGGTGGTTTGTGAGCGTATTCCTTCAGATGGCGTGCTTGATTTTGGTTCGGTCACAATGGAGTTCAGAAAAACCGAGCTTGATTCAGCCAAATGTGATTCAACCGAACTTGATTCAGCCTCGCAGCCATCAGCTGGTTTTGAACCCACGATCAGTGACGTGCATTGTGAAGAAGAATTGATGGAGGAGGCACTTCAAGACAGTACTTTACTGCATAATGAAAAAAACATCGCGCGAGTTGCTGACCCGAGAATTGTTGGTGCGTTGTTTAAAATTCTCGAGGCACACATGGACGAAGTGCGTCGCGCCAAAGCGAAATTAGTAATCGATCAGAATCGCTTGTATCGAGAACGGGATGCCTTTGAAAAGCAATTGGCGTCCTGGACCGATCTTCGCAAGCAACAAGCAAAAGTTCTTGAGATGATCCGCAACGATCATGATTTGCTGCGAGCTCGATTGGTCGCCAGTGAAGCAAGGCAAGAATCACTTGCGTCGAACCATGTGAATCACCAAGTGGCCGAGCAAGCGCATTCTGAGCAGATGCATTCTGAGCAGACTCAAAACATGCATCAGGTAGCAAACCAGCCCAAACCGGATCAAGCTTCTATTCCAGCCGAACCGGCATCAATTCAGGCTGAATCAACAAAAACCAAAAATACCAAACCGGCCAAGGCAAGCGGTTGGTGCATTTGGAAACGTATTCCTCAAGCGGGCAATGCGGATGAGCGACAATTGGATGTGCTCCACAACATTGTTCGATTGGGGCGGGGTTAAAAAAGTGGTGCCAACGGTCGGTGTCAGTCACATCGACGATCGGTCAACGCACCACTGGCCACTTAATTCGGGCACGCGCTGGCTGGCTATAGCCATTGTGTTTCAAGTTGGCTTGGTGATTCAATCTTCTGGCGATCCGAACTAGAATAGTAGTTTGTGGCCAGCCAATGATCCAAGTTTAACTCCGAGAGTAACAACATGACTAAGCGATTTGACTTTCTTTGTTTGCCATTCGCAGTTCCACTATTTGCAGTTACAGCAATCTTTTTGACCGGCACCTGCGCAGTCGGGTTTTGCCAGGAAACTGATTCGGTTGTCAAGAAATCAAAAGACGAGAATTCAGCAGAAGAGAAGCCGGCAATCGATGACGCGCACTTTAGTCCGCTGGATGTCTTTGAATTGGAAATCGTACGCGATACACAAATCTCCCCTGATGGTCGTCGGATTGCTTACGTCCGTCAGTATTTTGACATCATGACGGATCAAAGTCGCGCTGGAATTTGGATGGTTGAACCAGATGACAATGCATCAGGCGGCGAAGCAAATTTGCCTCTGCTCACGGGCTCGTCAATGTATATGTCACCTACCTGGTCTCCTGATGGCAAGCGGCTTGCTTATGTCACCAACGCCGATGGTTCGTCGCAAATTCACTGCTACTGGATCGATTCAAAGAGATCGGCTTCGTTGACACGACTGACGGAGTCGCCGTCCAGCATGAGTTGGTCACACGATGGGAAGTGGATTGCGTTTTTGATGCGCGTGCCAAAAAAGAAAAAGCCGTTTGCCAAGATGCCTTCTAAACCAGAAGGAGCCAAGTGGGCCGATTCCGCTGAAGTCATCACCAAACTTCGTTATCGAACCGACGGCGGCGGCTATGTCCGAGAAGGTCACGCGCAACTGTTCATCGTGAGCGCAGCGGGTGGCACTCCAAGACAAATTACCTCTGGACCGTTTAATCATGGCGGTCCGATCAGTTGGTCGCCTGAAAATGATCGGTTAATCTTTTCGGCAAACCGTCACGAAGATGCGGACTTCCAACCGTCCAATAGTGAAATCTATTCTGTCGATATCGCGGAGCGAAAAGTCACCGCGATGACCGATCGCAACGGACCTGATTCTGGCCCGGTGCTTTCTCATGATGGAAAAACGATTGCTTACACTGGCTATGATGATCAACTTTTGGGCTTTCAGGCAAGCAAGATTTACATGATGGATGCCGATGGCAGTAATAGTCGCGAAGTGGTTGGTGATCTGGATCGAAGCATCGGCGGATTGCAGTGGAGCCAAAATCCGAAAGGCGTTTTCTTTCAGTACGATGATTTTGGAAAGACGAAAATTGGCTTTACCGATTTAGAGGGGAAGGTTACCAAAGATGTTGCGACCGATTTGGTTGGTAGCGGCATTGGACGACCTTACGGGGGCGGTTCCTTTACGGTTAGCAAGAACGGGACCATTGCCTATACGAGTGGTTCGACGCAGCGGCCACCGGATCTTTCCAGAACAAGCCTTGGCAGCAAGCCGGAAAGGATCACCGAAGTTAACGAGGATCTTTTCGCGTTCAAGACACTGGGCAAAGTCGAAGAGATCAGATTCAAGTCTTCGCATGACAAAATCGACTTGCAAGGTTGGATCATTTACCCGCCGGACTTTGACAAAGACAAAAAGTATCCATTGCTGCTGGAGATTCATGGCGGGCCGTTTGCCAATTATGGAAGTCGCTTTTCTGCGGAGTGTCAGCTCTTTGCGGCCGCAGGGAATGTTGTCCTGTACATGAACCCGCGTGGAAGTACGAGTTATGGAGCTGAGTTTGCGAACCTGATCCACCATAACTACCCAAGCAATGATTACGACGATTTGATGTCGGGTGTGGACGAAGTCATCAAGAAAGGGTTTATCGACGAGGAGCGATTGTTTGTGACTGGCGGAAGTGGTGGCGGAGTCTTGACGGCTTGGATCGTCGGTTCGACCGATCGTTTCCGCGCAGCGGTTGTGGCCAAACCGGTTATCAACTGGTACAGCTTTGCGTTGACTGCCGATATGTACAACGTGTTTTACAAGTACTGGTTTCCAGGTTTTCCATGGGATCACCAGGAAGAGTACATGAAGCGATCACCGATTTCGCTGGTTGGAAATGTCACAACGCCAACGATGTTGTTGACTGGGACAGATGACTATCGAACGCCGATGTCCGAAACAGAACAGTATTATCAAGCGCTGAAGTTGCGAAAAGTTGACACGGCGCTGGTTCGAATTCCCGGTGCCGGGCACGGAATCGCTTCCAGACCAAGCCGATTGATTTCGAAGGTCGTGCATATTTTGAAGTGGTTTGAGATGCACGACAAATCGGATAAAGATGAGTGACGCTTGTGCGGAATCGCTCGCGCGTCGGGCTTGTATTCTCATTTAATCAACGCAACCTAGCGCTAACTGACCAACTTAGATCTAACTGAGCGACTTAAGGCAAAAAAATGACTGGCCGATGAAGAAGATCATCGGCCAGTCTCAGAGGAAATCGAGTTGAAAGTCGAAGTCAATTCAACTTGATGGTTTACTTTGTGATGTCTGTTTGTTTACGACATACTTTGGTTTAGCGAATCACATTTGACTTGCGGCGTCGCTTGGGAAGCAGCATTCCCATAGCCAATACCGACCAAACCGCCAATGCGCCAGGTTCGGGAACTTGAGACAGTCTAGCGCTAAACGCTGTTACGTCTCCAGCGTCGTCATGCTCGATCAGAACGCCAAGTGCCAATGAGAACGAATCGTCACCTGCAACAATGTTGTCAGCGGATTCGTTAAAACTAAAAGCTCCGTCGGATGCGTAAGGGGCCTCATACTCTAACGCAACGCCTGGGGCATATACGTATTCACTATCAAAACTGCCTTCTTGATTGTCCGCATCAACAAAAGACGCAAAGCTGACAGCACCAGTAGTTGTCCCGCCAAACTGAGTGTTAAACGTCCAAGTATTGTCAACGAAATCGGTGTCGATCAACCATAATTCCAGCGTGCCTGGAGCGCCTGATACACTGACAGAATTTAGCTGAAGTGTGTTGTTACCAATAGTCGGCGAACTGAGTCCAGTTGTAACGTTGACAGCAAAAGAGCCGACTGATCCGTTGAATTGAACCTGTCCGGCATCGCTTGAGGTGTCGCCAATCGTCGAGGTCCAGGAACCTGTATCCGAAACTGCTCCGGATGCCAAGTCGTCGAGAACAACAACATCTGCCCCCGGCGTACTGATGTCATTGAGAATCAGCAGTAAAGAGGCGGGGGATTCTTGAGCAAGCAAGACCGTAATGATCAAACTTACTGATCCCAGTAATATCTTTCTTAACATTCTATTTTAAACCTGTTTAGTAATTTGTTTTAAAGTCTTCAAAATCGGGTCGCGTTAAATATCCAAGGGGACTTTTAGCAATTCGAAGACCGGTGCATCCGGAAGCCAATTCCAATTTCTAAGCCGCAGCTCAGAGCTCAGATGAACCGGAAGCATTGACCGGGCGATTCTCGTGGTTGCACTTGAGGTTGAGTCTGGATTCTTTTTGGTCAGTCCAGACATGCTTGACCCATGGGTCAGAAGTTCGAAATTGTTCTTTTGCGTGCTACGAGGCTGACTTGGTTTTTTCGAAAAGAAATCTGAGCGGGCAACTTCGTTATGTTTAGCTTGGCCAAACCCATCACTCGATCTTTCCGGGTGCGACTGGATTAGAGTCGGATCGAACTCGGGCACCATGATACTTGCACTGCTGTGGTTTGGCGCAGCAAGTGATACTGCCGCCATGATCAATGCCAGCGCGATGGAAGGCCAGGCGCTTTTCCAGCCCTTTTGATCTGTATTCTGCGAGATGTAGTGGTTCAACTGCACGAAAAACGAGCTTTTAGTATGGAAATTCGGGTGTGTTATCGGTTTAGCGGGCTGTACGAGAGACCCGCGACTTAAAGCTTTGTCCGCAAAGCACTTCAAACTTACATATTTTTTCCAATGTGATTTTGGACGGTCTGGGGAAAAACTAAGTCGGGATTTTTGGGGAATGGCCGTCAGGATTTTGCTGACGGCGAATGATCCGAAGCAGACAAACGAACCTCAAGATTTGTGTCTGCAATTGAGACGGCGCGATACGAATCAATTCCTCCCGCATCGCAAAAGAGACGTTCGCCATCGTGGCGTGTTGCACTTTTCGTTTTTCAGCATTAACCCATTCGTTCAGGTTTTAAATTGACTTCCAAGGCAACCAACAAAGCTAGGATAGCCAAGCACAAAATGGCAGGGCGCAAGCGCCCGAAGTCTAGGCCTATTAAATCCAAGTCCAGGTCAGGATCTTCGGTTTCTGAAATCGTCAGTGAGTCGGCTGGCAAGGCGATAGAAAAATCCCAAAAATCACTCAAGATTGGGCAGGTGCCTGGTGTTCTCAAGTGGGCTGTTCCCGGCTTGGCTGGGGCGACGTTTGTTTGGGCCTACTGGCCTGTGTTAGATAAACTGGTTGACCAGTGGTCCCGTATTGCAGATTATTCTCACGGATTTCTTGTGATACCAATCGCGTTGGCGATGTTGTGGGTGCGGTCGTCGGATTGGTTTGATTCAAACCGTTCCGACGAAACTGCTGGTGGGTTTGCGGTTGTCTGTTTAGGCATGGCGTCAATTTTGATCGCCATGTCAATGCGGTTTGTTGCCGCCAAGTACTTTTTCTACGCGCTGGCTGGTTGGTCAATTCCATTTTGGGTCGCGGGGTTTGTTCTCTTGTTTTACGGCAGGCAGGCTTTTGTTTGGGCGCTCCCGGCGATCGTATTTTTGTTCTTTATGGTTCCGCTGCCATACGCAGTTGAAACTGCCGTTGCTCGACCGCTTCAGATAGCCTCGGCTCAAATCAGTTGCTTTATTTTTCAGAGTTTGATGTTGCCGGCTGCATTGGAGGGCAACACGATTCTGTTGGGTGACTATACGTTAGAGGTCGCCCGCGCATGCTCGGGGTTGCGGATCACGTTGGGTGTTGCCGCATTGGCTTTCGCGTTCGCTGTGTTTTTTCAACGAACGTGGTTTAGCAATCTTCTGATGGGTATTGCGATCCTGCCGATTGCAATCCTGGCTAACTCGCTTCGCATTGTGATTACGGGTTTGCTTTACCGTCTTGGTTATAGCGAATCGTTTATGTCGTTGGGCCATGATGGAGCTGGCTTGTTGATGTTGCCGATTGCAGCAGCCTTATTCCTCGGCTTGATTTGGTATCTCGATCGGCTTCTTCCGCAAGTCGAAGAGCTTGATTCCTCCAGCTTGATTCGGCGTCAAGTTCAAAGCGGCTAAATAAATTTCCGCGTTTGATGGTCGCAATCACCTCCACACACTTCCACCTCGTTCAATTGGATTGAAATTAGATGAGTCAACAAAAGCCAAGTAGAAATAACTCAAGTCGACGCAGGAGGCCCAGTAGTGCTTCTTCGCGCCGGCCTGATATGGCTGCCAACCAGCTTTCTATGGTTAAAACTGCATTCCGTAAGTGGGGTATGGTCTCCGCGTTTTTTGGAGTCTTGTTTGCCATTGGAGCTGGTTTTCTGGTGCTGAAATATTGGAATCCCGTCTACGAAGCACGGCAGTTCGTGCGGGTGATTCAGGATCTCGAATACCTCAGTGTGCTTCCTGATATTCACAAAGAGCGAGTGAACCCCAAGAGCCAGTTGGCGCCAATCAAAAGCGAACTGCTTTTACGAGAAGTCCTGCTTGATTCAGATGTCAGCAGAACGACCAAAGCGACGACTTACGACCTGCGGATCAAAGAGCTCCAGTCGAAAATTCGATTCTCCCCTGCTGGTGGTGAGCTTTACTCGATTCAGTGTCGGGACGAAAACCCGAAAAACGCAGCGTTGGTTGCGCAGAAAGTGACGGAAGTGTTTATTGATAAATTCTTCGTCAACTACCGCGCCGACCGAATCAAAGAGCTGACTGATAGCCTCGATCGCGAAATTAAAACCACGACCGAAAAAATCGAAGGTCTTGATGCTCGGATCGCGAGCTTGAAAAAGGAAGCAAGCTACTTGGTCGGGGATGCGGGCGGGTTAGTTTCTGATATTGATGGAGACTTGCTCGTCAATTTGAGAAAGGACCTTAAGGACGCGGAGTTGTTGCAAACACAACTGGAGATGGAAAAATCGGTTTTTGAAGCGACGGTCAATTCCGATGATCCAGATCAACTGAAAATTCTCCAGGAAGATGTTGACCTTCTGGTTGATAATCATCCTGACGTGATTCGCGGTCGAGATTACTTGTTCAGCTTGGAAAATGAAGCGGCTTTGAATCAGGATCGGGCTCGTCCGATTCGGGAGAAGGGGCAGTTTGCGATTGATCGGCAGCGCGATAACCTTGCTCGGACGGTCAAACGGGTTGGGGAAAAAGTGCGTTTTGATTTGGTGCGAAAGGCTCAGGCTAACGCCAAGGCGCAGCTTGCGCAAGTGAATATGAGGATCTTGCGAAATCAGCTTCGAATCGATTCGAGCAATGAAGACATCAAGGCTTTGACGGGCGATCGTTTGGGCGTGCTGGAGCGGCAGTCTCGATACAACGATTTGAAAAACGAAAAGCAAAAGGCCGAATCGAGTTTGGCCAAGTGGGTGAATGCTCGTGAGAAGATTCGCTCAACTGAAATTTCTCCAATTCGTGTCGCGATTGCAGGCTCAAAGGAAGTCGTTGTTCCAACCGAGCCCCTGGAAGCCTATCCGTGGAAGCTGTTGGCGATGTCGACACTCGGTGCAATGCTGGTTCCGTTCGTTTTCCCGCTGCTGTGGGAATTTAAAATTGGACGCATTAGTGACTCTGGCCAGATTCAGCCGCAGGTTTCAGTCTCAATGCTCGGCGAAGTTGCAGATCTTCCCAAGCGTGTTCGTCGTCGCTCGCCTTCGAAGCAATTGATGCGACAAGTCCGATTGTACGAAGAAAGTGTCAATACGGTCTCGGCTGCTATGCGTTTTGGGCACGATGATGATCCGCGAGTGATCGCAATTTGCAGTGCGTGTAGCAATGAAGGCAAAACCACACTTGCTTCGCAGTATGCGATGAGTATCGCTCGAACAAGCGATATGAAAACACTCTTAATCGATGGTGATCTTCGTTCGCCTAGTGTTCACCGGGTTTTTGATGCGGAGCTCGATGGAGGATTGGTCGACACGATCGGTAATCAAGTTGAACTTGATGAAGCGGTTGTCGAAAGCGGAATTGACAACCTTGACGTGTTGGTTGCCGGTCGACTGCGAAGCAATCCAATGCGTTGCTTTGCTGGTGATCAGTGGAAGGAATTGCTTTCCCGTGCGTTGGATAAATATTCCTACATCATCGTTGACACTCCGCCTTTGTTGGCGGCAGCGGAGACCGTCGCGATCGCAAAAGCATGTGACGTTGCCCTACTTTGTGTGATGCGGGATGTGTCACGCCAATCGTCTGTTCGGCAAGCTTTTGGTCGATTGTTGGCGGCCGATGTCAACGTCGCAGGTTACGTCTTTGGCGGCGTTCCGCAGAAATCGTATGCGTACAAGTACGGCAGTTATGGGTACACGCTTAGTTAAGCCCAAGTGATTTTTTGTTGTCTGTCGCGATTGCAATTCAATGTCTCGGTTTTCTAAATCCGAAGCGAATCCAAAGAAGCAAACTAAACCAAAGTGAAAACAGTGAAGCATAAAGAATCAAAATCCGGATTTGCTACTCAGGTCAGCCCCGTGGTAGCGATTGCGTCGCTCGCGATTCTGGGCCTCGCGATACCTTTGGTTTATGCATGGCACTGGCGAGCCAAGACCGTTCTTTCGGATTCATTGTTGGAGACAGCGAGAGAGGCTATTGCCGCCCATGAAGAAAAAGTACTCGAAAGCCCGCTCAAGCCCGATTCGGACCCAATGTTGGGCGCAACAAAACAGCTTCGAAGCTTTCTGGCGCTGCATCCTGACGACGCTGAAGCACGGATTCTGTTGGCAACTGCGTTCGATAAATCTGCGACCGCATCATCCAATATCAACCGCAATATTCAGCTTCACCTCGATGCGCTCGCAGTCGCTACTGAAGAACGGGCAGTGTTGCTCTTGCGAGTTGGGAATCTTCTTAATGAGGTCGGGCGATTCTCGGAGTCGCGTGAAGTCGGCGAAGAACTGATTCTCAAGCACGTTAATGAATCGGCCAACTCAGAAGTGAGAGCAGCGGCTTACCAGCAAATCGCTCAAGCGCTAGTGGGGCAGATTGGCCAGGTTTCCGACGCGTCGTTGACCGTGGACTCCCAAGTGGGGGATCAGGTGGTTGGTGAGATCGTTGAAAAAGCGATTGAACTCAATCCGGACAATGTGTATTTGCCGATTGAATTGGCCAATCTCTATCGCGTTTTAAATCGTCGTTCTCACTTGAGCCAGCAGCAGCGGGCCAAGTATGAATCGGCAACGCTCGTTGATCAAGAAGTCAACAAAATTGCGGATCAAATTGTCGCTGAGATGGTCTCACGAAATGCAAACAATCCAGAAGCGTATCTTACCAGTCATCTTTACAAATCATTTTTTGAGGTCACCGGCGCGTTGTCTGACCTCCATCACTCGGCGGAACTTAACCCGCAAGATTCAAGGGTGAATTACCTGCTTGGTAAGTGGTATTTCAAGGAGTCTCAAAAACCAGGCTCTGACAAGAACGGAAATTTAAATTTGGCCAAATCGCACTTCGAAAAAACGATCGCATCTAAAGGGAATCAGAATGTAGATGCCTATTCGCAATTAGGAGTCGTGCTACAGTTGCTTGGCGATCAAGAAAAAGCGATTGAAGTCTGGCAGATAGGGTTGGAAAAAAGCGGTCGTCGGCATGTTCAAATTTTCCAACGCCTTGTCGCGGAGTTGGTTCGTTCAGATGACCAAGCCAAGCTCAAGCAGGCCGGCGAGTTGTTGACCGAAATGAAATCTCTTAGCGCAGAATTGGCGCGGACTTCTGGCGTTAACCCAAAACTACTTCGCGAGTGGTCGGGGTCTTGTGAGTTTTTAACGGCTTTGATGCACTATCAGAAAAAAGAGTATGCCACTGCGATTGAATTGCTTGAGAGACTCAGTCGTGACCAAGGTGGCGAGCCTAGTCTGGTGACTGAAAGATCGAGGATAGTTCTTGCGGAAATCCTGGGCAAACTTGGGCGGCGAGGTGAGGCTGCAGCGCTATTGGAAGCCAACGATGAATTTGGCTTGGACAACGATAGCCTGGGAAAAATCGGGCAAGATTACTTAACGTCTGGCGATTTTAACAAAGCGATTTCTGTTTTTCGCCGAGCAGCACAAGCCGACAATTCAACCGGTGCCTGGCAACAGTTGGCAAAGGCGATCTACTTGCAGCAATCGACCCGCATTCCCGCCAACCGCCAATGGAAAGAATTTGATCTGGCGATTGCCAATGCAAAAACCGATGGTGAATTGGGTTGGCGAACTACGTTTTTGAAAACGCTTGGTGAAATCAAGCAATCGGAGAAACAGGACCTTGAGTCGCTTCGGTCGGAGATTGAAGTGCTGACTGCGTTGGTTGAATTTAGTCCCGACGTGCCGCGTCAATTGAGTTACCTCTATAACGAACGTGGAGAATACGAGCTTTCAGATCAATGGTGCGAGACCTACACCAAAATGGTCGAAAAAACCTCGGAGGGCAATGCATCGCTTTCATTAACTGATGTCGGCGCGGCAATTTTTCGTTCGGAACTATTGTGCAAGAGAAGCCAATTTCAAAGCGCTATTCAACTCATTCATGACAAAATTAAATCCAGTGCCGAGAATCCTTTGTTGGTCGAGTTGCTGATTGCGAGCACAAATATTCAGCTTTGGCAAGGAAACAACCAAGTTGCGCTGGAGGGGCTCAAGCAAATGGTGCATGACAATCCGGACAGCGGTCGCTTGCTGTTTTCCTTGGCAGATTTGGTGATGCGAACACGCACCTACACTGAGGTTCCGGCGCGTTGGGAGTCGAGCTTGGAAAAGTTTGAGTCGGACAACGGAAGGTACACAAAGTTATTCCAGGCAGCACGGATACTTAAGCAGGCAAAGGCAACAAATTCAAATCCAGAAAAAATTCAATTGCTTGAGCGGGCTAATAAAATTCGAGCCGAAATCGGAAGCCTTTCTTCTGCTTGGTCGTTGCTCTCGGTGTTGGGCGGTGATATTTATTTTAACCTTCGCGAGGCGCGGGCTGCGGAGAATGCTGACGTTGGTTTGTTGGATGAGCTAAAAGAAAATGAGAAGTTGTTCTACGAGCAAGCCGCGAGATTGGGCGAGCGTGATACGCGAGTCTTGTTGCGGTTGGCGATGGCAGCAACCAACGGTGTCGAGGCGAAGCAGTGGACGGACTTGCTCGGAGCCAAAAACCAATCCGATGGCCTCGTCGGCGCGAGGCTTAAACTGGCTTTTCGGCAGTCAAATATGGAAGAGGCCAATAGGCTGGCTGGAGTAGCGACGGACCTCGATCCTGAAAATCCCAAGAACTGGATTCGGCGTGCACTTGTTCAGTGGAACGTTGGCGAGCGTGAAAAAGCTCAGCAGTCTGCTGCCAAGGCAGAAGGTCTATTGACGGAAGTCAAAGACTTGTCGACCTGGCAAGCGTTGTTTAATTTTCGCGTGAGTTCGGCGGCGACGGCACCTGACGGCGCGACCAGCCAGATCAAATTGGCTCGCGGAATGATTGAGAAAATGACTTCGCTCGCGGCTCCTGGAAGCCGTTTGCTTGTTGAAGCAGAGCTTTTGGCGGCCGTACTTGATCCGGCCGCAACAGAGAAATTTCTTGAAGCAGAAAAGGCGTCGCCTCAGGACGAAAGCGTGCTTGTTCGCGTCGTGGAATATTTTTCAAACGTAGGTCCAGGCGAAGTTGATTCGCTCGATCAGGCGATTCGTGCGATGGACAAACTGATGAAGCTTAAACCCGACCACCAGCCGTATCGAAAAAAGTTGGCTAGTTTGCTTTCGCGGCGAGGTCTTGGCTCTGATTGGCAGCGACTTGGGACGATGTTCGCTTCACGATCGGATAAGAGCTCGTTGCATGACACCCGGACTTACGCAATTTTGCTGTTGCAAAAAAAGAATGTTACTAACTCTGAGCGGATTGAAAATTTAGGCGCCGCGCGTGACATGCTTCAAAAGCAATTGTCTGCGGAATCTGCTGACAGTCAGACTGCCGATTGGATGGTGCTTGGGCAAGTCAACTATCGTTGGTCGAAGATTCTGGATGACGAAGGTCAGAAAGATGAACGGCTTACCGAAGCCATAGAATGTTTCGAAAAAGTAGCCGCTGCGGGCGATGTCACGATTGCCCAACTCTTTGCGATCGGCACGTTTTACATCGGCCAAGGGGACATGGAGCAGGCGCAGAAATACTCAGATCGTGTCCAAAGATTGATTGCGACGAGTGACCGGCTTTCGCCTCTGCCGTTGTCGTTGCATGTCCAAATGCTCGCGAAAGAGGAAGGCAACGAGGCAAAAATTCAGTCGCTCGTTGAATCGTTTGCAACAAAAGTTGATGCGGACAAACGCATTCCAGCTTCGGCAAAAACGCGATGGTACGTCACGTTTGCACAAGTTTACAATCAAGCCTCAATGCGTCCTCAGGCGATCAATTGGTTCCGCAAGGCAGCTAATGGTAATCCAAATTTGACGCTCGAATTAAGTTCGGCGTTGTTGGCCAATAGCGAATTCGAACAGGCTCTTCGAATGCTAACTGAGAACTATGGGACGGCATTGAAAGCATCCAAGCCATATTTTATCGCTTCGATTGCCAACGTATTGGTCTCGGCCCAGTCGCAGGTGGATGAGGCGGCGTCGGGACCGGATTTATATGATACTGCGAAGCCCGTTTTCGACTCAGCAATTAACGAATTTGGGAAAGATCCGCGGGTGCTTGTAAGCGTCGCCAATGTCCACTTGGTTGTTAGAGGCGAAACGCAGAAGGCGATTGAACTTTATAAATCGGCTCAATTACTTGCCCCAAAGAACGCCTTGATTCTCAACAATCTTGCGACCGTTCTCTCGGACGATCCTGGGCGGCTCAAGGATGCGATAGAAACGATCGACTACGCGATTGAAGTTGCTGGAGATAAACCTCAGTTTCTTGATACCAAAGCAGTAATTTTGCGTAAGCAAAGCCGATTGGACGAATCGGAAAAAATTCTTGTCAATATTGTGCACCCTGAGGCGGACAGTAGGTATTGGTGGCATCTGGCGGAAGTGAATTGGCAACGGTTTGAGTCCAGTCAGGATCGCTCTCAAGTCAAATTGGCAAAAAACCACTTGCAGCAGGCGATCGACAGCGGGCTTGAGAGTGCGGTGTTAACGCCGGGTGAAAAGGCAAGATTGCTGAAGTTGAAATCCGATTTAAAAAGTCAATTGACCGACGTGCAAAATGTGTCGGCTTCAACCTCGCCCGTTTTTGCAACCAGCCAAAACTAAGTAGAAACTGAATTTCAATCAAAAGTAACTAAACAATTGACCATGAATAAATTTTCCCCTCTTGGATTACTTCTTGTGATTGCCTTGACGGTCGCCCCTGCGATTTACGACGGCACGCGAAGTTTTCGTTGGGGGGAAGACGAGTACGTCAAGCAACTGGTTGAAAACATCGATGCGCTTCCAACCGAAATGTCTGGCTGGAAATCTGTTGCGGAAATCGAGCTTGGTGAGTCGGCAGAAAACATGCTCGAACCAATTACTTATGTAAATCGAAGCTACCAAAAAGGCGATCGGTTTGTTCAGTTGTTTGTTTTGCTTGGTCCAACCGGGCCAACTGCAGTTCATACGCCTGATGTTTGCTTTAGTTCGGCAACCAACGCGCTGATTTCCAAGCGGGTCTCCGTCAATGTCGGTGACCCAGCCAGTGGGCAATCGACTTTGTGGAGATCAAGATTCAAAGACCGACGCTCGGCTACGGGCTCGCCTTTTGTGTCGTCGTGGTATGGCTGGACAACAGACGGAACATTGCATGCGGATTCCAATCCGCGTTATTCGTTTTCCGATGAGCGTCAGCTGGTCAAGGTTCAGGTTACCACAGAATATCTGAGTCAAGATTCCATGGTTGAAGATCCTGAATTTGAAAAGTTTCTTGCAGTGGTTGTAAGAGAAATCCAAGCCCGATGCAGCGTTGATTGACTGGTTAGAACCCAGGCTGTTGTGCATCACCGATCGTCCTAATTCCAACTTCCAGACTGATTCAAGTGACCAAGTACACTATGAATAAATTTCCCAAGCCGCGCCACTCAGAATGTGAAGCACAGGATTTGGTCGATCATGTGGTGAGGCAGCACATGCAAGGTCGTCCCAAAGTTCGTAGTCCTTGGCTTAAGCACATTTTTGAGCGAACGTTGGTTGCCATTTGTTTGGTGCCGCTTTCTATTCCAATCGCGCTTGTCTACATTGCTGTAAGGGTTTTTTCCCCTGGTCCTGCCATCTACAAACAAGTCCGTGTCGGTGCGTTTGGCAAGATTTTTACAATGTATAAATTTCGCACCATGTCGCTCAATGCGGAATCCAATGGGCCGACTTGGTCATCTGGAAAGGTGGATCCACGTCTAACAAAAATTGGTCGCGCGCTTCGGTATTTGCATCTCGACGAGTTACCGCAGTTGTGGAATGTTCTCAAGGGTGAGATGAGTCTGATTGGCCCGCGCCCTGAGCGGCCTGCTTTTGTATTGATGTTGGCCGAAGAGGTTGATGGTTATTTGGATCGGTTGGCGATTCGGCCAGGTATCACAGGGTTGGCTCAGGTCTATCTTGAAGCCGACACCTCAATCGATTGTGTACGTCGAAAGATCTTGTACGACAAGCTCTACATCCAATCTGGAAGTCTCTTGCTGGATCTGAAAATCGCGGTTTGCACGCTCGTAAGAATGTTCGGTGTGCGAAACGGAAAAGGCCCTCGCTGGTTTGGGTTGAACAATCATTGTGTCAAATCAGGCTTGGTCAGGCGAACACGCGTCAAATCCGATGCGATTGTTGCTCAAGGGACAAAGTACAAACCAGTTTTGGTTTTCGACACGCGAACTAGAAGCGTCGTGCCGGTTTCGGTTGCCACTGGTAGTCGTTTTGATTTTGAATCTAGTGAAGATTTCACGATTCCTTCCCGTCGGAGTCCCAAGTGATCAAGCTTTTACATAAGCAAGGTTTGGAAAACGGGTTGCTTGTCGATCGTGCGTTTCCTGTCAAGAATGTTTTTTCGGTCGACGTTGAGGACTATTTTCAAGTCACGGCCTTCGAGAATTTGCACTGTCGCAACGACTGGTCCCGGTTTGAATCGCGGGTGTTTAACAACACGATGCGTTTAATTGAACTGTTGGAAAAACACGACAAAAAAGGCATTTTTTTTGTGCTTGGGTGTGTGGCCGAGAAGTTTCCGCGTTTGGTTGAGTTGATTTCCGTAGCAGGGCATGAAATTGGATCGCATAGCCATATGCACCGCCTGGTACATCAGATGTCGCCTGATGAATTTCGTGAAGATGTTCGGAAATCGAAGGACGCGATCGAATCGATCATTCAGAAGCCGGTGACTTCATTTCGCGCTCCTACGTTTTCGATTGTGCGGGAATCGTTTTGGGCGCTCGATATTTTGGTTCAAGAAGGATTCACGGTCGACTCAAGTATCTTTCCATCGCGGCATGTGCGCAATGGCGTCTCTGATTTTCTTCCTGCGGTTCAGCGTGTTGATACTGAATTCGGAGCGATCACCGAGTTTCCAATGCCGGTTGTGTCCTGGATGGGGCGAACCATTCCAGCTGGTGGCGGCGGTTACTTTAGGCTTTATCCGTATTGGCTAACGCAGCGTTTTATTCGGCAGCTAAATAGTGCCGGTCGCCCTTTCATGTTTTACGTACATCCTTGGGAGGTTGATCCAGATCAGCCGAGGGTCAAAGGCGCGTCGCGCTCCGCCCGTTTTAAACACTATGTGAATCTTGAATCGACGATGGGCAAGCTTGACCGTCTTTTGTCGGATTTTGAATTCACTTCACTTGCCGATTGTCTTCAATCCATCCAACCCAAGGAGCAGGCGGCATGGGGTTAGTAAAAGCAAGGCAGGTAACGGAAGCTCGAGTCGAAAATTTGCGGGCCAGTAATGCCAAGCTGCCAAGAGTTTCGGTTGTGATGCCTATACGCAATGAAGAAGCGTATATCTATCACACGCTCAATCAAGTTCTCCGGCAGGAAACTGCTTGGGTTGAGCCGGGCGACAATCAGCGAGAGATCGAATTTGAAGTTCTCGTTGTTGATGGGTGCTCAACGGACCAGACTCCAGCGATTGTTGCTGAGTTTGCCGCTGAGAATCCAAGGGTCAGGCTTCTGAACAATCCGGGCAAGCTTTCAAGTTTCGCCCGCAACGTTGGTGTCGAGAATTCGACCGGCGACTACGTTGTGATAATTGATGGCCACTGTGAAATTACCAGTCAGATCTATCTTGTAGATTTGGTCCGTGCGTTTGAGCGGACGGGTGCTGATTGCCTGGGCCGGCCTCAGCCGCTAGATGTTACCCATGCAAGTAATTTACAGAAAGCGATCGCTGCGGCGCGCAATTCGAGGCTGGGTCATCATCCTGATTCATTTATCTACTCGAAAGTTGAGATTCCAGTTCCAGCGATCAGCGTTGCAGTTGCATACCGCCGTGAAGTTTTTGACGTCGTTGGAATTTTTGATACTCGATTCGATGCGTGCGAGGACTGCGAATTCAATCATCGGATTGACCAATTCGGTTTGAGTTGCTTTTTGGTTCCTGAGCTGGCGATCAAATATCAGCCGCGAAATTCGCTTCGTAGTCTTTTTTATCAGCTCGCTCGTTACGGTCGTGGACGCGTTCGACTTTTCCGTAAGCACCCAAAATCTTTCTCGGTGACTGCTTTGGTGCCAGCGCTGTTTTTCCTCGGAGTCGTGATTGGACCAGCAATTTGCTGGTCTTTCTCGCCGTTGTGGTACGTCTACTTCGGCGTGATCGCGATTTACTTGCTCGCAATCGCAGCATTTCCCGTTGTTTCGAGTTCACGTCCAAGCGACGACGTTCAAGGCAGCAATGAGGCTAAGGACATCAACGAGGTTAAAGGCCGCAATATAAAAGCGCTCGCCATGATGCCGCTTGTCTACCTTACGATCCACCTCGGTTCGGCTTGGGGAGTTATTAGGCAGGCATGGTCAGAATTAACTTCACGCAAAATTCGAAAAGGGCAATAGTGACAGAAAAAGCAAATGAACCGCTCCGGGTCGCGATCGTTGACGAAGAGTTTCCTTACCCAGCTAATTCAGGAAAACGTCTTCGCACATTGAACCTGATCAAACGCTTGGCTGCTACGCATGAGTTGACTTACGTCGCTCATCGCAATTCAAAGCCTGATGAATCGCAGGTCGCGCGTGAGTATTTTCATTCGCTTGGTATCAAGACGATCGAAGTTGATCGAACCGTTCCAAAGAAATCGGGAATAGGTTTCTACGGGCGACTGGCCGGAAATCTATTCTCGCCACTCCCCTACTCTGTTTCGACACATTCAAGCGATGCGATGAAGCTGGCTTTACAGAAACTGGAGCAGGATGGTGACATTCAGCTTTGGCATTGTGAGTGGACGCCGTATGCTGAATTGTTTCGTGGTTGGAAAACGCGCCCACTCGTCGTCGCGGCGCATAATGTTGAGTCGTTGATTTGGCAGCGGTATGCGGAGACAGAATCTAATCCAGTTAAGCGTTGGTACATTCGGCATCAGTGGAAAAAATTCAAGCGTTTTGAAACGTGGGCTTTTGATAGAGCCGCAACCACCATCAGCGTCAGTGAGCCCGATAAAAATCTGGCCGTCAAAGAGTTTGGAGCCACTGAAGTTGAAGTCGTCGAAAACGGCGTTGATATGGAGTTGTATGCTTCCGATAAGCCACGCAAGCTTGAATCGTTGATCTTTTTAGGAAGCTTGGATTGGCGTCCAAATCTGGACGGACTTCAGCATTTCATCAAGACTTCGTTTCCCGAAATTGTGGCCAAATATCCCAAAGTCGTGTTTCGAATTGTTGGTAGAAACCCGGCTAATTGGCTGGTGGAGTTGGCGCAAGCAAATCCTAACATTCAGCTGCACGCAAACGTTCCTGACGTGGTCGAATACCTCTCAGTCGCCACGGCGATGGTGGTTCCACTTCGCGTTGGCGGCGGCTCTCGCCTGAAAATCATTGAAGCCGCTGCAAACGGATTGCCTGTGATCAGCACCACCGTCGGAGCAGAAGGGTTGGATTTCGAGAGTGGTGGCGAGCACTACTTTGGCGTCGATCGAATCGAAGACTTGGCACGGCCGGTACTCGATGTGCTGGGCAATATTGAGGCCAGCGCTCTTATGGCTAAACGTGCCAAACGGCTTGCGAGACAAAAATATGACTGGAGTATTCTCGCCCAACGGCAGGCTGCGGTTTGGGAGAATTCATTCAAGTACGCTACTTCAAATGAATCGACTGTTTTGTCACACAAGCTGGAAGGTGAGCAAACGGGTGGAAGTGCCAATGACGAAATAATCCCACCTGGAACAAGG
>CAYZGP010000003.1:71973-114484 GCA_964478065.1 uncultured Pirellulaceae bacterium
AGGTGAGCAAACGGGTGGAAGTGCCAATGACGAAATAATCCCACCTGGAACAAGGGTCATGCATCTGACGTCGTCGCGATTTTTCGGTGGTCCTGAGCGGCAAATGTTAGGCTTGGCCCAGTCGTTGAAGGGAAAGGTTGAAACGGTTTTTGCGTCGTTTTCGGAAACGAATTTGAATCAGACGTTTTTAAGCGAAGTTTCTTCACATGGTTTTACCGCGATTGACTTGCAAAACGATACACCTAATTTGATTGCGGCAAAACGCGAGGTTCAGGAGCATTTGCAAACCGAAAAAATCGACGTTCTGGTTTGCCACGGCTACAAGGCCGGATTGATCGGCTGGCTGGCGGCGCGAAAAATCGGGATTCCTGCAATTGCCGTTTCGAGAGGGTGGACGGCTGAGAATTGGAAGGTTGCACTTTATGAAAAACTTGACCGAGTCATGTTGCGGCGAATGAAAAAAGTGGTTTGCGTGTCACAGGCTCAAGCCGACAAGGTCATGGCGTCTGGCGTAAAAAAAGACCGCGTTCGGGTCATTCGAAACTCGATTTTCACTGATCGATTCGCCACGTCTGATGCGCGTTTCCGCCAGCAGCTATTGGGAAAATTTGAACACAATACTCGTTCGCGTATCAAACATGTCGTAGGAGCCGCTGGTCGTTTGAGTCCAGAAAAAGGCTTTGATGTTTTGATAGAATCCGCCGCGAAAATTATTCAGCAACGAGACGACGTTGGGTTCGTTTTGTTTGGCGATGGAGAGGAAAGGAGTCGGTTGAAGCAGCAGATTGAAACGTTGCAAATTCAAGACCGGTTTGTGCTGGCGGGTTTTACTGACCAACTTGATCAATTCATGCCGCACTTCAATTTGTTCACGCAGTCATCCCATACGGAAGGGCTGCCCAACGTGCTGTTGGAATCGCTTGCCGCTGGAGTTCCGGTTGTCGCGACCGATGTGGGCGGCACCAAAGAAGTCTTGATCGACGGAAAGCACGGCAAATTGGTTCCACCCGCTCGGCCGGACAAACTCGCCAATGCGATGTTGGAGTTTTTGCAGCCCGACGTTGAGAAATCACAAATGGTGAAATCGGCACAGGATTGGATCGCACAGCAGTTCACTTTTGATCGTCAAGCCAACGCTTACGAATCTCTGTTTGCCCAGCTTTGAATCCGAAATTCGAAAAACCAGGTTTTGAAAAACCGACAAACCTAGCTGTTCCTTCTTGCTTAAACCGCCAACCGCCGACGGCAACCTGAAAACTGGCAACTGAAAAACTGAAACATGTCCATCATCGAACAACCTAAATCAATCCGAGAAGATAAGCCAAGTTCACCGCTTCGGTCTCCTTCTGATGTTCGAGCATTCGCACCCACTCGGTCAAAAAAGATAACTGTCTGTTTCTTGATTGATAACCTCTCGGTGGCTGGTACTGAAAATCACTTGCTTCAATTGATTCACGATCTCGACCGAAACGAGTTTGAGCCGATCCTGGTGTTGCTTGATGGTGAAAATGAACATTCAAAATCGCTCGAGCCCAATCATTGCGAAGTCGTCCGGCTTGGCTTCAAATCGTTTTTACGGCCATCAACTATCCTTTTAGCGAGGCGTTTTTCAAAGTGGCTTCGAACGCGAGAAGTCGATGTGTTGCAGTTGTATTTTCCCGATAGCAGTTTTTTCGGTGCGATCACTGGTTGGTGGGCTGGTGTCAAGATGATTGTGCGGACTCGGCGAAACTCTGGTTATTGGATGACGAATGTTCATCGACTCCGTTGCCGAGTGATTACTCGGCTTGTTCACGCAACGGTCGTCAATAGTCTCGCGAGCGAGCAAAGTGTCATCGAGCAAGAGAATGCTGCGCCCCGAACGGTGTCACTAATTCCAAACGGTGTTGATTTGAATCGATTCGAGACGCCAGCTGAGTTCCGAAAAAACGCGGGCGAATACGCGGGCGAATACGCGGGCGAAATTGCCACGATTGGAATGCTGACCAATTTGCGAGAGGTCAAGCGAGTCGATGTGTTTGTCGATGCGGCAGCCGAGTTGATCAATCGGTTCCCAGAGTTGGTTTTTGAAATCGCAGGAGACGGGCCGCTTCGACCAGTGATTCAAGAACAAATTGATCGACTAAGCCTGACCGATTGTGTTCGCCTCGTTGGCTCTGTTTCAGATGTGCCTAAGTTTCTTAATCGATTGGACCTTTTGGTTTCGTGTAGCGAATCAGAAGGGCTTTCCAATTCAATGCTGGAGTCGATGGCCAGTCGAACTCCGGTTGTCGCTTCTGATATTTCGGGTAATCGAAATTTGATCGAAAGTGAAATCAATGGGTTGCTTGTTCCTGTCGGTGATCCTGCTGCATTGTCTCGCGCAATCGCGGGTTTGATCGAAGAGCCGTTTTGCGCCCAGCAGTTGAGTCAAAATGCCTATCGGTTTGTGAAAGAGAATTTCAATCAAAACGAAATGGTAGGCTGCTATGAAACGCTTTATCGCGACAGTGTGAAGGACCGGGATTCAAAATCAAGCGGCAAAGAAATCGGTCACAAGCCAAGTTCTTCAAATCGCCCATCACTTAAAACGAAAATCAAGTCTTGCCTGAAAGTCAGCTTTGTCGTGCTGGCGATTGCTTTGACGTTCCCGTTTTGGATTGTCACCAAGTTAACGAAGTCAGAGCAAGTTTTCTTAACGTCTGCCCAGTTTTTCAGCATGATTCCTGGTTTGACCGGAGTGTTTATACGACGTGGTTTTTACGTCATGACTTTATCCCAATGCAGTTGGGATTGCCACGTTGAGTTTGGGACTTGGTTTTCACACCGTAACGTTCGAATTGCGCAAAGTGTTTACATTGGGGCTCGTTGTACGATCGGGATGGCCAACATCGGCAAAAATGTTTTGATTGGAAGCAACGTTGATATTCTCAGCGGCAAAAACCAACACCACTTTGATGACATCGACCGCCCAATCAATCAACAAGGCGGTACGTTCGAGCAAGTCAAATTGGGCGACGGCTGTTGGATCGGAAACAGCTCCGTGGTGATGGATGAGATCGGTACCAATTCGATCGTGGGAGCGGGCAGCGTTGTTGCCAATCGAATACCTGATCGTTCAATCGCAGTCGGAAATCCGGCAAAGGTAGTTAAAGAACGATGACCCAATTGGAAATGAAATCAAAGCGAGTTTCGGTGGTCATTCCCGTTTACAATCGCGAAAAATATATCCAACAAACGATCCAATCGGTACTTGATCAATCGTACTCAGATGTGGAGTTAATCGTTGTGGACGATGGCTCGACCGACGGCTCAAAAGAGTTGATCGAACAATTTGGTGCGCGGTTGATGCTGCTGACTCATGAAGGTGGAAGGAATTTCGGGCAGAGTGCGTCGATCAATTTGGCGCTTGAACATATCACCGGCGAGTATGTGGCAATCCTGGACAGCGACGATTATTGGCACCCCAACAAAGTGGAATCTCAGGTCCGGTTTCTCGAGGAGCGGCCGGAGTTGAGTTTGGTTTATTCCAACGGGAAGGTCGTCGATGAAAACGGCAAAACCCTCCACGCTTTTTATTCCCCAGACCATCAAAAAGAGCACACGCCAGAAGCCTATCTGCTGGAGGGCTATTTTTTGCTCCCCAATAATTCCTTGATGAAATCCAGCGTTTTGCGAAAAACAGGACTGTTTGACGAGTCTTTAAGGGCCGCTCAAGACTACGACATGGGCATTCGCGTGACCGAAGTAGCCAAATTTGGGTATTTAAACGAGCAATTATTTTATTATCGCCGTCATGACGAGAGCATCAGCGGCAAAAAGACATTGATGATGTGGCAAGACGGATTCACGATTTTGGCTAAGGCCCAACAGCGATATCCGTATCCCTCCGAGGTCGTCCGAAAACGTCGAGCGGTTTTGCATTTCCGTTTGGCTCAATGTTACGCCGAAGCTGCACGATGGCATTTGGCCGGTTGGCATTTTCTTGCGTCTGGCTGGCTTAACCCAGCCAGAGCCTGGGAGGTGCTTATGGGGAAGGAAAAAGTTTCTGCCCCAAGGTAGTCAAATGTGATGTGACAAACGCGGGCGCCGTCAATGTATCAACAAGCAACTGGAATTAGTGAGGGAAGGAATGCGTAAGCTCGTGCAGTCAACCAACTTTATTCCTGTCGCGATGTTGGCTCACAACGAGGAAGACATTATTGCCCAGTCGTTGCATTCAATTCTGCAGCAGCGATTGCCTCAGAATGTTTCGTTCAAGATCTACGTGTTTACAAACGGATGTACCGATCGTACTGAGGAAATTGTTTCAGAGATTGCGAAATATGAACCTCGTGTTCAACTGATTTCTGTTTCCACGAAAGGGAAAGTTCCTGCGCTTCGGCACAGCGTGCGATACTTTCAGCATCTTAGGCGGACGAAAAACGACAAACTGATCGACCGCGTCGTGTACGTAGACGCGGATATTGAAATGACCAGTCGCGAAACGTTTTGGCATCTTTCAAAAAAACTGGATTCCAACGAAGAGCTGTATCTCGTTTCCTCGTTCCCAATTATGAGTAAGGCTGAAGAGCCAGGTTGGTTGGTCCGTTCGCTGTTTAGGGCCAAGGAGTATTTGCAACTGCAATTTCAAAACAATGTCGTCCGAGGGGCCTGCTATATCATCGACTTTGGTGTGTTGGGGCGGCTCGATTATCCCGACGATATCGTAAGCGATGATATGTTCCTGGAGGTCCGATTAAACGGCCATACATTGATGGACTACGAGCATCCGGTTCTTGCTCAGCCAAAAAACACACTCAAGGCAGAGGTTCAACGCGATTTGTTTACCGTGTTGGCTCGCAATCAAATCTATTTGTTAAAACGCGAGGGAAAGATCACTTCGCTTGACCCAGAAACGATGCATCCAGAGCTGTCGCTCAGTTGGTTTTCGCCTGGGCAATGCGTTACCCGTTTGGTTCGTCATTGCAAGTTCCGTTCGCTGGCATTGATTTGCTGTTGGAATTTGGTTCACCGTTACAATTGTCACCGTGCCAAAAAGATGGCTGCGAAACATCAGTCGCTTTCGGGGGCAGAGCTTCTCGGGCTTTGGAGCACGGAGCGTTAAATGGCTTTTGCTGAAACAACGATAAGCGAATCTGCCTTTAACGAATCCTCCTTTCTCGAAAATGAAGAATGGGACGATGACGTCGCGCAAGACTACCGCGCGCCTTTCGATTTGACTACCTTCTTGATCATCGTCTATTTGTTTTGGTTTTTCACGACTCCGTACTTGTCCAACCGGCTTGCTTTTTTGGGCGATCTGAAGTTCGAACGCATTCTGGCAATTGCGTTGCTTGGGCTGACGCTGGCGGGCGGTCGAATCAATCAGCTATTCAGCGGCATTTCTGCGTTTGTCGGTGTCTTGTTTGGGTTCATGGTGTTCTCATTTTTTCTTTCCAGCTATCCGGATTATGCAAACTCGGTTCATTGGGCAGATACCTACTGGAAAAAAGTTGCCTTCTTCGTGATCGTTGCCGCTGGGTTGCGGCAGACCCAGCATCTTGACCGGATGTTAAAGGGGATGGTCTGTGTAATCGTTTTCTATCAACTTATTTCCTGGCTGGATTTTTTGAAGGGCGGAAGTTTCGTCTACCAGCAAGGGATGAAGCGAATGATTGGAACGTGGTCCGGTGGCGGCTATGGTGCGGCCAACAAGTTTGGTTTGCTTTGTGCGTTTGGACTGCCGTTTCTTTGCCATTGGTACAAAACATCAGGGGTTCGAAAAACACAATTGGCGATCATGGCAGCCGCCGGGATGTCGATCGCGTCCATTATTTTTACAGGCACAAGGGGTGCGTTGGTTGTCGCGTTCGTCTACCTGGTGTTCACGTTTCGGCGGTCGTTGCTCAAGCCCAAGCGGGTTGTTTTGATTGGACTGATTTGCGTTTGTTTGATTCCTGCTTTGCCTCAAGAGATCAAGTACCGATATTGGGATTTGATGATCAGCGCCGTCACGTCCTCTGAGCCGCAGGAAGACCTTAATGTAAACGACCAGATTGCTATTAGCTCTGGCCGAGGGCGTCTGACAGGCATGATCAATGGTTTTCAGATGGGAATGCGAAAGCCACTTTTTGGGTACGGCCCAGGCACGTCGCCCATCGCCAACCATGAAGTTCTTGGGTTTGGTGATGATCACCACTTCCTTCAGCTTCACAATATCTATGGTCAGATTGCGGCCGAGGTTGGGCTGGTCGGTTTGGCGATTTGGTTTCTCTTGATCATCGCCAGCCTCGCGAAGCTTTGGATTCTTCGGAGGCGGTTTGGGCCCAATTCAAACGGTGGATCTGCTTGCTCTGCTTTGATTGGTGGCTTTTTTGTGTTGCTGAGCTATGGGTTTTTCTCGCATTCATTTTACGACGTGAAGTGGTTGTTCTTGACCGGTACCGTTGTCGCCTTGGGTAGTTTCATCTGGGACGATTTCGCTTACGAGTCGACTGATACCGCAGAGCTCGACGAGTTTGATGATGAGGATTTCGATGATGATGAATTCGACGACGATGATGAAGACTTCGGTGATGAGTGTTTGTATGCCACAGAGAGCTGGGGTGCTCAGTGAGTAATGAACAACGTTCACCTGTTCATGTGACTGCCATTGGCGACGTGTCTTTGAATGGGCACTATGAAAAATACTTTCAGCAAAAGGGTCGCGATTATCCTTGCAAGACCCTTTTGCCACGCTGGTCGAAATCAGATTTGCTGATTGGAAACTTGGAATCACCGATTACCAATGGCCAGCGTTTTGCTCCTGCAAAATGTACATTGCGCGGGGCAAAACAAACGGTTGATTTTCTTCGGTCCACTGATTTCGCAGCTGTGACGTTGGCTAATAATCACACGATGGATTACGGTCCACGCGGGCTGCTAGACACAATCGACCAGCTCAGTGCCGCAAACATGAACTTTGTTGGAGCTGGAAAAGACGCAGTGTCTGCGAGTGAATTGTTAATCCTGGAGCGGGCGGATCAAACGATTGGTTTGCTCAATTACTGCGACGTCGAACAAACCAGTCTGCTTTACGCCAGTGATTCAAATGAAGGTGTTAACGAACTGGTAGTTGAAAAATGCGTTGATGAAATTACAGCGGCACGCTCCAAAGTTGACTGGCTGATAGTTAATCTTCATTGGGGGATGGAGATGACGCAGATTCCTTCGCCGCAGCAGCGGACGACGGCACGGCGATTCGTCCAGGCAGGCGCGGACTTAATCCTTGGCCATCATCCTCATGTACTGCAGCCGATGGAGCGAATCGAAGGCGTGCCAGTGTTTTATAGCTTAGGCAACTTTCTGTTCTCCGACATGTACTGGAAAGGCAAAAAGCAAAATGGTCAGTTGTTCGCTTCACGGTTACGACTTCATCCGCTTAGCCGTTTGACCGGTTGGGCGGAGGTCGAGTTTTGCCAAGGCAGCGAAACGAAAGCGAATTTTTTTCCCGCCCGACTGAAGCGAGATTTGTCGGTCGTCGCGGATCATCGATCATGCCGAGTCCGGCAATGGAAAGCGTTGTCAAAACG
This sequence comes from uncultured Pirellulaceae bacterium, assembly GCA_964478065.1. GTDB lineage: Bacteria > Planctomycetota > Planctomycetia > Pirellulales > Pirellulaceae > Mariniblastus. The sequence continues at coordinate 79,506 of CAYZGP010000003.1, forward strand.
ATTGTTGGCGAGCGACTACCAGGCAGAATGGGATCGTGAAGTCAAACTTGCCGATGCCCGCACGGCTTGGCGATGGGCTTGGAAGCCTCTCTTGCGTCGTGTTGAAATGCGTTTGTACTGGCGAGGTTGGTTGCCCAATGTTGTGGAAGGAACGTAGCGCTATGTCGCAAATTTCAAATTTGTATTGGAAGCTCTGGAAGTCGTACGAGAATCCAGGCTGCGTTTCGATGTTTCGAGAGCTAGAGAATGAAGCACGACTAAGCAGCGAGCAATGGATTTCCAAACGCGATTGTCGGCTGCAATCGTTTTTGAAATTTGCTTTTAACGAGATTCCTTATTACCAATCACTGTTTCAATCGGTTGGCTTTGATCCAAAGTCGCCAAGTTGGAAAGCAGAATTCAGTCGCGTTCCCGTTTTGACAAAACAGCTCGTGCGTGAAAATACACCGGATCTGCGCAACTCCAGCGTTGAGGTTGCCCATAAAAACTCTACGGGAGGGTCGACTGGTCAGCCTCTACATTTTTACCAGTGCAACGATTACAGAATGGCAAGTGTTGCTTTGGACGCACACGTGCGGACCAGTTGGGGGGTTGGCCCGATTGATCGGACAGCCAACATTTGGGGTGCCGATATTGATTTTCAGGATCAAAGTTTTCGAAAACGATTTTACGATTGGCGGTCGCGATTGCGAGGGCTAAATGCTTTCAAAATGAATCGCGAAGAGTTAATCGGATTCCTGAAAATGTTGGCCACATGGAATCCGCCTTATTTGACGGGGTACTCTTCGGCGCTAGAAGTCCTTGCTGAAGCCGCTTTGGAATCCGGCATCGATACGATTCGCTTCAAGGCCATTCGTAGCTCGGCCGAAAAACTCTGGCCACACCAGCGCGAAAAAATCGAATCGGCATTTAAGTCACCTGTACTCGACTTTTACGGATCGCGGGAAATAAACAACATCGCTGCCGAATGCGTTGAGAAAAATCGTATGCATCTCGTTTCAACTTTGCGATACGTCGAGATCACAGGCGATTCAGGCCAGCCGGTTGCGCCTGGCGAACCGGGGTTTGTTACTGTCACCGATTTGACCAATCGGGCGATGCCGTTTGTGCGCTATCGCAATGATGATATGGCGACTTTTTCGGAAACACGTTGCTCCTGCGGAAAGCCTTCCCCAGTTATTGAATCGCTGCTTGGGCGGTCGACGGACATCATCCATTCAAGCCGCGGAGACATGGTTCACGGCGAGTTTTTCACTCATTTGTTTTACGATTTGCCAAATGTACGGGAATTTCAGGTTCGCCAAACTGAAATCGAGAAAATCCTGATCGCATACGTCGGGTCTGAGCCATTGGCGGATAAACAAAAACAGAACCTGGTTGAAAAAGTCCAACAAAAAATGGGCTGCGAGACAGCAATCGAGTTCTCGCAATGCGACTCTATCCCTCGATTACCCAGCGGCAAACATCGGTTTACGGTTTGCGAAATCGACCGAAACCAAGGCAATCCACTTGATGTTCAAATCAATTCTAAACCCGCTTCTCAGGCTCAAGAAATGGACTAGGTTTTCGGCCCATCTTTTGCGGCGCAAGGCGTTTCGCGGTGGCTGGATTTTGGATTACATCCGCAATCGAAAGTTACGGTTGCTCAGAGATCTGGGCCACACGGGCCAGCAAAGCGAACAGGCTGAACAGGATTCATTTATCGATGTGATGGTTTGTATTGTTGACCATTTTGAACCTGGCGAGCATCGTGGGGATCAGGTTGCGGGTGATCGAGTGACCGCTTGGTGCGAAGATTATCGAGAGCTTGTTCAAGGCCACGTAGACTCGGATGGGGTTCAGCCACAGCACACGTGGTTTTATCGTTTCGAGTATCTAAATCCACTGTGCGTTGCTAACTTGAGCAAGTTTGCTTTTGCAGGATTGGGTGAAGTTGAATTCCATCTTCATCATGGCTTTGATGATCACGAGTCGTTTTCGAAAAAGCTACGTGACGGAATCTCTCTGGCTCAGCAGTACGGCGCAATGCTGACAGCCGAGCAAACTCCTCAGTGCAAGTTCGCTTATATCGCCGGCAACTGGTCGCTTGATAATGGCAGTGGCGATGATAGTAAAAGTGGTTGCAACACTGAGATTGGTGCCTTGCGTGATCTTGGTTGCTTTGCGGATTTTACGTTTCCCGCGATCGGCTCAAAGGCACAGCCGCGAAAAGTCAACGCAATTTACTATGCCAATGATTGTCCAAAACCAAAGTCATATAACACAGGAACCGATGTTCGAGTAAACGGAAAAATCGAAGGCGATTTGATGATTTGCCAAGGCCCAACGGTTATCGACATGGATCTCCCATACGTTGAGACGGCCGCGATCGAGTCGTTCGCACCGCCGTTGCCGTTTCGCCTGGACCGCTGGCTGTCGGCCAACGTCCATGTTCAAGGGCGCCCAGAGTGGAAGTTTATCAAACTGCACACGCACGGAACCCAAAGCCGTGACAGGTGGTTTGAAAAGGATGGTGAGTTTGGCTTCGACGGAGATATAAAAAACACATTCGATTCGATGTTCAACGAGATGGAATCGAAATGGAAAAAGGGTGGTTACCGCTTGCACTACGTGACCGCGCGGGAGATGTTCAACATTATCAAAGCCGCAGAAGCTGGGCACAGCGGCAATCCAAACGACTATCGTGATTATGAAATCGCCAGGCCCGCCAATCGCTGGATTTCCTGCGAGCAGCCCTGGCGACTTGTGGCCTTCTGTCGTGAGATGGCGGCGGTTGAGTTTTCGACGGCTGGCCTTAAGTCCGTCTCATTTGGGTTTACGCAAGTTAGCACCGTCTCCGGTGATTTGCGCGCAGTCAAGTTGTTGATTTGCGAAGGCCATGCCGTCGATCTCCAAATTACTGCCTCCGGGCCTATTGAAGTCTTCGTCCGTGAACCACTTTCGTTTGAGCCAACTTGTTTTGGCGTTTCGTCCGATCAATGCAAGGTTGTCATTACCAATGAACTTAATGCCTCGATTTACTAAAGCAGCAATTGGCTCCCGATCGCGCGGAGCAATTTTTTCTGGTTTAACCAATGCACCTGAAGTGCGAATGGCCAGCAATGATGGCGTTGAATCGCAGCAAGGCCCGGTTTACGGGTCGCAGATTCCGACTTGGTCTCGTTCAAATGAACTTGCAAATTTGTTTGTGACTGAAAATGATCGCAATTCAGTAGTGTTGCGCCGGAATGATATTTGCATCGTCATTCGTGGCTACGCCGTTTGTGATCGACGCAATTGCGAAACATCAGAGCAAGTTGCAGAGTTGGTGCTTGAGCACTATCTGACTCATTCGGAAATCCCTTTTCGGATTCTTGAAGGCTCCTTTGTCGTCATGATATTCGATTCTCGCCGCGCGCGAGTGTTGATGTATCGCAATCTCGCCGGGACAACCAATCTGTTTTTTCGCAAGGTGAAACGCGGTGAATCTCGCTCCGTTTTGTTTTCGACCAATCTGCGAGACTTGGTGAAACTGCCAGAGCCATTTGCGCGTGAGGCCGAGTCTCCCAGTTTCAATGAATCGCTACTGCCCGTCTATTTTCTTTATCGCTGCATACCCGGCCGGGAAACACTTTTCAAAGATTGTTTCCGGTTGATGCCCGGTGAGTTGTTTGATTGCACTGCCAGTAAGGACTGGATAGTAAATATCAAACGGGTGGCGGGGTTTGACGACCTCAAGCAAAATTCAGCTCAAAAAATACGAACCCGTGAACATGCCGTCGAGCAAATTGCGGAAACGCTTCATGAAGCTGTCGCTGATTGCGTTCGGTCGGCTGGCCAATCGGCTGTGATGCTTTCCGGTGGTGTCGACAGTTCATTGCTGCAAACGTTTTGGAATCGCATTTACGAAAGTCAGGGTGAGAAGAAGAAAAGTTTTTGCGTAACCGTGGACCATCCGCGAACTCATGAAGAATTTCTTTATGCGAAATCAGCTGCAGACCAAATGGGGGTTGAGCTGGAAGGCGTTTCTGCTGACCGACCATTCGCGGAATATCTTTTGTCAGTGATTGATGAAACAGCCGAAACGCCAAACCATGTTCAGGCTGCCTACTTTCCAGAGCTGGCCGAAGCCATGGTCTGCCAAGGCGTCACGACCGGGATTTCTGGAGAAGCCGGCGATGGCGTGTTTGGTGTTGGAACGGCATACGATCTGCAGCTCGCTCAGCAACTGCGGGAACGAATTAAGTCAAAACTTCTTTGCAAATTATTTTCCTCCGCCTGCGTCATCCCGCGGCTTGGTCGTCTTAAACAGCATCTTAAAACCGCGGCGATCCTACACGATAAAACACACTTTCAACATCCGATCAACCGGCAGGCTAGCTACACACACCTCGATTCGGTGCTTGCAAGCTTCGGTGAATCGGCAACGGTAGACGCATTTGCGTACCGCCGTGAATTGGTTGTTGAAAATCGGCTCACCGGGTCGCTTGTTGGTGAGTTACACGCAGCCAACATTTTGACCAGTAGCATCAATTCTGGCTCGTACTGGAATACTCTGTTCGAAATACGAGGCGGACAAGTGCTCAATCCGTTTCTTGATTCTCGAGTTCTGAGTTTGGCGATGAGTCTTGATGAGTCGCTCCGCTTCCCAAAAAACAACCCCAAAGCCTTGCTCAAACATTGTCTCACGCGGCAAGGGCATTACGAATTAGGCAGTCGGCGGAAGCTTGGATTTGGACAGCCGATCTTTCAATGGCTCAGCCCCAAAGGCCAGCTAAGAGATCTTGTCGAAGCGATTGATCCTATGCCATTCGTTGATTCCAAAACACTGGAGCAGGCGAAGAAAGAGCCCAACTGGTTTTTGTACAGTCTGCTTTGTTTGGATCTGTTGAAAAAAAGCTAATTAGAGTTGTTAGCACGCCACGACTCTGTTCCGCCATCAAAACAATTTCCACGCCAGTGCCATCTTGAAACCGAAAAAAGAAAAATCATTTTTAACGCACGCTGCCATTTACGGCTTTGGAACTTTGTTGTTGCAAGCCAGTGGCCTTGTCGTGCTCCCGATCTACGCCAACTACCTCAGTCCGGCTGAGTTCGGCGTATTGGATATTCTGGATCGCATCGGAATGATCTTGTTGGTCGGTTTGATGGCCAATGGGTTCCGCATGGCAACGTTGACGTTTTTTCGTCAGGCGGAAACTGAAGCCGATCGCGAGCGAGTATCGATAACGGTTTCGACTGCCTTGTTTGGAACGGTTTTTATCGGGCTGGTGGTGGCCGCGTGCAGTTCGTCTTATCTGTCTCAATGGCTGGGCATGGACGATGAATGGTTACTGCTGTTTGGGATCGCCACCGGGCTTGCCGAAGCGATTTTGATTATTCCGATGGCGCTCATGCAAGCCAGGCTTCAGTCGTCGGAATTTGTTTCATTGTCGATATGCATGTTCTTGACGCGGCTTGCCTCATTGCTTTTCTTTGTCGTATTTCTTGGCTGTGGGTTGTGGGGGATCTTGATTGCCCGTTTGATCAACTCGGTTATTTTTGGTGCCTGGTTGTACGGCAAAGAGTTCCAGCGGGCTACGGTTTGGCCAGACATGAAGACTTTCAAGGAAGTGTTTTGGTTTTCGTTACCATTTTTACCCGGTGGGCTATTGGCATTTTTTATCGGATTTGGCGACCGCTTTTTTCTAATCAAGCACTCAGGCGAATACGAGTTGGGTTTGTATGCGATGTGTTGCCGTCTGGTTGGCTTTATACCGGCGCTGAGCGTGGGTCCGATTTACAAAGTCTGGTCAGCGATGATGTATGACGAAGCCAAAAAGAAAAACGCCGATCAAATTTTCGGTACCGTGTTTTCGAGAACGATGTTTTGTTATCTCTTCATCGCGTTTGGTCTCTCGCTGTTTGCTGGCGATTTGCTTTATGTTCTGGGGGCGGAAGAATATTTGCCGGCGCTGGTCGTTTTGGTGCCGCTGATTATTTGCGGCTTTCTGGGCAAGTCTGCCGATCTGATGGATGCCGCGTTCTATATCGAGCGAAAAACTAAATACAAGCCATGGATTTTGTTTGCTGTCGGAGTCGCGGCGTTGATTTCCTATTGGACTTTGATCCCAGTCTACGGAATCTATGGAGCGGCATGGGGCACTGCGATTTCCAAACTGGTCCATCTCGTTTTGACGTTTGCGATGACGCAAAAGATCTTTCCTGTTAAGTACCAATGGCAGCGAATGGGCACATTGGTCGCTACCGCCACATTGTTGTATGGGATAAGTCAAACTTACTCGGACCACGCATTCCGTTTTGTGTTTGACTCATTGCTTGTGTTGGTGTTGATGGCAATCAGTTGGGCAATGGCAACTGATGATGAGCGTCAAATGGTAGTCGCAGCTGTTCGGAAGCAATTTCGTCGTTTTAACAAACTACAAAAAGCTCTTGGGATGGAGCGATAAAAATGTTGGGTCGTAAAAACAGCCATTCAGTGGAGTCGGAACAGTGAGTGTATTCGAACAAGCTGATTTCGATCAGCCAAAATTTCAAACTAAAATTCCATCTGGCTCGTTTGAGCTGGGACAGCCGGCGACTGAAAACGACTGGGATGCATCGGATGAAAGTGTGAGTCTCGAATTGAAATTGGTTGATCCTAAAGACGTTATTGGCAGCTCTGCGAGTCCGATCGTGATTGGTGTGCCTACGTTTCGGCGCCCCAAAAGTTTGATTAACACTTTGAATTCGCTGGCAGCACTTGAAACTGATTTGTGTTTTACAATTTTGGTTGCGGACAATGACGCGGAAGGAAATGAAGGACTCGAAGCCGTTGAGCGGTTAAAGCAACTTGGCTACCGCTGGTCCATTGAGTCGGTTTCAGTGCCCGAGCGAGGGATTTCGCAGGTCCGTAATGCTTTGGTCGAGCGAGCCTTTGCCGATCCAGCGACCTCAGCAATCGTGATGGTTGATGACGATCAATGGGTCGATCCCGATTGGCTGGATCAACTGGTCGCGATGCAGCGCAGGACGAAAGCGGACGTGGTCGGCAATCGTGTCGTGGCCGATTTTCAGTGTGAGGTTCCGCGGTGGGCCAACGGACTGTACGTGTTTGGTCTGTGCGATCGACCTGGCGGCCCGTGTTCGGTCATTGACGGAACGGGTGGAGTGCTGCTGACTCGAAATGTAGTGGAACTTGCAAACGGATTTTTGTTTGATGTTGAATTTTCGATGTCTGGCGGCGGCGATTCAGAGTTTTTCGCACGAATCAAAAATCAGGGAGCACAATTCGCGTTTTCTGACTTGGCGGTCGCGCACGAAGTGATCGATCAAACGCGAATGAACAAACGTTGGGCTCGGCGGCGTGCGTTTCGAATTGGTATTGGGTACATGCGAATTCAGAAACGACATGGCGGTGGGGGCCTGTCTTTGTTTAAAGAATATTTTAGTGCCGCGGTCGCAGCGTGCGTTTCACCGTTGATGATACTCGCCCATTGGTCCGACCCGCGAAAGCGGATGAACGACTCGCTGTTGTTTTTTCGCAACCTGGGAAAATTATCTTCGTTGTTTGCTTTTAAAGTCAACGAATACAAGACAACGATTGGGAGTTAGCCAGTGACGATGGCAATACAAGACTCAGCATCGAGAATGTGGTCTGCTGACGGAGTCGACCCTTTCTCGTTCAAAAATGTCGCCACCGCAATGAAGAATGATTTGTTAGGGCCGGTTGGCCGTCTGCATTTTTTGCGGCGATGCATAGAGCTTCCAGTGCTAATGTCATTTAAGGCCGACGTTTTTTTTCGAAAAATTGAAAGCCCCGTTTTCATTGTCGGCGCACCACGCTCGGGAACGACGTTTCTTGGGAATGCGATTTCGGTATTGCCTTCGGTTCAATATTTCCACGAACCTGCTGCGACGAAATGTGCAGTGGCTCATGTTTACCTCAACCCCGAGCATTGGACGAAGCTAAGTCGATACTACAAATTTCAGTATCGCGTAATGATGGTCGGGGATAGAAAACGGGGGCGGTTGATCGACAAAACACCTCGTAATTGTTTTGCGATTTCGTTTTTGAATGAAACGTTTCCGGATGCAAAGTTTATTCACATTTATCGTGATGGTTGTGATTCGGCTTTTTCAAATTCGAAGAAACATTGGATGCACGAAAATCAGGATGGAAAAAACGTGAAGGGGCATGCGGGATATTTACTGGGCTCCAAGGCGCAGTTTTGGACCGAACCGCACCGGCGAGAAGAATACGAGTCGTGCAATCGATTGCGGCGTTGTGCTTGGGCGTGGCGTCGATATACAGAGTCAGCCCTCGACCAGCTTGCTGAAGTCCCAAAAGATCGACAGCTGAGTATTCGATACGAAACGATGGCGCATCGCTGCAAAGAAGTGTCACTTCAGTTGGCCAATTTCTTGGAGCTTGGTTCGCAAGAATCCGATAGGTTGGCAAAAAGTCTTAGCAAAGTAAAAGCCAGTTCCATCGGCAATGCATCTCGCGAATTGTCGGCGGCAGATCTAAATGAGATGGTTGAAGAGTGCGGTGAAGTTCTTACGCGGTTGAAATACAACTGAACTGAAAATCGTCAGGTTGCAAATGGTAACTCATAATCAAATAAAAACAACGAATGCCGGAAGAACCACCAGTGGGAAAAAGAGTCCTGCTGCGTTCAATGTTCTATTCGCGTGCCCGCCAGATGACAACTCATTTCTCGCTAACTCCATTGGGGCGATCGAAAGTGCAAGTTGTGAAGACAGACAGTATGCCGTCGCGATGGGAACGGAGCTTTTTTGGAACGCAGATCGAGAATACGACGTTGTTAACCTGCAATGGCCCGAGTCAATATTTGGAAGGCGATGGATACTTAATCGCAAAAGAGTAATTAGGCTTTGCGATAAAATTAAAGCCCTACAAAGTAAAGGTACAAAAGTTTGCATCACCCGGCATAATATCCGAGCCCATGATCAATGGTCCAAAAAGGACTTTTTGCCTCCGCTTTACCGGCAGGTCGATGGCGTCATTCACCTTGGTACTGCCAGCCGAATGGAGTTTCAGCAGCGGTATGGTGGCGAGGAATGGGAAAGTCGAATCCAGCATGCCGTGGTTCCACATCCGGGGTACTTCGATTTGCGAAACGAAGTCGATCGAGATCAGGCAAAAGCTCATTTGGGAATCGAAGACGAGAAGAAAGTCATTTTGGTTTTCGGAGCAGTCCGCAGTCGGCAAGAAGCGAACTTGGTCGAGCAAGTTTTTTCTCGAGTATCAAAACAAATTAGCGAATCTCGATCGCCACATGAACTGCTTTTATTGGCCCCGCGGTGGCTTAAATCAAAAACACGACTCAGCGAACAGTTGAGAAAATATGGGTTGTATCAGGATCGGGCTCCTACCGGCGAACAGTTTAAAATTGGTTTCGATTTCGTTCATGAAGACAAAATCCAAATGTATCTCGGTGCCGCGGATGTGGTCTTTGTTCCTCGTTGCTCAAGTTCGTCTTTGAATTCAGGCATCATTCCGTTGGCACTTACGTTTGGCAGGGTCGTGGTAGGGCCGGCGGCTGGTGTGATGGGGGAGATGCTGCGTCAGTCAAATAATCCAACGTTTGACGACGAATTTGCCGCGTCTAAAACGATTGCCAAACTCTTGCAATGCGAAACGTTGTTTCAACAAGAGCAAAATAACGCCGCGTTCGCACGAGAGAAATTGTCACTCAAAGTCGTCGGACAAAAGCTAACCGATTTTTATTCGGCACTTTAGCGAAAACGAAAAAGTGCTGTTGTCCGATTTGTCTGTTCGAATGGTAGCAAGAAAAATTGCAGATGAGTCAACCTCTACACGATCCAATAAAAACTCAGGAGTCCTCTGTGTCACACGTTGCTGATATCGTTAACTATCAAGCCCAAAGGAAAGACTCGAGTTCGTTTTTCTCTTACGGACTTAAACGTCGATTCAACGAAATCGAATCTGAATTTTTGACATGGCAACGTTCAGTTGCCGCGACCCAGCAATCTGAGATCAAAGTTGTTGATTTTGGTTGTGGCGATTCGAGTATGCTGGATGCTTTAGTTGAGTCGTTTCCCAATGCGCCGATATCGGGAACGGGAATCGATTCGTTTCGTGGGTCCATGCCAGAATCCAAGTATCATCAACAAGTCAAAATGCTTGACTGCGATCTACGCCAAACGCCATATGCGATCCAGGAACAGTCGATTGGGTTTGCGATTGCATCAGCAGTGCTCAAGCACATTCCAAAGTACCGCCCGTTTCTTCGCGAAGTTTCTCGCATTTTGATGCCGGGCGGTCGAGTCGTCTTGCTAGACCCCACTCCGACGGTCGTCCGAGTGGGGATGTTGATGCAATATTTTGATCGACGCTACACACCATTTATTTGGTCAGCGCGAAGGATCTCCAGCATTGTAAGACAGGAGAATCTCGATTTGAAAATCGTAAAAGCCAAAAAATACTGGCTTGCGCCGAACCAGAAAATGTATGACCTTGGATTAGAAAATGTGGTGCCAAGTTTCTTGCGAAATCGAATCGGCTTACATCAGTGTGTCGTTCTTGAATCAACAAAGTGAGTTTCAGTTTCGACTTCGTAAGTGATTTTCGCAGCTTCCGCTTGGCACCAACTCTTGTCTAAGCAGAGTTACCACCTGCTCCGTCATTTCCAGAAGAATCAGTTAGCTCGAGCGAGTAATCCGTCTCCCGTCGGTCAAGCGAATCCTCAAGCGAGTTCCAAGTGGCAAATACCGAATTTATCCCGTTAAAATCACGAGTCCTTGTTCCATCGGTTACTGAAGCCAAACTTCCAGAGAAAACGAAATGATCAGCTGATTGAGAGCCGATCAACTCCAACCTGTCGTTGTCGGAATCAAACGCTTGGTTAACCGTAACTGAATTAAATCCAGTCGCGCGACTGAAGAAGCCAGTCGAATTCCTCATGATCGTCGCATTCGAATCGCTGATGAATGAATCATCGTTGATCGAATCAATAAATGTGACGGAGTCCCGTCCACCATTGACCGATGAAACAAATTGCGTTCGGAAGTTGTCAACGACGACTTCCGAATTTGCATTGGCGAACGTCAAACCATTTTGAGTTACCGTGAGCTGATCGTCACCTGCCGAATCGAGGAGTGTGATCACGTCGTTTCCGCCACCGCCATCGACTTGTGCGGAATCAAAACCTCTGACAAAGTGGTTGAAACTTGAACTGTTGGTGAATCGAAGTTGTGAGGTGTTTCCCCCTACTGCGTCGTCAGCGGCTGAACCCGCGAACTCAACTTGGTCATCACCTGTGCTAAAGATCACCGTTGAGGCGGTGAATCCATTGAATCGCCTAACTGAACCAGCATCTTCAACCCGAATTCCCTCAGCGTGAGCCAAGTAAGAATCGTCACCTGCCGAATCGCGGACGAATGCAAGCTCTCCGATGGTTCCAGACCCGAACACGGTGGTTGAGGCGAAATCGTTGACTCGAGCAAAATTCCCATCATTGATGATGGCGGTAAAGCCAGAAGCGGAAAACGCCAGGCCATTGTCACCTCTACTATAAAGGGTGGCCGAATCAGATCCACCTGTTATCGAATTCACATTTTGAATCTGGAATCCAGTCGCGGAAACGGAATATTGTTCGTTGGTTAGATCCAGTGACAGATTGTCGATCGTAAAGGTATCGTCAAGTGCGGAATCGTTAAGGAAAGCACGGTTGCCCGTACCTCTGGCATCCACTTCTGTTGTGTCGAAACCAAACGACAATTTAAATTGATCACCTGAATAGATGGCAATTCGATCCCCATTTCCGATCAATGTCGAAGTACCTTCATAAGCCAAAAACTCAATCGAGTCATTGCCGCCATTTAGTGAACGTGCAATCTGATTTTCAAAACCGGTGGCATTCAATTGCCAATCACCCGAGGTAATCGAAGCTGTTAAATCTCCAATCGTGACGTGCTCGTCCCCAGCAGAATCCGTCAGATTCAAGGTATCTACCCCCCCTGAACCCCCGGAAATATTGTGATTTTCGGTCTCTGTGAACTGAAAGTCCAATGCCTGTGTGCGGAACAGGCTACCGGCAGGCACGGCGATCAGCGTGTCATCACCACTGGATCCGGTAGCTGTAATGGTGTCCGTTCCACCGCGTCCAAAAATCCGAATCCTTGATATTCCTGACTCAAGATCAAAATTCTTTCCATCGATCGTCAGCACCAAGGGATTGGCGGCAGACCATTCAAAGTGATCATCAGAATCGTTACCGATCACATCGAGAACTGAACCGTTGTAATTAAAGGAGAAATCGTCGTCCGTTCCGCCACCTCCGCCGATTTGAACGTCAATCGTCTGAACTTGGTCCGCGGTGAATTCGACTTCCTCGATTTCGCCGTTGGATTCAAGGCGAACTTTGAACGGACCGTTGCTAGTTTTATTTGCCCCTTGGGTTCGAAACTCATCAAGTGGAGTTTCGACGGTGCCATCAGCGTTGGTGGTGCCGGAGAAAACCTCTTTGTCGTTTTTATCGAAGACTTTGACCGACGTGTCAGCCAGCGGTTGGCCTTCGTCATCGAGGGCGCGAAACGTTGTGTTGAATCGCGAGATGAAAGAAGAAGCATTGTCCGTTCCATCCAGGAAGTTATGAAAAGGCGAATCGACAAGCAGTTGGCGTGTTGCCGAATCGGCATATTCATTGTCGACAAAAACCAAATCCCTTACCGAAGTCACATTGTTGCCTTGCCAGTTGAACGACTCAAGCGCTTTGAAACCGGTGGTGTCGCCAAACGCTCTAAGCGTACTGCCTTTGAGTTCGATCTGGTCAACGTTGGTGCTATGTCCAACGAATTGATCGTTCGATTCAAGCACATTGTCTTCGAATCGAAGCGTTCCAGAAACGACTTCGGAAAATCGAACTGGCGCAGTGTCATATTCAGTACCAACGCGAGTTGCGCGGAAGATATTGTCGTGAACGTAGATGTCGGCTCCAGCTTCCGTTTCGTTCATTCGGAATGCGTAGCCTTCAGAAAATTCGGCAACAACATTGACAGTGTTTCCGTAGATTTCTACATGGCCGCCACCTTCAGCTTGGATACCATACGCGCCACCCGGTTGGGCACCAAAGTACTCTTGATTGTTTTCAAGCCCCTGAACACTAATCGTATTGTTGTAGACTTTTTTCGGATTTTCTGCGCTTCCACCACCGACTCCAATGCCGCGAGAATTATATTCTCCCGTCGCATTATCAATGACGTTGTTGTAAATCTCCTGACCGCCAACGATCGCAAAGGCGTTCGTGTATTTGGCTTTCAAGCGGATTTCGTTGTCGTGGATGACGGTTCCTGCTCGGGCAAAAATACCTCCGTGAGGTCCATTGTGAATTTTGTTGCCGGAAACAACTCCGGATACGTTCTTCAGAACCGCAGCATGGAAGTTGTCACGCGACGAGATGGTCTGAACGTTGCTGGTAAATTCATTGTTTCTGATTGTCATGTTGGTCGCGTTGTCCCGACCAAGAATCGCAGATGCGTTAGCTCCCTGAACTGTGATGTTCACGTTTTCAATTGTTGCGTTGGGCGTGTTGTGAATAAAGACGCCGTGGGACCACGTGCCATTATCCCGGCCTTGCTTAATTGTCCCGTTCTTGATCGTTGCGTCGTGTCCCCAGCCGAATTCATCGAATCCGGGATAGTGGGATCTTGCCCAATTGTGAACCGAAACGGTGACGCCATACGTGCGGTGCTTTTGGATTTTGATGTCGTCGATGATGGCGTACCGACTTGCGATCGACGTGTCATGTCTGACACCAGCAAAGATTCGGAACGATTCCGATGCACCACTGGTTGTGAATGTTTTCTCGGTGTGTTGAATTCCTCGCCAGTTCGTTTGGTCCCATACGACTTCGTAAGTTCTGTCCGATGTCGTGCTTTCAAGCCGAACATATATTTCAGCTCCGGGGTTACCGGCAACGCTGTTTCCTGGCTGATCGTAATAAAACAAACTGGACAAACTGTATTGAGTATTTGCGGACAGCGTTACCGTACCGTTGGATCGAGCAAATTGGTCGCCGTCAGTGATTCCGAATCGAAGCGAATGGTCGCCATCGTAAACAGTGTTCTCAAGATATTCGCCTCTGAACCGTTCGCCTGTTGCTCCAGCAGAAAAAGTCCAGTCTTCAATAGCGGTGCCCGTGCCGTTTTCGAAACTATGGTTGGCAACAGAAATAGGCGCCGAGTCGTTGTAAGTGATCGTGTGGCCGTTAAGGTCAAAAGTCACGTTGCGCGCGGTAATCCCAAACGCAGTGCCCGAAGTCGTCACGTCTGTTTGCAAGACGTAGTTGGTGTTAGCGGAATCCAAAACGTAAGGACCGCCATTGGTATCTTGCGCGTCCAGCCAGGCTTGCGTGATGTTGACGGTCCCAAGGTAGCCCTCCCAGTTCGAGCGAGCCAATGCCTGAAGCGCGCCAAAGCGATCAATGCTGCCGGTTTGGAATTCAAGATCCCAGTCGGCCCCAAACGCGGCGTTACCGGTCAAGTCGTCCGAAGCCGCAACGTCAGCGCCCGTCAATTCTCCCAGAGTCGTGACCAGTCCTCGCCCGGATTCAGTCGACGCGAGGTCGCAGCCATAAATCAACAAGTCCGCGTCTGCCAAGAGATGATTTTTCCAGGAAGCAATCTGTCCAATGTCATCGGCGGACAAATCTCCTGTAATCCGTTCATTGCCAAGTTGAAATCCGCTGCCGTCACCGTGACTAATGATGTGGATCGCGCCGAGCCTATCAAACCGTTGTACTGCAGCGGTGATTTGATCGAGACCAGAGCTGTTTTGGTCCAGCAACACAATCTCGTAAGAATCGGAGCCGTTGGTGGATAGGTCGCTTACCAGTTGTTCCCAGTTTTCAACGCCAGAATCAACTACCACTAGTTGCGTTTCCGGTTGGAAAACACCGCTAAAATCGCTGCCAAAGCGACTTGCACTCGTGCGGTCTGCGAGCGGGTCAGTAAACGTTGAGGATCCAAAAAGTTGTTCAGGAGTCAAGCCTTCAAAGGCGTTGATCCCAATGACTTCCTCGGAGTCAAACGAATTTGGAAAGTCAGAAACCGAAGAGGTACTTGTGAAAGTGCTTTGCGGTTCATAAAGCAAAGCATTGGAGAAAGAAAAATTTGTCGTGTTGGAGTTTAAGTAGTCGTCGGAGATTGGATTCCCGACGGCGTACTGAAGATCAATGTCTGTCGGACGTAGTTGGGATTGCTGTGGAGTCAAAGGGGTCAAACTTAGATTCTGCATTTTGGAGTGCCTTGAAAAAGAAATCGATTGAAAATCTTTGTGGGCGCTTGATATGAAAACGTAAAAAGAAATCACCGCCATGAGAAACATAGGTCGCTCCGGGGAGGTAGGTCGAAGATTTCTTAAAAGTTCAAGCAGCATTGATTCGAGGCACCGAATTCATACAAGATCAATCGGGAAACTTACAAGACAGCGTGCAACTTAATTTAAAGTTTTGGTGTTAGCCAGCTGCTAACAAAATTTTGTCATTCGCAATTATCTAAGAGTCGAGTCTGAGAGACTTGAGGGAACCATCGTGCTAGACCAATTGAAGAATTTGTTTGTTGAAACTCCCATGATGATGTTGGTCTTGGACGCATCGTTGGTGTGCCGACAATTGAGTCGTCCCTGGCAAAAAATAATTGGCAGGGAAACCAGTATTGAAAATTTGCGAATTGCTGATTTATTTGAAAACGGCAGTCAGGTATTTGTTGAGCACTATGCGAAAACGGTGCTGAAAAAAAATGAAAAATTTGTTGGGCTACCTGCCAAGATAAAAGGATTAAACGGACCATGCACTGGAACACTTGCGATTTGGGCTGCAGAAATAAATGAAATTGGCTCCGCTATTTTTATTTCTTTTTCCCCCACGGCTCTGCGAGAATCCAAATTTGACGAGGAAAAAGCTGGGGAAGACCGTATTGGGGAAGAAAGATTAGGCCGTAAATCTTCTGGTGGTCTGCATTCTGTGGGAACCGAGTCTTCCGCCGCACTGAGGATTCAATCGGAACGTGCACAGCAACAGTTGAGCTATCTGCGTAACCAAATTGACGACGAGTTCACTCCTTTGATTGGGCAGAGTAATTCAATTCGAAGGATCAAAGAACAAGTCCAAACTGTTGCTCAAACGCCAGCCAATGTTTTGTTGGTCGGTGGGTTGGGGACCGGAAAGGAGACAGTAGCGCGAGCAATTCACCGCGCTAGTCGCAGGGCAACGCATCCATTTGTAAAGGTTAACTGCGCGTCTATTTCACCAGCGGAATTAGATAGAGAGCTGTTTGGATCGGCAGGTGTTCGTAGTGGTGAATCCCAGCAACTAGGCAGACTTAAAATTGCCGACGGGGGGACTCTGTTCCTGGAAGAAGTCGCTTACATGAGTGTCGATGTTCAATCAAAACTTCTTGAAGCAATTCAAGCACACGAAACAGGTCGGCCAAGCGATCCCGCAGCAGTGTCAGTGGACGCTCGGATTATTGTTTCCAATCGCCGTGACCTTCGATTGGAAGTGAGCGATGGCCATTTTCGCGAAGACCTCTATTGCCGCCTAAGCGTCTTTCAAATCAACACGCCTTCACTGGAGGAGCGGACAGAAGACATCATTGGATTGACGCAGCACTTTCTTCGTGTGGCTTGTCAGGAACTAGGCCGACCAGTGCTGATCATCACCAGTCAGCAGATCACGCAATTGCAATCACTTGCGTGGCCAGGTAACGCACTGGAGTTGAAGCTGTTAGTCCAACGCGCGGTCATGCTAAGCAAGGGCAATCATTTGCGGCTTGATCTTGCTCTTCCATCGGAAGCATTGGACATGCCAGGCAGTCGTCAGGTATCAGGCAGTGACTTTTACACCGAAGACGAATTTATTCAGATGGAAAGAAGGAACGTGCTTGCTGCGCTGAAGCATGCTGGTTGGCGCATCTCAGGCCACGGCGGTGCCGCAGAGTTGCTGGGCATAAAGCCGTCGACGCTGACCTACCGTATGAAGAAGTTGAATATCGAACGTGAGTAAAACGCTTGGACAGATCGCCTGAACAGATGAACTATCTGTGCCTACGCCTTCTCGGCTGTCATGTAAAAATTTCGATCCAGCTCAAACGAATCAATTTCTGAATCATGATCGAGTGTTTGAGCTTTCTCTGTCGGTGTGATCCACACGTCTTTACCGTTGATTTTGACGCGGACGCGAAAGCTGAATCCTTCTACCACGTTTTCAAAATGGAAATTCAGTTGCTTTCCGTTGAGAGCGTACTTCAAAACCGGGATCTTGGTTGTACGAAGGTATTGGTCATATAGTTTCGTGAAATCGATTCCTGATTGCTCGTTGATGTACGATTCAACCTGCTTTGACGTGACCGTTTGGTGCCAGAAAGTCGAGTTCAAGCCACGCAAAATGTTGCGCCACTTTTCATCGTCGTTGAGGATGTGTCGCATCGTGTGCAGCATGTTGCCGCCTTTGTAATACACGTCGCCTGATCCAGAGTTGTTGACGTTGTAGGTGCCAATGATTGGGATGTCATTTTTTACCAAAGCTCGGCAGCCGATCACGTAGTCCTGGGCTTCTTTTTCGGTGAAGTGATATTCGACGAACAAGTTTTCTGAGTAGTTGGTGAAGCTTTCATGGATCCACATGTCGGCAGCGTCTTTCATCGAAACGTTATTGCCAAACCACTCATGACCAGACTCGTGAATGATGATGAAATCGAATTTAAGTCCGACGCCCGTCTTGCTAAGGTCCTTGCCGCCATAGCCGTTCTTGAATCCATTGCCGTAGGTCACGGAGCTTTGATGTTCCATGCCGGTGTAAGGGACGACAACTAGTTTGTAGCTGTCTTCGTAAAACGGATATTTGCCGAACCAATGCTCAAACGCTTTGAGGGTTCGTGGCACTTCTCGGAATTGTTTTTCTGCAATGGCGCGTTGATGATCCAGAACCCAGTAGTCGATGTCCAGCTCGCCGGCTTCACCCTTGAATTTTTCTGAGTAGTTAACGTACTTGCCAATGTTGACGTTGACGCTGTAGTTGTTGATCGGGTTTTTAACCTGCCAGTAAAACGTCTTTTTGTTCTGGTCTTTGTCGTGTTCCGTTTTTATCAGTCGGCCATTGGAAACGGCAACCAGATCGTCGGGAACAGTGACGGTGATGTTGGTGCCGTTGTCCGGTTCGTCGTAGCCGTGATCTTTATTCGGCCACCAGATGCTTGCGCCGATTCCCTGGCACGTCGTGGCGATAAAGTGATTTTCTTTTTCGTCTTTGTCCCAAGTAATACCGCCTTCCCACGGTGGTAGCTTGCTCTCGGTAGGTGTGCCTTCGTAAAAGATCTTGATCTGATCGTCGCCTTTGGGCAGTTCATTCTCAAACGTGATCCAATAGACGTTTCCTTCTCTCTCGTACTTCAGGCTTTTCTCACCATGTTCAACTTTTGTTATCGCGAGTGGCGTTTGCAAGTCGATTTGCATTCGCTTGCTTGGCTCAAGCGTTGTGAACGAAATGAGATTGGAGCCTTTGATGTATTTTCTTTCAGGGAAAAACTCTACTTTCAGATCGTAGTGCATGAGGTCCCACCATTCTCGCTCGGGAGTAACGGCTCCACGCAGTTTTTCCTGCCGCGAGAATTTCAATTGTCGTGTTCTCGGCTTTCTGCGTTTCTTCCGCCGCTCCGCTTGTTCAGCTTTTTTTGCCGCCCGTTCTTTTTGGGCGTCCTGGTTGACGGCCTTTTCTTTTTCTTGCGTTGATTCTTGACTGATCAAAATGGATGATGAAGTCGCGATCAATACAAAAATCAAAACGAAACGAAAAACAATAGAGTGGAGGAGATTGGCAGCCTGCATCAGAGTCTCTCAAATGAATGTTCAGAGTTGTTTGTAATTAAAGCCAATGTCGAGTTAGGAGTCGCAAAACCGAATAACTATGCGGCCGCGCGCTGAGTGAGTTTGAGAACCACTGCGGTGTCGGAACTCTTTGAGTTTTCGGGCTCCTGTTTGGGTTCTCCCTGACATCCTTTGACGATCAGCATGATGACGACAAACAGGATAGCCGCAAAGAGAGTGTACATAACCCACGACGGAACGGACTGTCCTTCCCATGAGTTGATGTTCGTCAAACCAATTTTTTCACCGTCGTCCTGCTTCTTTCTCAATACCTTGCCGCAGTGGGGGCAGTCATCGCAGTCGGGTGTAATTTTTTCACCACAAAATCGGCATCGATGCATTTGTTAATCGCAGTCTAGTTTAGGCAAAGGAATGAGAATTATTCTGTCTGGTTGATACGCGATTCTAACCGAATTGTTTTTGCACGCATTGCATGATGTCTTGCAAATGGGGCTCGGCAATCTCATAGTAAACAGCGCGTCCTTCTTTTTTACTTTTCAAAAGTCCGCACCGCTGCATCAGGCGAAGGTGATCTGAAGTTGTGGGTTGGCTAAGTTCGCAGTGAGAAGAGATTTCGATGACGCTAAACGTTTTCTCCGTCAGCAGCAGTTGCACGATTTGTAACCGGTTGGGGTTGGCCAGGATTTTTAAGCAATTAGCGGCATGGGCTAGTGCCATGTCGTCCAGCGGTTTGAGTTTTTCTTTAGTGCTCATTGCTTCAACATATCGGAAAAGTCCGATGTTTACCGAGAAATCGAACTTGGCATCCAGCACTGGTGAAATATTTTGGGGAAAACGAGCGGTCCACTGATTGGACGGCTGTTCAGATGGTGGGTTGGCGACTATCTTTGGTCTGATTGCTACCTTCAATGTTTATCAATGGTCGAGAAGGACACAAAGATGATTCAAGCTCATGTCAAACCAAAGTCAAAACCGCGCAAAGTCGTTCAAGGCGCAGCGGCTTTTTCAAAGAGTATATCGATCCTGCAAATGATTGCGGATTCAACTGAACCGCCTTCGATTGCCCAGTTGGTGAAAGAAAGTGGCATGCCACGCCCGACGCTACATCGGTTACTTAAAGCCCTTGCGGCTGAAGACATGGTTGAGTCTCGACCTAATAAAACGTTCGCTCTTGGTGCACGGATGATTCAACTGGCCGGTCGCGCTCTAGAGCAGAACGATTTGGTTCGAATTGCGGCACCTGAGCTTGATTGGCTTTGTGCAAAAACTCATGAGACGATTCACTTGGCCATTCGTGCGGGCCAGGATTTGGTTTGCATTCACAAGAAAGACACATCTCACCCAGTACGAATCGCTTCGTCTGTCGGGGGTAGTGTTCCGTTTCATGCGAGCGCGATTGGCAAATGCTTGTTGGCTTATCTTCCTGATGATGAACAGGCCGAAATCATTGACTGCTTGGAGTTGCGAAACCTTACCGAGTACACGATCACAACGAAAGAAAAACTAATGGAAGAATTGCGTGCGATTCGTGACGTTGGTTATTCGATCGCGCATCAGGAAAGCGATTTAGAAGTTGAGTGTTACGGAGTGTGTGTGTTTGATCGTGCGAATCGTCCGATCGCGGGAATCAGTATTAGTGTTCCTCTTTATCGTTTGAATTCTAACCGCTCAATGTATGTGAATCCGTTGTTGGAATGTCGTGATCGAATTCATTCCAAGATGGGCACAGGAACTTAATTGTTTTGGCGGGTGGATTGTAAAACCGGGAAGACAATTTCGTCTTCCCAAAGCCTGTTCAATTAAATCGGTTTGTTAAATCCGTGAATTGTTTTCGGTAATAGTTGTAAGTCCGAAAAAGTATACTTACGGTGCCACGATCAATCCTTCCAAACAAGTCGTCATTGCCGGGGGCTCAGGTTTTCTCGGCCAAAATCTTAGACGTTATTTTGAAGCTCAAGGGCGCGAAGTTCGCGTCCTCACTCGTTCTCCTTCTCGAGAATCTGATATCCAGTGGGATGCCCGCAGCATTGGTCAATGGGCAAGCGCGCTTAACGAAGCCGATGTGTTGATCAATTTGACGGGACGTTCGGTCGATTGTCGTTACAACGCGAAAAACAAAGCAGAGATTCTCGCAAGTCGACTTGATTCAACCCGCGTACTGCACGAGGCGGTTGTGGCTTGCGATGTGCCTCCTCGAATTTGGCTCAATAGTTCAACGTCAACGATCTACAACGATACGCGCGGTGAAGAACCTGCCAACCAGGAGACGACAGATAATATTGGTGACGATTTTTCGATGGGAGTTGCCAAGCAATGGGAGGAAGAGTTTTTCCGGCATGACCTTCCCGGCACGATCCAAACGGCGCTTCGAATTGCGATCGTGATGGGCTCTGACGGCGGCGCGTTTCCAGTCATGAGCAAGCTTGCGAGGTATGGACTCTGTTCTCCACAAGGCGCTGGCGATCAATGGATCAGTTGGATTCACATCGAAGATTTTTGTCGGGCGGTGAGTTTCTTGATGGATAGCCCTTTGCCCGGCGTGGTAAACATCTGTTCGCCCAATCCTATCCAAAACAGAAACTTCAATGGCTTGTTGAAGCAAAAACTCAAGCCGTTGATTGTGCTTCCGCAACCTGGATGGCTTTTGAAAATCGGGGCGGTCTTTCTACGAACACAGACAGAATTGATATTGAAAAGCCGGAAGGTCTCGCCGTCGCGCCTGGTTGCTGAAGGATTTAATTTTTCATTCGCTGACGCCGATTCGATGATTTCAGATTTATTGGACTGACAGTCGGTCTCAGCCAAGTTTACCCACAGGCAGCATTTAGTTTGCTTCGCCGGTATGTCCGTTTGAACTCAAGGCGATCTATTTGTTACAAAGGTGTGAGGTTTCTTCTTGATAGAATCCACACTGCAAAGTATTTCAAACTTTCAAATTCAAACAAAGCAAATTCAAAACAGCCACCCATAAACTTATTGGACTTCGACTATGGACTCTTCAACAATCTCTGCGCCAACTTCCAATGAGTATCACGAGTTCTATCATAAGTACATTTCAAAAATTGAGTCCGATGATTTTCTGGCTGCTTTCGAGCGCCAACCCAAAGAGTTGAAGTCCGTGTTGGGAAACCTTGAGCCCGAAGAAGAATCGAAGCTGCACGAGCCTTACACTTGGACTTTGAAGCAAGTGCTTGGGCATTTGATTGATTGCGAGCGGATTTTCAGCACGCGGATGTTGCGAATTGCCGTGGGGGACGAGACACCGATTCCAGGAATCGACCAGAATATGTATGTCAGCAATATGGATTATGAGACTGTTGAAATGTCTTCGTTGCTCAACGAGTTCAAACATCTTCGGAAGGCGAATGTGCTTTTGCTCAAGCGACTTGAGCCGGAATCACTTGGGCGAATGGGAACGGCTTCCGACAATCCAATTTCTGCGCGAGCTAACTTGTTTATTCTCGGTGGCCATTTTGTTTACCACATGGAGATCGTCAAGAAACGGCTTGGATTGAATTGACATGATTACGTCTGTTTCGTGAATCGTACGAAATATTCTGTTGGAGTTGCTACTGTTTTGTTAGGCCAACGCTGTTTCTTTTTGCGCCTAGAGTTTAAACACTTGAAATTAATCGAGGGCGTTTTTGGCTCGCGATGGTGAATTCAGAACGACATAACATGCCTATGACCGATTTGCCGAATCCCTCAAGCTGGGGATAGAAAGCTCTGCTTTTAGTTCGGAAAGAGATAGGAAAATCAGCTCGCTCGATTTACAATAAAAATCGAGATCGAATATAGGAAGTTACTATTTATATGGCGGCAACGATACCAAATTGGTAATCAATTTGAGATTCTGGAGGCAGTGCTTTGCCAAACGGAGAAGATGCTTCGGTGGATCACGGCTCAATTAGTTTGTTGATCCCCCCTACTCGAGCTGGTGATCCAGAAGCTCGCGAGAATCTCATGCGCGAACTCAAAGCGTATTTGGAAAGCTCGGCCAGGCGGCACATGGATCCGCAACTTAAATCCAAAGCTGCGCCGTCAGACATCGTTCAACAGTCGTTTGTTCAGATCATAGAAAAATTTGAACAGTTTCGTGGAGAGAATAGTCGGGAGCTTCGCGGATGGATTGAACGGATCGTGATCAATGAAGTTGGGCGTACCCGGAAAAAATTCCACACCGCCAAAAGGGATGCGAAGCGAGAAAAGTCTATGTCCGCAAAAACGTCTCATGCGTTTGACTTCATTCCGTCGGATGGGGCGCTCACACCGTCAAGCGAAGCCATCAGCAAAGAACGAAATGAGCGACTGAATCAAGTGTTGGCTGAACTCAAGCCAAGTCATGCAGAAGTCATTCGACTGCGAGTCTTCGAATCTTTGTCATTCAAAGAAATTGGTGAAAAAATTGGAAAGTCGGAAAACTCGGCTTCTCAGCTTTGGTATCGAGCAATGTTAAAATTCGAGTCCAAATTGAATCCCAGCGAGTTTGAATCGAAATAATTTGGAAACTTGAGAATTTGTGATGTCCAAATATTTGCGATTTGCCATGACAAAAAGATTTTCGTTGAATTTTGATTCGAAAACCATCTTACAGAGTAGACCGATAATTACTCATTAAAAGTTAATCCAACGCGGTTAATTCATCGAAGCAATAAACGATGTCAAAAGATGGTAAAAAAAATGTTTCCGATTCAACGAGTCACCAGCGGCTGGTGGAAATTGCGAAGCGGATGGATTCCAGCCTGCCCAATGTGTTCTCGTCCGATCAAAGTATCGACGATTCGGAAGGGCTGTCCGCGAAAGAACTGGAAGAGCTGGAACGAGTAAAAAACGCATTGGACTTTCTCAATGCGGTCAAACAGGATCAACAGTCAACCTTTGGCGATCTAAAGACTAATGCCAACAGGCAGACATTGTCAGCTCATTCTCTAGGCACGCTGCGTGACGGTGCGGAGGTTGATCAACATGAGTCAATTGATACTGTCGGAAGGTTCGAAATTCAAAAACTGATCGGGCAAGGCGGTTTTGCAAAAGTCTATCTTGCGCGCGATCCGAAACTAAATCGTAATGTTGCGATTAAAGTGTTACGTTCGTCTCGATTTGATTCGCAAGAGGCAGGCATCCGGTTCGAGCGCGAAGCTCAGGCCGCCGCGGTGTTGAGCCATCCCAATATCGTTCCTGTTTTTGAGACCGGCGAAGTTGAATCAAATCGGTACATCGTTTCGGGATATTGCGATGGGATTACGCTGGAACAATGGCTTAAAGAAAACTCCGGAAAAATTTCGCCAAAAACGGCAGCGAACATTGTCGCAACGCTCGCCGAAGCAGTTGAGCACGCACATCAACGCGGCGTGATTCATCGCGATCTCAAGCCGGCGAACATTTTGTTGGAGTCGGCCGCACGACCTGAAAAAGTACTCGCAGATTCAGATGAAGCTGCCGCAGGATCTGATAAAGTAGGCTCCATCGCTCAACATCAAGACTTGGATTTTCAGCTATTACGTATCGCAGATTTTGGGTTAGCCAAGCATGCCGAATCGACGGATGTGATGGAGACAACCGAGGGGGCGATTTTGGGTACCCCGGCCTACATGTCGCCTGAGCAAGCAAGTGGGAAACGTGATGTCGGTCGGCCAACAGATGTTTATTCGCTCGGAGTGGTGCTCTATGAGTTGCTCACCGGGCGAGTGCCTATCCTTGGCGAGACTTACATTGATACGTTGCTGGCGATAAAAAAAGAAGACATAAAACCACCTCGTCAATTGGATGATACTATCCCGCGAGACTTGGACGCCATTTGTTTGATGAGTTTACAAAAGTCACCTGCCAATCGTTATGCTTCGGCAAATGAGTTGGCGAAAGACTTGAATCGCTGGCTGAAAGGTGAAGTCGTTGTCGCGAGGCACCCAAGTCGGGTAGAGCGAATCCAGAAATGGTGTACTCGAAACCCTGTCGTCGCATTTGCGTTAACGGCGGTAACTATCGCTTTGATTTTTTCGGTTTGGCAATGGAGAAAGGCGAGGGCGAATTACGAAATCGCAAAGAAACAAACTCAGCTTGCAGTCGACCAAACCCAAGTCGCCATCAGTGAGGCACGTCGGGCGGAAGGCGAAAAGATACGTGCTGAAACGGCGACCACGCGAGCCGAAGAGTATCTCGATCAGATGACGGAAATTGTGGATGGATTTCTCGATGATATTTTTGATCGCAGCGCCAGCTTAATGTCGAACTCTCAGAAATCGAGTCTGTACCAATCGCTTGAATTGCAAAAATTGTTGATTGAAGAAGAACAAAAAGACGTTGCGATTCGAAAAAATCGGCTGCGTATTTATTCTCGAATTTGTCGCTTGCAAAATTCGCTTGGACAATACAAAGAAGCAGTCAACACGCAAAAACAAGCGATTGCCTGGATGGGCGATCCGGCTAACTGG
This sequence comes from uncultured Pirellulaceae bacterium, assembly GCA_964478065.1. GTDB lineage: Bacteria > Planctomycetota > Planctomycetia > Pirellulales > Pirellulaceae > Mariniblastus. Next base: position 104,766 of record CAYZGP010000003.1, read on the forward strand.
AAAACCGAAGTCAGAGATCTTGATAGCGAGTTCATTGAGCTGGCGTTAGAGATGCGTATCGATGGCTTGGATGCGTTGACCAACGCAAGTCAAACCGAAAAAATTATCGCGGCAAGTAATGAGTTTGAGCGAATTATCGAAGGGCAAAAGGATGTACTGTCCGAGTCAAGTTCGCTTTTCTATCTGATTACCGCGTACAACTATCGCGGGCTTGCTTGGAAACGTGCAGATAAAGAACAAGAGGCCGCAGAAGCGTTTGATGCCGCCAAACGCTGCTTCGAAAAACTTGAAGTCGTTGAGTCGCCCTTGCGTGCCAGGACGGTTGCTCTTGTGGGCCCGTTGTACATCAACAACGGCTCGCTGTTGGTAGGTATGAATCAGTTTGATAAAGCGTTTGAATACTTTGACAAGGCAGATCGGTTGCTCAAGGCCGGGCTGGAACGTGATTCAAGAAAAAGCAGCATGCATATCTTTCGCTCGTCTGGTTTGTCACTTTGGTTTAGCGCCTTGCAACGACAAAACGAGACTCTTAAAGACCCTGCGATCACAGCGTTGTGCGATCAAAAATCGGCCGAGGCGGTTGAGATCATGGAGTGGGCAATTCAGTTGGAGCCAAACAACAATGAGTTTCTCCCGCGGCTCGCTTCGGTACTGCAGACACGAATCATGTATTTGATTCAGGTGGGCCGGTTAGATGATGCGCTAAAGACGTCGGACCGAATGGTTGACATTAATGGGCTCGAAAAATCTCTTTTGGGCGCAAAGTTCGCTGCAGGAAACCAGCGCAGTCGCAGCCGAATCTTTCAAAGCAATAACCAGTTGGATTTGGCTCTTGCTGCCGCTGAAGAAGCGATTACCCGCGGACAGGAACTCATCGAGCGAAATAAAAACTATCTTCCAGGTCGCTTTGAATTTGTTCAGAGCCACGCTCAATTAATTTTAGTCGTTCACCAGCAAGAAGATTCTGAGAAGTTTTTGGAATCCCTGCCCGCTGCGTTGGAATCGCTCGAATCAGTGCTTGCGTTTGATCCTAGTCCTGGCCGAGTCCAGCGGTTACAAAATTTTAAAGTGGTTTGGCTGCCGCTCAAGGCATATCACCTGGCGAGACTGAACCGTTGGGCAGACGCGGTGACTGCGGCAGAAGCTATATTGAAACTCGAAAAACCAACTGGATTTGAAAAGAAATCTTATTTCGCCGAAGCAGCCAAAAACATGGCGTCGATATTGAATTGGTGGAGCGCCTCGATTAGGGTAGACGATCGTGAGCCGCCAGCGGAATACAACGCAGCGGCGAAAAAAGGTTTGCAATGGCTGAAGACCGCGATTGAAGAAGATGGTTTCAATGACTTAGAGGCACTCCAATCGTCGAAAAAATGGAAGTCGCTTCGAGAGCACGATGGGTTTGACGAAGCGATCAATTCGCTTTTGCCTTCAGGACGGCGTTGATAGCCCATAGCCCATAGCCCATAGCCCATAGCCCATAGCCTAAGAGCCGCGGGAGTAACTTTTTGCCTAAACCTGCGGTGGCGGCCCGCGAGTTTAAGGAGTCTCCAGCAGCGTAGACTCAACAAGGTCAGTGACTAAATCGTTGAAAATCCTCTAACGCGAGTCTTCTTCGTTTCTTGGTGGTTTGGGTTTGTATTCTCGAAATGCTGCACTCATTTGATGGTACGAATTAAGAAGCTCCATGGCTTGTTCTTTGGTTCTCGAAGTCTGACCCACGGCAATATCGTCTCTTAGCTCGTCGAGTTTATCGCGATATGCTCTGGCCTTTGCACGCTTGAAATCACTGACGGTTCCCGTTCGCAGGAATACTCCGACTTCCAGGCGGCGTGACAGGTCGTCGCAATAGAAAACCAATTTGTCTACTGCTTCCCAATCCCCAGTTTTAGCTGCAACAACACAATTCGCATTGGTTGCCGAAAGGTCAAACAGTACCGAATCCGGTGCGGGGTAATAGAGATAGGCGCCGAAAATACTGGCAGTGACCAACCCAACGCAAGCGACCATCCCAATGACCCAGGCAGGCAACGCGACGTCCAAACGGGAAGAAGTTTGTTGCTGACTTTCGAACCAGCTTTTAAGGTCCCACCGCGATTCGACTATTCGGAAAACCAATCCGACAACCATAAGCAATCCCAACAATTTTAACCCATAGGCGCCACCACTTTTTTTATAGTGCTCGGCGATACTTCCTTTTGCTAAATTCCAAAGTTTAGGTTGGCCTTTGTGAAAGGGGTGGGTGTAAACGTCAAACGCGTGAGTATGCCCAGCCGGGGTAACTCCCTTGGGATAAAGTGGTTTGTCCATTGCGTACGCCAATCCCAATGTCAGCGAAAACAAAAGACACAGAAAAATCACGACTCGCTTGAGTCCAAATGCGGATGCAAACCAGAAAAGCAGGCCGATGTTCATCCCTGCGCCAAGAATTAAAAGTGAGAATGCCGCGCCAATCGAATTGCCATGTTGAAACATACCTCCGATCTGGCTCATTGCCAAAAGCGGTGTTGAATAAACAGGCGTCACATAGCAAGCCATCATGGCCGGAGCAAAAATGTTGTCAGGTTCTGTTTCGCCCTGGAGTGTCCCGTGTTCAAATGCGACCGACATGGCAGCGGATAACAAAACACCTATCAAAATGAATACCAAAGACCAGCTGACCATCTCGGTTGAAACGCCATGAATCACTGCCAGCGATCGGCGAATGCCCGACCCTGCAACGACGTGCGCTGCTTTTTTGTCGTCTTTTTCCGTCGAGTCGGATGAAACAAATTTTCCCCAGATAGCTCCTACTCCAGTCACAATCAGCATTGCGGCAGCACTAAAAACAATGACCGCGATGGGATCCGAAAGTGATAATCCGTAAAGAACCGAAAGCGGATTGAACAACGGTGCCGTCAATCCAAACGCAATAATTGTTCCTTGCTTGACACCTGCCCGATGAAGCTCGCGAACGACCGGGATCACGCCCAATGAGCAGACTGGCAATAACATGCCAATACCCCAGCCGATCAGCAGGCCATACCGCCCCCGGTTGCCAAATAGCAAGCGGGTTTTGTCGTGGCCAAGCATGTTGCGAAAGATTGCAGCGATAAAGCATCCAAAAGCAATCCAAATAGCGGCATCTATCAGTACTTGAGCACCTCGCAGTGCCCCGCCGGCAAGGAAATATTCAGTCACTTGGCTGATCCCGTAGATTCGTTGAACGTTTGAAGTTTGTCCAGCATGCCTTTAACCTCTTCTGACTTCTGTTTCCATGATTCACGGAACGAAGCGTCTGATGCGTCAGGCGAAATCTCTTCAATGATCTTGGTAAGACCACCCGAAAGCGATTTGACGGAATTCCAATCGGCTTCTTCCAGATTTGAACTGGCAGCGATGTCCGGCAGCCATTTTGCTACGTCGGCCATTTCCGTTCTCAAGTCAATTTTCATCGTATGATGTTTGACTTTTTCGTCTTCTTCGCTGTGCCCGGCGCTACCGGCTTCGTAGTTGGCTTTGGAGTAGAAATGCGAATGGCCAGAGGCGCCTTCGCCATGAATCACTTCAACATAAGGGATCTCGATAGGGCTCGGGAAATCGCCGGTTCCAACAAGTGACTCATGCATTTGACACATGCGTTGGATTGCCGCTGAAAGTGTTTTTGGCTTGTGCAATGATAGATGTGGATGCGAATGTGAGCTTTCTTGCGACGATTTTTTTTGATTCGAATTGGATTCAGCGTCGCATCCAGCCAGTAACACAGCCATGGCAAATAAGCAGATTGTGGTAATCGTTTTAGGTTTCATCTTACATTCCTGGTACGTTGATTGAATTAATGATTTCATCAATGGTTGAATCGTTGTTGTGAGAATTACCCGTGATTCGCAACTTTAGAACTGGCTTGGCAACGGCTTTGATATCATCTGGAGTGACGAATTGGCGATTCTGTAAATACGCCCAAGCTTGTGCCATTTGTTGCCAGATAATTACGCCGCGCGGACTCAATCCGATATTGACGTCTGCATGCTGCCGCGTTGCAATGGCCAAATCGACAAAGTAGCCACGGATCGATTCGGTGACTTCGACATTTTTGACGGCATCCTGAAGTTGGCTCAACTTCTGTAAGCTGGTCACAGGCGGTTGTTGCTCGGCAGTTTGATGACTACCAATGTTGTCTGCCAACATTGCAATTTCGTCGGTGCGAGCTGGATAGCCAATGCTCAACTTGATTGCAAAACGATCCAGTTGAGCTTCGGGTAAAGGGTAGGCTCCATGGCTTTCGATTGGGTTTTGAGTCGCGATCACAAGAAAAGTAGACGCCAGCGGCATTGTGTTATTGTCGATCGTTACCTGCCGTTCGGCCATTGCTTCGAACAGCGCACTTTGAGTTCTGGGAGTGGCTCGGTTGATCTCGTCTGCCAACAGAAGGTCAGAAAAGATCGGGCCACGTCGAAACTCAAACTCTTGCTTTTTTTGGTTGAACATATTGAAGCCCGAGATATCAGTGGGAAGCAAATCAGGTGTGCACTGAACTCGGGCGAAGTCGCCACCAATGGACGCGGCCAACGCTTTTGCCAACGTCGTTTTTCCAAGGCCCGGCAAATCGTCAAACAGCAAGTGGCCGCGCGCAAGCACACATGCGATGACCATCTCGACGACGTCACTTTTGCCAACCAATGCTGTATTCAATCGCGTTCGAAGCAATTGAATACTACTTTGAGCTTCGGCGACTGTTTGAGAAGCTGGTTCCGAATCGTGCATTATTTTTTCCGGTTGCTGTATCATTATTTATTTGCTGGAGGTATTTGTGTTGTCATTGCGAGAGGCTCGAATGCGCTTTAGCGATAGTGACTTAACTGCACCTTCGCACGTCAGAACAAGTTCCTGACGTGATGTTGGAGTTGTTTTTTCCGAATAGTTATTCGCGTTCCAGATTTTGAAGAAAGCACCCAACGTGTTTGATTCAACACGAGTGTACCAAACGTTGATGGTCTCCGAAGCAGGCCGTCGGTCACCAGCAAATCGGAAACGTAGATCAATCAACTGTCGCGTCGCTTGTAGCAATCTTTGCGGCCAAAATATTCGAACTAGAAACCACCACCCCAGCATCAATCGGGTAATTATCTCAGCTCGAAAAAAGAATGCGAGGAAAACGGAGCCGATGAAAAGTGCTACCGACAGTGGGTTTTCCAGCACCCAGTACCAGACCATCAAGGCTTGGGTGGCGACCCACTGCATCACTGTTTGTGTGTTGTAAGGAATCGGATATCCGGGGGTGGGCTCCACAGGAATCCAGAATTTTCCGTCGAGGCAAACTTCTGGCCACATGTGAAGGTTGGCAGAAGTGACGATCGATTGTTGCGCTCGAGAGTCGTAGTCCTTCTTTTGAACTAAAAAACCACTGGCAACACGGGTCTTGTATCCTGCTGATCGCAACGCCAACGCACAGGAAGTTGCAAACATGTAAGAAGGTCCACGCCCTTGGTCGAGAAACAGGCTGACCGTATCGTTGGCTTCTTCGTCCTCATCCCAGTTAGGATCCAGGGCAAAATCATTCCGTAGATGGTTGACGATTGATTCGACTTGCATCCATCCGGGTTCGATTCCCTCGGTCCATTGGTTTGCTAACGTTTGGATTGCCGGTTGCGATTCGGTTTGGGGAATTTGAAGAGTAACAGGGGTTCCGATCGCTGCACGATCCTGGACCCGCAGGTCCGGGTGTTCGCGCAACAAATGGAAGTTTGGAACGAGACTTTGGATGTCAATGATGCTGTGACTGGGGATGGTAGGAATATCCATTTCGATCAGTTCCTTCTCGCTCCAACGGAACATATCCATTCTGTCGACCAAGGGTATATGCCATTGCTGTAGCAATGCAGGTGAAGGAATCGTTTGGGTATCGAGCCTCATGATTTTGACACGATGCGTTCTTCGGCTGGTCAAATACTTTGCAATGCTGCGTCCTAATCTAAATACCGGAGATCCATTTTGATCCTTCATGTGGATTCGAGGCAGCTTTTCGGGTTCCAAACCATAAGGTGCTGTATTATTCCATTTCCGACCATCAAACTCGAAAAAGTGGTTAATCGAAAACCGTGCGGGCACGGAGCCTTCGACAAAAAGCAATGCTTTGGTGATTCGATCCTTCAGTTCGATATCCGTCGTCTCGCTTGAATTTCGCATTGTGTGAAACGTTCGGCCTGCTTGCTCTGATTTTTTCGCGTCATGCAAATGTTTTGCTATCCCTTCAAGCGATTTCGCTTTGGTATTTCGCTTCTTTACGATTGGGCCGTCATATCGCTCTGATGTAATGTCGTAAAGCGAAGGTTTGTCATCTTCAATGAACTGATCGGATTCCACAGCGCCGCTGGTCTTCGCGTTGTTGCCCGCCGTCAGCATGTTTCCGTCACCGATTCCCGAGATCGCAAACTCATTTTGGCCTCCTTGTTCACCGCCCGAAAACGGCATAAAGCCGATCAAGGGATTTTCTCTGTGTACAAAAGGAATGGTGGCGGCGAGGCAGCCAACCAAAATTACAGCCAGCATGGTTAAAGAAACGGCAGACCCGTGCAGTTTCAGCAATCGCGAATCGCCGTCGATGGCTTTTGTTTCCAGCCGACCCCAATATTGGCCAAGCAACCACCATAAGGCTGAGAAGGCGAACAGGCCCGCAATCAGAAAAATTCTTCTCTCATCGGAAAGGCAACAAACGAAGAACACCAATGCTCCGCTAAGAAGGGCGTTCGTTTTCTCAAACCCAGGCACTTTTGAAAAAACAGCCAAGTACCAACTGATGTTCTGGAGTATCAGCAAAGCGACAATCTCATTGGCGTCACCAAAACCGAATGGACGTATTGAGATATGCCAAAGCATAACGAGAATCCCAGTGAGAATCGCACCAAATTGAAAACCAAAGATGGCTTTTTTTGTGAACGGAAATTCGGGACTGGTCCTAAATCGGTATCGCAAGACGGCGTAGACTATCCATGGTAAAGCAAAAAATACCAAAACCTCAAGAATTACAATCGGTAGCGATCGCGTGTGCCCGATGCGAAACATTTGCACAGTTGTCATTGCCAGTAGCGATACAATCAGTACACCAAAATTGGGCGTAAGATTACTGCGTTTCACGTTGACGGCAGAGATACCTCGATCGAGGTCCAATTTTCGTTTCGAAATCATGTTGGCATTAGACCGAATCACTGAAACTCCGATCCCATCCGCTGACCAAATCCTTCGCCGCTGATTGAGTTGCTTTTATGGCAATGGATTCGCTATTGCTCGATCGACTTTCGCCGCCCGATGCTTTATTGAATAGTGACATATCGTCTTCGATCTTGAACCCATCACTTTCGACAACAATGGGAGTCACATTGGATGCGAGGTTGCGTGTGTCGACGGACTGAATTGACTTTGATTGATTTGTGCCGACTGCGAACAAATGACCATTGCTTTCACGAGTGTAAGTATGGATTGATGTCATTTGTTGTGATTCCGCGTCGTTTGATAATTCCAATTCTTCTTTCATTTTTAACGCACTAGGGAGCGATGGCAGGCTTGCCAGAAAATCCATAATGGGTCGAAGACCGTTTCGGTTGTCTTCGCATATCTGACTCTGTTCGGGTAAACCAAAGCTAACCACTTGAACGGGAGAATGAGTTTCGTGCATGTGGGTGCAGATGCTTGCCGCGATTCGAATCGTCCATTCATAACTGCTTTCGACTCCGTGCCCGGTATGATCGTTGGGTGACAAATCGAGAAACACGGTTGTAGTCGTCGAAGAAATCGACTGACGCTCGCGAGACATAAGTTTTTGCGATCGCGCCGACTGAGTCCAGTGAATGTTCCTCAAACGATCGCCAGCTCGGTAAGGCCTCACTCCAATTGAATCGCCAGAGTTACCAGCCTTGTCACGCAATGTTCCTCGCAGACAGAACCGAGTTGAATCTGAAACTGGAAAACCGTCCAGGGTTACACTTGAGGGCCAGACAAGTGCCGGTCGGAATGCATCCACTGTTTTGGCGATGTCCATAAGTCCAAACGGAAAACCGTTGGCGACAGTTACTTCCCCAGTAGGCAATTTACCTCTTCGGCGCGGAGTGATGGGAATTCGAAACTCGGATTCTGACCACGCACCAACACGCTTGAGTGCAAACGCAACGGATTCACCATCGTCACTTCCTTGCAAGAATTCGCCTTTAATCATCAGCCCAAAAATTGGGAGTGGCCAGAAGTTTGTCACACGAAAAATCATTTCGAGTTCTTGATTTTCCTCGACTCGCCGATCAGGCAATATCAGTTGACAGCGAACTCCTTTCATCGAAAGCCATGGCCAAGCTAAACCAAGCACAAGCAATGCGAGAAACGAGAATGCCAATATGTATCCCTGTGGGCCGATGATTACGCCGACTAACAACGAAAATGCAATTGCGCTGATCACCCAACCCAATGGCTTTTTGAGCCAATAAAAAAAGACGTTGTAGTTGGGGCAAAAGTCGTAGTTTGCGACTTGAAAAATCCAAAGTAAAAATTTTCGAAATTTCATGGAAGAGCTTGCGATGAATTGGAGAGTTAGACGCGAATTTGGCTTCACGAAAGCCGTCGAAGACAACCCATTGGGTGCAACAGATTAATCGGCCGACAGAACTTGGCGGGTGCCAAGGGCAGGCTTACTGCGATGAATCAAACGGGAATCTTCCACTCCTATTTAGCTTGGAAATTTAATTCGAGAATCACAGCTTGATTTACAGGAGGGATTCCTTTTGTGAAATGAATCTATCGATCGCGCATCGAAACACGCGTGAATGAGTTGTAAAAGCGAATCAAATGTTCGATCAACAAAGTGTTTGTAGGCAAAGGAACAAAACTGGGTTCACGAGAACCGCATTTGTCGCCTTGGAAATCCAATTCCATGCTGCACAAGCTGACTTTGTTCATAGATCAGTTTCAAAGAGCTGAGCAAGAATTTTAAGGAAACAACACCCCCGTTGCTACCTATACAGAACAGGGTGGGCCGCGGGCTGAGGGAACCAGAGGTGCCCAGCGAAGAACTGCTGAATGTGGAAGTTCCAGCAGTTGGTTGGAAGAAAAGCGTTCTTGATGGTCGTAAAAGTTGACTGTTACGTGATACTGTTGGAAAAACTTGCAAAACGCACAGTCATGATCGGATTCGATCGAATGGGAACGGTTCGAGTCTTGAGGTGTTGCATGTCCGTGGTTACAACAACAGGTCGCATGACTGCACGTTCCGTCGTTACCGTGAAAGTGCAAGCCGAAGAAATGGGCGTGATGAAGCGATGGCCCGAGGTTTAGTAGTAAAACCACGTATCCTAAGAAAAAGCAAATTAAATGCTTCAAACGCATTCTTAACTCCAAAACCAACTTTGGTTCGATGGCCACACTATTTTTAGTATGGTTAACTTGTACGGATGGTCAAGCCTAATGGTTCTTCACTGGCCAAAAATTCAATTTCCTCTGTCATAAAGAGCCATAATTAAGACTGCCTGATCAGGTGGTACACCTTACAAATCGCAAAAGCTTCTTAGTCCGCCAAAAATACCGTCGGACCCTAAAGCCAAAGGTCAAATCCGATGAGATCCGCAATAGACAATTTTTATTGTTCAATACACTGAGAACTTGGTGAGGCTCAAACGAGTTTAGGGTCGCCTATATAAAGAGGTGACAAAGGTTCAGATCACTCGTTCGGCTCCCGAGGTCTGGCGACATCAGCTACTTAA
>CAYZGP010000004.1:0-46076 GCA_964478065.1 uncultured Pirellulaceae bacterium
GTTGGGTGGGGGGTTTGGGGGGGCAATCTGGCTGACGGCGCTTGCAGGGTTTGCGGCGCTTTCAGGTTTTTCAGGTGAAGCCACAGAGACCTTTTCAGGTTTGGATCCGTCCATTTGTGAACCAACTGTTTTCTTGGGTGGTGCGGTTTGTTTTCTCTTCTTCTTTTTTTGCTTTTTATTCATACAGCCAAGTTAAATTACTGTCGCGAACCAGGGGTGATTTTAAATTCCTTACGCTTGCCATCTCGTATCACTGTGATCGTCGTTTCGTCGCCGATCTTGATCCCGTCGAGGATCGCAGTGTAATCGTAGATGTTTTCGATTTCCTTGCCGCCCAATGAAACGATGATGTCTCCGCCTTGAACCCCTGCCACCTCGGCGGGCGCACCGACCGTGACATCTGACAACTTCACACCCGTAATATCGTCACCGTATGACGGCACGGTTCCGAGATAGGCACGTTGGCCGCGAGATGCGACTTTGGGTTTGGAATCCTGTTTGATGTAATCAGGTACGCTTTCGTTGGTCGCCAACGATCGTGTGATCAAACCCATCAATCGCGCAATTCGCGCGGCGTCGGGGTAATTCAATTTTTCAGGCGTGTCTCGCGGTGTGTGGTAGTCGGTGTGTGAACCGGTGAACGCCGAAAGAATCGGTATGCCCGCCCGGTAGAACGAACTGGCATCGGTTGGCAAATCAACGTCGCTGTCCAAGGCGACGGGAAGTCCGACAACCACATTTTTTGATTCAACGACGCCGGCCCAGTACGAACTGCTGCTGACGCCCTGCAGAATAACTTTGTCCTTCATGCGTCCCACCATATCCATGTTCAACGCAGCGACGATTCCGGTTTCGTATTGCTTCTTCGCAGTGACCTCTTTTAGTTCAGTACGTTTGATCGTTTTGATGCCTTGTTCTTTGACGAACTCAGTCAGCTCAGTGACTTTGTCGGCTGGCGAATCAGGCCCAGTCGCGATTTCGATCTCAAAAGTCGGGTAGCTCGTGGCGATAAATTTCAACGAGCCTTTAAGTTCGCTTAATTTAGACGGTTTCCCGTTTAGCAAAATGTCACCGTCTTTTGTGATACCCAAAACAAAGTCATGGGACGTGTCACGTTTCGGGTCTTCTTGTTCGACAGTGACTTCTTTTTTGATCGAATCGACGTAGTGCTGTGAACCGTGAAGCCCAAGCTCTTCGCCTGACCAGCCTGCAAAAATAATATCGCGTTTGAGTTTAAGTTTGCCTTTTTTACGTTGGCTCGCGATGTATTCAGCAATCTCTAAAGTTGCAGCGACCCCCGAAGCATTGTCATCTGCACCAAAGTGAATGTTGCCTTGCTCTTCGTTCCTCGCGAGGCTGTTATTGGAACCACCGGCACCGAGGTGGTCGATGTGAGCTCCAACAATGATGGCGTCGTCGCTCGGTTTGTCACCAACCATCAAACGTCCGATCACGTTACGGCCTTTGCCTGTGATTTTCTTGACGCTGGTTTTTCCGCTGACGTGAAATCCTTTGAGATCGAATCCCATCACCGGTGATCCGTCTTCAAGTTTGTCCTGAAGCTTTTTTAGATCTTTGCCTGCCGTTTTGAGCATCTCACTGGCAACGCTATCCGTGATGCTGATCGCTGCGATGCTGGAGCCGCTGGGCGAAAAGTCATTTTGCATCGGCACGAGTTGTTTTCTGACATTTGAATTTGGACCGCTAACGACGATCAAACCCTTCGCTCCATGGTCACGTGCGAAGAAGGCTTTCTTGCGAAGCTCGCCGTAGAATTGGAAGTGTCGCCGATGTTCAGGCGTGACCTTCTCTGGTACGAATCGAAACACCATGACCCATTTGTCTTTAACATCGAGGTGGACATAAGAGTCGTACTCATCAAAGCCATTTTTTTCTGGGCTCACGATTCCATAGCCGGCATAAACGACTTCCGACAAATCAATATCGACGTTGCCTGAAAAAGTTAGCGGTCGCCAATCCTTATTGATTTTGAGCGTTTTCAATTCCTCTTTGCCAAAATCAACCTCAAAACGATTTTCAGGACCAAGTTCGGTGCCGGCAGGAAAGTCGAATTCTTGAAACCAAGTTCCATTGTCGCCGGCTGGGACCAAGCCCAAATGGTCCAAGTAAGCCGCCATGTAGGCCGTGGCTTTTCGTTCACCAGCCGAGCCTGTCATGCGTCCACCAAGTTCTTTGCGGCACAAGTAATCAACATGCCGCATGATGTCGCGTTGGTCGAAGTCCACGTTGGCTTGTTTGGCCGATTCGGTTCCCGTTTCAAACGCTTCGGATTCCTCAGCGGTCGACTTGGTGCCTGCGATGACTTTTTCTCTTGCGACAGCGTGATTCCAATTAGCCAAATAGATCTGAGATTCTTTTTTTGCATTTCGATTCGAAGTCCACGTCAGTTGATCGCCATCTGGCGTAAAACTGGCGAGTCCATCAAAACCATCGGTGTCGGTGATGCGAACGGGTTCCGATTTTCCGTCAGCCGCAACAATGTAGAGTTCGAAGTTTGAGAATCCGTGTTTATTGGTTGTGTAAATCAAGTACTCGCCAGTCGGGTGGTAGAATGGTGCCCAACTCATTGCATTCATTTTGGTGATTTGTTTTTGGTCTGTCCCATCAATGTTCATTGTCATGATTTCGGCCAGCAAACCGTTTTCTGAAAATCGCCTCCAGCAAATTTTCTTTCCGTCTGGAGAAAAGAACGGGCCGCCATCGTAGCCAGGCACGTCAGTCAACTGCTTTACGTTTTTGCCGTCTGCGTCCATGATGAAAATGTCCATCATGTAAGCCGGGTCAGTCTCGAACATCTTTTTTTGTTTGTCGTCGAGTGGTTTGGAGTATCCGTTTCGATTGGAAGCAAACGCGATCAGTTTGCCGTCGGGTGAATAGGAAGCTTCCGCGTCATAGCCTTTGGCATCGGTTAGCTGGTTGTATTTTTTGGTGGTGCGATCAAACGCGTAGAGCTCATAGGTTTCGTCATAGTCCCACGAGTAGAGTCTGGCTTTCCCTGACTCGCGAAATTCGATTTCTGCTTTTTGTTTTGCTTTGGCCTCCGGATCGTTTTGAGTCGAAGAGTAGAGGACGAGGTTGTTGTCAGGGTGAATCCATGAGCAAGTGGTTTTTCCGTGCCCAGGCGAGATCGATTCTGAGTCGCCCGTTTCAAGGTCAAGCAAGTAGATTTGGAAGAACGGATTGTCGGCGCGTCGTTCACTTTGAAAAACAAGTAACGAACCGTCACCACTAAAATAACCTTCGCCTGCACGCTTGCCTTCAAAAGTCAATTGACGCGTGTTGGACAAAAACTTCGACTCGATCGAATCCTTATTCGCTTTGTCAGTTTGAGCATTTGCACTGCCCGCAATCATTGCAACGCTTGAAAGGATCGCTACCGCCAATGTTGCAAGCGTAAGTTTGCGTGCTTGATCCATTGGTCGTCCGAAAGAAAAAATGACTGCTGAGAAATTCATAATGTTGATTCCGTCAAAATTGGCGTTTTCGTTTCGAAAATGAAAACGTTCAGATTGATTGACTGGTTTAGTGTTGGGTCGTTTAAATACTGATTTTCTTTGAATCGTAACAATCAATCTAGGTCCTGCGTCATATTTGAGACTTAATAGCTATTCGTTCGCCGAAGATGAATCTCGCGGGAACTCCCCCAAAACGGTGCGGAAACTCGCAGTTTAGGGGGCAAAAGCGGATTCGTTTGCCAGATCCGCTGATTTGAAAGCAGATTGCGTTAAAAGACAACCATTTTTGCGGTTTCCTTGGAATCCAAATAGGCCAAAATGCCGTAATGAAATGAACGCGGCTAATTGGTTTGAAGCCAATTAAGATAGACGGACGATTCAATTTGGACGGGCCAATCGGATCAGCCTGAAACATTCAGCCAACCAAATCAGCTTGAGCCGGAACAAAAATAACTGAAGCTCAACCTGACTAATCACACATTTGTCGTTCGAGCCGTCGCTCACGACCAAATTTTTGGGATATATATAACGATGATTGCAAACCGAAGTTTCGACTGTATTGTTATCGGAGCCGGTCCTGGCGGATGTGCCACGGCAGCTCTTGTTGCTGAGCAAGGCCACTCTACGTTGTTGGTTGAACGCGACAAGATGCCACGATTTCATGTCGGCGAATCATTAATGCCAGAAACCTATTGGCTGTTTGAGCGACTGGGGATTACTCATGAGCTTGAAAAGGTCGGGTTCACACGAAAGAACGGTGTGCAGTTTGTCAGTGCCGGCGACAAAGAATCGATGCCGTTTATTTTTTCGGAACACGACGAAGGTCCTTCTTCGTTGTCTTACCATGTAAAGCGTTCAGAATTCGACCAGCTGCTTTACGAAACAGCGTTCAACCGTGGCGCGACTTGTTCGGATCAGACGCGAGTGTTGGATATCGAAATTCGTAAGCAGTCGCCTCACCGTGTTACGATCCAAACGCCCGATGGCAAAGAACAAGAGATTATGGCCAAGGTCGTCGTTGATGCTTCTGGGCAGTCATCGCTGTTGGCCAACCGACTTGAGCTAAAAGAGTACTATTCTGATTTGCGCAAGGCCGCGATCTGGGGTTACTTTGACAATGCCGTTCGCGCGGGCGGTAGTAATCCAGAAGTGACTTGTATTCTTCACACTGAATCCAAGGACGCATGGTTCTGGTACATTCCCCTTGGCGATGGCACGGTAAGTGTTGGCTTGGTCGGCGACAATGATTTCTTGCTTAAGCGTGGTGGTTCGCCACAACAGACGTTCGAAGCAGAAATCAAAAACTGCCCTGGCGTCAAACGACGTTTGCTTGATGCGAGTTTGAATGGCAAATACCATGTCGCCAAAGAATTTTCTTACACCACCAAAGAGCAAGCCGGAGACGGGTGGGTGTTGGTCGGTGACGCCGGTGGATTCATTGATCCGATCTACTCATCTGGCGTTTTTCTGGCGCTTAAGTCAGGAGTCATGGCCGGCGAAGCGATCGCTGAAGGTTTGCACGCGGGCGACGTTTCTAAAAAACAAATCGGTCGTTGGACCAAAGAATACGAAGGCGGCGTGGATTGGATTCGTAAACTGGTCCGCGTTTTCTACACCAAGGAATTCAGCTTTGGTACGTTCATGAAGCAGCATCCGCAACACGGTAAAAATTTGACCGACCTTTTGGTCGGTCGTGTGTTCGAAGGCAAGCCAGGCAAGATTTTTGATGACTTGGATCCTTGGATCGAGAAAGTCAAAAACGGCGAGGATGTCGAAGTGGCTTCGAAGTAGTCGTGTGAATGGCCGGTAGTCGCGCAAAATTCGCGCCTGTCATAGCCGATAGAGCTCAGTAGCATCTAAAGACCGCAATCTATTTTTCTAGATCGATCCAAGTCATTCGATGCTCGGTGGCTTTGATGAGATCGGCGCCAGGTTGACCGGGCTTGGGCCAAAAGATCCCGGATTTCCTGATTGTCAGCGTTTTTGACGGCAAGCAATAATCGATGCGCATGTTGCCTGAAGTTCGATCGTTAAAATCACTTGTGTCGAAAGCCGGGTTACCTTTATGTTCGGCATTAACCCCGCCCTGCTCTTTCGCGTAATAGACGCCGCCTTCGCTGCTGGGTGTCATTTCATGGTTGATCAACGGATGTTTCGTCAGCAGTTCAGCCGCATTGTCAGCACTGTCACCGTCGGCTTCGTCTGCGTTCATGTCGCCCGCGATGACAAAGTGCGTACCTTTGGCCAATCCGCCTCTCTTCCCTTTGTCGTCGTAAATGTAATCCGCTTTTCCCGGTGTGACGTAGTCGGCAAACAAGCGAATCTCGTCATGGTTTCGCTTGCCATTTCGATCTTCTGCTTCGTCGAATACGGGTGGCGTCGGGTGGGCGGCGAGAAAATGAATTGTTTTTTCGCCGACCAAAATCGGGACGTCCCAATGGCTTTTTGATGAAAGCCGGAAAATCATTTTGATGTCGTCGTTGTAATACGGCCGTTTGGTTTCAGGGTTGATCGGCCACTGATGGTCTGGCATGTCTTTCCAAAGAAATTTTTGAAACGTCCGCACGTTGTCGGTGTCGATCTTGTGTTTCGACAAAACCACCATGCCGTACTGTCCTGGGAAAACACCAAATCCGAACGCGTCGCTTCCCGTTTTCAATTTTCCATCACCGTTTAAATCCAAGCCGGTATCGACGCCTGTGTTTACGGCATTGTGATAAACGAATTCGTACTCGATTGGTGACTGTCCGTTTTGCGAGACGCTCAAAAATTTTTCCGCAAAATGTTTGATGCTTTCTCCATCGGCATCGTAATCAAACTCGTTAAGCAACAACACGTCGGGACGGACGCGTTGAATGATCTCAGCAATGCGTTTTGGATTGAGCATTTTTCCAGCAGCAAGGTCTCGCTTGAGTTTGCCCTCCGTCTTTCGATAAAACGAAATATTGAACGTCGCGAACCGAACCGTCGAGTCTTTTTTTCTTGCTTCGCCAGCGTCTTGGGCGACCGTTGCTGTGGTAAACAATCCGCAACAAGCAAAGTAGACTGCGAGACAAAGCAACGTAGCAAATGAGATTCTGGGAGTCATTGGTATTCCAAATAGAGCGGCTGAACGTGTTTTCGATCAACCGAATTTCTTAATGATTTGAAAGCAACCGGTCAGGTAGTTGGCGCCAAACAAATTGACGTGATTGAGCAAATGGTAGAGCTTATAGATTTCAACTCGATCCTGCCAACCATCGTTCATCGGCCACTGCTCATTGTAGGCGTCATAGAATTGGGGAGCGAACCCGCCAAACAATGTTGAGATCCCAAACTCGGATTCTCGACAGGCGTAATAAGCTGCAGGGTCGATTAAAATCGGTTGGCCAGACGATGAAACCATAAAGTTTCCGGACCAAAGATCGCCATGAATCAAAGAAGGCGGCTCGCTTGATGATCCAATCAGCTGTTCAAGCGTGCGGTTTACTCGTTCGCATCCAGCAATTAGTTCTATTGAAGCGAATCCATTTTTGCTGGCCAAATCAAGTTGAAACTCAATTCGATTGACCGTCCAAAACTCAATCCAGTCGACACTTTTACGGTTGATCTGTTGCGTCTGGCCGATGTGATTGTTTGAGTCAAACCCAAATTTTTCGGCGCGACCGATTCGATGCATTTCTGCAAGCGAACGACCAAAGTCTTCGAAGAAATTGATGCCCGTCGTCCCTGTTTCTATTTGTTCGAGAACGAGAAAGCCAATTCCTGATTCGGTGATTCCATGACCGATCGTTTTAGGGACGCGGATTGTTTTGGTCTGGGCAATCGCTGCCAATCCGGTTGATTCGGATTCAAATAGATCGGGCGTGGTCGCATTTGATTTTACAAAAAACGATCGGCCATCCGTGAGTGTCAGAATTTCAGTTTGGTTAATGCAGCCACCAGCAGTTGGCCGTGTCGATAAAACCACCGCCGCTTGCCCAGTTGTTTGGGCGATCAAATCAGCGACAGAGGAATGTAAGTCGTTGGGCATTGGGCAATAGGCAAACGTGAATAAACCAGTGACTTCGTGGCGTCAAAAATTTGTCGTGACAAAAGTCATTGGTCTTTCAGTTAGTCAGAAGTTCGTCAAGAATCTTTGGGCAAGCGGCTTCGATCATATCAAGAACATACTCAAATCCTTCGTCGCCACCGTAGTACGGGTCGGGAACATCTGTTGGCCATTCATCTCCAAGAAAGCTGCTGAGTAGCTTGATTGATGCCGTGGGTTCAGGGTGGATTGAAAGAATGTCAGAATAGTTATCCCGATCCATAGCGATCACGAGATCGAATTTCTCCAGGTCGCCATAGACGATTTTGCGCGACTTGCTTGAGAGGTCGTAGCCTCGTTTACGAGCGGCGGCTTGCATCCTGGCATCAGCGCCTTTGCCTTTGTGATAGCCGATGGTGCCGGCTGAATCGATCATGATTTGATCGGCGAGATCTTGCTCATCGAGCAGGTGCTGCAAGACGCCTTCTCCAGTTGGAGAACGGCAAATGTTGCCAAGGCATACAAATAATACTGATTGCGAATTAGGGGCCGGTTTTTCAGAACTCAACGAACGTTACCCTGCGAAAGAAGTTTCTCGCATTGTAACATTTTGGTCGTTGGAATGAATATTACGGCAGGTTGCTTATTGTGTTGGCCGTGTCAAACCAAAGAGCTTTTTGGAAGTCACCTGTTGTGAAAATTGCTGACAAGCAGAACGCAGCAATAGTTGCTATGAGAACGGCATACTCAACTGATGTTGGGCCATCTTCTGAGCGGATAAATTTCGTGAGTCTTGAATACGCGTTATACATGGTTCTTTGGTGGTTACGGTTGGCCGAAGCAGTTGCCTTTCCATAATCCTAGGTCACAAACTCGACGGGGGTGGCATTGATTTGCTTTAATTTCCGTCGCAATACCGATAGATCGGATTGTGTCGGTTGTAGGTCCAATTTGTCTCGTATTGCCACCCGGATTGACCGTGGTAGTTGTTCCCACCAAGGCGTGGGTTTCCATGATGTAAACGAAAGAAGGCCACTCAAAACTCTTTACGAGTTCTGTTACCGGGTCGTTGAGGCAGGCAGCAACTCTATCGCCATCGAGTCTGATACTCTTCTACCGGTTGCTATGGCGATTCCAGTTAAGCTTTTGACGGATCTCGTCTTTGAGGTGGCTGACGACGGAGTCTTTATCTGTAGTTGCAAGTATTTCTTTGACGACCGATTTTGGCGAATTGCTTCCCCAAGATCCGCCTTGCTCAAAATATCTTTTGGCCGATTTGCCGATAATATAAGAAGCGTATCCAACTGCCGCGCCTTGGGGAATCAGAGTTAAGGCCGTGCCAAGCGTTCCTGTGATTAATTTAAACGCACTTGCTCCGTAGTTCGCCAATTCGCCCAGTGCGTAAATACCGCCTGCGGCACTAATCGATTTTGCCAGTCCTCTGGCCTGAGTCATTGAAAACGTGAGCCCGTAGACTTTCGCCAGCGTCACGATCATCAATGCGTCAACGGCCAAGCCACCGAAGATGTCAAATAAGGGGAGCGGGTTTGCAGCGACAACGACAGCTTTGGTTGCCGCCATGGTCCAGATTACTTGGTCCGCCTGCTTGTTACGCATTTCCACACGAAGGGCTGAGATTCGATCGCTTTTGTCGGCAGCGTACATTGCTGCGTTGAGCGCGATCAGCCCAAGTCCTTCTTTTTCCAGTGTTTCGAGGATGAGCGATTTAAGCTCACCCACATCTGGCTCGGGCTTTCTCCATTCTGTTTTGGATGACCCATCAGGTTGCTCAATGACGTATTCAATCTCGCGAGGATCGGCAGCGGTTAAAACAAAATGATCTGGTGGCACCAATCCTTCAAGTCGCTGTTTCACCATCTCGATGAGCTTGGCTTTTTCTTCCTCTTGATAAAGGTCCGTTTTGTTGAAGACACAAATCATGGGCTTTTGAACGGCAGCCAATTCAACCAGGGCAGCATACTCGGTGTCATTTAAATCGGAGTCGGTGACGAACAGGATCAAATCGGCTTTTCTCGCGGTGACTTCAGCCAGTTCGGCTCGATCTTCGCCACCGACTTCGTTGATTCCTGGTGTATCAACGATGACGACTTCGGAACTTTCCAATCCCGGCAAGCGGTGCCCTGCCCCTTCCCAAGCGGTCCCCCAAACTTCTTTTGTCCATCCGCCTTGCACGTCAACTTCTGCTACATCACGACCGATCAACGCATTGATCAACGCCGATTTGCCAGTACTGATCTCGCCAAAGATCACGATCTCAACGCGACCATTGGTGACTTTTTCGTACATCTCATTTAGTTGCGAGATGTCTTTTTTAAGTTGTTCGCGTTCGGAATCGGGACAGCCGCGAAGGTCGGCAAGCGTTTTCTCAACGGCTTTGACGGCTTCGAGGTAGTTCGGATCTTGAGCGGAAGTTGTTTCGGACATGTGATGTTTTGTGATAAGAAGTTAATCGCCAAGTTTTTCGCGAGCGGTTTGAACTAGTTTACGAAGCTCATCCACACTCGTGACGACTTCCCATTTGCGCCTGGCCAGTCCCGCCAACCCGCCCTCTGGAGTTTGCATTTCATTGCGAAAGTATTCAATAAAAACGGCACCGATCCATTTGGTGACAACGGCCTGTGCGGTGCCTTGCAATACGCCGCCTGCAACGGTTCCGGCAAACGGAATCGATTTGACCAATGATCCAACGACGGCACTGACGGCGACGGTTGCACCTTGGGCCCCCAAAACGCCGACCAGGTTTTTGCCCATTTCACTCAGCCATTTGGAAGCCATTTCCAAATCGACTTTTTGTTGATAGACCTCTGCCAAGTCGAGAATCATTTTGGTTGAGATGGCAGAACCAGCGATCAAGTCCACGACTGGAAAGGGACTGATTGCCGCGACCCCGCCGGCACCCCACATATATTTGTCAACAACGTTCCAGCCTTTGCGGTCAATCGATTCTTTGACTCGGTCTTTGGCTTTTTCAACCATGCCTCGAGATTGCAATAATAAATTGGCCATCAAAAGGTCTTTGCCATCGCGATTAACAATTTGCATCATCCGATCGGCAAGCGGCGCGATACTCGGATCGATCGTGACTGTTTCGTCGACCTCGGTTCCATCAGCGAGAATTTTGCGACGAATCCGATGACCGGCTTGGGCTTGAATGCAAACGATGTCTTCTTTGCGAACAAAGTCACCGGTCTGGCGAAAAATTTGTCCGGTAAGTTTGTCGCGATCCGTTTGCGAATACCAATCGGACTTGTTCAAGCAGATGATGACTCGTTTTTCCATCTGGCCCAATCGCTCAAGCAAATCATGTTCGCTTTCTCGCAGCGCTCCATCGACGACGACCAACACCATGTCTGCGTCTTTGGCCGATTCACTTGCAATGTTTACGTGCTTGGCCCCATCAATTTCGCCGATTCCGGGCGTATCGACCAACGTGACCGAATCGATTCCTGGCCATGGAATTTCGTTTCGGTTGACGGTCGTTCCGCCTCTGGCGTCGGTGATGAAAACATCACGTCCGGCAAGCAGGTTGAGAACGGAAGATTTTCCGCTGGAGATGGTTCCAAAAGCCACGATCTCCAGTGACTGGGCCTCACGTTTGGCTTCAAGCTCTCGCAAGAGTGGATCGAGTTCGCCTTTGAGTCGTGTGTCTTCTTGGGCGTCGGATGCGAGTCGTTCGATCTCCTCAATGTTTTCATCGATTTCACTTTCGCGTTGGCCAATTGAAAGCTCGCTTGGGTTTTTGTTGCGCCGCGTACGTTTTCGTTTTTTGGCAAGCGATGCGCCAAACAACTTCCACAGTGTCCAGACCGCGCTGCCCAAAATCAGAACCGCCCCTAAACCAACCACAGCCAGATAGACGGTGCCCCAAACATTGCCCAACAACAAGGCGCGTTCGTAATTCTGCATCAACATCATCGGGAGATACATCAGCGCAATGCCAAGACACGCAGCGAGTACGACTAAGAATATCCCTGAAAATGTTCTGCCAAGTTTCATTGGTTACTAAAGAGGTTTGTGGCGAGTTTCGATTACCCATGTTTTAACATCGGCTTGAGATGCCATTATTCACGGGGCAATTGCGATATTGACGATTTTAACTGCGGACAAGGAACGGTATTCGGGTTCACGCCGTTTTTATTGCGAACTGAATTCAAATTTTGAAAAACACGGTGTTTACAGTGCGAAAGTCAGTTTGATTTTGACCGACTGAACTTGGACGAGCCGATTTTCGTAGTGGACAATTAGGATCTTTCGATTGGAGTCAGATTCAGAGGGTTGCTGACGCACCTTCTTTTTTGACGACTGGCTATACGGGTGGCGTGGAGCTAATCGGATTTATATTTATAATGAGTATTCGTCATCGCCCCTTCGATTAACTCGTTTGGGTCAAAGTATCATTAGCAGGCAAAATAAAATGAAAAACGTGCTGGGCACTTTCGCAATGCTGGCCGTATTGGGAATCATTGGATACTTCGGTTGGAATTTCTATCAATCCGTGAAACCGACCCCAAAACCACTGACTGGTGAAGGGATTCTGGCGGTTGAAAAACAAGAAATCATTTGGGACGCCGAGCACGTCACATTCGAGGTTGAGCATCGATTAGGGAAAGCCTTTCTCAAAGCTTGGCAAGAGCAAGATGTAGACAAATTAAAGTCACTTTTGCATTCGGATTTTCAGGCAACGCTGCCACAAACCGACGAGTGGACTGTCATCAACAAGCCGCCACTCGAAGAGAAGATCCGGATCACTTTGACTGGCGAAGAAAAACTTCCAACGTCCAATGACACAACCGCGTTTCTTACTGCCATAATTGATCCGATTCGCGACGTCAAAATCAAAAAGAAAAAGCTGCGAGTGTTGAAGATCGCCGACATGGGCAATGACCTATGGCGTTGTCGTTTTTTGCTTGCCGGAAGTGGTGTTGATAAAGACTCTATCCAACGGCACGTTCAATCTGAGCATGAAGTCTTATTGACGATTCCCGATGAGAAGCAATTGGGCAAGGCGGCTTCGATCAAGAAATGGGATTTTTGGTCTGAAACGGTTCGACGTTGTGATAAACCGATCATGGAAGAAATCACGGATGAACTTGAGTTGGACAAATCTGGATTGGCTGATAATTGGAACATGGAAGTCGACAAAACATCCCAACATAACTTTCAAATCGCAGTCGAGGATTTCGATCTCGATGGCGACCTTGATATCTCGGTGATGTCGGTCAGTAGTGCACGCGCCGTATTCGCTTTCGAGGATGGCAAATACAAGAACGTGACCAAAGATTTGGAAATTCCCGAAGTCGATGCAGATCCGCGCGCGATGGATATTTTTTCTACCGCTTGGATCGACATTGACAACGACGGTTATCCGGAATTGATTTCCGGTGCTCGTATTTTCAAAAACCATGACGGGAAAAAGTTCTCGCTTCTCCCGTCAACCAACCTTGGGTTCGATGCGGAAGTGATGGGGCTCAATGTGGTCGACTACAACAATGATGGCTGGCTCGATTTGTATGTGATTTACCAACGACCATTTGGTTTGGCTGCCAATACAGAGGAGGGCCAGGAAGCCGTCAACCGTAAGTCCAAATGGATCGATGAAGAGGCTTCTGGTAAAGAAAATCAGCTTTTCAGGAATAACGGCGATGGAACATTTGGATATCAAACGACGATGATGGGCGTTGGCGGTGGAAAACGACATTCCCAATCCGCCGTTTGGTTCCACTACGATGACGATATTTATCCCGATCTTTATGTTGCCAATGATTTCGCTCGTAACCTTTTATTGAGAAATGGTGGTCCAAACAATCCGTTCGAAGACATCTCACAAGCCTCAGGCTCTGATGGATTCGCAACGAGTATGGGCGTTGTCGCTGGAGATGTGGATAACGACGGAAAGTCAGACATCTACGTTTCGAACATGTTTTCCAAAATGGGTCGACGGATCATTGAGATGGTTTCCGAAGAAGATTACACGTCGTCTGTTTATTCTCAAATCGTCGGCTCCTGTGCAGGCAATCGGCTTTATCGTCGAAGTGGTCCCGATGGTCGGTATGAGGATACAAGCATTGACGCAGGCGTAAACGAAGTCGGATGGGCTTGGGGGCCGACGATGGCGGACCTTGATAGTGATGGTTGGCTGGATCTGTATTCGACTACCGGGTTTATGAGCTTTGACCGGAAGAAGCCTGATGGCTGAACGTGTCTTTGGAGGGCTGTCGTGACACAGCCAGAAGACCGAGAAGCTCAGCTACCTGTAATCGGAGAAGTGGATGAAGAAGAAGGAGAATTCTGGGTTGCCAACCCATTGGACTTGCCATCACTTGGCGAAAACTTAAGTGCCTACGAGCGTAACAAACTGTTCCTTAACGTCGATGGCTCACGTTTTGTTGATGCTTCGTTTGCATCCTCAGTAGATATCGATTCGGATTCACGATCAGTAGTCGCAGCGGACTTTGATCGTGACGGATCCGTTGATTTGCTGGTCGCATCAGCTGGCGGCGGTTCACTAAGAATGTTCTCCAACAAAATTGAACAAGGCAACCGGCTTGAGATTCGTCTCAAAGGTGTGAAGTCAAATCGCCAAGGCATCGGTGCTCGTATCATTGCCGAGTTCGGTGAGCAAAAAATCACACGCGACCTATTTCCCAATAACGGCTTCATGGGTACGGGCCCTGCCGAAGTTTGGTTGGGCATCGGTGAAGCCCCCAAAATTGACAAACTTACGATTCGCTGGCCATCAGGTGATGTGCAGGAATTCCAGGATGTTGAAGTCAATCGTGGCGTGCAGATTGAAGAAGGAAATGCGGAGATCAAAACTTCGAGGAAGTTTGAATAGCCGTTCAGTCAGATCGCAAATGCAATATTTATTTGCAACCTCTACGACCCAGCCGGTAGCCATAAAAAAAGCCAGCACCGAGAGGCGTCGGTGCTGGCCCAGTACCAAGAAGTAGACATTACTTATGATTAGTACGTCTGTCAAAAACGATTGGTAAGATCGTTTTTGTGAGGCAAAACTTCTCGGCATTTCCGTGGAGTGGTTCGCCTTGCGAGCCGTCGGAAATATCAAATTGATTGGTTACTTCTGTTTACCTTTCGCTTCGTCGTTGGTTGATTTCTTTTCCTGATTATCGTCTTCAGATTTCTTAGCCTTTTTCTTCTTGGCTTGACGGGCTTTTTGACGCGTCTGCCGCAAACGCTCGGCTTGCTGACTAATTTTTTTCAGCTCTCGAGTTGCTACTTTGTTTTCGTCACCATTGATTTGCTCAAGTTGTGAATTGACTCGCTCAAGTTGAGCAGTCAATCGAGCGGCATTCGCTTCCAGATCCACCTTACGAATTTGAAGTCGTTTTCGAATTAACACGTCGAGTTCCTGCTCGATCTTCGTTTGCACTTTCTTGGATCTCTTGATCGCCAATTGAGCTGACAAAAGGGAAATTTTTGACTTGATGGTCCAAAACTCCAGTGCTCTGTCGTAACGCTCAGGGTGCTTCGCCTTCACGTTTTGCAGTGTCCTGACTTCTCGATCAAGCGTTCGCATGGTCGACTGATATTTCATTGGCCGACTTTTCTGAAGCAGCTTCAAGAGCGGTCGAATCTCCGGGTGATTTAGATTCACAAAATCCATTAATTCGGCTCGGCGTTCTGCTGAGACCGCAGCGAGTTTGGCGCTCTTACTCTCGGTTTTGGGTTTGGTTCGTTGGGCCGTTTTCTTTTTGGCTTGATTCGATTTTTGCCCCATTGCATCGAAGGCA
Organism: uncultured Pirellulaceae bacterium; assembly: GCA_964478065.1. Lineage (GTDB taxonomy): Bacteria > Planctomycetota > Planctomycetia > Pirellulales > Pirellulaceae > Mariniblastus. Next base: position 15,258 of record CAYZGP010000004.1, read on the forward strand.
TTAGCCGCCGTCATTTGAGAGTTGGCATTGGTTTGCGCGGCAAGCATCATGCTCGAAGTGAAAATGCATAATGTCAGCGCGAACAGGCAAGTGGCGCCAATGCGGATACTGGAATAGAGAGGAAGAAGTGATTTCATTATTCGAATTCTCCTATCGAATTTTCCATCTCTGTCAAAGCGACAAACATCCAGTCTTCGGAGTCAGCATCAAGTGACGCGTCGGTGGCGACAAGCTCTGTGTCTTCGAGTATCAGGCTTTCCGCAGAATTAAAATCTTGTGAACGCGCAACCAAAGTATCACCCCAGACGTCAGCCAAATTTTCGCTATCGTTGGCAATCGGTGCTGACGTTTCAAAATTCATCCACGCCCAACCTCCGACCATCAAAAGTAAAGCCGCAGCGGTGGCAAACAAAACGCTGGCTCGTCTGGAACTTGATCCAGCCGATTCCTCGTTAACCGATTTTTTGGCCGGAGAAATGATTGTGGCGTGTTCGTTCGAATTTCCAATTGTTGTCGGCGATGACTCGATCGCTGCAAAAATCAACTGGCCTTGCTCGACAGCATTGACCACGGCATCACGGGCAGCTTGATCGCTTTCAAGTCTTAACTCAAATTCAGCAGCCTCTAAATCAGACAATTCATTGGCGACATAGCAAAACGCCAGCCACTCAAGGTCGTTTGACTCGTTTTTGTTTTCTTCGGGATACCGACTCATTCGATTTGTTCGTCTTTAAAATATGGCTTGAGTTTTTTTAAACCGGCTTGCATGCGAGCTAAAACAGTACCCAGCGGAACATTCAGTTCATCGGCAATCTCGCGAAATTTCAGACCGTCGTATATTCTTTTTTTCACAACCTCGCGTTGGGCTTGCGGAAGTTTTTCCAACGCATCGCGAACTTGTTGAATGTTTTCTTGTTGAATGGCGTGATGGACTGATTGGCTAAGACGTTCGTCTGTGCCTTTGTCCGCACCACTTTGCATCTTGGATTTCCAAGCCACGCCCTGAGCATGTTTTTTTCTCACCGAATCTCGGCGTCGAATCAACATCGCTTCATTGAACGCAACTCGAAACAACCAGGATTTAAGAGAATCTTGCTGTTGGATTAGGTGCCCCTTTTCCATCAATCGAATAAACGTCGTTTGCAAAGCGTCCGCTGTGGTCGCTTCGTCACGAAGGATACCCAACAAAAATCTCTTAAGTGCGACCGCATGTTTCTCGTAAACCAATTTGACTTTCGTCTGGTCCAATGGAGAAGTTGGTTTTGAGGAATCTGTATTCAATTTTCACCAAAACCGGCGCGCACCCTGCACTGGATAGTAAGACGTCTGAAACATTCAATTTATTGACTATTCGACTGTTTTTAGCATCATTTTGTTAAAAAAGTCCAAGCTGGGGACGATTGTCCATTTTTACCGGGAATCAGCGGGATTTATGGGTGAATTGGGCAATCTGATAACCCACAGCGGATCCGATTTTGACTCAGAATTTCGAAATATGGAATTTTCACAGGCAATCCATGCGACAAAGTGAGACCGAATGGTGACTCGAATTTTGGTGAGGTGGCTGACCGCTACAGACGTTTTCAGCCTTCACGAGGATTAAGCTTCATCCAAGATTGAAACTAACAAGGAACATAATTCCCACCGTTTGCGTAGGAACAAGAATGAAAGCGATTTTGCGCTGGGGTTGCGTACTCCGAATTTTATTTTCTCGGGTTATAATCTCGATTTAAATTCTCAAAGTTTTCGGAGTATTTCTCAGTTGTTAGTCGGTCCAGTATTTTCACGTGAAGCGGCCGTTGCGCCCCGTCGTGCTCGCCACTACATCATGCGGACCGTTTATGCGATCGCTCTTTTGGTGCTGATGTGTACCGCTTGGATGACTCTGCTCGGAACCCAAAGCATCCGCAATGTTGGCGACATGGCACGATTTGGAACCGTGTTGTTCCAGATTCTTGCTCCCATTCAACTTGCGATGATCGTATTTCTTTCTGCGATCCAGGCGGCGAGTAATATCGCGATCGAAAAAGACCGGCAGACTCTGATTTTGCTTTTAATGAGCCGGCTGACCAACAGCGAATTGGTGTTGGGAAAGCTATTTGCAAGTTTGCTAAGCATCGGCGTGATGCTGATCACCAGTTTGCCAATTTTTATGTTGATCGTTCTTTTCGGTGGAACATCGTTCGAGCAAGTCGGTTGGACGTTCGCTGTGACAGCTGCAACCGCGCTGGCTGCGGGAAGCCTCGGTGCGACCGTCGCGCTGTGGCGTGAGAAAACATTTCAAACGTTGGCTCTCGTCGCCATGGTCATCGTGTTTTGGATCGGTTTGTTCGAAGGCATTCGGCTGGCCGGTTTTGAGTTGTTCGGATTGACGGCCGATCAAATTTCCGGCGCGGCGAGTCCGATTCAAGCAATTCTTGCTGCCAGCCATCCAACGGTTTCAAACACTTGGCAGGTTGCTGTTGTTCCTTACTTAGTCGTGTCCATATTGATTGCAGTCTGTCTTTGCAATTTGGCGATCTTGAAAGTACGACGATGGAACCCAAGTCGCGATGTTCGCCAGGGCCAGCAAGCGTCTGAGGAAAGCGCCCAAGTCAACTTGTTCACAGGCGAAGTCGTTCTTGATGGCCAGAACGCCGATGTTGAAAAGCAATCGGATGCGGCCGTGGCCCGGCAAGTCGTTGAGCAATCAGAAGGATTGCGAAGCGGGCATGTTGATGATCGAGCGCGGGCAGCCAGCAAAAAAAGCCGCCGAGTCTGGGACAATCCCGTGCTGTGGCGCGAAATGAAAACGTGGGCCTATGGCAAAAAGATCTTGTTCATCCGCGCGTCCTACTGGTTGCTGGCCGGGTTCGTGTTCTTCGCGGTTTATTTGCTCGTTAGTTCTGGCGAAGCAACACGCGTTACCGCGGATGAAGGTGTGACGATCCCCGCCGTCGCCAAACCATTGGCTCCGTTTTTATTGGTCAGTATCGTGATGATCAACGCATTGGCCGTAACGTCGGTGACAACGGAACGAGATGGACGGGCGCTCGACTTACTGATGGTGACCGATATTTCACCCAAAGAATTTCTATTCGGAAAACTGTTCGGCGTGATGTACGTCGTTTTGGACATGATATTGCTGCCGCTCTTGATATGCGGATTCCTGTGGTATAACGGAGCGATCAGTTTAGAAAATCTGGTTTACGTTTTCATCGGTTTCCTGGTGCTCGTGGTATTCGTCGCAATGTTAGGTATTCATTGCGGGATGTCTTATTCGGCCAGTCGACAATCGATTGCAGTCAGCCTCGGCACAGTATTCTTCTTGTTTCTCGGCGTGGTGACAGCCATGTTCATGATGGTTTCATTTACTGGAAACCCGGAAGCTCAATTGACTCCTTTCCTCGCCTGCATCGTGGGTGGCGCGATCGGGTTGTATGTGGCACTTGGCTGGAACACTCCGTCTGCAGCACTGGTCATGGCATCGGGTTTGCTTCCGATTGCGATGTTCTATTCGATTACCAGTTTGCTGCTGGGAAAATACTTTTCCGTTTTGTTGGTGGTTTGCTTTACCTACGGATTCGCTACAACTGCGATGGTCATTCCACGCTTAAGTGAATTCCTCGTTTCAACTGGACGTTCAAAATCGGCTGAGAATGGATAGCTTGATGCAGTTATTGCCATGGTTGATTGCCATGGCGGTTCTTATGGCTTGCTCAGGATTCTTTTCCGCAAGCGAAGCGGCATTGTTCTATCTTCAAGCACGCGATCGACGTGAAATGAAAACGGGCAGTCGTGCCGAGCAAGCCGCTGCGATTCTGCTTAAAGATCCCGATCGACTTTTGTCGGCGGTTCTGTTTTGGAATCTCGTCATCAACATTGTCTATTTCGCGATCTCTTCCAAGTGCGCGATTCGCCTGGAACAAGACGCTTCAATGGGCCAAACTGCAGCCGTGACGTTCGCGGTCGTTTCACTGTTGGCGATTATTTTCCTCAGCGAAATGTTGCCCAAAAGCTTGGCCGTACTTAAACCGCGAAGCCTCTCAGCGCTCGTTGGCTTGCCACTTTCGTGGGCCGTCCGCGTTGTCGATCCGCTCATGCCAATGTTGAGTTCAGTCAACCTGGTTTCTCGCCGTCTGATTTGGCCCGGGTTTAAACCAGAGCCGTTTATGGACGTGACAGATCTCGAACGAGCGATCGAACACTCGGGAAAGGACGCGGCATTGATCAAACAAGAGCAAGCCGTTTTGCAAAACATTGTTCAGCTTTCCACGATCCGAGTCGAAGAATGGATGCGCCCGCGAACTCAGTTTGAATCGTTTCGTCCGCCCGTCAAACTATCCGATCTCAATGGAGTCGTTCCGCCCAGCGGTTATTTGCTGGTGACTGAATCGGATAGCGAGGAAATCGAAAAAGCTATTCGGTTGGATAACCAGTATCAGCTTGAAGAAGACAACCTAGAACGATTTGCCGAGTCGGTTTTGTATCTGCCTTGGTGTGCCACGGTTGCTGATGCATTTGAGAAAATGTCGCATCGTGAACGAGAGGTCACCGTCGTCGTCAATGAGTTCGGTGACACGATTGGGATTTTGACGATTGAAGATATTCTCGAAACCGTGTTTGTCTACTCGCCCAGTCGTAGCGAACGTTTGCTCGACATGCCGCCGCTGGTAAAGATCAGCGAAGATAAATGGCAGGTCGCGGGAATCATGAGCCTGCGCCAGTTGGCAAAACGCCTGGAAGTTGAAATTCCGGATACCGTCAGCGTTACTGTTGGCGGCGTCATCCAGGAGTCTGTTCAACGCTTGGCCGAAGCCGGCGACCGGTGCGAGTGGGGGCCACTTCAATTTTTGGTCATCGAAGCCGCACAGCGCGGAAGCATGTTGGTTGAAGTTCAAATCATCGAGACAACAGAGGACACGCCATGATTGTGTTCTCCTTTTTACTGCTTGTCATTGGCATCTTCCTGAGCGCGTTTTTTAGTGGAAGCGAAACCGGGTTCTATCGCGCAAGTCGCGTTCGTGTCGTCATAGCTGGACTCGATGGAGACCGTGTGTCGCAGTATTTGATCAAATTGATCAACAATCCAACTTTGTTTGTCGCCACGACATTGATTGGAAACAACGTCGCAAATTACTTGACGAGTTTGGCCATCGTTTTGCTAACTCGGCAAGCAACCGATTCAAGCGCGGCCGAAATGTTGGCACCGATCATGATGGCTCCATTGCTTTTCGTTTACGGCGAACTGCTTCCGAAAAACTTGTTTTATCAAGCCCCCAATTTTCTCTTGCGATTGGCGGCACCACTGTTCCTGCTTTTCACCTGCATTTTTGCGCCGGTTGCCGCCGTGTTATGGGGGATGGGGCGATTGCTTGAACAGTTACTTGGACAGTCTCCGGAAAAAGTCCGATTGACGCTGGCTAGAAACGAATTGCAGCAAGTTCTCGAAGACGGATTGGAAGCCGGCATCCTTCATCCCACTCAGCGTCATCTGGGGCAAAACTTTTTCCTGGTCGCGGCCAAACCGATTGGCGAATTTGTGACTCCCATTGGGCGCGTGCAAGCAATTAGGATCGAATCCACCAAAGAAGCCGCATTAAAATTCGCACGTCAAAAACGCATTGCCGAGATTCCCGTTTTTAGTCGCGCAAAATCGAATGTCGTTGGCTTCGTTCGCACGGTCGATTTGATGGTCAACCATGATGTAAAGCGATGCGAAGAAATTGTCAGGCCGCTGAGAGATGTTGCCTGGAGTGAGCTTTTCGGGGAAACGATTTTACAAATGCAATCATCGCGTGAAAATATCGTTCGAGTGGTTGGCCCAAGAGGAAAACCGATCGGTTTGATTGGGATGGATCAACTGACCGATCCATTGCTTAAGGGGCCGCTGGGTGCGCTTAAACGCTAAAGAGTTTGGGCGGCCAGTGAGAAAGCGGCGCAGCAATGTAGGCTTAAATTTCGATTTTATATCTGGGCTTTACCAATGTTCTGTCGTGAGCTTACCATCCTCGATCTCTCCTTGACCGGATTCGAGTCGATCAGCCAGGCTTGCCAGCCATTCCACCAAAGATGGAAAATTTGGCCCTTTTAAACCACCCATTCCATGATTGTGCGAGTAGATCGTGTTGGTTTTTGAATCAATACATACGCAATCACCGTCGGAACCCGCGATCGGAATGCATCGCTTATGCCACCATAACTCGGACAATTCAATGTTTTCGGAATCTGGACGTCCCTCGTCTACTTCACAATTGCAAGACCATTCCTGCTCAATCCCGGAGGTGGAAAAGAATGGCGTCCCGACAATGAGTTGATCGGAGTAGTCCTTACATCCATTTTGACATCTCAGAAACGCGCTGAGTGAATGTGGGAGTGACATTCCCAGTTTTGACTCCAAGGTCGAGATTTGTTCGTCGGTTGCGGGAGGGTTGAACGCATTGGAGGCTCCACGATCAGCAATGCTGGCGACAATTCGATTCCATGCATCCTTAATATTTTGTTCAGTGAGTTCGTTATTCATTTAGATTGAGCGATCCACTTAGCTTGGTCGATATTCGTTACGTAAAAATGTGCACAAGTGTAGCTTTGCGTGTATTGAAAATCAACAAACAGCGTAAGAAGTGAATGGCTGGGCTTATGAGCCAATCGTTGGACACATGAGTCGCTGGTTAAACCATCCGTTTTGGCGCGGTTTATGTCTCAGCGTCGCAGCTGCTACGACAACCGACTTTTCTCAAATGCATCAACCGCTTAGGTGCGTCGGTAGGCGCACGCTTGCTGGGCTTACTTGTGGTAGCCGAGTCCTTTGATGATCGCAAGCATTTCCTCGTAGGTGATGTAGCGTCGGCGGTTAATCAATTTGTATTGATCGATCGCGCTACCAAGCTCTGCGGCTTCATCTGAAAGATCGTTATGTCCGTCCGAAAACTGACGTCGCTCCAGGCCTGGGGCTGATTTTGTGGATGACATTCGCCGATCTACAAATGCAGCTTGCTCATTGGATGAGCCGGATGTTCCAAAAGTTCGATTTTCAGTGGCCATGTTTTGTCTCTGCAAAAACACATCAGGAAGAAAAGAGTTCCAATAAAGAACATATGACTTAATCGGCTTTTTAGAGTGGCAAAAGTCAGAATCGAATGCGTGAATCCGATGTCTTGGTTTCTCAGAGATCACTTGGTATCAATTGGTGGGATTATGCGGGTTCAGTGCTGGCTGATTTGCCAAATAGTGACTTCAAAAAGGCAACAAAGCTCGTAAAGTTTTGCCAGCTTACCGCAAGAGGGACCCTTCAACGGCTGCCACATCTTGCTTTGCAGATTGAAGTTGGTTGGCTAGCTGGTCAAACACGAGCATATGAGGATATTTTTGCTTGCCAATGTTGAGGGTTAACCTTGCTTGCGACACTTGACCGGCCAGCAATTGGGCTTGGCCAAGTCGAACGAACACCTCGCTGGAAGGTTGCTCTTTTCGGCTGGCCGTTTCAAGAAGATCAATCGCAGGTCCCAATTGTTTGAGACTTATCAACGCTACACTTTTTGCAAGGACGGCTTGTTCGGGTTGGTTGTCGACAGGGTACTTGCTTAAGACATGCTCAACAGCCGAAAGCGAGCGAAGGGGCTGGCCCATTTTTTCGTAAGTATCAACGATCAGCATTTGAACGTCTTCGAGTTCCGGATCGTATCCAAGCGCCTTTTGGAAATCCGCCAACGCCTGCTCATAGTTGCCTTTGGCTTTCTCCGTTTTACCACTCAATGCCCAAGCCGGAGCAAAGCGATTGTTGGACTCAAGTGCCAATTGAACTTGGCGTCGGGCGGGCAACCACTGTCCTGCCTCAAGATACATTTCACCAAGCTCTAATTGTAGTTTTGGGTCGCCATTGGAAAGATCAACAGCCTGCTGCATATGCAAAATGGCTTCCTGGCGATCACCACTTTGGTGGATCGTTCGTGCCAAATTGGCGCGGACCCGAAAGTCGTTTGGATCCTGTTCGGCGGCGCGAGAAAATAATCGTTTGGCGTTTGAGAGCTTGCCATTGTGAAAAGCTTCCAATCCTCCGCTGGCCCATCGCCGTGCAGACGCTAGTCGACCATACGTTTTTTCCGCGAAAGGATGAAACGTTTGGCAACCGGATACTAAAATACAAATCAGACCCGCCAAGCATATAAGCTGGGGCCGATAGGTCCGTTTGTGTTTTGGGGTACTGAAAATCTGCAACGTTGTAGCTTCCTTGCCACTGTTTCGCGAAGCCAAAAACATGGCGGCGCACGGCGACTCTATCAACGTCGCACGTTAGTTACCATATCGGAAGATCTTTGGCGGCAGGATTATTCGTTTCGACGCGTAATGTCAAACAAATTGGAATTGTTTATAAACAACGGTTGGGGATACAAGCTAAGCAGCTTGCGTCGGCTGCTAGCGAATTTGAATCTCTGCACCTAAAAACGAATAATCGCCCAGTCATTGGGCAACGAACAGATAAAAGGCATCAGTATGACGGCTGTTTACGACAAACTTGGATTGAATTTTCTCTATCCGGAGAATTGGAAGCTGATCGACGAATCGGAATCTGAAGCGCCACATTCGATTACGCTCGAAACGCCAGATGGCAGTGGACTTTGGACGGTACACGTCTACCCAGCTGATACCGTTGAAGCCGAAGTTTTAAAGGAGATTTTGGATACACTTCAGGAGACCTATCAGGATCTCGAGATTACTCCTTTTGAAAGCGAGCTTGGTTCATATAAGACTTCCGGGGTCGAAGCGTTGTTTTATTGCCTTGATTTTCTGGTCAAAGCACAGTTGCAGTTTGTCCGAACCGATGAGCGGTTTATTTTGTTTTGGACCCAAGCCGAAGATCGGGAGTTTGAAAAGCAAGCGATCGTGTTCAACGCGATTTCGGTTGGCTTGCTTCAAGGGCGGGCGGAAGAGAACCAAAGTAACAACTCCGTGTAAGACTTACACGTTGTTACCATTCAAAATGATGCTGGCACTCAAAGACCAACTGTGCATTGTTGGTTAATTGTGATGCAAACCAATGTAAAGCATCGGTTGTAACGCGATTTTCCAAACTCGCGCTGGAAAATATCTTGCTTCAATCGAACATTGGCACACCAAGTGCGTAAAGTCCTTGCGTAAGGAAACGCCGTGCTAACCGATTGGGAATCAACTGTGAATCTAAGGCAACATCATCAATGTACGATGAGTCAAAACGCTAACTAAGTACGTAGCATCAGCCAGCTTTTCGCAGACAAAGCCTGTCCATTACCATTTGGACGGGCTTTTTTTTTTGAAGTACGCGAGACCTCGATCGGTCGCCACGCGCGAAACGGTTTGGCAAATTGGCTTTTAATCAAGTCGTGCAACTAAAACCGAATCGTGCACACCAGGAAGCACTTCGGTGTCAGTAACAATCACGATTGAATCACCCGTTTCCAGATCGGTTTTGTCTTTGGCCCATGTGTTGATGAAATTTTGAAGGCGGACGTCAGAGATTTCATCCGGGCAAAGCACGGGTGTAACTCCCCAAAACAGAGCCATTTGGTTGTACGATTTTGGGTGATCGGTGATGCATACCGTTGGAATATGATCGCGCTGTTTGGATTTAAGCAACGCTGTTTGAGATTCTTTACTGGCGATGACCACCATTTTTGCTGAGATTCTTTTTGCGATTTGAGCTGACCCAAAAATAACCGCGTCGGAAACTGGCCATCCATACGGCTCGTCAAACGCAGTCATTTTTGAACTCGAATCGCTTAGCGATTTTTCCGTTTCGGCCATGATTTTGTTCATCATTGTGACGGCTTCGACGGGATAGCTGCCAATCGCAGTTTCTCCGGAAAGCATACAGGCGTCTGCACCATCAAGGATCGCATTGGCGACATCGGTGACTTCGGCGCGAGTCGGTTGTTTTGAAGAGTGCATGCTTTCAAGCATTTGTGTCGCGACGATGACGGGCTTTCGATGCTTCAGGCAAGCTTTGATAATCTTCTTTTGTGCGCCGGGTGTTTTCTCGATATCAATTTCTACGCCAAGATCACCGCGCGCGACCATGACGCCGCCTGTTGCTGCAACGATGGAATCCAATTCCTCAAGCGCCTCTCGTTTTTCAATTTTTGAAATCACAAGTGCCTGGCTTCTGTTTTCAGCCAAAATTGATTTGAGTTCTTCGACTTCTTTCGCATTGCGAACAAAGCTGATACTGACAAAATCGACGCCCTGTTCGGCCGCCCAAACGGCATTGTCTTTATCGACATCACCCAACGCCGGAATGCTTAGGTTGGTCCCTGGGAGATTGACTCCTTGGCGTGAACGGATGCTACCGCCATCAGCGACTGTGCAAACCAAGTGGTCGCTTCCTTTTTCGGTGACTGACAATCTTGCCAAGCCATCAGCGAGAACGATTGCGTCTCCAACTGAAACTTCATCGATCAATGGCTCGTAGTTGCAGGTCAACTCATCATCGGCATTTGACTCGGTGCCGCGAACGAAACGCACGACCTGGTCGTTATGTATGACAAGCGGATTCTGAGTAAGTTGTCCCAAACGAATTTTTGGTCCGGCTAGGTCAACCAATATGCCTGCCGGAAGACCGGTTTCTTTAGATGCCGCTCGAATGTTGGTTACGGCTTGGGTGTGTGACTCGCGCGAACCGTGAGCCATATTGATCCGAAAAACATCAGCCCCGGCGTGCATAAGTTTTTCCAGCATTTCAGGAGAACCGCTGGCTGGGCCGACGGTGGCAACTGTTTTTGTTTTCGAATCGGATAGAGGATTTTGAGTCGACAAAGTTGCAGCCTTATTTTTAATTAGTTCCTGGAAATTATATGGAAAAACGACCAGCTTTTGAGTGATCGGCGATTCTAACGCCAAAAAATCAAATTTATGGTGGGAAAATTCCTTACTGTGCCTAACTGAGTGCTATTGTTTAGAAAAATGGGTCATCCTGCTTTGATTTACACCCCCTTTATTTGAAAGGGTGTGAAGATTAAACAAGATCAATCTAACCCACCGTTTTTTATTCTCTCCAAACGTGTCTCAATTTGTTGAGCAATTCTCTGAACTAACCACAAGAGTGAGTTATGAAATTAATTCCATTCGGACTTGCGTTAATCGTGAGCTTGGCGACAACAAGTTCGGCAAACGCAGACGTGTTTTTCACCGAAACTTTTGATGATTCATCTGGCTTTACGACCAGCACGGATTTCTTTTCTGATGGTGAAGCAGATTATTTTGGTTTGAGTGGAACCGCTGATGATTGGGGGGGCGATTCAACACCCACTGACCTGAAGGCGTATACCGGTTTTGTTGGTGGCATTCTCACTGGTATGGATTTGAACGGTGAAGGCGCGTCTCTGCCGATAACAGTAGATTGGACAGGAATTGATATCACTGGCCGAACTGGCCTCGAGTTTGCTGGTGATTTTGCAGAATTTTTTGACGATCCCGGTGATATTGATGCAACGGATCAACTGTTTGTTGAAGCTCAAATTGATGGTGGCGGGTACGTAACCATTCTTGAGTTTATACCTGGTGCCTTTACGAGCGGGAGCAGTATCAATGGTTTCTTCTTTAACGACGGAGTGCAGTTAGGCAACGCGGCTCAAAATTTCACTGGGGCGATTGCCGGGACTGGTACAACACTTGACTTGCGGTTGACAATCGACCTCGACGCTCAGGACGAAGATTTTGGCGCCGACAACTTTACATTGAGTAGTGACGCGGTGCCAGAGCCAGGTAGCATGGTCGTCCTTGGTTTGGTTGGATTGACTGGGCTGCTTAGGCGTCGGCGTCGTTAAAAAAACGATTGCGGGCAAGACAAAATTTTAAAAGCGGTGACTTTTGGTTGCCGCTTTTATTATGCGCAAATTCCGGGGTCGGTTGTTGGGCGACAAAGGAGTAGAATGTTGATTGCCCATTCGCTTTTTTTGAATCCATGAACCGAGTATGAAACCAGAGCATCGACTCAACGAGTGCCGTTGTCTGATCGACGGTTACAATCTTGTGTTTCAGTGTGGCTTGGAAGGGCGATCTCGAGATTCACTTTCGCTTGAACGTGCGCGGGCAAGACTCATTGCTGCGATCGCATCGCGGTATTCGAAATCGGAGTGTGCCACGGTGACGGTTGTTTTTGATGCACGCACTTTGCCGATCAAAGAAGATCATTCGATCTCGAAAAAGTCCGGCATCACTGTTGTGTTTGCCGTCGAATATGAAGACGCGGATTCGTTGATCGAAGAGTTGATTCAAAAAAACTCTACGCCCAAGAATTTGACTGTCGTGTCAAGTGACCATCGTCTTCACCGGGCAGCACTGCGTCGAAAAGCCACTCCGATCGACAGTGATGTTTGGTTTGATGAACTTGAGCAACTGCCTCCTCGGGTGGATGGAGCGGACGGCGGTTTGGATGCCGAAGGTTCGAACGCGGAAGAAAAAGACGTCCCGGATTCGCTCAAAGACGTTGATTGGGCCGAGGAGTTTGGTTTCAGCGACGACGAGTTATCGGGGTAGTCCGAGAAAGTAGCTCGATTCTCCGAATCGAAACCCAAGTAGAAAAACGATTCGGAGAATCGTGCTACTATCGGTGAAAGATCTTCGAATAATTGCCGCCTTTTTGGTGTTTCCGCCTCCAACAGAATTTTTTTTCTTAATCTTTCAAATTCATAGTCAATATCCGGTCAATGCAAGCGAACAATGCCCAATAGCTTCATATTAATTACGGAGTAAGTTGTGAAAAAAGTCTCATTTCTGGTGGCATTCCTTGCCTTCCTCCAAATCACTTCGGGCATGCAACTCAAAGCCCAGGAGCGATTGTCGGAAAGAAATCGACGAACGATCGAAGAAGCACTCGATCTGGCTGGCGAAGACATTGGTGCGGAAGTTGAAGAGTTGCTACGGCAGCTTGAAGCGTCCGCCGAAAAGTTTAGCCGGACTTTCGAGCGTTGGGCGGAAGAAAATTCTGAAGAGCTTGAAGCGTGGTCGGAAAAATATTCTGACGACTGGGAAAGCTGGAGCAAGAGTTTTGGTCGCTCGGTAGAACGTCTCGCCGAAGAGCAGGAAGACATCTGGGGCCAGTGGGCCCAACGTTACGAAGGCGATCTCGAAAGGTTTGCTGACCGTCTTGAACGCGATGGCATCCAATCTGACAATGTTGGCGAGTTGGTTGAGCGAAATCTCAAGATGCTCAGCAAAATGCCGCTTGGCCAGTTGGTCGACCGCGCAATGGAAGAAGGATTGGGAGAACTCAGCGAAGCACCTTGGGAAAGTCTTGGTGAACTCGGTGACCTCGCCCAAAACGCTTTTGAAAAACCGCTCGGTGAAGTCATCGAGGTGCTTGAAGAAGACAGCGACGAACGTCGAACGATTGAGCGAACGGCTCGTGAACTCAGTCGAGCCCTAGGGCAATTCAAAGAAGATGTTGGTCGGAATATTTCCGATGATCCCCGGCGGCGCCAAGATGCCCGTCGGAGAGATTCGAAATCCGATCCTCGAATTGAAGCGCTTCAACGGCTGCTAAAAAATGACGAAACGACGCCTGCTCAACGTGAGCGGATTGAAGAAGTCATTAGAACAATTCGCGATGCACGTTTGTTGCAATCCAAAGATCGGCCAGCTTCCCGTTCACGCGCCGATGTTCCAAGTCGCGACCAGATTCTTGAAAAAATCGAACGTGAAAAAACTCGGCATGAAGAATCGCTTCGCCAGTTTAACGAAGACCTGCGGCGCTCAAGCGAGGAATCGCGAGCGATCAAAGGAGATTTCAAAAAGGACGTGGAAAGGGCGCGTCGACGTGATAGCCGTTCGCCCAAACGAATTGATGGAAAGAACTTGGATCTCAATTCGCCTCAAAGTGCCAAATCAAAACAGGATTCATTGAGGTGGCAACGCAAAGACGGTCGGTCGAATCGGAGTTCACAAGAAAGCACTGGTCGGACAAACGGCCAGAAATCAAATTCGAACGAAAAGAATTCAGGTTGGACTATTGATTTAGTCGAAGCGGCAGAAAAGTTAGACCAGAGAAAGTCTCGAACGAAAAAGTCAGAAATGACAGAAGTCGAAATTCTGCGTGCCGAAATGGAAAAGCTACGTCAAGAAATTCGCGAAATGAAAAAAGACCGGTCAGACAAATGATGTCCAATCGGTGAAAACCTGATCAGAGCAAGCAATGGCTTTCTCGGACGGCAATGAAAAATAAAAGGCGACCGATAAAATTCGGTCGCCTTTTTTGTTTTCTGGATTCATCTATTTAACGAACAACTAAACCATTGTGATCGCTTTGTCAGAGATGTCTTTGCGACACCAGGCACCTTCCCAGCGGATGCATTTGACGGCTTTGTAAGCTTGAAGTTTTGCCGTCGCGACTGAATCGCCCATGGCTGTCACGCCCAGAACTCGCCCCCCGTTGGTGATGGCTTTTCCATCAGCATCCAACTTTGTGCCGGCATGAAAGACCTTTACGTCTTCGATCAAAGCGGCTTCTTCGAGTCCGCGGATGATTTTTCCTTTTTCGTATTTTGCGGGATAGCCATCAGAAGCCATCACGACGCAAACGGAAGGACGGTCGTCCCATTCCAACGGTCCGATTTCTGAAAGTTTGCGATCGACGGTGGCTTCGAGCAAATCAACCAGGTCGGTTTTCAGTCGCATTAGAACGGGCTGGCACTCAGGGTCGCCGAAACGGACGTTGTACTCGAGAACTTTTGGGCCTTGTGGCGTTAACATCATGCCGGCATAAAGAATACCGCGAAATGGATTTCGTTTTCGCTTCATCATGTGTACCGTTGGGACCAAGACGCTTTCCTCAACCCAGCGCAGTGTTTTTTCATCAATCGATGGCGTTGGGCAGTAGGCTCCCATGCCACCCGTGTTGGGTCCGGCGTCTCCATCGTGTGCGCGTTTGTGATCTTCTGCGGGAGGGAGCGTCAGGATCGTGCGACCGTCGGTGATCGCAAGGATGCTCGCTTCGACGCCTTGTAAACGGTCTTCGATAATCATTCGATCGCCAGCGGCCCCAAATTGGCGCTGACGCAAGATGATGTCGATCGCTTCTAACGCTTCGTCTCGTGTACCGCAAACGATCGCACCTTTGCCGGCCGCCAGTCCGTCGGCTTTGACAACCAGCGGAACATCATTTGGCGTTTCGCTGTAACGCTCGTTGATAAATCGCTCGGCCGATTCGGCGGTGCGGAATTCATGAAAGTCCGCAGTTGGTACGTCTGCGGATCGCAACACGTTTTTGCAAAAAACTTTGCTGGCTTCGAGTTGAGCGGCGTCTTTTGAAGGCCCGAAGATTTTAAGTTTTTCGTCATCAAACGCATTTACGATTCCATCACAAAGCGGAACCTCAGGGCCAACGACAGTCAGCCCGATTTTGTTCTCTTTTGCGAAAGTGACCAGTGCGGGAATGTCGTCGGCCGCAATATCTACGTTTTCGGCATCTGTTGCCGTGCCAGCATTTCCGGGCGCCACGAATACGCGTTCGACTCGTGAGCTTTGAGCTATTTTCCAAGCGATGGCATGCTCGCGTCCACCACCACCCACTACCAGAACTTTCATAGAACTATTACTGACCGTATATGCGAAATTGAAGTGAATTGAAGCCAAGTTGGAGAATGCATGTTTGAGCTTTTCCAAGCATTACCGCGTTTTGTGCGGGCGTTTGCTCCGCGTTCAATGCGATAATTTGAGTAACACACAATTGGGAGCGGTAGTGATTTTACGCGTTTAAGGGACAAATCACAGGGGCAGCGTTGAGCGTTTTTGGTCCTTAAAACGGAGCGATTCAAAAGCGATTTTGCTCGAAAATTGATCAATTACTGGACTAAATACAATAGTCATGTAACCTTAAACATCTAACCAATAGATGAGACCAGTTTAGTAATTAGTACACCACAATTATTAATCCGGTCACCCTCAAAATAAAATCAATCTTGGAAGAATTAATAATGAAGCGTGCACTTTTTGTTCTGGCTATTTCAACTGCCGTTATCAGTTTCGGATTTGCAAATACAGGCGTCGCTCAAGATGCCGAGTGGGGAAATTTGACTGGCCAATTCGTCGTCGAGGGAAAGGCTCCCGAGAATCCAGTCGAGCCGGCCAAAGGTGCCCCTGACGAAGCCGCTTGCTTGGTCGATGGCGAAATCCCTAAAGACGATGGGATTTTGGTCAGCGATAAAAACGAACTGAAAAACGTTTTTATCTACATGTACCTTGGTCGTGGAAGCAAAAAGGCTCCAAAGAAATTCCATCCGCAGTACGACGCTGCCAAGGATATCAAATTGACTTTGGACAATGTGAAATGCCGTTTCAATCCTAAAGCAGCTTTCGTTCGCACGGGTTCAACTTTGATTTTGAAAAACAGCGACGCTGTGGGGCATAACTGCCATATTACTTTGACGTCCGGCCAAGAGCATAATGTCGGTCTTCCGGCCAACGTGTCGATAGACTTAAAGCTTGATGCCGACGCCGACGACGATCGTTTTCCTGGTGAGGTTGTTTGCGACATGCACAAATGGATGGATTCGATCTTGTTCGTCCGCGACAACCCATACGTTGCCATCAGTGGTGCTGACGGGAAATTTACAATGGAAAATATCCCGCCGGGAACGTATTCGTTCCAGCTTTGGCACAAAAAGGTTGGCTTTTTGAGAACGGCTAAACTTGATGGATACACCCCAGATAAGCGACGTGGATATTTTGACGTCGAAATCAAAAAAGGCGAAGTCGTTGACTTGGGTGTGATCACTGTGCCAGCCGACGCTTTTGGTGATGACTAACCAAAGTTTCGACTAATAACGTCTGGCGAACTAAATCTCGCTTCAGACAAATTAACTAAACTTCAATATTTCCTTGGGTTAGAATACTGACCCAAGGTTTTTTTGTAGCCAATCTTCTAAGTCCCAAAATGCTTACCACTCAAATTAAATTTTGCTCAATCGCATGTTGCCATTTTAAAACGGCCTGTCTTCTCGTGGTCGTAGGTTTGTCCGTCGTTGTGCCTGGATGTTACCAGCGGCCAATGGCACCAGAGGCGACTTACAGTCAGGCTGAAGTCGATGTGTTGAAAGAAGAGATGAAAAAGTTTGAGTGGGAATAGAATTAAGTCTGCCGTTGAGCAACCTGAATTTATTCAGTTTCGAATCCTTCATCTGTTTCTGATCACGTTTTCGTTCGCTCTTTCATTTGGTGCCTACAATCTCGAAGAGAGTTTGGGAGAACCTTTGATTGTTTGCTGTTTGGGAGTATGGAGCGGATGGGGGATGATCTTGATGTCGAATGTTTTTGGTACCGGTAAACAGAGTTTTAAAAAGTTCTTGTCGGCGGTGGTTTATTCAGTCGGCATGCTGATGGTTTGCTTTTTCGGAACCATCGGAGGCTGCGTTGCTGGCATTGCGCTGGTTGTTGGGCTTGTTTTTTTTGCTGGCGTATAGCTTTGCCGCCACGCGTTACCTCCTACACGCACTTGGAGACGACGATCATCGTCTCCCCGAAAGGGAAATTCTTTACCCCGTGGAGTAAATAGCTCTGCTCATATCCCTGTGATAAATGGTTCCGGCTGACCCGCGTTTTCTACTCAATTTGAACAGTGTTAAGCCAGCCAACCTAAAGCGGTTATTAGGTAGGGATTTGCCATGTTTATTGCGACAATTTGTCCGCTCGACAAAAAGTCAATTTCAGCGAGAATGTAGGGCAGATATTAGCTTTCAAAAGTGGCTTTTTTCAGTCACGTTCACCATCTACGGACCAACCTTCGGTTGGCGGTTCCTTGCGACAGGTATTTCAGTTTATCGTGCTACCGGCGTGCCGTTTGACGGCACTGTTGGCGATCGTATTGATCACGTCATCGGGATGTGAAAAATCCGCAGCTCCGGAGTTTCGTCTCAACTCCGTGAAAATGCTCAGCCAGGAAAAACGTGCAGGCGAGCCGTTCGAGGATGGCTATGACGCCGAGATCGGTACGATCCTCAAAACAACGTTTGGAACTCCAGACGAGCCAGAGTTTCCTTTCTTTCTCGGCGACGAAGATCCTGGTCACAAAATCATCAGTATCGAAAACCTCGCCAATTCAGCTGGGCCAGTCCAAAGCGACCGCAGCGGAACGCATGGCGGACTTTATCGCGAGCACTGTGCTCACTGTCATGGCATCACGGGCGACGGAGCCGGACCAACGGCTTCCATTTTGAATCCGTATCCGCGTGACTTTCGTTTGGGCTATTTTAAATTCAAATCAACGCCGCTTCGCCAGCCGCCGACCGACCATGACTTGACTAAAATCCTGAAGAACGGAATTCCTGGGACGGCGATGCCATCCTTTCGAACGTTGCCAGATGATGAATTGCAATCGCTTGTAGAGTACGTCAAATATTTGACGATCCGCGGACAGTTTGAACACTTTTTGATTGAGCAACTTGCAAGCTTGGATGGCGGCTCGCTAATTGATTACAGCTTGATCTCGAAATCAAAAGAAGGCGAAGAACCGTCCGAGGACGATCTCGAAGAATTTGACGACCAGATCTACACGATTCTCGACGAAGGACTTCGGCAAAGCATTGTGAAGCGATGGCTTAAGCCAAAAAAGAAAGTTACCAAAATTCCAGATGCTCCCGCCGCGTTTAATCCGGAGCATGCCAATCATGATCAGTTTGTTGCGCAAGGCAAAGACGTTTTCTTTTCCACTGGTAACTGTATGCAGTGCCACGGCGAAACGGCTTATGGTGATGGGCAAGTCGATTTTGATGTTTGGACCAAAGACTGGACAGCTCACGTCGATCCGTTTGATGCCAGTACTTATCAAGATTTTCTAAAACTTGGTGCCCTGCCCCCTCGTCCGATTCGGCCACGCAACTTGCATTTGGGAGTTTATCGAGGTGGATCACTGCCAAGCGATATCTATTTGCGAATCGCAAACGGAATCGAAGGCACGCCGATGCCTGCTGCGTCGGCGTTGAGTTCGGAAGAAATCTGGTCGATCGTGGCGTATCTTCGCTCGCTTCCTTACACGGGCGCAAACGCGGATCGTGAATCTCGCCCCGTCAACGACAAATCAATCGCCAGGTGATCATGAGTCGTTTTTGGAGCATCCTGTTTTTCCTCGTCCCCGTTCTGGGCGTCGTTACGTTCCTGATGGCAATGTGGGAAGTGACTCCGTTCGGATCAGCGTGGCTGCCGAAATCGTTAAGCGAATCTGGCGATACGATCGACCAGTTGTTTAACGGAATTCACTTACTATCCGCTTTCATTTTGCTTGGCACCGGATTGACGATTGCTTGGGCGTTGTGGAGGTACGACGACAAACATTCAGACGGCCGCAAAGCACTTTACATTCACCACAACACGAAACTTGAAATCATTTGGACGATCATTCCAGCTTTGATTCTAATTTTTCTGGCTTTCTTTCAAATGAAATCCTGGACGGAAAATAAAATGGTCCGCCCTGTGATGACCGTTAACGGTGAGACGGTTGAACGCCCACCAATGGTGATGGTCAAAGCAAAACGGTTTGGCTGGGAGTTCTATTACGCAGGAGCCGATGGGATCGTAGAAACGCAAGACGATGTTTATATCGAAAACTTGCTGTACCTGCCTTCTGGCGAAGACATTGTGTTGCAGCTTGAAAGCCGCGACGTGATCCATAGTTTTTACGTTCCTGAGCTGCGGCTTAAGCAAGACATCGTGCCCGGTATGACTCAGTTCGTCTGGTTCAACTCCAAGGAAAACGCTGACATCGAAATCATTTGTACTGAGCTTTGCGGTTGGGGACACTACAAAATGAAAGCTGATCTCCGTTTTGTCAGCCGACCTGAATTCGACACTTGGTTGGCTGAGCAAACCGGTCAGTATTCACCCAATTACAAAACTGACTCGCCGCCTGAAGTGGCTGCTTCGATGGTGCCAACTTTATCCGCTTCAAATTCGTCAGCGCCCGCCCACCTATTGAATGAAGACAATTAATGACTGATGTCGCTGACAATTTGGTTGGACCCGCGCACGTGAAAGGGAATGTGATTTCCCGTTTTATTTGGACTTACGTGTTCGCAACGGATCACAAGATCATCGGGCTGCAATTCTTGTTCTCGTCTTTGATCTGGTTTTTCGTCGGTGGCTTGTTGGCGCTTGGTGTTCGCTGGCAGTTGGCTTGGCCGTGGACAGACATGCCAATTTTTGGGCCGATGCTGTTTGCCGAGACTGGTGGGCAGATCTCACCTGAGTTTTACACGATGCTGTTCACGATGCACGCGACGATCATGATCTTTTTCGTGATCATCCCTGTGCTTGCTGGAGCGTTTGGGAATTACTTGATTCCGCTCATGATCGGGGCCGAAGACATGGCGTTTCCACGGTTGAATATGTTCAGCTATTGGTTCATGTGGCCGGCGTTCGCGTGCATTATCGCCAGTTTCTTTATGCCCGGTTACGGTGCATCGGCTGGTTGGACTTCGTATCCGCCGCTGAGCGTTTTCAATGGCGACCCGCAAACGATGTGGTTGTTGGCGATGGTGTTTGTTGGGATTTCGTCGATGATGGGATCGATCAACTACCTGACAACGATCATTCAAATGCGTGCGCCTGGCATGTCAATGTTCCGTATGCCGATGACGATTTGGGGAATGTTCATCACGGCGATTATGCAAGCGTTTGCTTTGCCCGTTTTGACCGCCGCGTTGTTGATGCAACTTTCGGATCGTTTGCTCCACACCGGATTCTTTTTGCCTGAAAACCTGATGGTCGACAACGGCGTCGCGGCCAGTGGCGGCGGCCAAGTTCTTTTGTGGCAGCACTTGTTCTGGTTTTATTCACACCCTGCCGTTTACATCATGATCCTTCCGGCGATGGGAATGGTCTCTGATATGATCGCATGTTTCTCGCGTAAACCATTGTTCGGTTACAAGCCAATGGTCTATTCGATCACAGCAATCGCTGGATTGGGCTTCATCGTTTGGGGCCACCACATGTTCATTTCTGGCATGAACCATACGTTGGCCATGAGCTTTATGGTTTCGACGATGCTGATCGCACTTCCGAGTGGCATCAAAGTTTTCAACTGGATTGGAACACTTTGGGGCGGACGTTTGCAATTGACGACTCCAATGTTGTTCAGCGTTGGCTTTGTTTCCATGTTCGTGATCGGCGGATTGTCAGGCATCGTGATGTCGGCCCCGCCTGTCGATATCGTCATCCACGACACTTACTATATCGTCGCCCACCTGCATTACGTTTTGTTCGCAAGCAGTGTGTTGGGCGTGTTTGGTGCGATCTATTTTTGGTATCCAAAAATGTTTGGCCGGATGATGAGCGAAAAAATGGGCAAACTCCACTTTGTGCTGACGTTCATTTTTCTCAATGGTACGTTTTTCCCAATGCATTTTCTTAGTCGAATGCCTCGACGTGTGGCCGACCCGTATGTCTACGATGGAATCAAAGAGCTTTTGCCGCTGAATCAATTCATGACAGTTTGTGCGTTTGCCATGGGAGCCGTTCAGATCATTTTCATTCTGAATTTTTTCGGAAGTATGTTGTTTGGAAAAAAAGCATCAAGAAACCCCTGGAATTCAAATACACTTGAGTGGGCCGCCCCAAGCCCACCGCCGCATGGAAACTTTGACGTCCAACCGATCGTTCGCCGTGGTCCGTATGAATACAGTCATCCCGATCGCGAAGAGGATTTCTTCCCTCAAACACAAGCCGTCAAAAAGTAAGAGTTAGAATTAGACGAACGAATTAAATAGATCGAATTTAGACAAATCAAATTAGACGAAAAGTTAAAGCAACAGATTAAGTGAAACCTGCACTCGACATCTCGAACAACGCTGCCGCCGGAGGTGATACGCTTCCGAGTCGTTTGCCCCATCGCGTTGGCGCGGTGTTGGCGATGGTCGTGTTCCCGTTGATTTGGGTTGGCGGGTTGGTGACGACGTACGACGCCGGGATGGCAGTTCCGGATTGGCCGGGTACATATGGCTACAACATGTTTTTGTATCCAATAGAAACCTGGTTGTTCGGCCCGTTTGATTTATTGGTCGAGCATGGGCATCGTTTGCTTGGTTCGCTTGCCGGATTGGTCGCGATCGTTTTGCTGGTAGTTACGATTCGTAAAGAGCCACGAGTTTGGGTGCGGTGGTTTGCGGCCGGGCTTTTGGTTCTGGTCATTTGTCAGGGATTGCTTGGCGGGATGCGGGTTTTGCTTGCCGCGAGAACGCTCGCCAAGATTCATGGTTGCGTTGGGCCGGCTTTTTTCGCTTGCGTTGTTGCTTTCTGCGTTGTGACATCACGTTGGTGGTGGGAGCAAGGCAAACATAAATCGGTTTCAACGCAAGATTCGGCTTCGACCAAAAAAGGATCTGGTCTTTCTAGGTTGGCAACTTTTCTGCTGCTTGCCAGTTTTGGTCAGTTGGTTGTGGGGGCTTTTCTGCGACATATTTCAGTCAGCTCACCGCCGAACGTTTACCGAGGCTTGGTCGTCATGCACATTGCGACAGCCGTTTTGTTGTTGCTGGGAACGGTAACTCAATGGACCGTCACGCGGTTTGGAAGATTCAAAGGCTCCGGCATTCGCGGGTCAGCGAGCGTGCTATTGGCGTTGGTCGTCGTTCAAATTGGCCTTGGGTTTGGCACTTGGGTTGTCAAATTTGGCTGGCCCGTTTGGTTCGCCGACGCTGGTTTTGCGGCCAATTTCATTGTTGGAGAAAAAACTTTCCTTCAAATGAATTTGATCACTGCTCATGTCGCCGTTGGCTCGCTAATATTGGCTTTTTGGACAATTCAAGTTTTCCGCTGCCGCCGATTGTTTTCCGGTTCAACCGCTGATTCAAATTTGCAGCTTCGATCGAAAAATGGAATCCAGCCGATTTCGAAAAATTACGATTCAGAGCAAGATGATTTTGCTCCAAACAAAGACAACAAAAAGGCTCAAAGCGACTCCGCAAATAAAGACGCAGAGCCTTCATCAATCACACAACACCTTTCCTCGAGTTAATCGAATGTCAGCTTTGACTACCGACAAATCAATCGCAAAATCAGAACATTCAACCCGCTTTCAAGCGTACATGGCGCTGACGAAGATGCGTATCTCGGTCATGGTTTTGTTCACGTTTGCTGTTGCAGCAATCTTGGCGGCCGTAACCACGAGCACACCACTGAGTTTGAGTATGTTGTTCAGTGCGTTGATCGGCATGCTGATGGTGGCGGCAAGCGGTAATGCGATGAACATGTACATCGAACGTTACTCGGATTGCCTGATGGCTCGCACGGCAAAACGTCCCCTCCCTGCCCAGCAACTCTCGACACCCGAAGTCGCCATGTTCGGCGCGATTACCTTTGGTGTTGGATTGGCGTTTTTGTTCGCTGCAGTCAACTGGCAGACTGCGGTTTGTGGAATCGCAAACTGGATTCTTTATGTCTTTATTTACACGCCGTTAAAACGTAAGACGCCATTGAATACCGAAGTCGGTGCGATTGCTGGAGCCATGCCGATCATCATGGGATCGCTTGCGGCAACGGCTACGGTTGGACTGATCAACTGGTCATTTTTCGGTGTCCTGTTTCTATGGCAATTCCCTCACTTTATGGCAATCGCTTGGATGTATCGCGAGCAATACGAAGCCGGTGGTTTGAAGATGCTGACGGTGACCGAGCCAACGGGCATCGCGGCGGGACGCAAAGCCATTGTTACCGGCGTACTACTGATCGGTGTTAGCGTTCTGCCGGCGTTGGCGTTGCGAACACAAGTGCACGGCTGGTTGTTCGCCGTTGTAGCCATTGTGCTGGGCGTTTATTACCTCAAAGCAGCCATTAGGTTTTATCGGTCTCGCACTGATGCGATCGCCCGAGGGTTGTTGCGAGTTTCGCTGCTTTACTTGCCGCTTTATATGATCGCATTGATTGTCGCGTGCCTTACTTAAAGAAAGTCAAGCAACTTAAGTTAGCAACGTTTGAATATACGTTAGCCACTGTTGATCTGATTTTGTCAGTTGATTACACAACCACGGACCACCAACATTTTCCATGAATTCTTCGGCCAGCAAAACTGAACCAGTCAGCCATCATGATGGTGGGCAAGCGCATGGCCACGTTCAACTTGTGTATCAGCCTGCCGTTCCAGTATCCAAAGGCAAGCTTGCGATTTGGCTGTTTCTGTCCACCGAGATCATGTTCTTCACGGCGTTAATTGGAACTTACATCGTGTTGCGATTTGGAGTTCCCCAAGGAAGCTGGCCCACGCCACACGATGTTCGAATCGTCGAGTGGCTCGGAGCTCTAAACACGTTTGTGCTGATTTGTTCCAGCGTCACGATTGTGTTCGCCATGGAAGCCGCAAAATATGACCTGGCCGACAATGCAAAAAAGTGGTTGTTCGCTACGTTTGCGTTGGGCTGTGTTTTTCTCGGCATCAAAGCGTACGAATACAATTCAAAATTCAGCCACGGCATCCATCCGGGCGGCCCACGAAGCTTACTCTATGATCGAGCGGACTTGCATTATCTTGCTGCGATGAAGCAAAGTTGTGACGAACAACTTGCCGTTTTGGAAAAAGAAAAAACAGCGGCAAACCAAACGGTATCGGCGGCTTCCCGTTCCGAACAAAAGTCGGATTCGAAAACAGATTCCCATTTGGCAGATTCCCATTCGGCAGGTTCTCATTCTCATGATAGTGAGAAATTGAAGAACCTGGTTTTGATTCGTGACGGTCTGGTCATGTGGACTCAGAAGATTGTCGGCCGAGACGACAATCGACGGATGCGAGAAATTGCTTTGGAAAGCTTGGCCCATCAAATCAATCCTCGCGGCGAAAACGAACGAGTTGATGCGCATTTGGCTAGTGAACTTGAACAAGTCAAAACGTCTTTGGCTGAGTTGGAAAATGAGTTGGGCGACGCCGATAAAAATGTGGCTGAGCTTCAAAAAGCAATTGATGCACTCAACGCGGGTGAGACGACAGACGAATCGAAAAAACAACTTGAGGAAAAAACGGCTCTCGCAACCGATGCTGCAGCGGAATCAAGCCGTATTGGCAACTTGATCGCGCCACTCAAGGCACGTGTTGCAGCTATGGAGATGTTCGCGTCCGCCAAAGAAGAAGGCATCAATGAAACGTTTCATCTGAAGCTGCCAATGGTGATCCCAAGCGGAAACACTTGGGCCAATACATACTTTTTGTTAACTGGATTCCATGCTCTCCATGTCTTGGGCGGCCTGGTTGCGTTTTTAGTTCTGATGCTAAAACGCTTAGGGACTGAGCGGGCGGGTGTGCTGGAGAACGTCGGGTTGTATTGGCACTTTGTCGATATTGTTTGGATCTTCCTGTTCCCGCTGCTCTACCTGTTTTAGTTTTCCAGATACGCATTTAGCTGCACCTCGAATCGAAACACGGACATAAAAGAACTTAATTAGTCTTAATCAAAAGAATCCGCTCTTGGCAATGACCGAAACTTCTCAAGATCAAAACCACAAAAAAAGCCATCGCGGCGTATTCATTGCGGTGTTCGTGATGCTGTGTGCGTTGACTGGATTGTCGTTTTGGATAGCGAATTCTCACTTGATGGAAAATCGGATGGTGGGCTGGGGCGCGATGATGGCTGTTTCTGTTGCCAAGGCCCTACTCGTGATTCTGTTTTTCATGCACCTTTGGTGGGAGCGTGCTTGGAAATACGTGCTAACGATTCCCGCGCTGATCATGGGAGTCCTGTTGGTCATGCTTCTCGTTCCTGATGTTGGTTTTCGAACTGAGACCTATTCCAAAGAACGATGGTCGCACGCTCCGATTCCTGGCTCGGATCCAGTCGATCCAACAGCCAAGCATATTGCACTGCCCAACAAGTAATCGTTTGTTGAGTAATTGAACTGACGAAGCAGAATCAATAGCGGTCACGCATCTTTGGCGTAGATTTAAACCTGATTGAAGATGGACATAAAAGAAAATGCGATACGCAATTCCTGTAATCTTGTGGTTGATGGTCATCGTTGGAGCGGGCGTGATGTGGTGGTCTCGGTCAAATTCAGCTCCATCGCCTGATTCACATGTTGCCGACGAGCACGGCACCGTCAAGGTCGATGTTCCGTGGCAGCATCTTCCCGATGTGAATCGGTTTAAGCTGATTGATCAAAACGGAAACGAATTTGACTCTGCCGATTTAACTGGTAAGCCGTATGTTGTAAGTTTCTTTTTCGCGAGCTGTCCTTCGTTTTGTCGCGATTTGAACAATGAAATTTTCCGAGTCAACAAAGAGCTGAAAGACACCGACATTCAGTTCTTAACGCTCACGGTACAACCTGAAAAAGACACCCCTGAAGTTCTTGCAAGATACGCAGCCGATTACGAAGCCACTCCCAATCGCTGGGCCTTTCTGACTGGTCAGTTGTTCCAGCTGCAAGCGATTGGTGAACGTGATTTTAATGTTCCTGTTGATCCCGCCACGCACACCGACAATATTATGTTGGTGGACAAATGGGGCCGATTCCGCGACCGATTTAAATGGGACCAACCGTTGGATATGAAGCGGTTTGTAGATGTGGCCAAAGAAGTTGCCGCCGAAACCGAACCGCCGCTTGGGAAAATTATCAATACACGAAACGCGATGGCAGGTTTTGAGCAAACAGACTTATCTCAGATTGACTGGATTCGGGAATTTTATTTGACCGAACGGAGCGGTGATAAATTTTTTAATCGCGATATGGTTGGCGAAGTTTGGATCGCAAATTTCTTTTTCAGTAAGTGCCCAGGTATTTGCAAAGAGCAAAACGAATATCTTCGTGACTTGCAAAAAAGAATCGGCGAAAAATGCCCGCGAGTGGTCAGCATCACGACTGATCCCACGTTTGACACGCCAGAAAAATTACGCGAAGTCGCCAAATCGCTTGGGGCAGATGAAACGAAATGGCTGTTCTGTACTGGCCCGTCAGGATTGATTCCTCGAATAGGAAGCGAGTTTTTTAACGCACATGCCAAAGACGGCCACCATTCGTCTCAACTTTTTATCGTTGATCGCTGGGGTAAAGTCCGAGGCGATTTCGATTGGAAAGATCCAAAGCAGGAAATCAAAATGCTTGAACTGATCGAACAATTGAAATTGGAAACGCGTCCACAGCGGCCTGTTGATCCAGCCAAACCCAAAATCAATCAAGAAGACGGACGAATTGGAAAAGCCATCAATCGTAATCGGTCTGATGCTACAGTTTGTGATTACGAACTAGCGAGGCTCAGCAATGGAGCGTGAGCTTTATACTAAACAAGAACCAAATCTGGTGTTAGGCAAGAAGCTCAAGATCGCTGTTTGGGTTCTGACTGTCGTTGTTTGGCTTTTGGTTGGCGCGATGCGCCGTCCTGAGAAATTCCCACTGCCCGATGGTGTTAGCCTCAGTTTCTTGCCCGCGGTTCATGCGGCCTTAAACACGTTGGTCGCAATCTTTTTGATCGTGGCCGTGGTGATGATCAAGCGGCAGAATGTACGGCTGCACAAACTGGCGGTTTCGGCGGCGATGATTTGCTCGGCTACTTTTTTGACTTGCTATGTCGCCTATCATTTTACGACCACTGAAACTCATTTTGGTGGCGACGGAACGATCAAGTACGTTTACTTTGCGCTTTTGATTTCACATATCATCTTGGCTGCTGGAAGTTTGCCATTTATTTTGTTGACATGGGTTTATGGATTCACGAATCAGTTTCAAAAACACCGAACAATGGCTAAATGGGTGTTTCCGGTTTGGTTGTATGTCGCGGTGACTGGCCCGATTTGCTATTTATTGTTGCGTCCTTATTATGGATGATTTGAGGCAAGCACGGTCGCCTTCTGGCTCGTCGTTAAACGATTGCCACAATGGACACGAAGAGATTATCATATTTTTTCAATGAATAAGCTTACGAAAATCACAATCGCAATTTTGGCCATCTGTGTCGCGCAGTGGGGGATGCCGGAACTTGCGAGCGCGTGTCCGACTTGCAAAGACGGATTGCACGACGACGGAACGGCGTTCGCTTACGCGTTTAGCATTCTCTTCATGATGGGAATGCCTTTTGTGATCTTGTCTTTTTGGGTGACTACGATTTGGCGGTTGCGAGCCAAAGCTTTTGAAAACGTTGATCGAACAGACTTTGTCGATGTGTTGAGCGACGTAGGCTAAAACAGCGCCGCCAGGCAAAACACCCGACTCCAGGTTGCCGTTCAACCAACTCGTTTGAGCAAGCCGCTATGTCGTCTTAATCAGTGAGCCAGCGCGTCATCACATCGCTAACCATTTCAAACTTTGAAGTGTAGAAATGATCCGCTTCTTCGATTTCTTCAATCGTAAGCGAATTCCACCCGTCACGTAGTTCAACCAATTCGCTGCGAACGCCTTCAAAGGCCGGATCGTTGTCGAGCTCTTTTTGTCCGAACACTAACAGCGTTGGAATTTCGACTTGGTTGACGAACCGAATCCAGTTAAACGACTCAGCCGGTCCATACTTTTCGATGTAACACTTGGGCGTCATCCAAGTCGGATATGGGAATGGAACATGGATCGGAGTTTCGCCAAGTTGTTCATCAATCAACTTGGTGCATTTTTGAATCGTTTCGCGAAACAACTCTCCGCGTGGCGAGTCGATGAGCTTGGAGTAGCTCAGTCGTGTCGGAGAAAGTCCGATGATCGAACGAACTTTGGTGTGTGGCTGATGGGCTTGAGCGTGCAACGATTTGATCGCACCAAGCGAATGGCCGAAAACCAAAATGTCGGTGTGGCCTTTGTCCAACAAAAACTCAGTCCAGCCTTCGATGTCGAATTTTGCGTCAGCCACATTCTCGAGAGCGGCTCCATTGGAACGCGATCTTCCGCCCCAGGTCGAGGTGTTGATCATGTCATGGCCGCGCGTGTTGGCGATGACCACGCTGATGCCCAACTTCATGAGCGTGTCGCTGAAATGATTGAGCAGCCGGGACGAGTAAAAATTGCCGCCCAGTCCATGAAGCATCACCGCGGCATCCACTGACCCACAGGTTGTGGAGGTCATTAGTCGAGATTCCGACCGCCGATAGAAACCATGAAGTCGAAGGTGGTCCGAGCTCATGGTTGAGACAATTTCACCGTTCATGTTGCTTTCTAAAGGCTGATTTTAGAGGGCTGATTTCGAGGCTTGGCGTTCGAATTGGCGCTGGATTAGGCTAAAAAAAAGCCCCGGAGGATCCGAGGCTTGTATATCTTTCGAACTGAGCGATTTAGCGGTGCCCAGTTCACTATTTGGTCAACTAGTTGCTGTTGTTGGGCGTGGTTGGATTGGCACTTAGCTGAGAAAGCAACTGAAGCACGCCATTCAAGTGAGCCAATCGTGGGCCGTAACGGTCAACGAATTCGTTAAGTACAAAATCGCTGTCTAGCATGTCTTCGTGACTGTCGTTTACGTCAACGGTCATCTTCTGAAGGAACTCAGTCTGGACTTGAGAAAGTGCTTCCGCTGCTGCGCGACACCTACGTGCGAGAAGTGGATTGGCGTCTTTCCATTGGTTCAATTCGCCAGCTCGTTGACGTTGCGAAGCGCCCATTTGCTCGACCAAATCTTCCAAAAGTTCGTTTTGTTTGTCTTGTCCGATTACTAACTGATGCAGTAGGGCCGCCATTTCGCTTTGGACTTCAGCAGGTTTATTGAGCGATGGCTCGCTAGCACTTTGTGCAACATCAATGCGAAAGACGGGAGAGATATCTTGAGAATCATGGGCCATGTTGGGAGCACTCCGAATGTTTTTTATGAGAACACTCTTAGTATAAACCGCGCCTAGTCTAGTGTCGAGCGATTGATGGAGTATTCAGAAAATTGACAAAAACGTTTAAGAGAAAAATACGATCGACCGCTAAAGCTTTCCAAAAAATGTTGAACCTATGCACTTGTACCGCTAATACCGTTTGAAACGAAGCCGTTGCCGGACACCCTAGCGTCTCATGTAAGAAACATCCGCTTCCGATGTCACAAAAGTCGGTGTGTCCTTACGAAAAGGATGCAAAAAACGTGTTTTGAAAAACAGCATTTTAGTCGTTGACAAAACACTTGCTTCTAATTGGGGATCGCGGTCGCCGCCGCATGTTTTGATGGCCATCAGTTTGGTCATTCGAGCAGGTTTACCCTATTGAACAAAATATGTGGCGTTAAAAACGAGGACCCAACTTAGTGACGCAAATGTTTTCTGAATCCGACTCCCGGCACGACGGCCGTGTTCCCCAGCGATTGTCTGATGGTCCAACCACTTTTGGCTTCATAACCGTGGTCGAAGTTCCATCGCTTGGTCATTGTGGCGGTCTGTTGATCGTTTCGAAAATTGGCCGCCCGATCGAATTTCACTGCACGGCGCCGGTGGCTTCCAACCGTGCCGAAGAAATCATGTATGGAAAGACTTACCAAGGGTTTTTGTACTCGGATCAAATTGGCATGGCGTTGGTCGACAAAGCGAAGCAAAAGCCGACTTTGTTTGTCATTGATTGCCCAGACATGCTGCCGATCGCCGAGTTGATCGACCAGCCACTAATATTGCCCGAACCGTTAATCGCAAAAGCGAAACCGGACACGCAATCAACCGTTCAAGATCAGCCGTTTGATCCGCGTGGTTTAAAGCACTTCAGTGTCGCAGAAGATACGGTTTACTGGGTTAACACGAAACCGGAACTAATAAGCAGTGTCCAAGCTGAGACTGAGCGGTTTGTAAAATCACTTCCACTCGATGAGCCATTTGAGCGGATCCGGCAAGCCATTGATGAGGCTCATGCCGTGGTTCGAGCAGCATAGAGGTGAAAAGTGCAACGTAGTGTTTTCAAAGTTCGCTGATTGACAAGACAATCCCGCCGACCAAGCCTTACCAACTAAGCTTTTACCAATAAAGCTTT
>CAYZGP010000004.1:46176-50225 GCA_964478065.1 uncultured Pirellulaceae bacterium
AAGCTTTTACCAATAAAGCTTTAACCAACAAAGCGTTAACGACCAAGCCAGTAGCTCCCAATTAATCGCCGTTACCCAGCGACGAACAATACAACTTATGGCATCGAAGGATCGATGCCACTGGAAAAAACTTGATGGATCAAGATATTCACTTTTCCAAATTGGATTCTTTCCAATCGATTGATTGGCAGAGCGCGATTATGGGCTCCGTTCCGGACGTGCTGAACTCCTGGGTGCATCAATCTCCTGACCGTCCTCCGGTTGTTTCTGCGCGGTTCAAAAAACGCAAAATTAAAACGTGTAGTTTTTTCTTTTCCCCCGACGGTCAAAAAGCTAAGGACGATTCAAACGGTTCAAAAAAAGCAAACTTGTTCGACCCTTACGCCGAGACAGAGTCCGAATCGGATACAGATGCTGAACAAAAAGCTCAAAGCGATTCCGATCAGGCAAACTCCGACGTCAGCCAGCCCAAGCAACGAACGCGACTTCAACCGCCGAGTGACGTGATCCGTTTGGAAGATCGTTTGTTCTATCTGCTCCAGCCGCCACTGGAGAATTTGCTCGGCGGCAAGAGCTTGGAGTTTCCGTTTGAGCCGTTTACATTTCAATATGCCGGAATCGCTTTTTTGTTTCCGCGACACAGCGCGATCCTGGCCGATGAAATGGGGCTCGGCAAAACGATGCAGGCGATTACGACGGTACGCATGTTGTTGCGTGCGGGGTACATCAGAAACGTCTTGCTGATCTGCCCCAAACCGCTTGTCACCAACTGGCAGCGCGAGTTTAAAACTTGGGCACCAGAAGTAACCGTGGCTGCCGTTCAAGGCAGCCAAAACCAGCGTGCGTGGCATTGGAAAACGCCGACCGCGATGGTGAAGCTGGCCAACTACGAATTGCTGACGCGAGATGAAGCACTCGTCACCGCGCCCAACAACGTTTATGACTTGGTGATTCTTGACGAAGCTCAGCGGATCAAAAATAAATCCAACTCGACCAGCCAAGTCGTTCATAAGATCAATCGCAAACGCAGCTGGGCGTTGACCGGGACGCCGATTGAAAATGGAATCGAAGACTTGGTCGGAATTTGCGAGTTTGCGGCCAAAGGGGCCGTGACCAGCGGTATGACTCCGCGCGAAGTACGGGTGAACGTAAAGGATTTGATCCTGCGAAGAACCAAAGACCTTGTGATGAAAGACATGCCACCGCGGTTGATGCGGGACGCGGAGTTGGCACTTTCGCCAGAGCAGCAGTTGACTTACGAGGGGGCCGAGAACGATGGGGTGCTTCGCTTGAATGATATGGGCGATGAGCTCACGATCAAACACGTGTTCGAGCTGGTTTTACGTCTTAAGCAGATTTGTAACTTTGACCCCTCAACAGGAGCCAGCAGCAAGATTGAGCGACTTAAGGCGGACATGGAAGAAGTCGCGGCCAGTGGGCAGAAAGCGATCGTTTTCAGCCAATGGGTGGACGCGTTGCAGGTTGTTGGAAAGCAGCTCACCGAACACAATCCACTGGAGTATCATGGTCGTATTCCCTCAAAGCAGCGTGACCCGATTTTGGAGGAGTTCAAAACCAATCCGAAACGCAATGTGCTTTTGATGAGTTACGGTGCGGGAGCCGTTGGTTTAAATTTGCAGTTCTGCCGTTACGTATTTTTGTTTGACCGTTGGTGGAATCCAGCGATTGAAGATCAAGCCATCAATCGCGCCCACCGAATCGGAGCCGCGGGTAGCGTGACCATCACACGGATGATTATGGCGGGAACGATTGAACAACGGATCCATGAAATTTTGGAAGCGAAACGCGAACTATTTCGAGAGATTTTATCCGATGGTGACCAGCCATCTCGACGTGGTCTAAGCAAGGATGAAATTTTTGGCTTGTTCGATTTGAGTACTCCCAAGGGAACGATTGTAGCAACGCCGGATGAATCAAAAAAAGTGGCTTGATCAAAACGCTTTTTACACAACCGATCAAATCCAAAACTGAATGTCGGACGCAAAAGAAACAACTCAACAACCAGCCGTATCGCCGAACCAGAAAGCATCATCACCCAAACCCAAGCCCAACTGGTATCCGCCTTGGGCACCCCGGTTTTGGAATGGAATGCGGATGGGCGATTACTTTCGGCTGCTGCGCGAAAATCGCTTTCAGATTCACCTTTCTCGTTACCCCATGACGGTGATGGTGGGTGGGTGCGCCGTAATGAATTCGGTTTTGTCCGGGGTGCAGTTCTTGACGCATGGTCGTAAGATTGCAGCGGCAAACATTGAGCGACCACCGATTTTTATCGTGGGTCATTGGCGATCGGGCACGACGTTGATGCATGAGTTGATGGCGATGGATTCTCGGTTTGCGTTTCCCTCAAACTTTGACGCCTTTATCCCCAATCACTTTCTCGTTTCACGTTTTGTGTTCTATCCGATCGTCAAAATTTTGATGCCGGCTCGTCGACCAATGGACAATATGGCGATGGGGGTTGCGTCACCTCAGGAAGACGATTTTGCGCTTTGTGCTTATGGAGCCCCTACGCCCTATCGCCGAATCGCATTTCCAAATCGGCTTAATCGAGAGCATCTTGCGTTGAATTTGGAAAGCGCTTCCGCAGCGGTGAAAAATGAGTTGCGCAGTTCGATGGAACACTTTGTCAAATCGTTAACTGTGCGTTACAAATCTCAACTGGTATTGAAGTCTCCTCCGCACACCGGCCGCCTGCGTCAATTGGCTGAGTGGTTCCCGGGCGCGAAATTTGTTCACATGGCACGGCACCCTTACAAACTGGTTCCATCCACGATGAGGTTGTGGAAGTTGCTCGACCAGTTACAGGGGTTCCAAGTCCCTAAATACGACGACACTGCATTGAAGAATTACATTTTCGAATGTAAAGACCTGATGTACTCGGCTTATCTTGAGCAACGATCCGAGCTGCCAGAGAATCAGTTGGCAGAAGTCAAATTCGAAGAGCTTTTGGCAAACCCAATGGGCGAGATGCAGCGCGTTTATCAACAACTCGAACTTGGTGGATTCGACGAAGCCCAGCCCGCCATCGAAAGTTATTTCGAAAGCCGTAAGGACCACAAAACGAATCCATTTTCGATTGACGAAACGCTGCGAATGGACATCGACAACAACTGGCACCAGTACATGGACGAGTTCGGCTATCAAAACTCGATAACGTAAAGATTCGTGCGCTGCAAAGTAGTCTCAGATCTAAAGCTGATCTTAAAGCAAAAAAAGCCACCGAGTTTTTTCGGTGGCCATCCAGTATAGGTCTGCATACCAAATTAGTTCGACGATGCGAACGAAGTTGGCAAAGCGAAAACCCAAATTGCGGTTGGGTGCTGGGAGTTGAAATCATTGTCCGAAGCGACGAAAAGCGTCTTGCGCCCATCGGCTAGATTCGGTCCAAACGCCAAGCCCTCGATTTTTTCGGGCATCTTTTCACCAGCAAGTTTCCATAGCGGATCCAGCAGGTCAATCAAAACCGTTTTCTTGACTGGTACAATCTCAGCGGGCAACGAATCAACAGGCAATTTGGTCTCGCCTGAAATCTGTGAAGCGTTTTTGGTCGAAACCAACATTAGTTTCTTAAATTTCGCTTCGGCTCCAATCGCACCATCACGTTCGATCGTGATGAATGAATGATCGTCGACTCTTAGTATTTCGTTGAGTTTGTTAGCGACATCGTCAAGCTGGTAAACGTGTTCGGTTGTGCTGTTGTTATCTACCGAAAGCGTCAACAGTCGGCAGTTCAATCCCATGGGGCGATCCGTAATATTTGCGCGAAACGAATCCTGCAATAGTGGGCTTTGCATTAAACCAAAAATCGTTCTTGAGTCTGACGACATGGCCAGACCCTCCATCCCGCGATTGCACTGACGACCAGATTCGTTTTTGGGATTCTCATCAGCTTTGGTCAATCCAGGGTTGGAAATCAAGTAGTGCTCAGGGGGCGTTAGCTCGCGAACGAGTTTTCCCCCAGGTGTGAATTCTATGATTCGAGGACCATATTCATCCGAGACCCAGACGTTACCGTTGGTTGCGAT
>CAYZGP010000004.1:50325-63806 GCA_964478065.1 uncultured Pirellulaceae bacterium
CTATGATTCGAGGACCATATTCATCCGAGACCCAGACGTTACCGTTGGTTGCGATGCGTATACCTTCGGGGTCGAGACGCAAACGATCGCGAGTGTCGAGTTTGTCTGCTCGAACGAATGTAGCTGTCGTTTGGTTTGCCGTTGACTGTTTTTCAGCTGATGTTTGGCCAGCTGATATTTGGCCAGCTGTTCCAACTTTGGCGTTTTGTTGGGCTGGAACGTAACCGGGAAACGCGGATGCCAGTCCGGTCATGCCGTGTCCGTTTTTATCTTTGAGAAGAACGGTGTTCAGCAATTCAAAAGTGACGGGCTGGGTTTTGCCAGGAGTAAGCTTCAAACGAACTTCTTGAAAACGGCAGGTCCAATCGACCGCGCCGTCGTCTGGGCCACGATCGGCAAGCATCAAGAAAATGTCTTCTTTGCCGGAGTAAGTGATCGCGGAGATCCCGCCAAACATATCGTTTGAAGTCGAGCTAAGGCCCGTTGGATTATTGAATTTCTGAGTAAGCCCCGATTTGTCTTTAAGTTGGCCTGGGATTTCCAAGGTGCCAATCATTTCAATGTCTTTGGTCGCAAGTTGGGCAGAGTTGCAAACAGAGTTGCTGCTGACGCATACGATCAGGCTAAGCATCACCGCAGCGGCTATTTGAGTTTTCATGTTGATCCAGTTAAGTGCAGTTGAATGTAGAGCATTCGAAAACCCAGTCCCAGTTGAACATTCGCCAACGGGATTGGGAGCAAAAAGAGAGCTTGGGCGAAGGCAAGCATTCGATTCACCCAAGCTAAAATTCGTCCTGGTTTACAGGTCGTTAACACCGACGACTTCTCCGCCAGATCGAGTGCACATTGCTACGAATGGAGCGGGGTCTACATTTTCCGAAACAAAGTGAACGGAGCCGTCGGCCATCGCAAAACTTGCGCCTTGGGTGTGGAAACTAAACACTTCACTAACGTTGATTTTATTGATCATGAATGGACCGTGCTTATCAAGGCCTGTTGATGTCGCACCGTTGATGCTGAAACCAGCATCTGGATCGGCCCACCCGGTACCATCTTCAGGCACTAACTGGCCGTTAAAATTGATGACCTTGTCATCGGAGTAGTTTGCAAAGTCGTCCAGTGTCATTCGACCATTTGCAATAAACACATCTGGTTGGCCAGCACTTTCGGCGACAAAAAATGTATTGCTGGTTCCATCGGTGCAAGCACCGATGGGATTCTCTTCAAACCTACTCAATAATCCAAGACGCTCTGCAGATGATGGTTCAGCAACGTTCAGGACTTCTGTGTAAACCTTCTTTTTTACTTCGTTAATCGAACCGTAGTCGCCAGCGGCGGCGTCAACTACGTGGAATGGATCGCGACCGTTTTTTGTTGGTGAAGACGGGCATTTGAATAGTGCCAGTTGGTAGGCAATCGTCGTATGGTTGTTCGAGTTTGCATTGTCGAACCAAGGCTGACGGTAGTCGAAGGTGTCGGCTAGGTTGCCTTGCTCAATGAACGGAAGGATTAGTGTTGTCCAACTTTGAAATGCAGTATCTGCACCGCTGTTGGAAATGTCGCTTGGCAAATCATTATCATCTGGCACCAGACGACTTGGCGGGAATGCCTGGTGTGCACTTTCGTAGTTGTGTAATGAGAGTCCTAGTTGTCGCATGTTGTTGAGGCATTGAGTGCGCCTGGCTGCCTCGCGAACCATTTGAACTGCTGGAAGCAACATGCCAATCAAAATTCCGATGATTGCAATGACAACCAAGAGCTCTACAAGCGTAAATCCATCTCTTCTATCTCTAGTTCCGTTTTTCATAATTCCATTCTTGACATAGTTTAAAGCCATCTTTGTGAGGTTGGCGCAAAACATCCGCGCCGTTTAAGCGAGAAAGGGTATGGTTCCAATGCTAAGAAACCGTGAACATGACGTTAAGAATTGATTAAGAATTCTTAGACAACGACGCTGATAAATGTGAAGAGCTATTCACATTCGAAAGAGGAATGTTACACGAGCTTTGGCGGAGAAAAACTACGGCATTTTTCGACGTATTTTCTTTTAGCTTTGCTGAGTCCTGCGCTGTCGAGCACGAACTTGCGGATCGCCTGTCTGCATTCGTAGTTCATCCCGGAGCTGCTGATCCGACATTCTGATTCTGCGTTGATGACCAAGATGCTTCAGCCAATAATCCGCCGCTGATGCGATCAACAAACCAAGCGCCACGTGAAAGGTAACTGTCATGATGAGCGAAAACATTTTTGAGATCATCATGTCGAACGGGTAGTTTGAGAGCACAAAGAAATGGTTGCGATGAAACCAAACGCTGATGCCCAGGATGACGAAGGCAATAATCGTTTTGGGAAGTCCAACCACCAGGTGCGCCCAAGTCGCAATCGAAAAAAATTGCCTGCGCCAGTTGCCCATTCCCAGTCGCGTCACGTCGGGGCTGACTTTTTTCGGAAGAAAGACCGGACCTGTTTGCAGCCAGTGGGATCCGATTCCAAATATCAGCAACATCAGGAAGATCGGGGCAAGCACCGAAAACAGGCCATTGGAAAGTCCCTGTAGTTGTGCCGAAAAATCGTCAGCGCTAACGGACAGGTTGCTTCCGGCGTTAGACCACGTTTCGGTTGTGAAAGACTGGAGCCAGGCTCCAAGTTGCCCAAATAAAACGTATGCAACAATCAGGGCGCCAATCATTTGAACCGCGCTTGCTAATTCAAAGCTCTTGGGAATATCGCCTTCTTCGCGAGCTTGTTGAATTCGCGCTGGTGTGGCGAGATGAATTTGGTCGTCAATGTCTTCGCTCATTTTCTCACCGAGTACTGGGCATTGACATTTGAATCGACGAATCTGCGGCTGTCGGAGTAGGCAAGCTGGCTTCTTGCATCGAGCCACCAATCAAAGCGATAAACTGGTCCAAGTCATCCACGAACAACCATACGCAGCCGCCAAGCGTAAATGAAATTGCCAAAAACATGACGACGATATTGGAACTTAGGCCGAGTCCCAATAAGTTCATTTGTGGATACGTGCGGCTGATTAATCCGATTACCAGCGTCGATATCATCAGCGCCGCGACGGCAGGTGCAACCCCGCGCATGGTCAAAATAAAACTTTGCTGAAGCAATTCAGTGAGCAGATTCAAAACGCTGGATGTATCGAGACTTGTTCCCAATGGCAAGTGAATGAACGTATCCAGCAGTGCTGATATGACTAATTCAGGTCCACCGATCAGTGCAAAGGCGGCCAGTGAAAGCATGCCGAACATTTGACTAACGGGCGATGCCATTGAGCCGGTTTGTGGATCGAGGCTGTCGGCAATTTGTATGCCAGCCATTTGACTGATCACGGTGCCAGCGGCTTGTGCGGCGGCAAACATGATCATCACGCCCAGCCCAAGGATGGCACCGATGATGATTTCAGATAGAACAGCAGAAACAATTTGATTTGGGTTTGGCGCAACTGATGGTCCGTTGATCAACGGAATTGCCGTGAACGTTAGGAGGATTGCGAGCCCGACACGAAACTTCATCGGGACGGACCGGCTGCCGAGAATGGGCGCGGTAAGTACCAACGCTGTGACGCGGGCAAAACTGAGCAATAAAACAATGCCTGCTTCCATCGCACCTACCCGTTGATGTCGGTTTGAGGGGGGGCAAGATTAGGGCGTTGTCGGTACTGCGGAAGAAGAAACGGCGATCCAGTTTTGGGCGTTCTGCTCAACGGATTGACCGCATTGGGCATCGTTGGAATCGTTGTTTCAGGTTGGACCGAGTTGGGAATCGAATTCTCTTGATCCAGCGGTGCGCGGATTCCAATTGTGTTTGTCGGTGTAGAGATTGCGGGAGCAGAATTTGTCCAATTTGTCCGCGATTCCCTGGCCAAACCATACGACGCGTTCATCATGGGAGGTGATGGACGGCTGGCAATGGAAGCGGATTTTTGGCTTGGGGGCATTTGCTGGTTCGTGGCAAGTTTGTCCGAGGTCGCAAATGTGGTTTGTCGCTCGCCAGACCAATGTGTCATCGGTTTCTCAAACGAGTATTTGGCAAAATCAAGCATGTGGTCGGTTAGCCACGGCAGACAAAGCCCGATCGCGACAATCAAAAGCAGAATTTTTGGAACGAACGAAACCGTTTGGTCTTGTACCTGAGTCATTGCCTGAAACACGCCAACGAGTAAGCCGATCAGCAGACTGGCGGCAAGGATTGGGCCACCGACCATCAGGCAGGTCTTGATCGCTTCACGGCTTAAGTCGACGGCGTCTTGCGGGTTCATTTTGGTTTCGATTCAAAGAATGGTGAAATTGTGGTCGCGTTTCAAGAGAGCTTATGTGCCTTGGTCTAAATCAACGGCAGGTGATTTTCGATTGATCAGGTGAAAGGAGCGAAGCTTTGCAACAACATTCCGACGACCAGATTCCAACCGTCAACCAACACAAACAAAATTAGCTTGAGTGGAAAGCTCACCATCGTTGGTGGCAACATCAACATCCCGGTTGATACCGTGACGGACGAAACCACCAAATCGAGAACGAGAAACGGCAGGTAAATTTGAAAGCCCAGCAGGAATGCGACTTTTAGTTCGCTGACTACAAACGCAGGAAGCAGTACATTGATGGGAACTTCTTGGACGTTGGTTGGAAGGACTGAAGGTTGGTCGGGAAGGTATTTGTAGAACAGCGCGATGGACTCGCCGTTGTTGGCAACTTCGATTTGCTTGCCCATGAAACGTTTGACCGGCACGATGCCGCGCTCCCAAGCTTCGTCCCAGGAGATCCCGTTTTCGGTCTGGGTGTACGGATCAATCGCTTCGGTTTTGACTTCGTTCCAGACAGGCGTCATCACCAGCAGCGTGATGAACAGTGAAAGTGCGGTGATCACTTGGGTTGGCGGCAGCTGCTGGGCACCGAACGCTTGTTTGAGCAAGGTGAGCACGACAACAACGCGGATGTAACATGTCGTCATCAAAATAATCGCCGGTGCCAAACTCAATGTCGCCAGCAGCATCGCGACTTTAATGGACGATCCAAGTCCTTCTGGCGAGGTAAGCTGTTCAGTTTGGGACGCGAATAGATCTGAAACCGCGGATTCGATATTTTGTGGTTTCGACGTTTGGTTGTTTGTCGAGCCGTTCGTCTGCCCCATATCTGACGTGTAATACGTGTCGCGTGTGTCGATCGGAGTGACTGGAGCGGCGCCGCTGTTGTTTTGTTGATTGATGGGTTCTTCATAAGCCGCAAATCCGATTTGCGAACGATATTCATCAGGCAAACCAGAAGCGCCGGAAGATGGCGATGGCTGTGGCAAGAGTCTTGCCTGCGGAGGGTTCAGGTCTAAGTCCGGTTTGATCGGAGGTGGCGTTGCTGAATATATGCTGTTGTTCGTATCGCTTGACCAGCCATTGGGATCAGGCTGCTGAGCTTGTGTGCTGCCAGCAAGAATTAAAACAACTGCCAGGGCCAGCCATTTCAAGCAACGAACTTTTGAAGTAAAACCACGAATGTGCGAAGTAAAGCGTTGAAACTTTTTCGAGGCAAACAATCGTTGTGTTGGCGGCACGGTTTTCAAATTGTCAAACGGCTGTGACATAAGACTGATTAGGGATTGCTTGGATGAAATCGAATGAAGGCATGTCTTTTAAAGCGGCGTGTGAATTAAGCTTCAAAAACGGTGCCACCCTTAGCCGCACGCTCAAGCGCTCGTAGCACATCGTTGACGCTTGCTCCGTTTCCAGTGCCGGCTGAAGAAGTTTGTTGGATTCTCCGATTCGATGAAACGACGTTGCTTGTTGTGTCCGAATCGTTTGATCGTGAGCCGGTGAGTCGTTTTGCCGCTTGCTCAATCGCAGCGACCGCAGTGATATTCGTTTTCTTTTTGCCGGGACACAACGACGCGAGATATTCGACTTCCTCGGGATCAGTGATTTCGCCGATCGGCTGAGTGCCTTCTGGGCTGTTCATCAGCAAAAGCAATTTGCTGCCAAGGCGTACCAACTGCAAATCGCGCCGTGGGCCAAATGGAAGCTGGCCGAGAACTTCAATGACTTCTGAAGGCAAACCACGATTGCCGCCGGGGTTAATTTTTCGCATTACCCAAACGAACGAAAAATAGAGTCCGAGGACCAGTGCGAGACTCCCGAGCATGCGGCTGATGTCGGATGAGCCAAACATCGAACCGAGGTTGCTCATCAAACCGTTCTCTTTGATCGAGCCAAAAAATCCAGAGAATTTTTCGCTGGTTGAGTCTTTGAAATTTGAAAACATTTCCGCAGCGCTATTCAACGATGACTCAAGCGATTGGTCAGTTGAATCAGTTGTCGTACCAGTTGGAAAAGGAGCGGGTGATTCGGGGAAGGTTAACGGTTTGAGTTTTTCATCCGAGAAACCCGGAAACATGTTTACTGGTTCAGTATGCGACGCTTGGCGGACTGGCGATGAACTTACTGGCGGAACCCAATTTCCGTAGGGCGAAACTGGTTGCAATCGCTGAGCATCTGGCGGGATGAATGTTTGCTGCGGAGGTGCGGGCGCAAACTGTTGCGAGCCGAAATTGTTTTGGGCACACAATGGCGCGTAGGTGCACGCGATTGTTGTGACGAGGCAAACTGCGATCAAAAAATATTTTTTTTGATTCATCTCAAACGCCTTCCTTGACGATACTGATGATGATCCGATATGCAAACGCCCGATCCATGGGCGCTTCTTCGTTTAC
The DNA here is from genome assembly GCA_964478065.1 of uncultured Pirellulaceae bacterium. GTDB lineage: Bacteria > Planctomycetota > Planctomycetia > Pirellulales > Pirellulaceae > Mariniblastus. The sequence goes on from CAYZGP010000004.1 coordinate 57,031, forward strand.
CGACTTGCTCCGCAATTCGGCAAACTTCAACCGGTATTTTTCGCCTAATGGACTTTTCAAAGCAAGTCCAAAGCTCATGCGCCAGCGTTCGAGGCTCTGCTAGCGTCACTTTGATTCGCTTACATCTTGTCGCACATTAGCGAGCAAACTAAGAACGCAGACCGTTGTTTGAACGGAAGTTGGCGTGAAGCGTAAGCATGCTGCGCGTGAGCATGGCGCAGAACCCTGGCTGGACAAAACTACTCATTTCAACTTTGAAGAATCACTAGCTCAGGATCGCCAGTTAAAGCAATAGGATGACTGCCAAAGGTGCGGCGCTATCCATTTCGCCAACTTGATTTAGGCCGCGTCACGAATCCAGGCTTCGATTACCTTAGCCGCTGCGTCGGGGTCTTTCTCGATCAGTTTCGTAAGTCGAACTTCTGGATTGGCGTTTTCTGGCGAGGCTGCGTTGTTTCCAAAGTTACCTTCTACCTCTGGTAATCCGTCAGAGCTAAGCGAAACGTAGTCTTGTGACTCTACCTCGTTATCACTCACGCTCGGTGGAGTTTCTGGGTTACGCGTGACGATTGTTAGCAGCATCAGTCCAATGGCCAGCACTGCGGCAGAAGGCCAGTTTTGAGCGGCAAACTTTTTGACGCTTTCCATCCAATTCGATTTAGTCGGGATCGGTTGACGAATCATATTGACCGAGATTGGAAACAAGCTGCGGTCTTCAAAGGTCGATTCAGGAAGAACCTGGCGTACTTTGTAAACGATTTCGGATTGCAATTGCGCGAATTTCGATTGCGTTTCCTGCATGGGATTTGCGTTGTAAGACGGGTGTCTCGCGGTCGAAGTTGTGGCAACCGGTGAACCAAATAAATCATGAACCAGTTTTTGCGGAACATCGATAGAAACAGAGATGCTCTTTTTCAAAGCGGCGTTGGATGCTTCCGAAGAATTGTAAGCGGTTTGTATCACGGGAGGCACGAATGGAGCCGGCTGAGTTGCGGTTTCTGCTGCCGGTTCTTCCATTTGGGCAATCGAAGCAAATCCGTTGGCACCGGCTTGAGGAAGTGTTTCAATTCGATTGGCTGAGTTTTGTGCAGCAGCAATTTGCTCTCGAGCCATTTGTTCGTACATTTCTCGTTGCTGAGCAATCAGTTTGTTTTGTTCGGCATTCTCTGAAACATCGACATGAACGCGGACAGTGACACCTGGATAGTCTTTAAGGATGTCCTGAATTCGGTTTTCGTAAAAACGTTGTTGTTCAAACGCGATTCGTTGAAATCGAACTTGCTGAGTGGTCGACGGGTCAATGAGATCCTGGTGTGCGAATCCTGCGCTCAAGTCAATCACTACAATCCCTTCAGGATTTAGCCCTGCGATCGCACCGCTGATCATTCGTTGTACCGTGTCGACTTGCTGCTCGTTTAGTGCGACGCGTTGAGCGGTGCGGATAGAAACAACTGCTGATTGTTTTGATTTTTCGAAAGCGGAATGCGAACTCGATTGGTCCATTTCAAACCAGGCTTGATCTACAAAGGGCAGCCGTACGACCATCTCGCGGATTTGTCGCTTTTTCTCTGATCGTTCCAGTGCAATCTGTTGTGATCGAGAAAGAAATGGGTTTACGTTTGGAGTTTTTTCATGGTCTTCTTGAAGGTCATGCGGGACTGCGTCATGTTCGGCGACGGCTTGTAGGTAGCTTGAATGCTGTGCCGAGGGCACCAAAAGGCGGTCGTTTTCGATTTTGAATTCCGATAGCCCAGATTGGCTGAGTGCGATTTGCATCCTTTGAATCTCGCCACTGGCAAGTTTACAGTTGGCAAACAAGTCGCACATCGGTTTGTTTTTGTTGAGGTTGCTGACTTGGAGCACTGTCACCACAGCCAGGATTAGCGCACCAATCGCAAAGCCTCGAAAACGACGGTCAGCAAGAAGTTCCCTGGTTCGAGCGGGCAAAAATTTCAGTGAATCCATTTTGATTCTCCCAAACGCATCGAGCGTTGGCTTTGACTGTTGATTGTGAGTGGTTGGTTTGAACGTGTTACGTTTGGTGTTGGTACAAAGCTAGGCGATTTGATTCTCAAACGAACTAGAGTCTTTGGATCGTGATCGTCTCCGCGGAATCACGAGTACGTTTGCCGTTCCGCCTTGAGGGCAATCCCAAGTTTGAATGTGCCCGCCATGGGCCAATGCCAGGTGGTGTGCCGTTTGCAATTGTTCGGTTAAAGGGAACGGAATGATCGTCGGAAGGTCGAGTTCACTATCCTTTTGCGATTGAATTGCACGTTGGTTTCGCTCGGCCAGTTCCTCAAAGGATTGAATGCCTGTGCCGTCGGCGACTTCGAGCTCCCATTGATACTTTCCGTCGATCAGTGCGACGGAAATTTCTCCGCCTTCCTGGAGTGTCAGAGCTGCGTTTTTCAAAAGCGATTTGACAGCTGATTCAACGAGCCTTTTATCAACGATTGCCGAAAACGATTCTAAATCTGTTTCGACGGTAATGTTTTGAGTTGATAATTCGTCGCGAGTTTCATCAAGAACGTTGCGTATGATCGTGTCGATCGTACCGTTGTAGCTTGGGCAAAATGTTGATTTGGAAAACAACTTTTTAGATTGTTTTTGCGAATTAAACTTTTGAGAGTTCACTGCATCGATATCCAGAGGGTGATACTGATTGGACAGTGCTTTTAGCGGAATTTCGAAAGAGGTGTCAATGCAGACTTTGAAATACGTGCGGTATTCAGATTAGAGATTTTCTCGCTGGCAACTTAAGCGGGCGATTTTCGGGAGATTCCCGTGGCGGGCTGTTTGTTGGGTGGAGAAAGGCAAGCGATGGTGAAATCGCAATTTGATGGAGCTTTTTTGCTCGATGCAGGGCGCGCGATGGCACATACTTTTTTAGAGAATCCAAAGCGTATGAAATGGTAAGCCGTAGCGCAGGCAATGTGGAAACTGGCTGATTTCCTCGCTTACGTATGTGCTTACGCGTCGGGTTTCCAGATGACGCTGGCTTATTGGTTGTCGTGAACGGCTGAATCAATCATTTCCATGATCCACTTGTTCATGTCGGACAGTGTTTTCGTTCCAAAAAAACTATCGGATGGGTACTGGCGAAGCGTGACACCAAAACCGGCGATGTGTAACAGGCGAAGTTGCTCGCACAATTGTTTTTGGCAAAAATCCTTTGATTTTCGGTTGTGAGCCCAAAAGACCGGAATTTCACGGCAACGAGACCAAAGACCAAGCGGTTTTTCGTCGCTTGGCATTGGGCCATCGATCGAGATGACACCAGCAAAAATTTCCGGGCGTTCCAAAGCGATTCTAAACGCCATCGTCCCGCCGGCGCCTTGTCCTGCGATAAAGATTCGACGGGACGCGATGTTGAATCGCATCGAAGCGTGATCAATCGCGGCCATGATTGAATCATGAGCCATATCGATCGTGTCTGGTTCTTGTTCCCAATAATATCCGGCTTCGAAATTGCCAACCGGACCTTGGGGGGCGATGCCAACGTAGTTTCGAATGCTGACTTGCGGAACGATCTGGTTGACTTGATCGGATTTCTCACCATCCGTGTGCAACCAAACGATCAGCGGGTACGCGTAATTCTTTTCGTAGTGCATTGGCACAAACAAAGAAAATTCATCGCTGCCGTGGTTGGCAAGTTTATCAAAATGCTTGAGAGGATTTTCGGTCGCCAACTGTGTGGAAGTGGATGACGATGTGGTAGCCAAAGGGCTGATTTTTATTCTATTCATTCGCCTGTCGGGTCGGGGACTGACGTCTTTAAATTTAACTCTGGCGAAGTTTTTAAATCAGTTAATTGCCAAAGTCAACTCCACAAATGATTTTGTTTTTGCTGTGACAGTGAAAGAACTTTGTTTCCTTGTCGCTAGCAAGAAGAAAAGATTTCCCCTTGCAGCTAACTCGATTTAGGCATTGCATAAGTCCTCGTTTAAATCAAATTTCAAAACAGTATTTTGAACGGGAAACGGCGCGAAATTCTTTGAGCAGATTTTTGAATTTGAATGTTTGTGCCGACTGACAATGCTCAAGTATGTGCCCGTAAAGTTTATCTAAGCTGGTTGCCTTGTTTTTGTTCGCTTATTTATTGTGGCGAATTGAACAGCGACTAGATTGAGTGGGGCAGCCGATTTCGCAATTTACTTGGCACGCCAGTCGACACAGAAACGCAAAAGCCCGTCCGCGAGGTCTTTATTGGCGTTGGCCCAGCAATCATCAAACAACCACCACTGGTGGTGAAGCTCTTTGCCCGTTTTTCTAAACTCCCATCTCGCATAAAACAAACAGGCTTGAGCCAGATGTTCACTCACAGCGACGCGTGTTTTTTCTGGTCCATTCGAAGGTGATTTTTTGACCAGTTCTTCGGCTTCCTTTTCTGGTTCTGGCCAAGCTGTTTGTCCAAACTCTTGGTCAAAATAGCCAGGAGAAATTCGCCGGATGCCTTCGAATGCACGTTGCAAGAAAGTCACGTGAAGTGGCGGTCTTTGTTGTTCATGCAACCAATCGGAATACACATGCCAGTGATCTGGATTGGCCGGATCTTTGTGAATCAAGTCAACGAACGGGCGTTCGGTTTTGCTTAGTTTCTCTCTGCCAAAAAACATCATACTGCGAAGTAGATTGACTTCTTTTGACCAGCTTTCATCTGGTGTTTTAGCAAAAAGCAGCCGCGGAAAATCTGGTAGACGCAATCCGGAAAAAACGATTGGCGCGATCGGGTCCAAGTTCGCACTGTCGATGCACTCGGAGATTGCAAAGTAAACTTTTCCTTGTTTGTTGTCCGATTTTGCAAACGGTTTAGCTTGTCGGGGTTTGATGTTCCTTTTATGTTTGAAAATTGTATTCGCAGGTTGGGTGTCGGTAGGGTCGGCGAATTCAGTCGGTAATTTCCAATCGTCATGCATCAAGAATGCCATTGAAGACGAGTTGGTTTTCAGAAAATGATCGTCGAAGATGAAATAACAAAGTTCCAATTCATCATCATCCGTGCAAACCTGAAGAAAATGCGGGCGGTAGTCTGCAGTCATTTCGGTGTAAAGATATTGTGCCACGTACTCCTTTAATGTGCGATCATTTTTCGGGCTGGCGAGATTTTCCTCTCCTGCATGGTCAAAAATTGATGCCAATCCGTAAACGCTAAATCCAATTTCCTCAGCCAAAAGGTCGTAACTGGATGTGCCGTTGGTTCCTGCTTCGGCGTGTTGTTGCCAACGATTTTGAAACCAGGCTAAAACGGTTTCGTCGTCTTCGAATTTAACGAGTGCTTTTTCGGAAGGGGTGTTGTAATGGCTGCGAAGGACAAGATAGGTCGCCAATGGGATTTTCTCGTTGGAAGTAGATTGATTTCAATTGCAGATTCAAACAAAAAATGCCGGAAAGCAATTTGCAATTCCGGCTTGTTCGTTTTGTCAAAGCAAACGCTCGCTTAAGCCCTGCCCTTTGCGACTACAGAAGGTCTTTGACTTCGTCGCGTTCTTCTTGCAGTTCCGCCATCGTTGCGTCCATTTTTCCGCGACTGAATTCGTCGATCGCCAAGCCTTGAACGATTTTGTACTCGCCGTTTTCACAAGTGCATGGGAATGAGTAAATCAAACCTTCTTCGATTCCGTAGCTTCCATCACTTGGGATCGCCATGCTGACCCAATCGCCTTCGTCGGTTCCCATTTCCCAAGTGCGGATGTGGTCGATCGCGGCGTTGGCTGCCGATGCAGCACTTGACGCACCGCGGGCTTCGATGATTGCGGCACCGCGTTTTTGAACACAAGGGATGAACGTCTCTTTGTACCAAGCGTCATCGATCGAATCAGCTGCAGGTTTTCCGTCGATCATCAGGTCGCTGATGTCAGGGTACTGTGTCGAAGAGTGGTTGCCCCAGATCGTCATCTTTTTGATGTTGCCTGAGTGCGATCCTGTCTTTGCCGCCAGTTGGCTGAGGGCTCGGTTGTGGTCCAAGCGTGTCATCGCGGTGATGTTCCCGTGCTTGATGCTCGGCGCGTTGGCCATCGTGATCAAGGCATTGGTATTGGCGGGATTTCCGACGACCAGAACTTTGATGTCTTTCTTTGCGTGGTCGTTGATGGCTTTTCCCTGAACGGAAAAGATTTTTGAGTTGGCGGTGAGCAGGTCTTTTCGCTCCATGCCTTTGCGGCGCGGCATCGCGCCAACGAGCAAGGCGTAGTCTGAATCCTTAAAGCCTACGTTTGGATCGTCAGTGGCCACAATTCCGTGTAGAAGCGGAAATGCGCAGTCATCCAATTCCATTACGACGCCTTGCAGTGCGTTCATCGCCGGTGGAATTTCAAGTAGTTGAAGGATGACGGGCTGGTCAGGGCCAAGCATGTTTCCCGCTGCGATACGGAACAGCAACCCATAACTAATTTGACCCGCCGCACCGGTGACGGTAACTCGAACCGGACTTTTCATCGAAATTCCTCGCACTTTTTCTTAAATTGAACAAATAGATTACGCTCGAATATCTCGCAGACGGGACGGCTCTGCAAGTGGGTTTGGTTTGGCGCCGCGTAGGTATCCGTGTTGTGGTCAAGCGGTTGTTCAAATTGGTCGGTTGTTCAAATTGGTCGGCGATATTGCGGACGTGGCAGTTTGAAGGCTTAGTTACGAGGAGAAACGAGGAGAAACGCAAAGTGGAGTCATACGGCGTTTGATTGCAGCTGGCTCAAGCCCCCCGCTACCCGTGTGCGTGGGATATGCTGTGGATAAAAAGATACTACTCGGAGACGTACGGAATATCGATTTGTTCG
>CAYZGP010000004.1:63906-97375 GCA_964478065.1 uncultured Pirellulaceae bacterium
TATGCTGTGGATAAAAAGATACTACTCGGAGACGTACGGAATATCGATTTGTTCGGGAAGTTCGTTGAGGATCGAATCTTTGGCTAGTTTGTGTTTTCGATCAGCATATCGGTAGCAAAAAATGATTGCGGCGAGCCCGGCAAGCACAATCGCGGCAAAGCCCAATATGACTTGGTTTAACAATCCTTGTTCGGTCACCAGCAGTGTTGGCGTTTGGGCGATGATCAATGGGCTGACCTGCCCGCCAACATTGGCAGCGTCCGTCTTGTCAGCTTTGTATTTCCAAAACCGAAAAAAGAATCCTTCGACTTCAAACTCTTTTCGCTCAACATCACTTGGCGTCATACCTTGGGGTAGTTTCGGTATACAAACTGTGATTGGAAAGCGCCGGTAAACGAGGGGTTCGCCATCATCGTTATTCAAAGTGATTGTTCCACCGTCCATGTTGGGAAACAAAATGAGTTGATAGTAAGTTGATAGTCCCAACCGGTTGCGAATGTCTGGGTCGGTAACATGAACTTGTGAGCAAGTCCGGGCAACGCCTTGGACGCGAACGCGGTTGCCAAAATTGGAATTGCTTTTTTCCATCAACTGGCGAAAGCCCAACGTCTCGTTGGATTCCAACAACGGCTTGTCGTCTGAACTAACGGCAGCGATCGTTTGATAAAATGCTTCGGCGTCTCGTTTGGACAGAGCACGTTTGTTGTTGGTTGGAACGTAATCGTACTCGCCAATATCAACCCCCAGTTTGCTCAATTGAATTTGCGAGGGCGACGCGAGTTCGGAGTTTGCATCTGGAAACCATCCCAAACGATCAACAACAAAAACCGGTTTGATAAAATCTTCGTTCGAAACGCGGTTGAACAGAAACCCTGTGACGCGGACCTGCTCAGGGCCTGTTTGTTTGAACAATCGTTTGGGAACTGAGCGGGCGATCGCGATAAAAGGAATCTCTTTTCCTGTTTCAGGGTCGTCATGAACGCAATGACAAACAAAAAATCTACTGATTTCCTCGTCAGAACTGGCGTCAGCAAAACTGTGCTTTTGAATTTTCGTCAGCCGTGCCACACGATCGAAAACCCACATCCGATAGTCTGGGGTTTCTTGCAGGATCTGTTCCCAAGTGACGCTTTGAGAAAATTCTGCATACTCGTGTCGACTTTTGTATGACGTTTTTTTGATGCGATAAAGTACTTGCTTCAATGTGCGAGAATTCGGAGCCAGCAGTTGGTCGTCGGGAATCTCAAAGGCTTCGCTAAACGAATAGCCCGAAAGTTGCATCGGAGTTTCGTCATGATTCTGAGCCGAAACGAACGTTGACGTGAAGCAACCAAGCACCATGCCTAAAATCACGAGTACGGTTCGTTTAAGCATCGTTGGTGTCCATTTCAGTTTCATAAAGCGACATGATTTTTTCGCTGTCCGTTTGGACGCTCGGATCTGTCGCAAGTGCGCTAAGTGTTTTGTTGATCATCTTCGTTCGTTGCTTTCCAGGAACATATTGTTTTGTTCGTGATGAAAAGTACACCCAGCAAGCAATCGCCGTAGCGAGAATTGGGATCGAGATTAAAAACACAGATAACGTGGTCCTGCTGGGTTGCCAACTATTGGCCGCAAATTCAACAGGTGCGATCGACTCAAATGAGGAAGCCAAAACGACGGGGCAACCACGAACGGTGGTGTCTGCGGCAACATAAGTTCTGACTTTGAAAAAGTGGCCTTCGATTGTCACGTTTTCATTTGCGTCGATAAAGTTTGTTTGATCGTGCTGGTCATTTTTCCCACTGGCGTTAAAAGTTTCCTGCAGTAGTTTCGAGCCTTTTGGCAACGTGGCTGAGTAAACGCAATAGGTTCCCAGTTTTGATTCTTTGGGGCGAACCCACATTTCGTAATAGTGGTTCAGCTCCAGTTGGCTGTCCGCTGAGACTGACTTGCGGCGAATCGAACGAATCCAACCTTTGATCTGAACAGGTTTTCCGCGATAAAATTCTGGTTGGCTCATCAAAGCAATTCGATCGACCGGTTCGCTTTTTGAGGATTGCCTTTCGCCTTGCTCAAGTGTTTTTTCCCAAATCCGTTTCCAGGCTTCCGAATCGCCAGTCCAGCCAATCGAAGTCTGGTCAGAAACTTGCGAAAACACCAAAGGGTCGATCGCCATTTGAAGTCGCTTGATCGCTTGTTGCTGGGAAATCGTAAAATCCTGCCCAATGGCCGCAGCGGACATGGCTGGCAAAATTGTGTTGTCCCAAAGCTCCGTCGACTCGTAAAGTTCTTCCGATTTTCTCTTTTTGCCCGGCGCGTCTTCAGGCGTTAACGTTACGCGGTCAAACAGCTCTTGGTGAAATTTTTCTCTTTGAGACGCGATCACCATGACCAGTTTCGAATATGAACTGGTTTCACTTGCGTCCAGTTTTTGCCCGGTTCGCATTGATTTGAGAAGCAACAAAAACTTCTTTTGCTGATTGGAGCTAAGTTCTTGAAATAGCGATTCCCAAAAACGAACTGCCGCAGCAGGATAGTCTCCATTCGATTGATTTGAAGCCAAAGCAAACGTTGGTGCCGAATCATCTAAAGTGTCTTGTGAAACGACATCGTCATTGGCTTCCAAGTCCTGCTCGGCGGAATCGCTGGCTGCTTTATTGATCACAACGGGGGGAGCGTCAGTGTGATCCACGCCAGTTGAAGCGTCTCCGGAATCGTTACCATTTTCACTGACCGATTCAGGGAAATTCATCCACTCCCAATTCTTGGGCTTGCCGGCTTCTTTCATGGCAAAAATGACCATCAGCAAACAACCGAAGAGCATCATCACTCGGTATCGAATCGCACGCGAATTGGATGCCATTGGTTGGAGGATGGATTTTGGCTTAATGGGAAGATCATCGTCTTGGTTGGGATCCGCTCCAAAGCCACCAGATTCTTGATTGAGTTTCATAACTACATTCTAGTGTTTTTCGACGACCAAAAAACAAAATTGCTTCAATATGTTTGTGGAAGTCTAGTTGATGTGGCGTTTTGGTTTTACGGGTTACACTCAAATTTCCACGCGGACGATCTAAACGCCGCGTATTTTTCAAAATCTTCGTGAGCGAAGCAACCAAATTTCTGGCCCGAGCAGTTGGTTTTTACTAAGATGGAATAACCTCCCCCGCTTCCACCAACGCTTTCTTGCTGATACCGACCTATTTTCATCTGGCGATTGCCGTGATTGGTTTCGTAGATAAAAATGGGTGGATATCCGTTGTTATTGCAAAATCACTGCAGATTTTCTTTCTTCAATTCTTGGGTGCCGTACAGGTGGTTGGTTTTGATTGGAAGTTCTGTCCAATTGTTAAGGGATTGCGCGCTGTGAAGAGACTTGTGTTATTGGTTGCGTTGATTGGATCCGTCCCCTGCGTCTTGCCTGGTTCAATATTGAGTCAGGAACCGGCTCAGGAATTTTTGGAGGCATTGCGCGCTCAGAATTATCATGACCTCGCAATTGAGTATCTCTCAAGCATTGAATCGACGGACATGCTGACGAATGAGTTTCGAAGCGTGTTGCCATTCGAAAAAGCCCAGTCGTTGATCGACAGCACTTCAAGGCTTCGTGATGTCGACAAAGTTGAATCGCGATTGAACCAAGCTCAACAACTGCTCACCAAATACGCATCCGAAAACCAATCTCTCGAAGTCAGCGCCCGCACCTTTCGTTACCAGGGAAACTTGCTTTTCCGGCGATCGACCATCTATTTGAACCAATCCAAATCCGATCGGGCAACGGAGTCCGAAAAGCAGGAAGCTTTTGGCAAAGCGCGAAAAGTTCTCGCCGAGTCGTTAGCTAGTTACGAGAAAGCCCGCGACCAAATCAGACGCCTGATCGATTCCAACAGCCCAGACGCGATTCAAATTGACCCCGAAGATCCGTCAACAGGTAAACGACGTAGCTTGTTCCAAAATCGGTTTACGTTGGTGCGGCTTCAATTGCCGAGGGTTACTGAGCAATTGGCAGACACTTATCCAGAGGGGAACAGTGAACGAACAAAGCTGCTGCAAAAGGCGGCGGTCGATTTTGATGATGTGTGGACTGACTACAACCGGTACTTTGCAGGGTTCCAAGCTTGCGTATTTTCGGCGCGGTGTTACCAAAAACTTGGCAACCACCAAAAAACGATTGACTTGCTGACCAATATTTTTGAACTTGGCAACAACAGCATTTTAAAGCCGATCAAACTCGAGGCCTATTCGTTGGCCAGCAAAAGTTGGTCTCAGATGGATCCTTATCCTCACAACGAAGTCGTTCAACGGCTTGGGCCTGCGGTTAAAGTATTGAACCGCGTCGAAGCAAGGAATCCTGAGTGGCTGCGAGTCAAAATGGAATTGGCGATCGCCAGTCACAAAATGGCCGCTGATGTCAAAGCAGCAGGTGGGCCCAAGGCATCGAGGGATTCAAAAGCGATGATTCGAAGCGCGGCAAAAATGTTGCGTGACGTTACACGTGTTCCCAGCCCCTATCGTGACAAGGCTAAAGAGGTTCTGTCTGGTTGGGATGTGAAACTTGCCGTTAAAGAAGAAGAGGTCGCAGGTTTACCTCAAACATTTGATGACGGCAAACAAAAAGCCAAAGATCTCGTTTCTGAATTGGAGTTGATGCTGGGCGAAGTCAACTCGCTTCGCGTTCAGAAGTCCCGTACCAAGGACGAAGCAACAATAAGCCAGCTTGATTCGCAATTGAAACCGCTTACCGAGCAGTTGAATTCACAATCTGATTCTGCAATCGCGATGCTCAACCACACGATGAGCCTGGCGAACGATTCAACGATTCGTGCTGACATCAATAACCTGCGATTCCTGCAAAGCTATTGCTACTTTGCGACCCAGAAATATTTTGAGTCCGCTTTGATTGGCGATTTTCTATTGCAGAAATATCCGACCGTTCAAGGCACCGAACAGGCGATGAAGCTGCTGATCAAGAGCTATTCGATCTTGCTTGATCGAGCCAAAGACGACAACAGCTTTGAGAGAAAGCGACTGGCTGATACTTGTCTCAATGTCGTCAAGCGTTGGCCCAATAGCGATGTTGCTGCATCGGCTTCCAGCACGATGACCAAGTTGATGATGAAAGAAAAGAACCTGCCGGAAGCCGAAAAGCACTTTAATGAAACGCCGGCTTCCTCGGTCTACAAAATGCCTCTCTCGTGCACTCTCGGCCGTATGATGTGGCGAGACTATCGAACGAAGTTGCGTGCCGGTAGTGTGGGGGCAGACGTACTTTCTGAACAGTTGACTCGAACGCAGAAATATCTGAATGACGCAGTCGAAGACGTGCCAATCAGTTCGATAACGCTCGACATTGCACGTGGTGCCCAAGCCTTGGTCGAAGTCAATTTGGCTTTGAACAACGTTGACGGAGCGATCAAGATTCTCGAAAACAATTCGATCGCACCGTTGGATCTTGTCAAAGATAAACATCCTCTGGTCAATGCCTCGAAAGTCTATCGCCGTGAAACGTATCGAATTGCGATTCGAACTTATCTGGCGTCAATGAAACGAGACTCGGGTGCCCAGTTGAAATCCTGGATCGACAAATCCCGTGGCGTCATCAATTCGATGCGTCAGCAAGCGGAAATTTCCAAAGACCCGGAGGACCTGAAACGGATCACGGCGTCCTACCAATTGATCGCTCAAGCGCTCAACGAAAAATTTGGAATGTTAAATTCGGCCGACGAGAAGAAAAACTTCGCCCGAACATTATCTTCTTTCTTTGGGGCCATCGAAAAGGACTCGACGGATGCTGGAACCGTTCTCTGGGCAGGATCGACATTGCTGTCCGTTGCCAGCTCGCTAACGGAATCTGGATTTAAGACCGAAGCAACACCGATATTTGCTCAAGCCGTTTCGGCAATTGATCGTGCCGAGAAAATGGGATTCAAAGGAAACCCTAAAGACGCAAGAAATCTCAAACGCCAACGTGCATTGGCTCAGCGTGGAAGCGGGAACTTTGAGCCGGCGATTCAGCAATTCGTTGAAATCCTGACTGAGGACTCAAAGGATTGGGTGATGCAAATGGACGCGGCAGAGACATTGCAAATGGCCGCCAAAGCCGCAAAGCGTCCGCAAGGTTTTGTAGAAGCCATCAAAGGACGCCAAGTCAAAGACCCAGTAACCAAGAAAAGCAAAAAGCTGATCTGGGGTTGGAAGGCGATCGTCACTGCAACGCAGAAAAGCCAAACCCAGAAAGAGGTTTATTACCGTGCACTTTACAATTTTGTTGTGTGCAAAACCGAAGTCGCAATTATTCAAAACAATCAAAAGTACTTGAGGGATTCGGTCAAAGAAATCACCAAGGCCCGTACCAAATCGCCAACTTTTTCAAACAAGCCTGAATGGAAGGCGAAGTTTGATGCGTTGGAGGCGAGAATCAAATCGCACCTTTAAGCCCTGACTGCGTTTGCCCATTTGCTTTGGCCAAATGTTTACTTGGGCCAAACGCTTGGCGCAATCAACGCCTTAATTAAAAAAAATAAGAAGCAAAAAAACGAAGTTAAACCCAACGTTCAAAATTATGGAATCCCAATCTAAGTTTATGTGTCACATTAAATTCCCAAGTTTTGTTTTAACGCTCACCGCCATTCTGGTTTTCGGATTTTTGGCCCCGGTCAGCGTTGCCCAGGATTCAGTTTTCACTTTCCGCAAAAGCGGTAGCTCAAAAGCCAGTGGCCGGATCACTGCGATGTCCCCAGACGGCATTACGATCGGTGACACAACGGTTCCTGTTGATGACGTGCGAAAAGTTTCTTATTCCGGCGAGCCGAGAGAAATTTCACGTGCTCGTGGTCAAGTGGAAGCCGGACGTTTTGCTGACTCCATCGAAGAAATCGGCAAGGTCAAGCCAACTGGCAATCCAATGATCGACCAGGAAATCGACTTTATCAAAGCCTATGCGACGGCGCGACTTTCGCTCCGGGCCGGGACAGTGACGGCTCAGGTGGCGGGCAAAGCAATTCGCGATTTTATCAACACGCACCCTCAGAGCTATCACATATATCCTGCAACGGAGCAATATGGCCATTTGCTTTTTGCTTTTGGGAAACCAGATTTGGCCGCGAAGCAGTTCGAGTTGCTGACGCAATCCAAATGGCTTGAGTACAAGCTCAAAGGCCATTTCCTGCACGGGGAAATGATGATGGAGCTAGGTAAGTTTGCCGACGCTCAAAAGAGCTACGAGGCCTTACTTGCAAACCAAGAGAACGACGACCTTTCGCAATCCTATCGCTTACTGGGAAAGTGTCTTCAGGCGAAAGCCATTGGAATGCAAGGGGATCCCAAAGCCGCGATCGTGACGCTGCAAGGTATTGTCCGTGACGAAAACCCAGACAACAAAAAGTTGTTTGCCTATTTGTATAACGCGCTTGGTTTGCTTCAGGAAAAATCTGGAAACGACAAAGAAGCGGCTCTGGCCTACTTGCATACCCAGCTACTTTTTGCCACTGAAGCAGAACCCCATTCAGAGGCGCTTTATCGATTGGCTCTGACTTGGCGAAAACTTGAAGAGACAGATCGGGCTAACGAATCGGCAGACAATTTAAAATCGGCTTACCGAAACTCTTATTGGGCCAGCAAGTTATAGACGTTATCACGACGGTACCGTTTTCGCGGATTTTTCTCGCGCGAAAGTGCCTTCCATCGGTTGCCTTCACGGGTTTCCCAGGTTTAGCCGGTGATTACAATAAATTTATACAAAGCAACAAACATTTGGAGACGGGTCGCTATGCAGTTTTCTTCACGGTCAAATCAATTGAGCATTGCGCCGCCGATTGCCATAAATCCCGTTGCACGATTAAAACCGGCTGCACGATTTTTGGTGCAGCTGTTGATTTGCTCAGTCGCATTTGCGTGTGTCGCTTTTCCCAATCCAGTTATTGATTCGACCTCGGCAGTATACGCTCAGGACGATCCTGCACCAGCTGCTGCTCAAAATGACGACGCACCTACTGCAAAAAAGAAAGAAACGCTCTTGGGCTGGCTGGTCAAGTCGCTTGGCTGGATCTACATCCTCGTCTTTCTTTCGCTTTCCTTTATTCTGGTTGCCCTGTTCATCATGAACCTGCTCTCGGCGCGGCGAGAATACGTTTGCCCGCAACTGTTGGTTGATGGATTCGAAGCCCATCTCGACGACAAACAATATCAAGAAGCCTACGAACTGGCCAAAACGGACGAGTCATTTCTTGGCAACGTTTTGTCAGCCGGATTAGCACGTCTTTCAAGCAGCTATCAGCACGCCGTGGCAGCGATGCAGGAAGTTGGCGCCGAAGAAAACATGAAACTCGACCACCGACTAAGCTATCTGGCTTTGATTGGTACCATCAGCCCGATGATCGGTTTGTTTGGAACGGTTCACGGAATGATTAACTCGTTCTATACCATCGCCAACGGTGGTGGCACACCCGACCCCAACAAACTGGCTGAAGGTATTTCAACCGCTTTGTTGACCACGTTGATTGGTTTGGCTATCGCGATTCCTGCGATCTCTGCCTACAACATCTTGCGAAACCGAGTTCAGCGATTGGTTCTTGAGGTTGGTATTACCAGCGAAAATCTAATGGGACGATTTGAGAAAGTCGGAAAGAAAAAAGAGTAAGGCGTTAAAGTTTTTCACGCTACGTATTTTTTCCGTTTGCTAAAGAGTTGTAAATGAAGTTTTCAAAAAAGCGAAAAACCGAAATCCTCGAAGGCGATTTGACGCCGATGATCGACATGACGTTTCAATTGATCGCGTTCTTCATGTTGTTGATTAATTTTTCTGAGGTCGACCGCGCGGAAGAGATTACGTTGCCCAGTTCAGTGCTCGCCGTGCCTCCAGACGTCCGGCCCGATTACCAAATTATTCTCAACCTTGAGCCGGGTGGAAAAATCAAATTCGAAGGCCAGGAGATTCCGGAAATTGATTTCATGGGGCCAGTGCTGAAACAGCAAGTCGCCGCGGCGTCTCGAGAAGGTGTCAGCGAACCCGAGATCGCCGTCATCATTCGTTCACACCAAGACACTCCCACTGGATTGGTTCAGGAATTGATTTCAAAATGTCAGGAGTCGGATCTTCAAACTTTTAGTTTACGGGTAAAGGAAAAACTGCGCTAAGTGAACAAGTGAGTTCGTAATCGTTAACCGAGACGTTTGTTACGCCTTGGGTTGAGTCGACGTTAAAGGGTTTTGTTAGTCAAACAGGTCAGTCATGCGTTTAGAAGTCTCCGAACCTGAAGAAATCAAGCTGAACATGACAGCGATGATCGACATCGTTTTTCAGTTGCTTGTGTTTTTTATCATGACGTTCAAAGTCGTCACGATGGAAGGCGACTTTACTGTAAAAATGCCTATGGCATCTCAGAACGCCAGCGCAGAACTTGATGTTTTACCGGATATCATAACCGTCGCCTTGCGGGCTGGCGAAAATGGAAAAATCAACAGCATCATTGTCGACGGTGACGAAACGTTTGCCGAAGCCGATATGTATCAGAAGCTCACTTCATTAATCGCGCTTCGTTTAGGCGCCGAAGCTGATCCGGAAAATGAAACAGAAACCGAAGTCGAATTCGATATCGACTACGGTCTCAAATATTCCTACACCGTCAAAGCCATCGAAGCCGTCTCCGGCAAAATTGAAAATGGTGTTGTCCAAAAATTGATCAAAAAAGTCAAATTCAAAGACAGCAAACGGGGTGGCTAGCCGGTTTTACTGGTTGGCTTCGATCAATTAAATTCCTAGTGAAAATTCTTCGATTTGGGCGTCAGTAGTCCATCGCAAAATCGAATTCAGTCGACACCCATTGCTAGTACTCAGGCCGGTAACTGCATCACAGGCCGTTGCCGATTTGCGTTGCAGATCTTCTTGCAAAAACTGTAACGAATAAAGCGGTTACCCAATTCTCGCCGCCACAGCAACGCCGTAGAACTGGCAAATTCTTGATTCTCCGTGCGCTATTCCCGTATCGCGTCGAAAGATTAAATAGGGCTTGGGTTCACAAAGCTTTTTGGAACGTAATCGCGTCAGTGCCAATGAAGAAAAAGAAAAGCAAACTTCGACGACTCAAGCCCAAGCCACTCAATAGCGAAAATAGTACGCGCCGCTGGGCGGAAGCGTTTTCGGATTACCTCCGCACCGAATGTCACCTGGCCGAAAACACGGTCTTGGCGTACGGGCGGGACATGAAGCGGTTTCTCAAATGGCTTGGCAAACGCAGCATCCCCGCACTTACGATCGCCGAACTCTCGGACTTCGTAGGATTCCTGAACGACCAGAAACTCGCTCCTTCGTCGATCGCACGGCATGTGGTCGCTGTCAAAATGTTTTTCCGCTACCTTCAGCTTGAAGGCATTCTGGTTGAAAACAAAGTCGAGTTGCTTGGTAGCCAGAAACTTTGGCAACGCGTTCCCTCGGTCATGTCGCCACGAGAAGTCGAGCGGTTCCTCAACGCGCCGCGACGGATCGAGATTTATCATCTTCGCGATCGTGCCATGTTGGAAATGCTTTATGCCACTGGCTGCCGCGCGTCGGAAATTTCAAACCTGAGAATTCGTGACGTTCATTTGAACGAACGCTACTGCAAGTGTCATGGAAAAGGCAGCAAGCAACGTATGGTGCCGCTTGGCGACGGCGCGATCGATGCCGTCAACGCTTACCTTGAGCGGCAGCGACCGGCTCAAGAGGCGGCTCGCCCCAATGAACCGGATTGGCTTTTTCTCAGTCGCAGTGGACGGCGGATGCGACGCGAGGCCATTTGGGAGTTGGTTAAAAAGTATGCACTGATCGCAGACGTGTCCGTTTCGATCAGCCCACACACGTTACGGCATAGCTTTGCCACTCATTTGCTCGCCGGCGGCGCCGACCTGCGCCAAGTCCAGGAAATGCTTGGCCACTCCAGCATCGCGACCACTCAAATCTACACGCACGTCGACCAATCGCGACTTAAAAAAGTTCACAACCAATTCCATCCCCGAGCCTAGTTCTTGTTCGGGTAGGCACAAACGGGTGCAGATATAAAAGCCTCACGCAAGTCTAAGTCCACTTATTCTAGCCTGCCATTTTGGCCACGACGACTCGTTGGAGGTCGCCAAAGTCTTTTACGACTTCGACGCTTTCAAACGCCGCATTGGCTTTGACCAATTTCACGCAAAGGTCCATCACGATTGGGCTGGTTTCGAAAATGAGATACCCACCAGGAAGTAAATAGCTGGGGGCTTGTTCAACCAGCCGCTCAATTATTTCGGTCCCTTTGTCGCCGCCAAACAAAGCAATGGACGGCTCGTGTGCTTTGACCTGGTCATCAATCGTGTCGATTTCACTTTTGCCGATATAGGGCGGATTGCTCACGATCATGTTGACGGGGTTACTGCCAGCCGGCAACGCATCCAATAAATCGCCTTGGCAAAATCGAATGCGATCGGCAACTTCGTGCGCTTCGGCGTTTTGTTTTGCAATCGCCAAAGCCCCTTCGGAAACATCCGTGGCGGCAATTTTGCAGTTCTTCAATTGTTTAGCCAGCGTCACCGCGATACATCCGCTTCCGGTTCCCACATCGATGATTCGAAGCGGTTCTGTCTCTCCCATTTCTTTGGCTGCTTCAAGTGCGGCAACAACAACGTGTTCTGTTTCGGCGCGAGGGATCAAAACATTCGAGTCCACGGCAAATCGGAGCGAATAAAATTCTCGGTGCCCAACCAAGTAGGCCACCGGCTCCCCGGCACCGCGACGCTTGACCCACGCACGGAAATTGGCAAGCGGTTTTGCGTCAGGAATTTCGTCGAACCGAGTGTAAAGCTGGATTCGCTCGCAACCGAGTGCTTCGGCCAGCAAAACCTCGGCTTCCAGACGGGCGTTTCCAGTGGCTGATTTAGAGAAAAAATCGGTGGTCCATTCCAGTAACTTCTGGATTGTCCATTGCTCTTCGGCGGTATTTGACATGGTGGCGATTCGAAAAATGCGGCGACAGGAATCGGTGCGAAAATGGTGCCTGTTTTGATTTGAGGGTCGGTCAAATCAATCGGTAATCAGCTAATCTAAAGCACCCATTGAACTACGTAGCGTCTGGCGGTCATGATCGATTAATTTGTCGGTCAAAATCTGAACGTTGCCGGCAATGATTTGATCAAGTTTATAAACGGTCAAATTGATGCGATGGTCTGACACACGGTTTTCTGGAAAGTTATAAGTGCGGATCCGCTGGCTACGGTCTCCAGATCCAACCAGGCTCTTGCGTTGATCGGAACGTTGCTGGTTTTCCAACTGTTGAAAGTGATCGTAAAGTTTCGATTTAAGAATCCTCATTCCCTTGGCAAGATTCTTGTGCTGTGAACGCTCTTCGAAACACTTAACGACCACGCCTGTTTCGTGATGGGTAATTCGAATTGCCGAAGCCGTTTTGTTGACGTGCTGACCACCGGGGCCTGAGCTGGCTGCGTATCGCTCAACGGTGTATTCATCGGGCTTCAAATCGATTTCGACATCTTCTGGTTCGGGCAATACAGCGACGGTGGCGGCAGACGTGTGAACGCGCCCTTTTGTTTCGGTATCGGGAACTCGCTGGACGCGATGACCACCACTTTCGTATTGAAGTTCGCGGTAGCAGCCCTCGCCTTCAATCGAAACGGTGACTTCTTTGAAACCGCCTAGCTCGGTGATGCTTGACTCGAGCGCCGAGAATTTCCACTTTTTGGTTTCGCAATGCTTCTTGTACATTTCGTAGAGGTTGTGTGCAAACAAAGCGGCTTCGTCACCACCAGTACCAGCGCGAATCTCCATCACACAGCGAGAACGATTTGAGTCTTCACCGCCGACGGTCATGTCAAGCAACTCATCCCAAAGCGTTTCGCGAACGACAAGCAAACTCTCGATCTCTTCTTCGGCCATCTCGCGTTCTTCGGAGTCGCCCGACTGAGCCATCTCGCGCAGTTCTTCCAATTCAGAAATCGTGTTGGAGAACTTGCGATACTTGGTTGCCAGTTTTGCCAACGAGCCATGCTCGCGCGCCACGGCCGCCATCTTTTTCGAGTTGGCTTGAACTTCGGGGTCGCTAAGTGATACCTCAAGCTCTTCAAATCGCTTGAGTTTTTCGTCGAGCATTTCTCGCATGATTGCCTACGTTGGGTTTGGCTTGTTGGTTGCTTTTGTTACAAAGCAAAAAATGGGCGGTCAGGGGCAGTTCGTGGCCAAAGAAATCGGCCGTTTCAAACCGAAATTTTACCAGCCATATTTCAAAATCGCTGGTAAATCACACAGAAGACAAAGATGGCTAAGAATCGAAAAATGATTCGGCAACATCCGAGCGAAAGCTAAATTGGATCAGTGAAATTGATCGGTACATCTGTCTGCGTTTCTAAGAAATCGTTACCCCAAGACTATATCAATCGGCAAATATTCAAACAAGCCGACTCAGTTGTTTGCCACAAGTTTGATGTCACTGAATCCAGAATTGAAGGAGTTTGATCTCACATTGGTTTCTCGGTGAGCCTTGGTTTGTTCGACAAATAAGTAGGTTGGACATTCCTGTCCGACAATCGCGAATCTGAAAAGACGGACAGGAAGGAATGTCCATCCTACGGGACAGTCGCTAATCTGCACGTTACGGAGTAGGCTCGACATCTGGCTCACCTTCCCGAATCCGCTCTGCGAAATAAGCGTCCACAATCAGCTGCAATGAGTGATACATCACGATTGGAACAATGCTCATCCCAAGATTGATTGCTGTCGAAAGCCCAATCATCAGCGTTTTTTGGCTTCCCGAAAAACCGACCGCAATTTGTTCTTGGCGAGAGATTCCCAATTGCTTAGCTGACAGAATTCCGATCCAAAACACGGATGTGTGCACGGCCAAAAGAATTCCAGCAGCGGTCAGCAATTGCCAAACCGAAAATCCAGATGCGCCTTCGTAGTCTGTCGAAAATCTCAATCCCATTTTGATTGCGCCTACCAACACGATGGAGAGGATCCCGATTAAAGCCATTAAACTCAAACGAGGTTTTGATTTCGTCGCCCATGTTGCCGAGGGGCGATGAAGTCGAGTCAGCTGAGCGATGGCAATCGGCAACACGACGAACAACAAAAGTTTATAGATGGTACCGACCAGTTTGCTTGATCCGATTTCGTTTCCCGTTTGCACATATATCCAAAATGGCATCACGAGAAAACAAGTCGCGTTGGTCAGAATCGTGACCATGATCGAAATACTGTCGTCACCCCCTGCCCTTCGAGTTAAAACCGCAGCTGAAGCCAATGTCGAAGGCGTCGCAGCGGCGATCATCATCCCCGGTCCCAGCTCCGCTCCCGCCAACGCAGCCAATGGCCAGATAATTAAGGGGATCAAAACCAGATTTAACACGCAAGCCAATCCGGGAGCCAACGGGCGCGAAACGGCTCGCTGCAAACGTCCGAATTCCAACGGCCAAGCCATCAGAAACATTGTCACAGTGACGATCGCCCACTTCAGCCATTCCAAATCGGCAAGCCAGGCCAGCGGTTGGGCAAGCATGAATCCGATCAGCATCAACCCGATCAGCGTAATAAGAAACCACTGTTTGCGAATTTGGGCAGGCATCTGTTTCACAACTGTGGACCGAATTTTAAAATTGAGAATACGACGAAGGCTAAATGGACACGAATCAACAATCATTCGAACGGCTGTTCGCCCTCGTGCCAACCGTACTTGCTTCGTTTAGAATGTGAGCGCTGGTTAAAACGAGCTTCAACGCTTGCTTGGTATGGAAACCAACCTTGGACGCATTGCGATTCCAATTTTTCAAAACTCAACCCACACAAAAATTAATGCTTCGATATTGGACCGCAGGTGAGTCGCACGGAAAATGCCTACTTGCTTTGATCGATGGATTTCCGGCTGGATTTGAAATCGACACTGACAAGATCGATAAACTACTTGTCATGCGACAAGGCGGATATGGCCGCGGCCAGCGTCAGAGACTCGAGCAGGATCACGTTGACATTTTGACCGGCGTTTGGAAGAACACCACGCTCGGCGGCCCAGTGACGTTGAAGGTGCCCAACAACGATTACAAATTGGAAAGACTTAAGGAACTCCCTCGCCCACGCCCTGGCCATGGTGACTTAAGCGGTTCCATCAAATACCTCAGTTCAATGCGAGGGATCCTCGAACGAGCAAGTGCACGTGAAACTTGTGTTCGAGTAGCTGCAGGTGCCCTTTGCCAACAATTGCTTGAATCGTTTGGCATTCGAACGTTGGGGTATGTTGTTCAGCTTGGCCCAAAAAAGATCGCGCCCCGCGAAGGTTCATTTGAACAACGGCTTGAGTGGCGCAACTCCAGTGAACTTTACACGCTTGATCCGTCTGAGGATGACGCTTGTAAAAAACTGGTTGACGAAACAAAAGCCGCCGGCGACACACTAGGAGGAATCATCGAAGTCGTCGTTGAAGGATTGCCGTTTGGGCTTGGCACACATGCACAATGGGACCGAAAACTTGATGGGAAATTGGCACAAGCCGTCATGGCGGTTCAAGCCATCAAAGGCGTCGAGATTGGAATGGGATTCAAAGCAGCAACGCTTCCGGGAAGCCAGGTCCATGATGGAATCCAGTACGATCGTGATCAAAAATTGACGGCAAATCTTGGCTATACACGCCCGACCAACAACGCCGGTGGACTCGAAGCCGGGATGACCAACGGCCAGCCGTTAGTGATTCGCGCCGCGAAAAAACCGATCAGCACTTTGCAAAAACCGCTTGAATCCATCGCGATGGACACCAAAGAACCAAGCACCGCCAGCTACGAACGTAGCGATGTTTGTGCTTTGTCTGCCGCCAGCATTATCATCGAAGCCGTCGTCGCGATTGAGATTGCAGTGGCTATGGTGGACAAATTTGGTGGTGATAGCATTCAGGAAATGCACGCCAGGTGGGATCTTTTTCAAAAAATGGCAGGTGAAAAGTAGCCAATCGTTATTGGTGATTTCGCGAAATCTGTTCAAAATTGACTTCGAGTTCCGCCGTGCGAAAATCCATTAGGTTTGTGCGGCGAATTCAGCGGAAGGGATTTGGGCTGACCTTAAAATTCTGACCCGATACTCTGACAATAAACTCTGACAAGGAAGTCAGCGATGAGCGACAATCAGCGGCGAGCCTTTTGCCGAATTATATTTATTTGCATCTGCATATTGCCCACGACTGTCGTCGGTTACTGGATTTGCCATCCGCAAACCACCTCCAGTTGGGAGTTGGCAATCAAAGCCCAGCTAGGCGTCAACGCAAGTATCGATAAAGTCGAAACGCCAGGCCCGTACGTTACGATTCTTCGAAACGTTGAACTTTCTGATCCGACGTTTGGCCGACTTTTTAAAGCCAGCGAAGTTAAGGTTTCGTTTTTCGAAAATGAAAATGTCGTCGAGGTTCCACATAAAATCCAAGGCCTCACCAACCACGGTTTGACTCATTTAATTGACAACGTAAATGAGCAGTTGCTCCGTTCGCATGGCGCTGAAAAGCTTTGGCGGATTGTTTTTGCGAAAGAGTTGATCGTCGAAGAAGCCCGTTCAGCTGAGCTTTGGAAAAACGATCCGACTCAATTTCCTCCACATGTCACATTGGCAAATCTCGAAGTCCACGTTCGACCTGCAGGCGAATATGTCAAAGGGCCCGGCAACTACGCCAAGGCATTGTTCAACGTGATTGGCTCAAATGATGAAAATCAGTTTGTGGAATTTGAAATTTCGCAAACTCAACAATACGGACATCGCGTTTTCGTTAACACTAAAACTGTGAAGTTGCCGTGCTGGTTGGTCGAACCTTCACTGCCAATGATTCCGCAAAGTTTTGGTCTGCACTCAACATTCGCGGGTGAGGCTGGAGTGACACCGAGCCTATTGCCAACCGTTGAAGTCGTCGGCACTTTCGAAAACGTCGCGTTACAGCCTGGCTATGTCGAGCAATCCGGCAACTATCCAAGCGTCAATCTCGACTGTGCGTTTGTCAACGGAAATAAAATCAAATGGGACGCGACCTATCGTCCGTCGCAGTATTCGGCAGCTATCCCTGTCGCTTTTGAAGACATGAAGGAATCGCGAACAGAGTTGAATCCGAAGGGGGCCGTTATCAGTGCGATTTTGAAATCGCAAGGCCAAACAGCTCGTCTTGAACTGAGCAATCGAGATCGTAAATAGCCAGTTTGTCCCTTAACTTTCGAGGGCTAGCCGGTCATGTTTGGTAGCAGAGTCGTCAAGACTTTTGTTTTCTTAAGTAGCCCCAAGCGCAAGACCCAAGTGCTAAAAAACTATTGATCAGTTCCGCTACGGCGCATGAGGCGACTTTCGGGTGCGTTTCACCGTGTGTAAAAATACAATCGTCGACCAGCCATAAAGTCCATATCGTTTTGGACGTTTTTCAGCAACATTGCTTTCAGTGATTACAAACAAAATTGCACCAAACTCGCAAGCAAAAAGATGATAAGCTGTAATGCAGGCCGCTTCCCATCGCCACTAATACAACGTCAAAAATAATTTAAAGAGACATCCATGAAAAACGGCTTGTTTCAATCCGTAATTCTTATTCTCCTGATCGCCGTTGGAATTCAAAATGGATTTGCGCAGGATTTGAGTTTTAATTTGCCCGACATCGACGGCGAAAAAGTACTACTTGAAAAACAGACCGAGCCAAACCTGACGGTGGTTTGTTTTCTTGGTACTGAATGCCCGTTGGCGAAACTGTATGTATCGCGACTCAATGAGTTGTCAGAGAAATTTTCGGCAACAAAATTTATCGCCGTTTGTAGCAACAGCCAGGATTCTGTTGATGATCTAAAAAAATATGCGACCAGTCATCAATTGGCTTTCTCGATCGTCAAAGACCGCAACAACGTGGTCGCCGACCAATTTGGAGCACAACGTACACCAGAAGTTTTCGTGCTCGACCAAAATTTGAAAGTCCAGTATCAGGGGCGAATCGACGATCAGTACCATCCCGGCGTCGCAAGGTCCGCCCCGACTCGAAACGATCTTGAACTGGCACTCCAGCAACTCAAAAACGACAAACCGGTTGAGGTCGCAAAAACTGAGCCGATGGGTTGTTTGATTGGACGTGTAAAAAAAGAGACCGATACAAAGAACACGGTTACGTATTCGAATCAAATCGCTCGCATCATGCAGAACCACTGTTCCGAATGTCATCGTGCGGGTGAAATCGGTCCGATGGAATTGAAAGACTACGATGAAGTCGTCGGCTGGGCAGATATGATTCTCGAGGTCGTTGCGGACAACCGTATGCCACCATGGCACGCCGATCCGGCTCACGGCGAGTTTCTCAATGAACGCCGAATGTCGGTTGCCGAAAAACAAATGCTCAAAGATTGGGTCGCAGCGGGTACACCCAAAGGCGACGAATCACTTTTGCCCAAACCGCTTGAGCATGTGAAATCAACCAAGTGGCGTTTGCCAAAGAAACCGGATGTCGTCGTAGATATGCGCTCAACGGCATTTAATGTTCCGGCTGAAGGAACCGTTGAGTATCAGTACTTTGTTGTGGATCCAAAATTCGAGACGGACAAATGGATCACTGCTGCAGAGATTATTCCTGGTGATCGCAGTGTGCTTCATCACAGTATCGTTTTCGTGCGTCCGCCTGACGGCAGCGGGATGCGTGGAATCGGTTGGTTGGCGGCTTATGTGCCCGGCCAGGGAACTCCAACGTTCAATCCAAAAATGGGGCGACGAATTCCTGCCGGTTCAAAACTCGTTTTCCAACAACACTATACGCCCGTTGGAAAAGCTGCCACCGACATGACTCGGATTGGATTGGTGTTTGGCGATGAGAGCAAAATTGAAAAAGAGGTTTTTACTTTGGTTGCCGTGGATCAAGAGTTTTTGATTCCGCCGGGAGCCGACAATCACAAAGTTTCGGCTCAATTTGAGTGGCTCCCGAAAAACAGCGAGATCCTGGCGTTTTCTCCGCACATGCATTATCGCGGAAAGTCGTTCAAGATGACGGCTGAAATTCAGGGCAAGGAACAGACGCTTTTGAATGTGCCAAAATACGATTTCAATTGGCAACACGTTTATCAATTGAAAGAGCCGCTTCAAACGTCAGAGCTCAAATCGCTTCAATTTACCGCCGCGTTTGATAACTCATCCAACAACCCTGCCAACCCGGATCCAAAGCAGCATGTAGGTTGGGGGGATCAAACCTGGGAAGAGATGGCAGTCGCGTTTGTGGCCGTTGCCCAACCACGCAACGCTGGTGCGGCTCCCGTTGTCGAGTTGACGGAAGAAGAAAAAATCGCGTTGGCGAAAAAAGAAAAAATGCTTGACGAAAAAGCTGCTCGTTTCGTTGATGATTATTTCCAACGATTTGATAGCAACAAAGATGATGTCATCACTAGATCTGAATTGCCTCGTTCAGTACGTCGGTTTGGGATTTGGGGAATCGATTCAAATCGTGACGGAAAGATTACACGCGAAGAAGTCAAACAAGCGGCCGAATGGAGATTTCGCCAAAAGTAGGCTGCAGCTGGGCTAAGAGGAATCCTGACCCATCTCTTGTGATCAGGATAGTGACACTCATCTTTCGACATAAATTCTTGATGACATAAGGCAACCGTTTTGACTGGCAATTTCTCGCGCGCAACAAGCTGGATCGTAAATCGACGTTGGCTTACTGTGTTGGTTCTGTTGATCGCAAGCGGCATTTCGATCGGTGGCTATATGGCTCCTGATGACCTTGTCCAATGGTTCAAATCGTTGGTCGAACGAGTCGAAGCCAAACCTGAAGAAGCCGCTACGCAACCTGTTTGGGAGGAGGATGACTACGAGCCACCACCGGTAGTACAGCCGATTCAGCTCAGTGGCTTTGATGCCATGATGGTTGTCGAGACCGACTCGTTATTCACATCCAAAGGAGTGGCTGCGGTTCGCGATGTGGTCGATCATCTAAAAACGCTTGACTACGTACACGACATTCTCTGGGTCGACGAAGTCCCCACGCTAAATATTTTTGGTTTGAACGAACCGTTGCTTCCCAAGAAAGAAGCCGCGCCCGAACTTTTTGACAATGCACGAAAAAAGGTCCGCGAGCATCCGTTGGTTAACGGTCAATTGCTGTCTGAGGACGGTAAAACACTCTTGTTGCTACTGAGTATCGACTATTTGTTTGTCGAAAACGATCAAATCTTTCTCGGCGAGATACGCGAAGCCGCCGAATCTGCTGCGGCAAAACATGAAGTCAAAATGGATTTCTGGGTCACTGGAAGTGTTCCGGTCTATCTTTCGATCATGGACTCACATGAATCCAATCAGCTGAAGTACCAAGCCATCGCGTATGGACTGATCGTGATTCTCAGTATGGTTCTGTTTCGTGGCGCGACGGCTGTTGGAGTTGTCGTGTTGGCTCCCGTGTTTGGCGTGTTCTGGACGATGGGGTTTATTCGTTATTTTGAATTTCAGATGAATCCGTTCAACGATGTGGTGTTGCCGATTCTTGTCGCGCTCGTTGGGTTCACTGATGGTGTGCACTTAATGGTTCAAATCCGCCGTGAACGGGTCGCTGGACTGGGCCCTTTCGAAGCAGCCAAGGAAGGGCTGCGCAAGGTCGGATTGGCTTGCTTTTTGACTTCGCTGACCACAGCCGTTGGGTTTGGTTCGCTTGCACTTGCCCATCACGAATTGGTTCGCGAGTTTGGATATTGCTGCACGATCGGAGTCATGCTCAGTTTCCTGGCCGTGATACTGACCATTCCACTCGCCTGTTCGACTTGGCTGGGCCAGCGGATTCACGTTGGGCACGGCAAAGGATTTATCGATCAGAATATTAGCAAAATTGGTGGAGTTGTAGATTTTGTTATCAAGCACAAGTCATGGGTGAGCGTTATTGGAATCATGGTTTCGCTAACTTGCTTTTTCATTTCGCTGACTTTGGGGCCTGATGAAAAACAAGCCGACGTGTTGCCCCGAAAAAGTGAACCTGCAGTCGCATTGTTGAAGCTGGATTCGGCGCTCGGCGGCTTGGAACAGGCGGAAGTAAAAATCGGCTGGGATAAAAGCGTTGAAAAAGGTGGCGGAGCTGAGCTGCTTTCCTTCCTTGGTAAAATTGACCAATTGCTGGCTAAAGAAGAATTGATTGGCCATCCAATTTCGGTCTACAACCTTCTTGCTGCATTGCCTGGCGACGGTGCGGTGGAAGGCCGTGCCTCAATGTTGGATTTATTGCCACCTCCATTGAAGCGAAGCTATTACACACCTGAGAACCGGGATGCGTCCGTTGAGTTTCGGGTACAGGACTTGGGCATCGCGCGTTACGCCCCCGTGTTCGAGCGAATTCAAAAAGGAATAGAGGAGATCAAGGAAGCCCACCCCGGTTTTCATTTTCGACTTTCCGGCGAACCAATTTACCGCTGGCATAATATTTACCAGATCGTGATGGATCTCGTCATGAGTCTTGGCACAGCTGCGATCATCATCTTTTTGATTTTAGCAATTGTCTATCGCAGCCTGCGTATTGGAATCATTTCGATACTGCCCAACCTGTTTCCGTTATGCGTAGCGGGAACTTACCTGGCGCTAACAGATCAGGCTTTGGAAATCGTGACGGTGTGTGCGTTTACGTGTTGTCTTGGAATTGCAGTCGATGACACGATTCACTTTTTGACTCGCTATGTGGAGGAGAAAAGGGAGACGTCTGATGAGGAGGAAGCAATTGGTCGAGCGTTTACGGCGGTTGGAACTGCGTTGATCATGACGACGCTCGTTTTGGTTTCTGGTTTTCTCACGGTCCTGTTAAGCGAAACACGCGAACACCGAATTTTTGCATCGATGAGCGCGATCACCGTTGCCGCTGCACTTTTTGGCGATCTGGTTTTCTTGCCCGCGATCTTGGCGAGGTTTGCAAAGAAGAAATCTTGAACCCTGAAGATTGATCGGGAAACATGAGCCGTTTTGGCGATAGTCACAGATTCAATTTGCCTAAGGTTTTTGAACCTTGGATACTAACCGGGTTAAGCAACACGCTGATTAAGCAACACGATTTGTTTCGCTTTTCCAGTAGCTCATCCAGTACTGCTCCGGGATGAACACCAAACACGCTACTAGGCCATGCAATCCGGCAATGAGTACCAGTGTGAGAATTGTGTTGTCCTCAGTTCCGGCGTAGGCATGCAAGCCAACGCCCATCGCGTTAACGCCTTTCCATGACCACAACACGACGATGTTGCCGAGCACGGCCAATGCCGCCAAGCCACGTTCACGAACCATGCCGCCCCAACGAGCGTGAAGCACGACAGCGTTCCAAAGCACGATCATCAAAGCGCCATTCTCTTTTGGGTCCCAGCCCCAGAACCGCCCCCATGAATCATCGCCCCAAAGTCCGCCAAGAACTGTACCAAAGAAACTGCAGAGCAAACCAAAGCAAACCACGCCATAAATGACGTTGATAAAATCACGCCGACTTTCTTTTTCTGCAAACGCTGGCGAAAGTAGCGAAGCGATAATGTATGCGAACCCCAACAATCCAGCTCCAAATGTTGCGCTGTAACCGGCGGAAATAATGACGACGTGAGTCGCAAGCCAGAACTGAGTATCCAAAACCGCAACCATCACAGTAAACGTATCACCGTCGATGACTGTCATCGACCAGGCCCACAGTAGCGCCAGAAATGCACCGCAGCCGGCCATCAACGTGCAAATGCCCTGTTTGGAGATACGCTCAACAACCAACATTAGAGCCACCATCACAGCGGAAACAAACAGCACCGACGAATAAAGGTTGGTGACTGGCGGGCGCCCTGAAATCAGAACTCGAGCGACCAATCCGTAGATATGAATGCCCAACCCAAGAATCAATAGTCCATAGGCCGCGC
This sequence comes from uncultured Pirellulaceae bacterium, assembly GCA_964478065.1. GTDB lineage: Bacteria > Planctomycetota > Planctomycetia > Pirellulales > Pirellulaceae > Mariniblastus. Next base: position 86,743 of record CAYZGP010000004.1, read on the forward strand.
GATTCCATCGATCTCGCATTCCAATCCAGCCAACCAAGACCGAGCAAAAAGCTACTAGGTAAATGATGGATGAAATATAGAACGGGGAAAATGAATTGTAAAAATGCTCTGCACCAAGCCGGAATGGGCTCATCTCCGTTGGGGGATCTCCGTTTACTTTGGCGAGGTAAGTCTCCAACGTCGAGTTAAATGTCTCGGCGTCTTTTTTAAGATAGGCCGGTTGAAGTTTTGCAAGCAACGCGACGTACTCATTTTCCGTGCGTTTAATTTTTCCTTTGGAACCATTGATGCTGACGAGTTTTTCTTCCATGCCAGCTTCGAAGTTTGGCACTTCCCGGGCGAGCATTGCCTCAACCATCGGTTTCACAACGGGCGTGTAATCCTTTTCAAATTTTTCCTTTAAAGAGGCTGGCATGCCGTCCCAGTTCTTCTCCATTATCGCCACCAATTCACGCGGCGACGTATTAGTTTGCCCCGACTGTTCAAGAAATTCAGGACTGTTTACCAACAACTCAATCGTTTGTCTTCTAATCAAATCGCGCGTCAGTGGTACAAGGATCTCTTTGGCCACGATGGCTTTGGCAAGCGACTCAGTTGTGTCGCAGTCGAATTGATTGGCAATCTCGGCAAGCATTGAACGTGTTTGCGCCGTTGCGAATGATATAAAAGGTTTGTCTTTGTCATCTGATGGAATGATCAGCGGGATTAAAGGCGAATCCAAAATCATTGCTTCGGCTGCTTCTAGTCGTGTTAGCACGTCTTCTTCAGGAAAGATCGGGCCGGTAAGAGTTCGTTTGAGACCGTAAATCTTTTGTAGCTTTGCCGCAACTTTTTGGGCTCTTGATTCAAACTCCGACCAAGTCTTCGGGTCTTTGAGGTTTGAATCAGGAATCAGGTTTAGAAGTTGCTTTTCTTTCTCTCGAATTTCAGCCATCGAATAATTGAATCGTTTGCGAGATTTGACTTGGGCGATCGGAAGATCCAAAGCACCGATGACGTTGAGATCTTCAATTCGGATGGAACGATATTCCTGATAATTATTGGCTTCGAACAAAGTATCGGCCAGCCAGCGAATTGCCGGTTGTGGATCCTCATTGCCGTCGGCAACACGTTCACGTTTCACCAAGGTACGAGCTGTGTTTCTGGCGAAAGAATCAAGTGGTTGGAAACGCCCGTTTTTCGTGATAGGAATCTGCCCCAGTAAATCCAAACGTATTTCTTCGTTTTTGACTTTGCCGACATACGATCTAGCAGCCGTTGACGCGCCCCACAAACCAAAGGATCCGACCAGAATGATAGCCGGCAGCCATTGAAGTTTCGACGTCGTTGTATTTTCCAATCGTTGCAGTTTACGATGCGCTTGATTGCGAGATTTTTCCAGAAACGAGCGGAGAGACGTGCCGAATTGTGCGGCCAATCCGACGACCGTAAACATGCAGCACACATACGGAATCATCCAGCCTTTGTTGCGCACGATCTGCAAAACGGTATACGTCTTGCCATTGGGAAGTGTGTCCATTCCCGATTGATAAAACGTTTCGTCTGAATATCTCAGCGGGTTGTTCATCCAAACGCGTTGAGCGCTTTCGGTTCCGTTGGTGTGATCATCCAGAACAATATCGGACGAATACCATTTGGGCGTTTGTGTCCCGGTATAATATTCGCGCTGGGCGTCGGTTAATGTTACCGAATAAGGTTTGTAGTTGGTCTTGAATCGTAGTGCGATTCGATAGGACTTGTCTCCCACTGTGATTGTATCAGCGCTGGTGTTCTTCAGTTGTTGGCCGACCAAAAAAGTCCCAATCGTAGAGCCGTCTTTCTTGCTTAATTCCACGTACGCGGAAGCAAAATCGACCGTCGAATCAGAGTCGGTTCCAACCGCACGTTGAATAGGCGTCGCTGCGACTCGCATCCCAACTCCGGTGGTCGCTGGATTTTTGAAATCCCGAGTCAGGTCACTGATATCCGAACTAGGCATGTAGCGAACACATTTTACGTTGAACGGCAATTCGTCATCGGAAATGAGTTTTTCGTCTTGCAACAATCGGCCGGGAACGGAAATCACTTCATCGTATTCTTTGTCAGAAGTATCAATGATGGCCAATTCAGTTTCGCGAATGTCAACGGCTTCGCTGACCGTTTCGCCTTCAAAAATTGTCATCCGTTGCTCGTCATTAGTCACCGTGACGTAAATTTCATTGAGCATCAATCCGGCGACGCCCAAGTGTAAAAGCACAATTCCCGCCTTGCGTTTAAACAGTAGAACGCAAGAGAAATATCCGATGATCGCAGCGAAGGTTGCTTGGGCCAGTTGCCATAAAATTCGCATCGCCGATTCGCCAATGAAAGCGTCTTCACCCAGATAAATCGTCCACGCTAGAATCATGGCGAAGGTAAGCGAAGCGATTCCTAATAGTATGCGTTCGATTTCTTGTTCTTTTTTGAGAATGAACCATCCGGCGGCCGCACCGATAGCTAACGCAAGGGTTCCGATTTGCATGGCCACCCACATTTGTTTGTACGAAAGCGGCGGCTGGGCGCGGAAGCCCTCTGGCGTCTGCCCCAGAAAGATTATCGCCCACGTTATCACCGCCGCGAGGACACCAACCAACAGGCCAGCCACCAATTTCATTCCTTTGGCTTGAAGGCGAAAACGAAGAATATGTGCGGCGGTTAGGTTCAGCATCATCAGAACAAGAACCGTCAATCCGCTGGGTATATAGAACCGCCCAGGAATGTTTTGAAAACTGGGAGCCCAACGTGGGACGAAGAAAGTATGATACGGCACCTCAACGAACACACTCCTGAAGTGTTTCATTTTGACTTCGTAAACATCGGCGCGAGTTTGGTCGAGGGTGGCGATCAAAGTCACAAAGACGGCTAACACGAGCAGAAACACTGTAAGTTTAAGCGAAGCCAGCGGTGCAAGGATGGCTTGTACGATATCGACCGGCCCGATGGAAGTCGATTGAGTCACCGCGGGATTGAGTTTTTTTGGAACCGTTGCCATTATCGGTAAACGTCGAATGCAAAATAAGTTGCACTCGCCTTTCAATTAATCTGCTTGAAGAATGTTGAGGCCAAAACTACTTATCAAAACTACTTATTAAAACGAATTGATTTAACAAACTTGTCAAAGTCGTCTCGGCTTTGGTCGACCAAATTTTTGTCGCCCATTATTTTTACGAACCACGCGGAGTCTTGGTTCTTAACCATGATCGCGAGGATTCCTAACTCTAAATCTGAATCAAGTTCAATGAAGTCTGCCAATTTTCCGTCGATGCCGTCGACTTTGACGTCGCTTGAACGCTTGTTGATTTCTTCGACTGGAAGATCCGAAGGCAATCCAACTTGGCCGCCCCATCGCTGAGCGTTGGGGATCCATTCGTTAGCACTGGCTGGCATTTCGACGACCGAAATTAGAACTTGTTTGTCGTCAGCTTTTTTTTCCAGCTTGATTCGCGTGATCGAAGAAGAAGCCAACTTGGTCCAGCCGTCTGGCGTATCGGCCGTGACGTCAGCAGAAGCCGCTGAACCCATCGAACTTCCAATGCCGCCGGCAAAAGGAGCACCACCTGCGAAGGGGGCGTTCCCAGCTCCACCAGCGAATGGTGCGCCGCCAGCGAACGGTGGACGCATTTGCCCAGAGCCCATTCCAGTTTGGTCAAACAATAGGTATTCACCCGATGAAGCCGAGATCTCTTTCAGCTGGTCATCCAGATCTTCTTTGGTTGCTGGAGCCAGTCCAATTTGCCCGCGCCACCGATTCACGTTAAGTAATAGGTCTTGCCCTGCACTGAGACTTGAGACGGCCAGTTCAAGTGGCGGCACTGAGTCATTGATCAGCAGTGTTGCGAATCGCATTGTTCGCGGGCCTGAGGTGGACCATGACTCTGGCAATTTCCATTTCGGCTCGCCGTTTTCAAACGTGACGTTACTGACAAATTTTGTCCAAGCTTCTTCTGTCGCGTCAACCTGATCGACTGGGCCGGAGACTTTGAAGAACCAAGTTGCATCTGGTTTTTCAAAGATCGCGACGGCCATCCGAGTTTCGACTTGCTTCGCTGGTGGCATTTGGTGCCCAGTCATTGGGGCGAGGCGAAATTCCTCAAGGCCCGAACGCTCTTTTGACACGCGGTGGCGAACGATTTCAGGTTCGGCTTCACAACCAAGGGTTGAGGCAATGAACGCTGCAGCGAATAAAAGTAAAAGAAGTCTCAAGGTATTCAATTTGTTGTTTGAGTTAATGGTTCAAGTGTGTGGTATAAGTGGTTTGGTGAAAGCCGGTTCACTCTTTTGAATGAGATCGGTTGGCGCACGAATTTTCTAATGAGCGCCAAGGTCTAAGAGTGCCAAGGTCCGTGTTTCCCAGAATTATTCCCAGTAGATTATTATATGAAACGACGCTGGGATGGCCTATATCATCGCCCATTTACCTCACAATTGTCGGGATATTTTGGGGCAAATTGTCGCAGTACCAAGGTAACGCTAACGGCAAACGTTTCTGGATTTTTCAAGCTATACGATTTGCAGCCGAAAGTTTCTTCATAATTTTTGAAGAAAACGAAGGTCGGCAAGCGTCTTATTCAAAACGTCAATCGCACGGAATTCGATGATTGAAACCTTGGAAAACCTTTATCGCGCACATCGCCAAGGGCTGTACACGTTCGCACTTTCAATCACTTGTTGTTCGACGCTGGCAGAAGACGCGATTCAGGTGGCTTTTACCAGGCTTGTGCAAAAGAAATTGGACGCCAGCCGCGAGGAAGAGTTGGTGGCTTATGTTTTTAAGGCCGTGCGAAACTCCGCGATTGATTTGTGCCGAACCAATCAACGACAACAACGGCTGAGTGTGGCTTTGTTTGAGCAATCGCATGCACCAAGCCGTTTAGAAACGCCGGACGATCAATTGTTGGTCAAAGAGCGTGATGAAATTTTAAAGAATGCGATAGACGAATTGTCGCCTGTTGATCGAGAAGCAATCGTATTGAAGTTTTTCGCTGGATTGACGTTTGACCAAGCAGGAAAAGTTACGGAGACGTCGCCAAAAACCATCGCCACGAGATACAGACGCGCGTTAGGGAAGCTGGAAAACCATTTAAAAGATCAGTTTTAAGAGGCAATTATGAAACGAACTAAATCGACTGACTTGGGTGAATCTAATTTGGATGAATCTGGATTGGGGAAATCTCGTCTTGATTCATCAGCTAATTTCATTGTTGCCGACAGTGAGCAGGTAGAAGCCATGCTCGGACAACTGCCACTGCAAGTTCCGGCGGCCGGTTTAGATTTTCGCATCGATGAAATTCTTGATTGCGCCAATTTGGTATCCCACGTGAACTTTGACCAAGAGTTTTTCGAGCCCAGCGACCGAGTTGGGTTTGCAGAAGGAGTAGCCGACCAGCGTTTTGGCTGGTCGTATCTGATTGCGACGGCAATGGCGGCTTCGTTGTTTGGTTTTCTGATTGGGCGAACGAATTTGGATTCTCCAGTCGATTCCGCGGTGGCTTCGCAGCACGTCAATTCGCAGATCGCGGATAATGCGTCGTCAAACATCAAGCCAGTCAAATTCAATGTTGCTGCGTTTGAGATGCTTCACGGGCATTCAACGCAAGGAGAGTTCAAAGATTGCCAGGCGTGCCACGTGGCCGAAAAAAAAGACGGATCAGCTAAGGATTTGTTTTATGGCGATAGCTTTTTTATCTTGCAGCATTCGGCTTTTGAAAAAGATGCAAAGTGTTCCAAGTGCCATGTGGGAACCGGCAAACTTGAAATGGAAGACATCTTTTACCATGGCAGTAAATTCAACGGCGTCGGGAAGTGTTCCAAGTGCCATGTAAATAGTTGACCCTGGTTAAACGAATTCGCTCTTTTTCAATGCGCTGTCGTTAAACGTGGGCAAGAAAATTTGACAGGATGAACAGGATTTGAATCGACATCCTGTTAATCATGTAAATGCCGTCAAAAAACTTTTCTTAGAGCAATCCGTTTGATCGCGCGGTATTTATGTGCGGGCGGGCAGGATCTTACCGGCGCATGTTCCGAATCCAATTCTCCGGTGGGTTTCGCTTTGGCAATAACCTTTGATGATCACCTCATCGCCATCGGCAAGGAACTTTCTTTCTTCGCCTGTTGGCAAAACGATCGGCGTACGTTGTGATCCTGGCACAGGATTAGTTTGGTCGCCATCCCAAGTCAGCTCCAGCAAACAACCACGCGAATCGCGTTCCAATCCACTAACCGTGCCACTGCCTAACATGTCGCCTGAACGCAGGTTGCAGCCGTTGCTGGAATGGTGAGTCAGCATTTGGGCGATTGTCCAGTAGAGGTTGGTGAAACTTCCGCTTGTGAGTCGCATCGGCTCGATGCCTTCCTGCTCCATTTTTTCCGAAACCAGATAGACTTCTAGTTGAAGATCGACCCCGCCAGCTGCCGTGTTTGATTCGCTGGTCAAATAATCAAGTGGTGTTGGGTCTCCCGGCGGGCGATTAAATGCGGCACAACGGAATGGCGCGAGGGCTTCCATTGTCACTACCCACGGCGAAATTGAAGTGGCAAATGATTTCGCGAGAAAAGGGCCAAGCGGTTGGTATTCCCACTTTTGAATATCACGGGCAGACCAGTCATTAAGTAACGTCAGTCCGAACAAATGTTGCTCGGCGTCGTTGATGGAAATCGTATCGCCCAATTCGTTTCCTTGTGCGACCAATACGCCGACTTCTAGTTCGTAGTCGAGTAGCTTACAGGCAGATCGGGTTGGACTACCACCTTCTTCGGCGGGTGAAAGTTGCCCGACGGGGCGCCGAACTTCTGTTCCACTGACCACGACGCTTGACGCGCGACCATGGTAACCGATCGGGATGTGTCTATAGTTGGGCAAGATCGGATTGTTCGGTCGAAACATGCTGCCGACGTTGGTAGCGTGATAAATCGAAGCATAGAAATCGGTGTAATCGCCGATCGTGCAGGGAAGCAAGTAGCGTACGTCTGATTGGAACAACATGGCTTTGGCGATCACGTCTCGATCAGCCGTCGTGTCAGCCGATAGTAATCCACTGATCACTCCTCGCAATTCGTGACGAGCGCTCGGCGAAGTTCCCATGATCGCGTTAAGTGTCGTTTGCGAAACGACATCTATGAATTGATCACCCAGCAGTCCCAGTTCTCCCGCCACGCGCAGGTTCAAAATTTGGTCACCAATTCCAACACCGATGGATGGTGCTTCGGTTGATTTTTGAAAAACGCAAAATGGAAGGTTTTGGATCGGGAAATCGGTATTCGGATCGCTCGCGGTTTCAATCCAGGATTTCAAATTGACGTCGTGTGTTGAATTCAGATTTTGCATTTTATGTTTGATAAAAAGTTGTTGTTGGAATTAGTTCTTGGTCGCGTTTGAAATTGCTCGATTGACCGATGATAACAAGTAGGTTGGACATTCCCGTCCGATAGTCGCGAAGGTAAAAACGGACACGAACGAATGTCCATCCTACAAAAATTGGCGCAACTTCAAAACTTATGCGTTCGGTTGTGATTCGTCGTTGGTTGGAGGTAGTAAATAATTAGTATTTCAACTCTGCCAGTTCAGTCGATGGTTCAACGAATGAACAAGAGCCAAACGACACGATGCCGCTTTGGCGAATCTCACTGATCCGAGTTGCCGAAACTTCCATCTTATTCCACTTGATGTGGTCGTCGGTAAAAACAAATTTTTCAGCCGACTCGTTGGATAAGATTTCGGCCAGTGTTTCTTCCGAAGCGTTATGTTCAAACGCAATCATGGACGCAACAAACACGTTCAAAAATCCATGCATTGTGGCTCGGGGTGAATCGGGTTGATATGTCAGATTCTGCTGTGCGCGGACGGGGTGATGGAGGCCAGCGGTTGCCTTGAATCCGACTTTGTTCCTGGCACATGCGTGAATGAATTGAGCGACCTGTTTTGCAGATGGAATCAAATCAGGAGTCACGCCGCCAGTGCGAACTTTGGCAAAAACATTTGGTTTGTTTACATCGCGGACTTGGGCGATCAAGTCATCGACATTGGCTTGGGTGCTGTTAAGCAAGCCGATTTCGAAAAAGCCATTGATGTTGTCGGGCAACAGGTCGGCGGTCGCATGAACCGCTTTTGCGCTGGGCGTTTTGACTTCGATTGCATCAACAAGTGCGAGGCTGGGGCCATCCGTTTGTGCTTGATTGAATTGTTGGATCAATTCAAATCCGCCTGACAGCGCTGTTGTGTCATCGCCATCGCAAGGTGGAATCAAGGCACTGATTCGCCAAGCCGCATCGATGTCCGTTGGAAGTTCAAGCGTCGATAGTTTCGCCGCTGGGATAATCAAACGACCAAGCATCTGACGGTCGGTGGACTGAATGTACGTGGCATAATTCTTAATGACTTCTTCCATCGGAAGTCCGGCTGGCGGGAATAGGCCGGCATAGTCAACTGTGTTTTGAATCAGCCTGGAAAGTGCTGTTTGAGTCATGAGTTTTGTGGTCCAAGAATCGGGCAATCAATTGATTGTGTGTTGCAACGAAGTTGTTGGGAACCCTTGTTGAGTCAATTTCCATAAACGAATGATTCAACGATCGTTGACAGAAAACAATAACGAAAAAACCCCAGCCGAATTCGTGAGAATGCGACTGGGGTTACTGTTTTGAGGCGTTTCGTTGGCGTGGTTGCGTCATGCCATCATATGGAAACAGTTTGGTTAGTTGTTCATCCTGGTCAGGTTCAGGAAGAAGTTCAAGACACTGCTTTGGATGACTTGGTCTTCAGGCATCCACATGTTTTGTGCCAAGTTGTAGGCGATCATTCCACCGACCGTCAAAAGCGTGGCGACGAAGCCAAGGCTGAGAACCTGAAAGATAGAGTAAGGAGCTTCAGGCAATCCGCCGGCGCCCATTGCTGCTGCGCCAGGTACCATCATTGCACCAGCTACACCAGCTGCCATGGCGGGGTCTTGATAAGCTCCCAGCCCTTCCGGGCTTGCAAACGCGTCTGAGTCATCGAGCATTGCAGGCTGAGCAAAATCGCCACTTTCGCCAAGGATCGTATTAGCTGAATCGTCTGCGTAAATTTCTGAGTCTTCCAGAGCGATGACTTGAGATCCACTTGAATCGTCGTCTTCCATCGATGCTTCTAATGGAGTCAGATTGAAATCGTCTTCCTGCATCATGGTTGCGGCATCGGCATCAGCGGCGTCTTCGAGGACAATCATGTCGTTGTCTTCAGGAAGCTCAAGTGCATCGATGTCTGAGCCGCCCAACTCAAGTGGTTCATCTGCGAGCGAAATACCGCTTTCGTTTGCACTGAGGTTGATTCCGCTTTCGTTTGCTTCGAGTATGATTTCTGAGCTTGAATCGCTGTCGTCGAGAATCAAGTCGCTGTCTTCAAAATCGCTGCTGAGCTCTGCACTGTCTTCAAACGAAGCACTGTCCGACAACGCCAAATCGTCGCTGAACAAATCGTCTTCGGAAAGCAGGAGATCGTCATCGGCACCATCGCCAAGCATTTTGCCTGTATCGGATGGGCTGCCAGATTTTTCTGGTTCGTCGTCAAGGATGTTGACGCTTTCTTCAAGTTTTTTGCTGCTCTCGGAGGCAAGGCTAAGGCTGCTGCTGCCAAACGAAAGCTCTTCGTCGCCATCGAGTACGTTGCCGTCATCTAACGACAACATATCGTCGCTGTCTTCAAGACGCAGTGCGCTGTCTTTTTCTTTTGCGACTTCGGGAAGCGCCTTGGACGTTCCTTCTTTAAGCAAGCCGCTATCGGCTAGGCTGATTTCATCACCATCGTCATCGAGACTGATTGAATCGCCTGAGTCAGAGATGCTTAATGAGTCACCGGAAAGTGGTTTCTGAAAAAGCTCAACCGATGAGTCTTCAATGTAGTCAGCAGAATCAAGGTCTTCGATCAAACCACCTGAAGACGAATCGCTATCGTCCATGATCAGGTCTGGTGACGAGTCACTAAGATCAAATCCAAAACTCTCGCTTAGATTGTCTGCAACTTTTGCTGCGTCAGAGATATTCAATTTGATATCCAGTTCGCCCGCGACCCGTTCGAGCTCAGTCATTTTGAACTTCCAATTAGAGCCGTCGCGGTACCCAAAAATTTCGTTGTTCGAACGCAACTCGGTCAATTGATCGACCGTCATTCCAAGAATGTTTGCGGCTTCGTCCATCGGAATTAGTTTTGACATCTTTTTCGGCTCCATGGGGCTTGGCGTATCGCCAAACAAGTTTCGGGTCAATCTCTAAGTTGCGGCGCAAATGTTGGTTATTCCCTCAAATACACGCCCTTTTTAGTATAACTCCCAACTGGGGAAAGTCAGAATTACATCATCACAAACTCAAGAAAACCAAAAATTGCTGGTTTCTTGATTTTAAAAGCCCAGAATCGGGATTCAAGACTTAAAACGCGTACTCTTTGAAGTTCGGCAATTGGGCGTCGAAGATTAAAAAATGCAAGCATCAGCCGTTCAGTCGGACACCAGCCTGCACGTGTATTCCGAATAATCAACAAAGGCTGAATTGGCGTAAGTGAAGGCCCGAACAATCGTTGAAATCCTGTTCAAAGGAGGCAGGCTTGCCCCCCAGCGATTCGGGGGCATGAGTTGGCCATCATCGGAAA
>CAYZGP010000004.1:97475-101939 GCA_964478065.1 uncultured Pirellulaceae bacterium
GGAGGCAGGCTTGCCCCCCAGCGATTCGGGGGCATGAGTTGGCCATCATCGGAAAGTCTGCCAGAGCCAGTTGTTCCAACGGTTGGGGGTCTCGGAGCGCAAACTTTTACTCAGCTACTCGCGCTTCGGTAGCTAAGCAACGCCCGCCGGAAAACCCAACGGCTGGCGATCAAGCTCCAGACGGCGGCGAAAACTGCGAATGCAGCCAAGCCCCATTCCCAAGCCTTCCATGGCGAGCCAAGTGGTTGGGCCAACAACCTCGCTGGAACATTGGACACCACCAAGATCGGCACCACAAAAGTAAACGTGCACCACAAAGCCATGCCGATCCCGTTTCGCTGGTAAATTTCCATCGGGTAACGATAGAAGTTCGTGATGTAAAACCAAAAGTTATAAAGATTCTGATTTCGCCCAAACCAAATACTTGTCGACGAAAGCATGATCATCACGCTGTACATTACCACCGCGCCGCACAGTACGAAAAACAAATACACCGGGATCGTGCCGACTAATCCCATCACCGAGAAATAGCCTTCTTTGTCCGGGCTCAACATCAAATTGCGCACGGAATAAATAATCAGCATGACTCCCAATATGCCGTTGGGGATCTGCGACCAATTAATCCGCACAAACGAGATCAGGAACTGGGTATCAATCGGCTTAAGCAAAGCAAAGTCCAAATTCCCAGTGCGAATCAGCTCGCTAAATTCTTCCGCGTTAGCCATGAAGAACGTCTGGATCAAACAATTGATAATCCAAACCGTACCCAGGAAAACAAAGAACTCGTCTTCATGCCAGCCCGTCCCGCGCCCAATTTCGCCGGTGTGCTGATAGATGATTTTAAAGAGCCCCCAATTCATCGCCGCCCACGACATCGTTGAAACGCACTGCAAGATAAAGTTCACTCGAAACGACATGTCACGAATCAACGAGTTTCTCGCAAACGTCAGAAAAACTTTTAAGTATGAAGGACGCATCGTTAACCCCCGTATCCGCTGTAACGTTTAACGCCACGCCACCAGAGAATTCTGGAGAGGATCATGAAAAAGCTAACCCAGCCAATGAGTACCCAGAGACCTTGATACATTTCGGGGCCTTCGATTTTGCCAAGGAAAACCGCAGCCGGGTAATAGGCTAGATACTTGAACGGCAAGAAATCGACCATGGCTCGAATGTCGATTGGGGTAGAAGGAAGTAAATCAAGCGGGAACATGTGGCCGGACAACAGAAATGTCATCAGCGTGAAAATGAAACCCAGCGATGTGACTTCCAGGAACCAGAATCCAATCAACCCGATGCAGCTCTCAAGGAAAAAACCAAGCAGAAATCCAAGGATCAAAGACAGGAAGTACACGCTCAATACATCCGCCGGTGGCCAGCCGTTTACAAAAAAGTTACCACAGAGATAAAACACCAGTGCGAACGGCAATGTTGCGATCAAGTAGTAAACCAGTTTGTGAGCAATGCGCTGCATCAGCAAACAGCCTTGCATGTCGACTGGCTGGATTAGGAACTTTTTGATTTCGCCATTGCGAATTTGTAAGGCGATGTTTTTCGTGAGGCCCGGCATGCTGGAAAATGCACGGCTTACAATCACCAACAAATAATATGCGACCATGTCACCGTATTTGTAACCCGCGATTGATCCGTCTGGTCCTTCCGCCGATTCTGCGGTTCCAGTAGTCGAAATAACATCGTAAATCGCCCACCATAAAAAGATTTGCGTCAACGTGGGGAGAAAACGCATCAGCGTTCCAAGCATGAAATCGCCACGGTAAATCAACCTCTCGTGAATCGAGATCTTGAAAAACGTCCACCACGTCAAGGCGCGTGAAAACATTGATTGCAACGAGTTGGATTGAGATGTCATTGAACTTGAATTGTTGCGATTGATGTTTCGTTTAAGTGATTGCCAATGAGTGGTTGTAGTTTCGTGGGTTGTCGTTGAGCGGCCGATTGACAAAGCGATCTTGCCGAAACACTTTTGTTTGAGCGAGTTGCGAACGCTACCCGGCAACGGCTTCCGTTTTCGGCGCGTTTTTTTCGGCTTCTGAAAACACGTTTGAGATTACTTCTTCCAGTGGTGGATCTTCAACCACGATGTCATCAACACGATGGCTGCTCAGGATTTGGCTGAGCACTTTTCCGACTTCGTCTCGTTCGACCCGGAATTTGATTTTTGGAGCTTCGATTTCCATTACGTTTGGAAGGTTGCTCAGTCCGTCCAGCGAACGGTCATCGGATAATTGAAGCGTCACAATTTTGTCGCCGCTAAACTGATCGACAATGTCTTCGAGTGACCCGTCGTGATAGATCGAGCCGTTGGCGATGATGACAACGCGTTTGCAAAGGGCTTCGATGTCCTTCATGTAGTGACTGGTCAACAGGATCGTGTTTTTTTGTTCCTGTTGGTAGTCCTTGAGAAATCGTTGGATCTTGTGCTGGGCCACGACGTCGAGGCCGATGGTTGGCTCGTCGAGAAAGAGGACTTCCGGTTTGTGAAGCAACGCGGCAATCAATTCCATCTTCATCCGCTCACCAAGCGATAGTTCGCGGACCGGTCGGCCGAGCAGGCGAGTGACGTCTAGCATCTCGCAAAGTTCATCTCGCGTGTTTTCAAATTCCTGTTTGGGGACTTGGTAAATATGCTGGTTGAGTCGAAACGATTCCAGCGCTGGCAGATCCCACCACAGCTGATTTTTCTGGCCCATCACCAACGCGAATTTTCGGCGGTACTCGTTTTCTCTTTCCCACGGCACATGGCCAAGCACGCTCACCGATCCTTGGTCAGGATTGATCACGCCAGAAAGCAATTTGAGAGTCGTTGTTTTTCCGGCTCCGTTGGGGCCGAGAAACGCAACGAATTCACCTTCTTCGACCGTCAAATTTATATCGTTGACGGCATGGACTTCACGGTACTCGCGGTGAAAAAGACCTTTGATGGACGCGAACATCCCTTCCTGTTTTTGATAAACACGATAGGTCTTGGATAAGTTTTTGATCTCGATGGTTGGCATTTCGAGATTATAAATTGGAGAGTCGCGATCTAACAGGACACTGTTTGCCAGAATTGCCTGCGTTGCGTGTAAGACGGTGCCTGGCCACGCCCAATTCACTCTCAGATTTGATCAGCAGATATTGTGGCTGATTGAGCTTTCAGTCGAACTCAGATGGGGGTACGATTTGCGTTGTCAGCCGGCAAAATCGTTTGCTAAAAGTTGACTTATTACCGCAACCATTAACGTGAATTCCGGCAACGTGAATCCAGCAACATTTAGAATCGGAATCGGGCACGATACCCATCGGTTAAAATCGGGCGGTCCATTGCGGTTGGGTGGGCTTGATATTGAGCACGACCAATCGCTGGATGGGCACAGTGATGCTGATGTTTTGCTGCACGCGATCACCGATGCGATTTTGGGTGCTGCTGCAATGGGCGATATTGGCGAGCTGTTCCCGGATACCGCTGTAGAAAACAAGGGGCGTGATTCAGCGGACATGTTGAAGTTGGCTTACGAAAAAGTGGCCCACGAAGGCTACGCGATTGCCAATCTCGACTGTATCGTGTTCGCCCAGCAGCCTAAACTCTCGCCACACAAACGTAATATTGCTTCAAAAGTCGCCGAGATCCTTTCGCTTGAGCCAGAGCAAGTCGGCATGAAAGCAAAAACAGGCGAAGGAGTCGGCCCCGTTGGCAAAAGCGAAATCATGATGGCTCAATGCGTCGCGCTGCTTTATCGTCCCGATTGATGAAACGCAAATTTGAACCTCTACTTGTATAGCTGAATCTATTTTTCGAACTCATTTTGCTGGCCGATTTTCTTGTGGCTGAACCAGACGAAATCAAAGTCCTTGGCATTGATCCCGGATTAAACATCACGGGCTATGGAGTTATTTCGGTGAAAGGTTCCAAGATCAGTGTTGTTGAGGCGGGTGTTTTGCGAAGTAAGCGGAAAGACGATTTGGGGCAGCGGCTTCAAAGCATCCACGATGGGATTGTTGACGTCATTGATTCGCTGGATCCCGATCACGTTGGGCTGGAACAACTTTATAGTCATTACGAACGACCACAGACCGCGATCATCATGGGGCATGCGCGAGGCGTAATTTGTTTGGCGGTCAACCAAAAGAAACTTCCAATTCATAGTTACGCCGCGACGCAAGTAAAAAAAGTCCTGACAGGAAACGGTAGGGCTCCCAAAAGTCAGGTCCAACTGGGGGTGACTCGCCATTTGAATCTTGGCGAAGTTCCCGAGCCGCCAGATGTAGCGGATGCTTTGGCGATTGCACTTTGCCACTATTATTTGACGATACGGCCTGCCTTGCTGACATAGGTGTATGAAATTGGCGACTTGCGATTTGTGCGGTTGATTGAAAGAGGCTTTGCTCCGGCTGTTTTGCCCCGGCTTTTTTGCCCCGGCTTCGCCCGCTTCAATGACGTCCGCTCGATTGATAAACTGTGAG
>CAYZGP010000004.1:102039-103515 GCA_964478065.1 uncultured Pirellulaceae bacterium
TTGCCCCGGCTTCGCCCGCTTCAATGACGTCCGCTCGATTGATAAACTGTGAGCGACTCACAACCACGTTTCAACGCAACGAGCCTACATTGATCACCAAACTATCGGGCAAACTTCTCGACCTCCAAGACAATTCAGCCACGATCGGCGTCGCTCCGTTCGAGTATGAAGTTTACATTCCCGACTTCACGCGTCGCGGCTTGCAAATGAAGATCGGTGAAATTGTTGATTTGCACACGATTCATTACATCGATGGTAACCCACAAAAAGGCGGCCGCATGTCGCCTCGTTTGATCGGATTCAACAGCGTAATTGAGCGGCAGTTTTTCGAATTGTTTTGCTCAGTGCCAAAACTGGGAGTAAAAACTGCACTTCGAGCGATGGTTCGTCCGGTCAGTGACATCGCACGCAGTATCGAGCAACAAGACATCAAAGCCCTCACGACGTTGCCCGGCATCGGCGCGGCGACGGCCGAAAATGTTGTAGCCCAATTGCGGCGCAAGATGGCCAAATTTGCGTTGCTTGTCCAACAAGACCAAGGCGACGAACAAGCCAACATTGAGCGAAGCATTGTCGACGAGACGTATCAGATTCTCGTGGCACTTGGGCATAGCGAATCGGATGCGAGAAAGCTGCTTGATGAGCCAATCGCCAGTAAGAAGAAATTCAAAGACGTCGAAGCGCTGCTGCAAGCTGTTTACGACCAAACAAGTGATGGATAAAACCTAAGCGGGCTATGGAGTGGATTTTGTTGGCGTCATAGCAAAGTTTCTCTACGCCAACGGCGTTGAACTCCAAAGCCCAGCCCACGCTGGGTTTGCGTGTTCCCAAGCCTAAACCCCTCCCACAAACCTAAATCCCTTTGGTTAAAAGCGTTTTTGTGCATGGGATTCTTAAGCTGGATAAACTTTGCGGGCAGAATTTATCTTGCTGGCACACTTGTACTGATAATGTCGAACAATCCTTTAATGCCACTTATGGCTTGTGCCGATCTTACAACGGACCAAGACCCATCTTTGGCCAGCCACCGATTCCTGATTGGAATGTGCGGCGAATGTTTTAGTCAAAGTAACAAGCCAATTAGCCGTGGCGCGAAATTTTCGCTCTGCATGAGGAGGAACTCTCCATGATTCGTCGTCTATTTATGGTTGCGATTTGCGTCTGTGCTTTCGCCGCCGTCAGTCAATCAGAAGCACAAGCCCAGCAGAATGCCTACGGCGCTCAATGGGGCCAACAGAGCTCACGCAATTTGGATCGCTTCTATCACTATCCGTATGTGACTTACCCTCAAAACTATTGGGGCAATGAGTACTACCGAAGTCAAGACAGCCTGTACCATCGATACCCAGCCGAAATGCGAGTCCCAGTTTACAACCGTCATTGGCACAACTATTACCCAACGCCGCGTCGTTATCACTGGGGACATCAGTTCCTGACTGACATTTTCTAAACCGAAAATCGGTCATGAAAAATACA
>CAYZGP010000005.1:0-19676 GCA_964478065.1 uncultured Pirellulaceae bacterium
GGGCTTGAGTCGGAGGCTGGGCTTGAGTCGGAGGCTGGGCTTGAGTCGGAGGCTGCGGTTGTACTTGAGAACCCGATTTTGGTGGCACAAGATTACCATTTGAGTTGGCAGTACTTTTTGGCGCAGCTGACGGAGCAATTGGGCTTGCTTGTCCAGCATTCTGTGCTCGAATTTTGCTTTTGAGCTTCTCCAGATAAGCCACCCGCGCGTCGTCGTCCAAAAGCGTGGCCTGTGCCTTGGCAATTCGCTGCTTCAATTTTGCAACGATTGGGTCAAACTTTCCCGGTGGAACTTTGGCCAACGTTCCAAGATGTCGCTTCACACCCGCCTCAACAGCTTGCTTAATTTCGGCCGAATCCGTCAGTTTGGTACTTACACCAAGCAGCTGAAAATGATGTGGGTTTTTCACATTTGGTTTAAGGCCAAGCAATTTGTGAAAAGGATTGAATGATTCAGGCATGATATTTTACAACTGGAAGTCCATTGGAAAACGAAACGGAATCTCGTTGGCAAAAATTTTGATTAAGGAAAGTAAGACGGTGCCGTCGCCGGCTTCATTCTATCAATTGGGTGGTCTACCAAAACTTCGCCGCTTATTTTAACCTAAACAATTCTCAATTGCCGTGACACACATCGCTTATGGGAAGCGAACATTAGGCAAATTCTGGTGACTATAACTAAGAATTTTCCAATCTCCCCGCATTAGATTCGAAAATCGGTCCACGATATCGGATTTTCTCAGCCTCATTGTACTAAATCAATATGAAACCCGAATTCGTAAACATTGCCGCATACAAGTTTGTTGACTTGGACCGTTTGGCCGATCGCAAAGCCGAATTATTGCCGCTTTGCCGTGACCTCAACGTGAAAGGAACCATATTACTTTCGCTCGAAGGCATCAATATGTTCCTTGCTGGCACGCGAGAGTCGATCGACACGTTCCTTACCCATATCCGTTCGCAACCAGAGTTCGCCGACATTCCCGTCAAGGAAAGTCTCAGTGACCATCAACCCTTCAGCCGCATGTTGGTCCGATTAAAAAAAGAGATCATTTCGATGGGCGTCGAAGCGATCAAGCCGCTCAAAAAAACGAGCCCAAAAATTTCCGCTCAACAGCTCAAGCAATGGCTGGACGACGGTAAAGATTTGACTTTGCTCGATGTGCGTAATGACTACGAGGTCGAAGTCGGCACGTTCGCAAACGCTGTACCGATTGGCGTCGATCACTTTCGAGTTTTTCCCGAAGCAACAAAGCAATTGCCAAGTGAAATGAAAGAAAAACCGATCGTCATGTTTTGCACGGGTGGCATCCGCTGCGAAAAAGCAGGTCCGCTTATGGAACAGGAAGGATTTCAAGAAGTCTATCAACTCGACGGCGGTATCTTAAAGTACTTCGAAGAGTGCGGTGGCGACCACTATAACGGTGACTGTTTCGTTTTTGACAAACGCGTCGCTGTAGATCCAAATTTGAAAGAAACTGAGTTCGAACAATGCTACGGCTGCCAATCGGTACTCAGTGCGGAAGATCAAAAATCGGACAAATATGACCCACCAAGGACTTGCCCAAATTGTTACCGAACCGATGAAGAGAAACGGCGCGAGCAATTGGATGAGCGAAACAATTTGGTTGCACTTTTGACGACTCCGCTGCCTGGCTCGGTCGCTTATGACAACGTTCGTCCAATGAATGTCCCACTGCGGTTTGATGGTGCGGTGGTGATAGATTTTTTGCTTGGCATGCACGCTCACGTGCCCAGAGAAAAATGGCTGGCGGCGTGTGAAGAAGGAAGAATTACTTACAAAGAAAAACCGCTCAGCGCAGACGACACCGTCGGGGCTGGCTGGCGTGTTGAGCACATGGTGCCGCAAACAACGGAACCACCGGTGAGCAACCAAGTCAAATTTCTCTACGAAGACGATGTGCTAATCGCGGTCGACAAACCGGCGCCGCTTCCGATGCACCCTTGCGGACGATTCAACCGAAACACGTTGGATTATTTTGTGAACCGCGTGTTCTCGGGTGAGCAGATCCGGATTTTGCATCGGTTAGATTCCAATACAACAGGAGTTGTTGTTTTCGCGCGCAAAAAAACAGCGGCCAGATTTGTGGCGCCGCAATTTGTAAATGGCGAAGTCAACAAGACGTACTTGGCAAAAGTAGATGGGCATCCGACCGACGACGAATTTGATTGTTCTGCTGCGATCAGCACCGAGGCGTCGACAGCCGGTTCACGAAAGGTTGATGAAGACGCTGGAGCGACGGCTTTCACGGAATTCAAAGTTCTTGAGCGAAACGAAAACGGAACCGCATTAATTCAGTGCACCCCTCGAACCGGCCGCACGAATCAAATTCGAATCCACTTAAGCCATCTTGGATTTCCGATTGTGGGCGATCCGATTTACAACGCAGCTTCTGACAAATCGGCTTCATCCAACGAACCCAACCCTGGCTTTGTTCGCCAGACGATTTCTATTGACGATCCGCCGATGTGTTTGCACGCTTGGAAAATCGAGCTTCGCCACCCACTCACCAAAAAGATGTTCGAGATCGCATCGGAGCGGCCACCTTGGGCCAACGATTGAGTCGGCAAGCGGATGCGGAAACGAGTTTATCGCACCCCATTGGCGCGCTGACTTCGCTACAATTGGGCTGCTGCAGAAATAAACTTGGGGAGTTTCATCGATGTCCATTTCCAATTCGCGTGTCAGCGAGAGCGTATCACAGTTAGACATTTCTTTCCGACGGTGCACACCCGGACAGCGCAAAAACAAAGCGACCGGCGAGAGTGTCAATTTTTTGGCCCGTTGCATTGGGCTCGTTGCGTTTACGATTGCAGCGACAACCTTCGCAGGAATTTCTACGTCACTTGCACAAGACACAATCAAGTTCAAGCCAAAACTTCTCACCATCGATGGCAATGAAGGCATCGATTTGGCTGACATCAACGGCGACGGGAAGCTGGACGTGGTCGCAGGGCGAAACTGGTTTGCAGCACCCGAATTTGCACCCCGTCCGCTTCGCCTGATCGAAGACTGGAATGGATATGTGCAATCCAACGGCGATTTTTGCATGGACGTGGATCAAGACGGTCTCGTAGACGTTGTTGCAGGTTCATTCATACCGACAACCGTTCACTGGTACAAAAATCCTGGTGCTAAAGGTTTAAAGCTTGGGCAAATCTGGAAACAAAACTTACTCAAAGACACGGGCTTAAGTCAAAACGAAGCGAGTTTCTTGCACGACATCGATGGCGATGGAAAACCGGAATGGATCAGCAACAGTTGGAAGAAGGAAAACCCAGTCGTTGTTTGGGAATTCAAGACTGAAGAAAAAGCCCTGAACAAAAATCAATCATCCACCAAGCGTAGCGACAACACCGATTCCAAAAAGTCAGACAACAAAACAACTCCCACTTTAATCAAGCACATCGTTGGAACCCAAGGGAACACTCACGGCATGGGGTTTGGCGACATCAACAATGACGGCCGCGAGGATATCGTAATCGCGACGGGTTGGTACGAACGCCCAGAAAGCGATGACATCTACGCCGCTCCCTGGAAATTTCACGCTGACTGGGAGTACCTACACGCCAGTTGCCCAATGCTGATTCGTGATCTCGACGGAGATGGCAAGAACGATCTCGTCTGGGGCAAGGGGCATGACTACGGATTGTATTGGTGGCAAAGCGAAGGTGTTGACGAAGATGGAAAACTTAAATTTAAGGAACACATCATCGACGACAAATTTTCACAGCCGCACACAATTCATTTTGTCGATTTGGATGGTGACGGAACCGACGAGTTGGTCAGTGGTAAACGCGTTCGCGCTCACAATGGCGGCGATCCGGGCGGGGCGGAAGCACCATGCATGTATTACTACAAATGGAATACCACCGAAAAATCGTTTAAGCGTTTTGTGATCGACGAAGGCCACATTGGAACGGGATTACAAATCCGATCGGGCGATTTAAACGGAGACGGGAAAGTCGATATCGCGGTCGCGGGTAAAGACGGGACTTGGTTGCTGTTTCAGAAATAGCTCTGTCTCAAAATTTGCTTTGAATCAAAAAGCAGTCCAATTCGAAATCACTAATGCGTTTCGTCGTCTTCTATTCCGCTGGCTTTATCCAATCCTTTGGCGCCAAGCAATATTGCGCAGGTCGCGGTGATGAAAGTGATGCCCATCAGGCACCAGGCTACAGTCCAAAATGTAAGGTCAAGTTGCATATTAAATTGAGTTTGGTTTGTTGAAGTTAGTCAAAAGTTCGACTTCTCGGTGAACGTAGCGTTTCTTATCACCAATCTTAAACCGCGAATGGACGTTGATGAACGCGAATACAAATTCAGGTTTTCATTCCCGTCCATTGGCGATAATTCGCGGTTCTTCTATCCCGTCCGTCATTACGCACAATTCTAACGGCTTCCGGGAACAACGCCTTCGTATTCGAACAACGCAAATACGAAATGGACGCCGAGTGCGAACAACGTCGCCCAGAGGATCGTTGATGTTACACTTCGGCTCACATCCGTTGTGGAATATTTTGGCTTACGGCCTTGGTAATACGAAATAACCGCGATTCCGACTCCACATGTCAATAGTTTTGCGATCAGCCAGTAGAATCCGCGATACTGAAATTGGCCAAGAACATCCAACCCGCGATGAAAGTGTTGATGCCAGAAATCGGCACCGCGATCTGGGTCGGCAATCACAAACGTGACAAGGCTAGTAAATTTGGCAATGTAATAGGCGGCGTAACTCAGCAAGGGAGTTCCGATCATAAAAGCCCACATGATCGGGGTCAGCAAGTAAAACTGTGGCCGCGTGCCAAACGTCTTCATCGCATCGATTTGATTTCCGAATTGCCGCCCGCCAATATCAGAGGTCACGGCGGCACCGCATCGCGCCGCGATCAGGACACAGGACAACACCGGCACGAAGATTCGGTACATCGCAAATCCCAGAGCGGTTAACAAATCCTCGACCAATAACGGTTCGGTATAAGCCGCATAAGGCAAGAATTGAAACGTGAAGTACGTCGTAACGAAACCGGAAATTAACCCAGACGCCATCAAGTATAAAAACGCGGTCGGGCCAAATATCAACTTGCAATAGTGCGTGAAGAAACGCATTCCCCAAACCGGGTTCTTCCAAAATGGAATAAGACTTATCAAACCCGCTAAACCCGCGATGCCTACGTTGGATGTGGTCACGAAAAAGTCAGTTAGTTTTTCCTTGGCAAGGTTACCAAGCGATTTCGCTTCGATCTCATCGTGCTTTTTAACCGACACGTTGGCCATGGGAGCAAGCTGAGCAGGAATCGTCTCCCAGTCTGCTTTGGCCACTTCGTTCAACAAACCCGCTTCAGGGTCAAGCAAATAAATTCGATCGGCGATTGGCATCAGCGAATGGTAATCATGCGTCACGATGATCGATGTTTTACCGAACTTGTCATGTGTCTCGCGAATCAGGTTAGCGACTTGTTTGCCCGTCAACGGATCCAAACCAGAAGTCGGCTCGTCATACAAAATAGCCGAAGGATTGTAGGCCAGTGTTCGGGCAATCGCCAAACGTTGTCGCTGACCACCGCTCAATCGAGACGTTGGAACGTTGGCAGGAACACGCAGCTGCGACAGCAAGTCATTTGAAGAAACCGGATTGGCATGATCTCCTCCGCTTGAACGAGCAAACTCCATATTTGCGTGCGGTGACATTTCATCAAACAAAGCGAATGATTGAAATACGACACCGGCCTTTCCTGCCTTGGCCTTTAAGCCATCAATCAGGACTTTTCCCTTCCAACGAATTCCTTCGCTGACCGGACCCAACAATCCCGCCATCATTCTCAGCAAAATAGATTTGCCGACGCCGCTGGGGCCAACGATCAACGTAATTTCGCCGTGACGAAATTCGGCATTGGCCCCTCTAAGTAATTGCTGGGTTCCGGCAGTCACATTAACGTCGCGAATCGAAATGCCTAAACCTGAAGCCGCGTCGGGCGTCACGTTGGTCGCTGTCGGCTTGTTCAATTTTTTTTCCTCGCCGGCACGTACGGAATGGCTTCATTCGTTTGCGAAACGACGCCGCGGATAACTTTTGGTTCAATCGCTTGTGAGCTGCGAGGTTCTTCTGGGTTAGCTAACTTTAACGTGAACCAGCGGCTATCCTTGTGCAAAATTCGATGTCGCACTACACGGGCAAATTCCTCAGTAATCGCACCGTCGGGTGTGCCGAACAGCGCCGCACCAATATTGGAGATGGTCGGTTCAAGCCGCTGATTGGTAAGCGCCATGACTCGGCGAGCGTCTGGCCCGTTCCATCGCTCTTCAAGGACGCCTTGGAGGCGGTCATTGTTGACAAAGACTTCCTGAAACACTTCGCTAAAAAGCTGTTGAACTTCCGAGTCCTTGATAATCGTTTTCAAACTCGCAGAGACCGTTTCTTTAACTTTCTCGTTAGCCGATACCTTTTTCAAAATCGTTTTCTGAAGCTCAACAATCTCGCCCATGTGCTTTTCCAAAATCGGAATCGCTTTGTTGTCGACGAACCGCTTGAACTCAGCTTCAGTCAACTTTTGATCGGTAAGTGGTGCCTTGTCGTACAGATATCGCCAGCCAAAACGAAACACAGAAACTTGCCCCCAGATTTCTTGGCCAACTTCGCCCACCAGTGGCGTGCTTTCATCTTGAACGATTGGCCAAATTTCCTTTTTGACCAACGGTACGATCTCTTTTTCAATCAAATCTGTTTGGAATCGCTGGCCTAATTTTCGAATCTTGTCTTCACGTGCATCGAATGCGGCTTGCAGGTCTTCACGAATCACGCTGGAAGCATCTTTCAACGAAGCCGCAACGACAGGACGAAGCGCCTCGACAAGTTCGGCTTGATTGGCCTGATACGAATCCATGATCAGCTTGCGAAGTTCTTCGCGCTTCGACGCTGGCAACATCGTATCAATAACCCAGCGAGTCGACTCTTCGGCGTTGTTGTATACCAACTGATCTGCCTCAGAAAGCCGAGGTACACCTCCAAAGAAAGTTACAAAAACGGTGCTCGTCGAATAAAGCACTTTTTCGTTGTTGTCTGCCGAGTCAACGCGAGAGACAACTCCGACAGGCGCAACCAAATCGGTACCGGCCGCGAAAACAGGATCCCCAACTTGCACCAGAATTGGCGATTCCATTTGCACTTCGAGAGTGCGGCGTTGCTTGCCAAAATATTGAACCAACTGAGCGGTGGCCGCTGGAGCACGGCTAAGCGATTTTCGCGCGAAAATAATTGTAGTCGCGATCAGGCCAACCCAAATCAGGGCGCCAACGATTGCTCGAAATTCGAAATTTTGTCGCATAGGATTTGAAGAGGGTTGAGTTGAACCGCTTTAATATACCCAGCCATACGGGCTAGAGTTTCAAAAAAGCGGCGGTTGATAAGTCGCAAATTCGTTGTCTATTTCAAGAAAATTTTACAGGTTTTGATGCTGCAACAGCACCTTCGATTTTAACGTTGAATCCTGCTATTTCTTTTCCTCGTCTTTGGAGTCACCTTCTTCATCATCTTTTTTCAAAGTCGAAGAATGGTCATGTATGATTTTCCATCCATCATCAAATTGCTTGACAACCAAAGAGAAATTCCCATCTAGTTTCGTGTCGTCTTTCATTTTCAAATGCCAATTGCCCAGCACCAATGCTGATTTCGATTCGATCATCATGATCTTCAATTCATCGAAATGAAGCTTGCCCATTTCTTTGGGAGGCGAATAACTTTTTTTGTAGTTGTCCAACGTCGGTTGCCAACCGTGGGTTGTTTTGCCACTACTACTAAATGTAAGTTTGTCGGACTTCCAATACGTCTGCATGAACTTTTTCAAATCGCCTTCGTTCCATGCATCCACCTGGGCTGACAGGATAGATAGAATTTGGTCTTTCGAATCCTGTTGCTTTGACGTATCGGTATCTGTCTGAGATTTATCTGTATGTAGTTTTTCTGCCGAGGCTAGCTTCGACGTTTGAGCGTCGGTCACATTGCATACCAAACAAACTAAAAAGACGGCCCAAACTGGATAGATAAAAGTTGTTTTTCGATTCATGTTTAGTTTTGCCTTCTATTTGTTTTGTGTCTACTCTAAGATAACGCTTGGATCAAAACGGGTGAGACCAACAACAATTGAATTCTTTCAACCAGCATTTCAAGCGATATTGCTTAACCGTTTTTAAACTCCAAACCAAACGACTACCAAGTCGAGCTTTTACGGAGAGCGGGATATGGGATCATATATTACCGGGATAATCATTGCGATGGCGATGGTTTTTGGGCTTTATGCAGCACTTGAGACGGCTGCCGGGAAATCACTCTTTGCCCAAGACAAATATGACTCGACCGATCCAGTCAAACTACGAAAGATCGCCTCAGCGGATGTAGATTTGCGTGGAGAGGACATCAAAGGCCAGCTTGACAACCGGGTCGAAGCGATTCTTCAGCTGGGTGGACGGCCTGGTGACCTAAAGGAAACGGTTCCGCTTTTGGCCCGTCTGGCGAACCATCAGGACATACCAGTCAAGAACGCAGCGCATGCGTCTCTCAATTTGATCGGTCAACCCGCAGCGCCTTTCATGAAGAGTTTTTTCGATCGTGACACATTAGACGATTATCGAGCGGCGTGCTCAGGAATTCGCGCCATTGGAGAACCTTGCAAAATCTACTTGCCACAAATCAAGAAACTTTTGCAAAGCGATGTCAAAATTGAAAGACGGTGTGGACTGTATGCACTTCAAGGGCTTGGCAAAAGCGGAATTGACGTGTTGGACGAAATCATAGTTTGTCTAGACGATGAAGATTTCAACAACCAATGTAGTGCTTGTCGGATTTTGGAAACCTATGGGGCCGATGCAGCGCCTGCAAGCGAAGCACTATTAAAGTTACTGGAAACGGGCAACCCTTCAACGCGCGGTTGGGCTGCGGTATGCTTGGGCGCGATCGGTGCCAAGAACGCGAAAGACGTAGATATTGCAAAAGTTCTGGCGTCAAAACTGGACGCGCGCAACCCGATTGAACAACAACGCGTGCTGACGGGTTTGGCACTGCTTGGCCCGGATGCGATTGGTGTTCTCGACGCAGTAAAAAAGAAAGCCGACCACAGAGACGGGTTCGTTCGTTCCCATGCAGGCTACGCGATTTGGCGAATCTCAAAAGACGACGATGTACCCTTCAAATTGTTTGAAGAAATGTTGGCGAATGACCAACTTGCTCCAGACGCCCTTGACCTCATCGGACGCATGGGAAATGCTGGCTTGCCAATGCTTGACAGCGTTGTCAAGAAACTGAGTTCAACCGAAGCCCCAGTTCGAGAGGAAGCTCTTATCGCGATCGGAAGAATGGGAAATGGTGCTGCCCGAGCCAAAAGCCAAATTGAAGAACTCCTAAAAGACGACGACGCCCTCGTTCGAGTCGCAGCCCGGCGTACGCTTGAGAAAATTGCGTCTAAAGAATAAGTAACCGCGTTTTTAGTAAGCCCCGATTGCCAATCCGTGCGTCACGATTTGATACAATGCTGGAATTGAAATTTCGATTCCAGTTTCTTAGAAAATCGTAGGGCATCATGAATTGGTTAAAGATCCATTCTTTCAGGTCGCTTAATCTGACTTTCGTGCTTTATTTTGCTGTTGGCTTATTGGCATTCAGCGCCATGCCTCAATCGGTATCCGCTCAACGCACCGACACATCTTTCAAAGTCATGACATGGAATATTTGGAAGGGCGGCAAAGTCGACGGGGAAAACGTTGGCCCGGAACGTGTTATCGATGTGATTCGCAGAAGCAAAACCGACATTGTCGCGATGCAGGAGACGTATGGTTCTGGTGAGCAAATCGCTAAAGAACTCGGTTTCCACTTTCATCCGCGCGGCACCAACGTTTCGATTCACAGTCGCTATCCCGTGCTCGAAGACATTTCCGTTTTTGAAGAATTCAAATGTGTTGGTGCCATTATCGAATTGCCAGACAAACGCCAAATCGCGTTTTATTCGATCTGGCTGCCATACAATAAGGAAATCTGGAAAGAAGGAACGCGGGATGTTCGCAAGCCAAACGAAATGCTGGCCGCATGCCAAGCGTCATGTGACGATCTCAAGAAAATAAAAAAACTGATCGAAGAACGGCTCACAGACAAAAAATACACAGACGTTCCGGTGATCATCGCTGGTGATTTCAACAGCATGTCGCATCTGGACTACATCGATTCCGCCAAAGACCAATTCGAAGTCGCGATCGACTGGCCGACTAGCCATGTGTTAATCGATGATGGTTATCATGACGCCTGGCGTGAATCACATCCGGAAGTAAATCGCGCGGTTGACCGGACTTGGACTCCACGATTTCCCAAACAGGAACAAGACCGTATCGACTTTGTTTACTATCGCGGCTCCAGTTTGGAAGCTCGAAAATCAACTGTGATCGATTCTTACAAAAAAGACAAATTCCCATCCGACCATGCCGCCGTGTTGACTGAATTTGACTGGCCAAAAACGGATTCACAAGTCCGACTGCGCGTGCTTAGTTACAACATCCGTCACGGTGAAGGATCAGATCGACAACTGGACCTTGGAAGAACGGCGTCGTTGATTCGAAATGCGAATGTAGACATCGTCGGGCTTCAGGAAGTCGACAACAAATGCAAACGCACCAAAAACATCGATCAAGCCACCACGATCGCAAAAGAACTTGGAATGAACTCGGCGTTCGGATCATTCATGAAATACCAAGGCGGAAATTATGGCTTAGCGATTCTTTCAAGACATCCGATCGTCAATCAATATGATCTTCGATTGCCAGAAGGACGAGAACCGAGGGTTGCATTGGCATGTGAGATTAAACTGCCAAACGAAAAAACCGTAGTCGCGGTCAACGTTCACTTTGATTTCATTCAAGACGACAACGTTCGATTTGAGCAAGCCAAGGTTGTTTCAACGTACTTGAAATCATTAAAACACCCTTATATTTTGCTTGGCGATTTCAACGACGTTCGCAAATCAAGAACGCTTAAATTATTAGCTAAAGATTCACGCGAAGCCAAAAAGCCATCGGACGACCGGTTTACGTTTTCGGCAGCCGACCCAAAAAAAGAAATTGACTTTCTGTTTGCATCGCCCGAAAAGAGCTGGAACCTCAATGATTGTCGAGTACTGGACGCGCCGAAAACATCCGACCATCGACCTGTACTGGCCGTGTTTGAGTTGAATGAAGAATAGGAAGCCAAAAAACGGTTGAGACCAGGGAAAAAGTGACGACCGATCCTCCGGCGCCTTGGCCATCGAAGCCACCGGCACCTGGGTACAATGCTGCGATCGTCTCAAACAGCTCGATCACTTCTGGTGAATCAACGGATGCTACTTTCTTCTTAGCCATGAACACCTCCAATGAACCTGGCGGCGAATTGGATCGCGCAGCTTTCACAAAACGCTGCTGCTCAAAAGCACTGTCCTCCAACCAATTCCGACTGACGATTCACTAAACCGATTTGGTCGCTTCGGCCGCTGCTGCACAAAGGGCTTCTGCGTCGGCCATTGAACTGGCTTCTGCGATCGCGCGGACGATCGGCTCGGTGTTGCTTGGGCGAACGAGGATCCATTTGTCTGACCAATCCAAACGAAGTCCGTCCATCGTTGACTGTTTGGCGTCAGGGAATTGAGACTTTAAGACTTCAAACAAAGCCGGAATTTTTTCGCGGTCGATTTCAATTTTCGTTTTGCAGATATCGTAACTCGGAATCTCGGCCGCAAGTTCACTGATCTTTTTGTCAGACTTGGCCATCGCGTCAAGGACTTGAGCCATCGCGACAAAGCTATCTCGAACAAAACCCACGGTCGGATCGATAGGACCACCATTTCCCTCGCCACCATAAACGGCTTTGAGATCCATCATCTTGTTGGTGACGTTTGCCTCTCCGACGGCACTCATGTGAAAATCGCATCCGTGTGCCTGGCAAATATCAGCCGACATCCGGCTGGATGAGCAGTTGATAACGACGGGACCTTTACGAGTCTGCAAAGCGTGATTGAGGGTGATGGCGAGCGTATACTCTTCGCCAATGTAGTTTCCGCCCTCATCAATTATCGCCAAACGATCCGCGTCCGGGTCTTGGCAGAAAACGGCGTCAGCGCCAAAGCTCTTGGCCATCTTCGTCGTTTCTTGAAGGTTGATTTCCGTTGGCTCGGGCGAACGCGTAAACAAACCATCGGGCGTGTCACCAAGACATTGGACTTCGCAACCAAGA
Source organism: uncultured Pirellulaceae bacterium (assembly GCA_964478065.1). Classification (GTDB taxonomy): domain Bacteria; phylum Planctomycetota; class Planctomycetia; order Pirellulales; family Pirellulaceae; genus Mariniblastus. The sequence goes on from CAYZGP010000005.1 coordinate 12,266, forward strand.
TTCTCAAGCAGCTGGCGACCAAGAATTGATCCAGCGCCATGGTGGCTATCGAGAACGACTTTATATTTTTTGGCACGAATTGCATCGGCATCAATCGTTTTCAAAACCGCGTTCAAGTGCTCGGACGTGGTGTCTTCGATGTTCGTAATCTTGCCAATTTTGTCGTGAGTAACGGCATTGAACTTATAATCACGATAGGCTTCGATGACTTTTTCACCTTCGTCAGCCGGGATGACACGGCCGGTGCTATTAAAGAGCTTGATACCGTTATATGGGGCCGGATTGTGACTGGCAGAAATCTGGATTCCAGCCGCGGCAGAATGCTCACGAACCAAAATTCCCGTAGTCGGCGTGGCGGCAACATCGCCATACATCACATCGCGACCCATTGCTGACAACCCGCTACAGATGGCTTGGGCGAGCATGGTGCCCGTTGATCGTCCGTCTCGCGTCACCACAATCGGGCCTTCAGATTCAAGCAAACTCGCAAACGCAGTGCTGTATTTGATTGCCAAAATAGGATCGAGACTTTCGCCAATAATGCCGCGAAGCCCGGAAACGCTAATAATCGGTTCGTTCATGGTGATGGATTTTTTAGGTTGGAATTTTGATTGAAATTTATAGTTGGAAAAGTCGACCTTCAAACTGTTTTAACATCGGCAGAGAAACCGACAAGGCTGGCCTTAAAGGGTAATCAGTATTTGAACGTCGACTCAAGTCAGGTAAAACGGACCAATAGCACGCTTGAACGGTTTTGCGATAAAGCTCAAAATTCACGTTCTCAAACCGCGTGGGCTTGCACCAACGACACGTTGACCAACCAAGCCAAACGAACAAGTCCAACCAACCCACTTTTTAATTGATGGCGTCCATTTATGTCTGACACGATTGCTTCCTTTGATCTCAACGATTGCATCTCAAAAATTAAAGCGGCTGCCGTCGAGGGAAAACTGACCGATGGCGCTGTTGAAAATATCACCGTTTGGTTGACGGAGTCGCGTTACGCAAAATACGCACCGGCAGTTGCGGGATACATCAGTGACGGAAAATGGAAAGAGCTTGATGACGTGTTCTGGACGATCATCCCGTTTGGTACCGGTGGTCGCCGTGGAATGATGTACCCGTTTGGATCCAATGCGATTAATGAGCGGACGATCGGCGAAAGCGCTCAAGGTTTGGCCGACTACGTCAAAGAAGTCAAACCCGACGGCCCGTGGAAAATGGCGATCGCCTATGACACACGCCACCGTAGTCGCGAATTCGCTGAGCTTTGTTCGAGCGTGATGGTCGCCAACGGTTTTGAAGTCTTCTTCATTGACGACTATCGCAGCACCCCCGAACTTTCATACTTAATCCGATACAAAGATTGCGATTGCGGCATCATGGTAACCGCCAGCCACAACCCGCCTTCGGATAATGCGGTCAAAGTCTACTGGTCCAGTGGCGCCCAATTGATTCCCCCGCACGACAAAGCTGTTATCGAAAAAGTCGGCAAGGTTGACGAGATTCCAACCGTGGACTTTAACCAAGCCGTTAGCGATGGAAAGGTGCACATCATTCGCGAAGAAGTCGACAAGGCGTTAATGGCAGAGCACTTAAAACATAGCTTCGACGTCCCGCGAGATCTTAAAGTAATTTTCTCGCCGCTTCATGGCGTGGGTGAATTCAATGTGAAGTCGTTGTTGAACGAAGTCGGTTTCAACGAGCTTGAAATCTACGAGCCACATCGAGAACCAAGTGGCGATTTCCCGAACGTTCCAGGGCATGTTTCCAATCCAGAAAACGCGGTTGTTTTTGAAGCCATTATTGAGCACGCGAAAACGACAGGTGCCGAATTGATTTTGGCGTCTGATCCCGATTGCGATCGAATGGGCGCCGCGGCCCCTGTAACGATGGACACGGCAGGCGAGTGGCAAACCCTCAATGGCAACCAGCTCTGTGTGTTGTTGTGTGACTTTGTTTTGAGCCAACGAAAACAAGCCGGCAATTTGTCAAGCGACAACTATGTTGTTACGACTTTGGTGACCACGCAGATGCTCAAACGAATCTGCGACACGTTCGACGTTAAGTGCTTTCATGAAAACCTTGTTGGTTTCAAATGGATTTGCAGTGTCGTTGATCGTGAAGGGCCGGATAATTTTGTATACGGAACCGAAGAATCACATGGCTTTCTCGTGGGTCAGTACTGCCGCGACAAAGACGGTGCCGTTGCTTGCATGTTGATGACCGAGTTGGCGGCATGGGTTAAATCCCAAGGCAAATCGTTGTTCGAGCACTTGGATAGTCTGTACATGAAACACGGCTATCACCTGGAACGTTTGGTTAACATTCGCATGGAAGGCTCTGACGGCATGAAGCGAATGGAAAAACTGATGGCGAAATTCCGCTCCGATTCCCCAAAAACACTTGGCGGTCTCGAAGTCACCGGCGTCAAAGATTATTCAGTCGGCAAGAGAATGCTTCCGAATGGATCGAGCGAATCGATCAACGGCCCAACAGGCAACGTTTTGATTTTCGAAACGGCGATCGAAGGCAACTACATCGCGGCTCGTCCGTCTGGCACGGAACCCAAAGTGAAATTCTATATGTTCACTTACGTTGCCGCCGATCAAATAGGCGACTTGGGCGCATCGAAAGCCGAAATGTCTAAACGAATTGACGCCTACGCGGTCGACATGCAAGCCTTTGCCGATTCCGTCTAGTTTGAATTGTTGGTTATTGAAGTGCTGATTGTCGAGGCAGTGCAATTAAAGTCGTCGAGACTAGGTAACACGATTGTTCGCTTCGGCTCACGCTTCTATTCACTTGATTGACCAAACGCCTCTACCACACCCGAAACCTTGGCCGATGATTCTTCAGCATTTAAGTCAGTGGCTGCCGTTAGTGCGCTGACACACTCTGTGATCGTTGCACCTTGGCTGAGCAGTACTCTGATCGCAAGATCGTGCGAACTACCAGCTCCTATCATATCCCTAACGAGCTTCAAGAAATCAGGATCATCAGCCGGCTGTTTGTCTACCCAATAATGCTGGTGATGCCCCTTCGCGATGTATTCCTCAGCCAAGCGGGACGCGCCCTCCTGCGACAAACCCTTCTCGACAACAAATTCATTTGAGTTGAAGTCAACTCGATAAACAGCCCAGTCGTCCATTAGAGTATCAGCACCATTGAGTTGTAAGTTGACATAAATCAAACAGCTTTCACGGTAGTGGTACCCGAGGTGGATAGCGTCCGCAACCACAAAACTGGAAGGCCACGCGAAAGGTTCTGTTACACGCGAATCACATTGTTATTAAGCATACCGAATAACTCGTGTTCCGACAGTCTAACGGTTTGAACTTGGGTATTCTAACATGACAAAAAATTAACCGCTCAAATCCCGCTAATGATGACAAGCAAGAGTAACGAACCGGGAACGGCAGCAACACAGAGAATAATGAGTACAATCTGAATTCGTGTTCCTTCAAGCACCGCACCAGCATCCCTGACTCGTTTCAAATCACGTTTGCCTATGAAATGCCCGAGAAGCAAAGCAACCGTTGATCCAACCAGCAAGCAAACCTGACCAATCGGATGCATCGGCTTTTGTTCGATCGTAAAAATGACCCAAGCGCCTATCTGGATTGCCGCCGCGCAATACATGCCGATCACGATGAGCAACCGCCATGTCGGCAGAAAAGCAAGCTTTTTATCTTCTAATTGTACCAATCGCATGACTTCTTTAACCCAGGTTCGATACAAAAACCTACTTGCCAAACTTTGGACTTCATAGTCGTCCGTAATCACCGAGCCGACGGTTGATGACACCAACCTAGAATCGAAGCGATGTAAAGTTATTTATCCCACTTATCGCCTAAGGAATTCATTCGAAATTAGTCGGAAGCGGGTGGCAAGAGTCTTTCCTTTGCTGCCTCTACCAATTCGCGGTAGTTGCTTTTGAAAACATCAGGCAAAACCCTCTCCAAGCTACATTCCAATCTTTCAATAGCGAGGGCGGTTGCCGGATCGATTGAAGTATCTGGCTTCTCTTCAGTATCGGAATTGGCTTCAACCAAACGCCCAATCCAATCAAAGATCACCAATGCCGTATCCCCATCAACTTCCAGTTCAATCCTACTCATTTAAAGGCTTCCTCTTTCTCTCAGATTTCTTGCTTGTCGCGTCTGTAGCCTGTTTTGGAAATTTTGCCGAATCGGTAAGGTCTTTTAGTTTAGTCCATTCTCTAATTCATTTCCGTAAACCACCAGCTCTGCTGATTTCCATACCCCAAACGGCAGCGGTTTATTGCAACAATTCTGAAATCTTGCCATACGCCAAAGCCAGATTTTTGAAACCGATCAGTATCGTTACGCCGATTACGATTACGCCTGCGATGTTGGCTGCGGTGCTGTTGCGAAACTGGTTCATTAGTTTGGTTTGATTCGCCATTATCAAAAGCATCACGGCAATGATGGGAAGCAATAGTCCGTTGGCGACTTGGGCAAGGATGATTGTCTCGGTTGGGCTTTTGCCAAGCAGGACTCCCAGTAAGACGCCGGTCACTACCACCAAAGAGGCAATCGACTTTAATCTCCAATCGGAGAGTCTTCCCGACCAGCCAAAACATCCGCTTGCCGCATACCCAGCCGCGATAGGAGCCGTGATAGCGCTTGTGAGACCGGCCGCACATAGTCCGATGGCGTACATCGATTTCGCCCACGAACCAAGTACCGGTTCCAACTGAACCGCAACCGCGTCCGCCCCTTTGGTTCCTTCCGCCAACCCCACCGCATCACCACTAACGACGTAAAAAGCTACCGACGCTGTAATCAAAATTGCAGCCGTGACGGCGCCACCAATCAAAACCGAAATTACGGTGTCCCATCGTGACAGCTGGATTGCTTTTTTTGTTTCACTTTCAACACTTTCCGAATTCAAAAAATCCCATCGCTGAGCCGCTGCGCTCGCGTGAAGGAACAGATTGTACGGGACGACAGTCGTTCCAATTAAGCCAACGATGAAGAGCTCGCTGCCGGTGGGAATTCTCGGTGCAAAGCCAGCGAGAACTTGCGCCCAATTTGGCTTGCATTGAATGGCTGCGACAATGAAAAGTACGCTCATCAAAGCCACCAGCGCCGTAAGCAGGCCTTGCAAAATATCAAAACGGCCGATCCAAATGACTGCCAAGGCAACGCAGCCGATGGCAACTACCAAAGTGTTTTGCAATGTCCAGATCGGATTGTTCGATTCAATGCCAGACCAAGCGGCAGGTTCGCTGCCCGCAGACTCAGATTTGACAGCATCATTTATTCGTGGCTCAGTTTCAACCGACTCATTTTTTGATTCCGCTTGCGTCAAAGCAGAAACGCCTTTGGCCGCGCCCAGTATATTACCGGTTTGATAAGCCGCATTGCCGACCAGGATTGCGACCAAGACCAAACCCAGCATGGCAACTCGAAGAAACGGATTGGCGACGGAAGACTTCATCGCTTGTGAGAGCCCATCTCCGGTGACGATGCCGATCCGCGCTGCCATTACCTGCAAGATAATTGTGGCGATCACAGAGAATGCGACTGCCCATAACAATACAAATCCGTAACCCGCACCGGCTTTGCTTGCTGTGAGCACCGTGCCTGGCCCAATGAATGCAGCGGTGACCAAGATCGCTGGCCCAAGTGAAAATCTGTTTTTCTTATTCACGCCAATGAGCTTTCGTTGGTTGGCTTTGTTGGTGTCGTCGGTTGTCTTGAAAAAGAATCGTTGGACTCGTTGTAAAAGAAGCAACTTGAATCAGGAAGCAACGGTCGACTTTGGTTCCATAATGTTCAAGCGGTTATATCTGTTTACCGTGAAATCCACTAAATAGGTGCACCTTATATCGCTGGATTTTAAGCCACAAACTGACGACATTTTTAAGCGATCACGTTGTGGCAGGTTTTCCCAATTTGGAATTCTTTGCGTCTACCGGAAGCTATACTTCATTCCCGAGGGCCAGACTGGAAGTGAAAACTTGAGCCATAAACCCTGAATTTCTATTCAACTTTAGACCAATGTCGATCAACACCCTACTTCGGGCTGCCGATATAACATTAGAACGTCCATAATTTCCCAAAATCGGACGATTTGAACGACCCACCTCCACTCCTCTTTTTTAACTTTTCCATTTGCTTAGACCACGAAACCTAGCAGCGTTTTAAAGACTTCGTTAGGATAATAAGCGTATTTCGTTAACGTTTACAGTTCCAAAAAATATTTCAACATGAATACTGTCAAACTTAAATCTGGCCTTCTTGTTTTTGTAATTTGCATTCTTGGTGCCGCAAGCGTTTCTAACGCACAAGAATGGACCCGAAAAATGTTTTCGGAATTTTCTAAAGATTTCGGCGAAGTGCAATTGGGCGAAGTGCCGGAATACCGCTTCACGATTCAAAATATATACGATGAAGACATCAAAATTCGCTCCATTCGCTCTAGTTGCGGTTGCACCATCGCGACTGCATCAAAGAACGTTCTGAAGACTTGGGAAAAAGGCGAAATCATTTGCAAGTTCAATACGCCTGCCGTTGGCCCCGGATTCAAACAAGCTACGGTAACTATTGAGTTCGGTGCTCCCTATGTCGGCGAGTGTCAGTTGACTGTTAGCGGAACGATTGTGGCTGGTGGTGTCAGGTTTTCACCCAAGTCAATTGATTTTGGAAGTGTAACGGCATCCAAGCTGCCAGTTAAAAAAATCATGCTTTCGTCATCAGGCAATCCTTACTTCCGCGTTCACGACATCAAGAGCACTTTTCAACATATCAAAGTTCAGGTTCGTGAAACGGCTCGTGCCAACGGTTTGGTTCAAGTCGAAATGTCAACTCAGCTAAAGGATACTGTTCCGTCTGGATTCAATCAGGGTGAGCTCTATGTCATCGTTGAAGATGACTATCGCCGCAAAGCCGCCAACGGTCAAAAAATCTTGCGTCAGATTCCGTTGAAGTTTAACGCAAATTTGGTTTCGGAATTTCGAGTCGCACCAGAGGTCCTTTCGCTTGGCCCTATCCCGCCCGGCAAAAAAGTCGTGCAAAAGGTCTTCCTGACATCGAGTCGCCCGTTTCGCTTGATGGACGTGCGCTGCAAAAGCGAAGCCTTCAAAGTCGATGCCTCGAAAGACTCTAAGAAAGTTCACATTATTGAAGTAACCTATAAGGGCGAAGACAAACCCGGACGCCACGAGTGCGAACTGACTTTCTATACCGATCTAAATCGAAGTCGTGATGTTCCCTCAGGAAGCATGAAAGCGATTGTAGATATTTCTGAACCTGAGATCGAAACAGCCGACGTCAGTAATTCTCAATAAACTGACCTCGAAGTTTGCAATAACTGAATTTTAATAGTAAACGGTTATCGGAATTGATTGACGATTCGGTTATCGGAATTGATTGACGATTCG
>CAYZGP010000005.1:19776-70733 GCA_964478065.1 uncultured Pirellulaceae bacterium
CGGTTATCGGAATTGATTGACGATTCGGTTATCGGAATTGATTGACGATTCGTATAAACAGTTGATGCAACAACGGTGGACTTACTCAACTACGACCCCGTCGTAATCGGCTTCGGGTTCTGGAAACTGCGGATCGAGTTCGATCAAGGTCTTTTTCAATAACTCGCTGACGACCAAGTTTCGGTACCACTTTTTATCTGACGGAATGACGTGCCAAGGCGCGTGTTCGGTGCTGCATTTCTCCAAAACAGCTTCGTAAGCTTTGTGGTAGTCGCCCCACAATTTTCTTTCGCTCAAATCACCAAGGTTAAACTTCCAGTGCTTTGATTCGTCATCCAATCGCGCTTGAAGTCTTTCGCGTTGGGTCTCTTTACTGATATGCAAAAAACACTTTACGATCGTCGTGTCCGTTTCCTCTAACAGCTTTTCAAAATCGTTGATCAACTCATAGCGTTTTTGCCAACGCTCCTTGGGGACCAACGAATGGACACGCACAATGAGTACGTCTTCGTAGTGTGAACGGTTGAAGATACCGATATTGCCGCGGCGCGGAACGACCTTGTGAATACGCCACAGGAAATCGTGATCCATGTCCTCTTTGCTTGGCGTCTTGAACGAGTTGACTTGGCAACTGCTTGGATTCATTCCACGCATGACCGCGCGGATCGTGCCGTCTTTGCCCGCCGTGTCCATTCCTTGAAGCACCAAAAGAATAGAACGCTTGTTTTCGGCGTAGAGCTTTTTCGCGAGGTCTGCCATTTCGACCGCGTTGGATGCGATCCTTTTCAGTGCAGCCTTTTTGTTGTAGCCCGAATCGGAAACTTCACTGGGAATGTCATCAAGACAAACCTTGCTTCCCGGTTTGATGGTGAACGGAACGACGATTTCGGATTTTTTCATAGCTATCTTGCGACAAGTAGAACATTCGGTGGATCAAGTAGCACATTGTATAACAATAATTTTGGGAACGGGGCCAGACCGATCTTCCATTTGGCTGATGTAATGGCTCCCAAATCCGAAATCTCGTAAACGCAAGCTTGCTAAATTGACCCGTCAAATCCCTGTCTTTAAACTGGTGCTGGACGGTGAAGCAACACGCACCCCGGTCGGTTACTTAGATCAGGAACGCTATTTTTCTCCCGCGAACGAACAGAACGCGTAGCTCGAAAATTCGCCACAAGTACAATCAATTCTATTGAAAAGATTTGTCACTTGGATATTCTTTTCGAGCCTCTGTTGAGGTTTGTAGGTTGAACTCCCAAAACACGTTGTTGTTTCAGTTATCTATGATCCTCGGCGAGCTATGACAAACAGGAATCATCGCACTCAGGTTTTAAAATTACGCACCAACCGACGCGAAACTCCATACACCCTAGCCAATCCAAAATTGAACGAAAGCAACTCAATGAATTCGGTCGCAAAAAAATACCCTGCTGCTTCCCCTTCAACCATTTCATTCAGGGCAACTAAGTGGCTGGCCATTTTCGCTTTCGCGTTTTCAATTGCTCTTATTGGGTTCGCAAATATTGGTTTCGTGGGCGAAGCAAATACTCGCGGCACGAAAGCCAGAGCTGCCATACCGACCGTCGAAGCTTTCGCGAACGGCAAAAAACGTTCCGACGGCTTCATTCCTTTCTATTGGGATGAGCGAACTGGAAAGATCCATTTGGAGATCAGTCGACCTGAGCAGGAATTTCTTTATGCACACTCGTTGGCAACGGGGCTAGGATCGAATCCGGTTGGACTGGACCGCGGGCAGCTTGGCGATCAAAAGGTTGTTCACTTCAAACGCGTTGGGCCCAAGGTTTTGCTGATCCAACGCAACTTGCGATTTAGAGCTGAGACAGATAACGAATTGGAGCGGACGGCTGTCGAGCAATCGTTTGCTCAATCGATCATCTGGGGCGGCAAAATCATCGCCGAAAGCAAAGGCAAATTTGTCATCGATGTAACTGATTTGCTAATGACCGATGTTCACGGCGTGATCGGTAAACTGAAGGGTTCAAAACAAGGCGATTTTTCGCTCGACAAAAATCGCTCCGCTGTGCACCTTCCTCGCTGCAAAGCGTTTCCCAAAAACACCGAACTCGAATCGACGCTTACTTTCAGTTCGAAGAACCCTGGCTCTGATGTTCGCGAAACGACGCCGACTCCGAAGTCTGTTTCGCTGCGGCAACACCATTCGTTTATTGAGCTTCCGGACGAACTTTACCAGCCTAGAAAATACGATGTCAGGTCGCCTTGTCTGGCAATCACGTATGCGGATTATGCAACGCCACTGGATCAACAGCTTGAAAAACGCTTAATCATGCGGCACCGACTGCAGAAGAAAACACCTGGAGCGGAACCGTCCGAAGCCATCGAACCGATCGTGTACTACGTCGATGCGGGCGCGCCAAAGCAAATCCAAGACGCGTTGATCGAAGGCGCTAGTTGGTGGAATGAGGCGTTTGAGTCAGCAGGATTCAAAAACGCTTTTCAAGTAAAACTTCTCCCTGCTGATGCTGACCCGTTGGACGTACGTTACAACGTGATTCAATGGGTTCACCGAAGCACACGTGGCTGGAGTTATGGCGGAAGCGTTATCGATCCACGGACAGGTGAGATCATCAAGGGCCATGTGTCTCTTGGTTCGCTTCGAGTTCGCCAAGATCAATTGCTTGTCAATTCACTCAGCGGCAAGGGGTTTAACCCGACAGACGGATCTCGATGTGCATGTTGTGGCGTGGCAGGCGTCGCGGAAGAAACGACGTTGGCCGACATGGCGGTTCGCGGGACTGCACTTGAAGTCTCCCTCGCTCGCATTCGCCAACTTTCGGCTCATGAGGTCGGTCACACGATCGGATTTGTGCATAACTTTGCCGCGAGCACTTATGGAGACCGAGCTTCGGTGATGGACTACCCTGCCCCGCGTGTCAAACTAACCGAAGATGGCAAGCTCGACCTGAGCGATGCCTACGGAGTTGGAATTGGCGAGTGGGACAAAGTCTCGGTGCAATACGCTTACTCTGAATTTGCCAAGGGAGAAGAAGAACAAGGGCTGAATAAGATCCTGGATGATGCGAAAGCGAAAAACATGCTTTTCATTTCCGATTCAGATGCTCGTCCTGCCGGTGCCGCACATCCTTTGGCAAATCTTTGGGACAACGGCACCAATCCGTTGGATGAGTTTTTCCATGTGATCCGGGTGCGAAGAATCGCGCTCGATCAATTTGATCCAACGAAACTTCCAGCCGGAACGACGACTCACGACATTGCCCAATACCTGACGCCTGTTTATTTGCACCATCGGTATCAAATCCAGGCTGTTGGAAAATTGATCGGCGGACATGTTTATTCGTACGGTTACGCTGGCGACAATATTTCCCCCAATGAGTTTGTCGAATCGAGGATCCAACAAGAAGCTGTAAATGAACTGGTCAACTCGCTTTCGCCAGATCAGCTTTTGATCAAGCCTGAGATTTTGAAAACGATCAGCCCGCGGCCTTATCGTTCGATTCGCGATCAAGAGATTTTAAGAAGCCACTCAGGAAGAATTTTTGATCCTCTTGCGGCGGCTTCGGTGGTTTCGAATATGGTGCTGGATGAATTACTTCATTACGAGCGGCTAAACCGACTGACTCAGCAACAGGATGTAACACTTAAACCGAAAGACATCATCGATAGTTTGCTTTCCAAGTACTGGGGGCAATTGCCGGGAGATCCGGTAGAAGCTCAGATGATTCTGGTCGTACGCGAGGCGACACTTGATCATCTCATCAGGTTGGCCGACAACGCAAAGGCCAGTTCCGACGTTCGGACAGCCGCCTACGCAGGAATTAAATCGTGTCACAACCGATCTAAAGCCGACACGGATGCTGTAATGCCGAGTCGAATGACCCGTAGGATTCAGCAATTCATGGAGCGATCATTCCCAGAATTGCCAGACGCAAAACGACAGGAAGTACCACCGGGAAGCCCGATTGGCTCGAGGGATAAATAAGTTTACGTCAACGATTTTTTCTGACTGGAAATTCACTCGATTGCGATCGTAGCTGGGCTCACCAGAATTCAGGCCTTGGCAATTCGCCCGATGTCTGGCGACATCGGCTACGAAAAAAGGGCTCCGCAAAAACACGGAGCCCTATATCTTTTTTGCTTTCGCAACCAAGTTGATTGCTTACCAGCAACCGTTACTTAACGGCACGATCCAAAATTCGTTTTGCGGCGTCACGACCGCCCCAACCGAATGCGATGGCTGCTGCCAATCCCAATCCGCCGAGGATTGAGCCGAACGCTACGTTGACGATCGAAGCTGAAAGACCCATCTGTTGTAGACCAAAACCGCCAGCGAAAACAAGTATCGCGATTTTCGCGACCATAGCCATTTTGCCTGCGTTCTCAATTCCAGAGTCTTTGATCATCTTTCCTACAAAGTTTGCGAGGAACATGCCCATCGCAAGAATAACAAGTCCGACTAGAACCTGTGATGCAACTCCGCTGAATGCTTCAACATGACCGGCAAGACTTTCCAAACCCATCATCGGTAGAGCCTGCATCAAAGACAGGAGAACGATTGAAACCAAAACCAGTTTGCCACCGATTTTCGAAGGCGTTGATGACTCGCTTGCGTTGGATAGATTGAGACCAAGTTTTTCCGGCACTGAATCAAAGCCGACGCCTTCGAGCAAATTCTCTACCAAGTCCGCAACCATCTTTCCGATGAAAAACGCGATCCCCAAAACGACGCCCGCTCCGATGAAGCCTGGAATCAATGAAGTAAGTTTCGCCAGAATGTCGCTGGCTGGTTTCGTGATCGCTTCAATGTCAAGCGTATTGAGTGCGGCGACGGTAACAGGAAGCAGGATCATGGCGTAGACGACCAATCCAAGTACGTCAGAAGGCTTGGTTGAACTGCTACCCATTCCAATTTTGCTGGCGATTTTGTTGACGCCAACAGATGCCGTAAGATTCGAAGCGACTTGTCGAACAATTTTCGCAATGAAACTTCCAATTAGCAAAATGACTGCTGCACCAATAATGTTTGGAAAGTAGTTAAACATCTTGGTAAACATGTCTTGAACTGGCTCAAGCAAACCTGGCATTTGAAGAGCACCAAGGATCGCTGGCAGGAACAATGCAAAAACGAGCCAGTAAACGGCTTCTGGCAACGTCTGGCTGAGCTTTACTGAATCGTCTCCAACCGCTTCAACGGGCTGAGAAAACTCTGCTGAGTCTGCACCAAAATCAAGCTCATCATCTTGGGGCAACGTCGCCGCTGACGAAAATGAACTTGACGCTGCTGCAGCATCGGAACCAAACGATGAAAGACGCGAGTCGATGTCGGCGGCTTCGAGTCCTTTCTTGGACAGGTCGCGGCCAATTCGTGCGAGAATGTAGGCGATCAAGCCAAGTACACCAGCACTGATGATGCGCGGTGCGTACTCAAAGACTTGTGCCATCATCGCATCCAGCGGCTTTGAAACAACGGGCAGGTTAAGCGCGTTGAAAAATGCGATCAACACAAATGCCATGATGCCGTAGAAAGAAAATTTGCCAATGACGGCTGTTGAGTCGACGCTGCCATCGGCTGAGATTGCATTGCTTAGCTTTGCACCCATACCGCTTTTCTTGAGTGCGGCTTTAATGATGCGGCTAACAATAACCGCGACCAGCCAACCAATGACAAGGATGGCAACGGCAGATAAAATTCCTGGCAAGTGCGTGCCGACTTGCTGGGAAACGTTTTCGATAAGCTTTTCCATTGAGTTGTTCCTGAAACTAGGACGATGTCGTATGCGAAGAGGGCTTCGCGGGAAGGTATTAAAAAAACTCTAAAAGATGAGAGTTATTTTTCTTTGTAGGTTTCAACTAGCTGAATATCCGCATCGCTCAAACGCGACGGAGGCATTACATAGACCGAATTGTTTTTGCCGACGAATACCAAATCGTCACCATCCCAACGAATGAACGCCATCTCAACGATGCGTCCATTGTTGCCAGTCCATTTTCGAAAGACAGGAGCGGCGATGGTTTCTGATTTGGTTGATCCGAATTCATTAAGAGAAGGGATGACATCGGATGGTTCTTCCATATTGGCGGGTGCAGGTGCAGCGGCCATTTCGGCTAATTTGGTTTTGAGCTGCTGAGCTTCCTGGTTAGCGGCATCAAATTTTTGAGAAAGCATATTGAGTTGATTGTCTTTTTCGCCGAGTAATCTTTGCTGATCAGCGACCAGTTTCTGCTGATTGGCGGCTTCACCATCTGAATCAAGAATTTGCTTACGCAGGTTTTTGACTTCGTCTTGCAAAGCTTCCAAACGTCGTTGCGACTCGGCGTTAATTTTTGCTGCTGAATCTCCACCTGAAGGTGACATCGGAGCGAATTGATTGTTTTGAGGATTTGGCTCAAAGGAGTTTGCGCCCGCTGGATCACCAAACCCGTCATCGGAACCATCGGATGAATTGGCGAGGGAATCATTTGTTCCTGAACCATTCGCAGCTCCATCTCCACCGTTCGCCGTTCCACCCTTAAGATCATGAACGACATGTTTCGATTCGGAATCGACAACCGTCTTTTTGATTCCATCACCCGTTTCCTTTGCCATCTCAGTTGCGGGCGCAGGAGAAGGAAAGAAAATAAGGAAGACATACCCGACGGCCCAGCAGCAAAATGTCAAAAAGGCCAACAACAGAACAAGTACATCGACCGCTCCACCGTGACGAGGGAATGAGCGGGAAGTGAGCATTCTTGAATAGTTCATTGAATTAGAAGGGGGAAGGGTTGACCGAATTGAATCGTTCAACAATGAATGACGGGTAGGAAAGATAAGAGTTGTCAAGATGATGCTAGTACAAAGCTCTCGTAACTCAAGTAATTGTATAAGTTTGTACCGAGATTATACATCAACTAACTCAAACCCCGAAAAAAACATGAGTTTTGGGTACCTTCCCAATCCTTGAATTGGGATTTATTCAGTGGACAGCTAGTGAATCGGTTATCCTAGCCACAATCTGAAAAAACAACAGCGTATTAAGTGTATTTGCTTGTTAGGATCAACGATACAATTGCGGGCAAGACTGCTAACTGACACAAATTGGTTAATCTAGCGTAGCCTTCACCAATTTCTACTACCCGATTTAACCCGTCGTCTTGGGTATTTTTTCCGACTGACCTACCGTGACAACTCACTAAGCCTACAAGTCTTTGGAACACTTTTTGGTGACACTTGTTTTAGCTAAATCCCGCAACTTGTGACTGTTAGTTAAGCGTTGGGTCGGAAGGCTGAATTTTGCCGATATGTGGTCGCAGCACGTCATCCCCAACCTGTTGGCAGACTTGCTTCCAAAGCCCTTCCGGAGAATCAAAAAGATGGTCCTTGTTCGCTGGAAACGTGAGCCAGCCCCCTTGTTTGATTTCAGAATCAAGTTGCTGCGGACTCCAACCAGAATAGCCACTAAAAATCTTGAATTCTTGTTCGGATTGATGAACCAGCGTATTCAAATTGTCTCGCCCCATTGAAACAAACACGCCGGGAATGACAGGCGATTCCCCAAGTGCAAGGCTTGTATGAAGCCCGATCAATGGGCCTTCAACGGGACCTCCGACGTGAACCATATCTTTACAGTTGCAATGGCTCATCTCGCCGTCTTTAGCGATTTCATGCCATACTTTTTTGACCTGAACATTTGAGGGTCGATTAAGCACAACACCAGAGGCACCTTCTTCATCATGTCGAAATACGAGCACGACGGTACGGTAGAAATTTGAATCGTGAAGATCCGGGATGGCTATCAGTAAATGGCCGGCAAGGCTTTCCATCGTTCCAATCTCGCTAATTTAATAAGTAGTCACGACAGAGTTTACAACCTCGCTTGTTCGTCACAGATTTCGAAGTAGCCTTAACCCATCATCCGGCCAATCGTTTAGGATTTAGGACGACCGCGGACATCTTCTGCAAACCAAACGAAGCCTGTTTGGAAATTTTAAACCATTACGTTGCCGGCGTTGGATAGAAACAGGCATGACGTACTGACTTTTTCGTTAAAGAGCAATGATTTTGGTTGCAAATAGCCGAATTAGTCAGCAAAGAGTCAAATCGAGGGTCAGAAATGGCTGTAGCCTAACAGCAGGCTCTTAGATTGAAATCCGTAACACCGGATCGACTTGGCAAAAACGTAGAAAAAAGCCCTTGCAAGTGGCGTTTTACGGTTTGCTGTGCGGGCCGATTTGGATAAACTGTTACGCTTGACCAACACCAAATTTCACCATGGGCAGCCAAAATCGTTGCCTTATTAAAACGAGTTAATCATGAAATCGGACATTCATCCAAACTACCGCCCGGTTGTGTTCAAAGACAAAACAGCTGATTTTGCGATCCTGACACGGTCGACGATCGCCACTAAAGAGACGATCAAGTGGGAAGACGGTAACGAGTACCCAGTTTACTTTGTCGACATCTCAAGTGCTTCACATCCGTTCTACACAGGTAAGCAGCAGTTTGTTGACACAATGGGCCGCGTCGAGAAATTCAAGAAGAAATTCTCTGGCAACTATAAATCCCTGGACAAGAAAAAGAAGTAATCGCTTCAGGTGACAATTTGAAATTTAAAAGGCGACCAGTTTCTGGTCGCCTTTTTTTGCGTTCGCAGTTTCCGAGCAAGCACTGCATCGTTTAACGACGAGCCAGAGGACCACGCGTTCCAATATTCGTGTTTTTTAACAAGTCCCGTTTTTTGAATTCATTCCAAAAATGCATTAGGTTTCTATCACCACTTAATGATCACACAAAAATAACGCGGGACTGGATTCAGCTTGCGCTTTTCTATTAAAGACATAATTCTGGCAAAAACGCGGCCCATCCGACGGTTATGCACTTCGTCGCAAAAGCTGCTGCAAGTTTCCAATCGGGAAAAGCAACATGTTTTCATGTGCTGAATCGTCAGTTAATTCTGGTGAGTCCAGCTATGGTAGGCCGAAATGCCAACTATAGGATCCCCGTTTCAAGCAAAATCACACTTAGGCGTTGGCCGTTTTTGTGAGTGCATCGGCGATCTGTTTTGATGCGGTGCCGTCACCGTATGGATTTTGCGCTTCGGACATCGCAGCATAGGCTGCCGGATCGGTTAGCAACTCCGTCAACACAGACTCGATTTTTTCGGAGCACGTTCCCACCAATTTTGCATTGCCGGCTTCAACGCCTTCGGGTCGCTCTGTCGTGTCACGCATCACAAGCACTGGTTTGCCAAACGATGGAGCCTCTTCCTGGACGCCACCTGAATCGGTAAGAACGATGTCGGCCTCATTGAGCAGCCACACAAACGGCTCGTACGAAAGCGGTTTGACCAAATGAATTCGCTCGTGGTTGCCAAGAATACGATTGACCGGCTCTTGAACATTTGGATTTAAGTGAACGGGGTAAACGAAAAAGGAATCGGGCTGGGCGTCGGCGACTTTTCGAATCGAGTTGCAAATGTTTTCGAATCCCTGTCCATGACTTTCGCGTCGATGCCCCGTGACGAGAACAAGCTTCTTGCCTTTAGCCACACTTGACATCAACAATTCCTGAACCGGTTTGGCTTCTTCGGGAATCGACTTGGTAACACGTTCGCGAGTCAGCATTAAAGTATCGATCACCGTATTACCAGTAACGTAAATCGTGGCCGGATCGATGCCTTCGTTCAACAACGCTTGCTCGGAGTGTTTGGTTGGCGGAAAATGGAGATCAGCAAGTCGCCCGATCAGTCGGCGGTTAATCTCTTCCGGAAAAGGCGAAAATTTGTTGCCCGTTCTCAATCCCGCTTCAACGTGACCAATTTTGACTTGATGGTAGTGCCCCACCAAAGCGCCGCAAAATGCCGTAGTCGTATCTCCTTGAACCAACACAACATCTGGCTGCACGGTTTTGAAGACTTCGTCCAACCCCGCTGTGGCTCGCGCGGTGATTTGTGCCAGTGACTGGTTGGGTGCCATCAAATTCAGATCATGATCCGGCTTCACCCCAAACGCATCAAGCACTTGGTCAAGCATTTCGCGATGTTGGCCGGTAACGCAAACAACCGAATTGAATTCATCAGGACGGCTTTGAAGCTCCAAAACCATTGGGACAAGCTTAATTGCTTCGGGACGAGTACCGATAACGGTCATTACAGTTTGGGGCATGGCAATCGACAATGAAAGAATCTTGAACGGAATTTCAGGTTAGACCTAACAGCATAGTTGCTTCCAATGTTGTCGGTCAGTATTGATGCCGCGATTCACGAAATTTACACCGTACGGGCAGGTATTGAAGAAAGCCGGTGAACTGTTAGGTTTTTGGCTTAGATACTCACAACCTCCAGAAAATATGGCTCGCGGTAACGATGGCGATTACAAACACACCTGACTATTTCCCACATCAGCGGAACATTAATTTTTTGGCTTACTGCAGCGTGTCGCCGCTCAATCAACCGGCCAACGACCGCATCTGCAAGTTCATTGACCGCCAGTCTGCAGTCGGGCGAGGGATGCTGTTTGAGTACGTCGGCGACGACGACATCGCAAATCGTTTTCACAACAATTTCGGGCAGCTTTTTAAAACCTCGCCAGACAACATTACGATGACGACCAACACGTCCGAAGGATTGTCGATGGTCGCCAATGGTTTTCCGTTTGAACCAGGTGACCAGATCATTAGTTACGTCAACGAGTATCCGGCCAACCACTACCCGTGGATGGTCCAAGCGCAACGTCGAGGCGTGGAATTGATTCAGCTTTCGGACGTTGAGATCCAACAAGAAGATCGAGACTACACAGCGCCGATTGGTGATTCTTTTGCGCGGGGTTGGTCATTTGAAGAACTTGAGTCAAAAGTAACTGATCGCACCCGCGTGATCGCGATCAGCCACGTTCAATTCACAAGCGGATTTGCGGCGGACCTTCCTCGGCTGGGAAAATTTTGTAAGGACAAAAGCATCGACTTGATCATTGACGCGGCTCAATCGGTTGGCTGTTTGCCGGTCTATCCAGAAGAGTTCGGCATCTCGTGTGTTGCATCTGCCGGCTGGAAGTGGTTGCTTGGCCCAGTCGGAACGGGCGTGCTTTATACAAGCCCAGCGTTTCGTGACAAAATTGAGATCACGATGTCTGGTGCGGATCACATGAAACAAGACACCGAGTATCTCGATCACACTTGGGATCCGTACACGACTGGTAAGAAATTCGAGTACTCGACCGTTTCATATTCAATTCTCGATGGATTGTCGCTTGGTTTGGAAACTGTATTTCTTCCACACACGATGGAGGCGATACGCGATCACAATTTCGGTTTGCAGGATTTGGCGTTGACGAAACTTGATTTTGCAAAGTACCAGCCGGTGATCCACCCACCCGAACATCGCTCTGGGATCTTGGCTTTGATTCCCAAAGTTTCCACGGCAAAACAGATTTCATCGGCGCTTGATTTGAAGAACATCATCATCACGCCAAGAGACGGTTACCTGCGAGTCGCTCCGCATCTTTGTACGACTGAAGAAGAAGTTGTCGCTGCGGTCGAAGCGTTGAATCAGATTGGGTAATAGGAATTTTCAACCGCGAATGGCGACCTTCAACGAGAAGTCTCCTTAAAGTTTTAAAAAATTCTATTCCAGCGCACAAAAAAACGTCGCTCGTGTGAGCGACGCCTTAATGTAGTCCGCTAAAATTTGTCCCTCGCGAACTAGTGATTTTTTTCTTGAACTGTTGGGCCAGTTCAGTTCATCCTAACGAGGTTTGACTTCGTGGCCAGGTCGGCAGAATCCAATGGCTTCAAGTGATTTGTAAACTTCTTCCAACGTTTTCTCGCCAAAATTGGAAATGCTCAGCAATTCGGCTCGTGTTGTGTTGAGCAGATCGCGAACGTTAAAAATGCCTTTTTCCTCAAGACAGTTAGTCGTTCGTACAGTCAAACCGATTTCCGCTGTGCTCAAATCAAGCTTCTCGCGGAGGTTTCGTGTCTCTTCTTCAGATGCGCTAAGTGGAATTCTTGTTCTGGCCATGGGGTCCCTCCCTAAAATGGATCATTAAATGGTTGGATGCCAATACGAAAGTCTTCTTCGTTTTTAATAGTCATCCGTAACTAAATTTGAAACAACCATTTCTTGAATGAACAAGAACCAACCGAATGCGGAAATTCAACCTATTCTGTTCTTCGTGGTTGTTTCAAATAACAATTGGCTCACAATATAACACAACAACCGCTAAATCGAATAAGGGCATCCAAACTTTGCACCCACGTTGCTAGCAGCTTGTTTGTGCCGAAATTCGATCAACAGCTGGGCGTTGTTTTCATCGAATTGGTAAGTTGGACATTCCTGTCCACATGGATGTAGTGACCAAAGAGCGACGGACAAGAGTGAATGTCCATCCTACGAGAGTTTAGTGGAACGGATTACTTTTCCGTTTTACAAAGTGAATATTAAGGACAGAGGACGATGAGCGTAGTTTCAACGGATGAAATTCTAAGCCCGCTAAACCCGGATCAGCGGAAGGCCGTTGAGCAAATCAATGGGCCGCTTTTGATTTTAGCTGGCCCAGGCAGTGGAAAGACGCGCGTGATCACGCACCGAATCGCCAATATGATCGCGCAGGGCATCTCGTCTCACAATATCGTCGCACTGACTTTTACCAACAAAGCCGCCGATGAGATGCGGCTTCGTTTAAATAAACTTGCGCCGAAAAATCGGACTTGGACTGGAACGTTTCACCGGTTCTGCTCTCGGATGCTTCGCCAACACGCGTCGCTGGTCGGGCTTTCACCGAATTTCACCATTTACGATATGGGCGATTCAAAGAAAGTCATCAAACAGGCGATCGAAAATGTCAGAGTCGACACGAAACACTATTCGGCAGATAAGCTTTCAAGCGAAGTCAGCAATGTCAAAAACAAAGGCGTGACGTCGGAGCAATTTCAGCCGCGTCCCGGTCACGCGTTGGATTCGATTATCGGCAAAGTCTACCCCGAGTATCAAAAACTATTACGCCAAGCCAACGGTGTCGATTTCGATGACTTGTTGTTGCACGCGGTTGCTTTGTTGCGAGCCTCTCCCGAGCTGCGCGAAGCACTTGATCGGTCGTTCAGTTACATGATGGTGGATGAATATCAAGATACTAACCTCGCTCAGTATCAGCTAATCCGCCTGCTCAATCACACCGTTCAAAACCTGGCCGTCACCGGTGATCCCGACCAATCGATCTACGGCTGGCGCGGTGCCAACATCAATAACATTTTGGAGTTTGAAAAAGATTATCCCGATGTGGGCGTGGTTCGGTTGGAACAAAACTATCGCAGCACCCAATCCATCCTGCGCGTCGCAGATCAATTGATCGCCAACAACGTTCGCAGGAAAAAGAAAGAACTGCGCACACAAAACGATGAAGGCAAACCGGTTCGCCTGGTGACGTTTCCTTCACCGCGAGACGAAGCCACCGATATTGCCGATTCAATTGCATTGGAAATCCAACGAGGCACCCGCCGCGCGCGTGACTTTGCGATTCTCTACCGCGCCAACTGGCTTTCGCGTTCGCTAGAACACTCGCTCCGTTCTCTGGGCGTGCCTTATCAGATCGTCAACGGCCATGAGTTTTATCAGCGTAAAGAAATCAAAGACGTTTTGGCTTACCTTCATCTGCTTAATAATCCCCAAGACAACGTGGCGTTCGAGCGAATCATTAACACGCCGTCGCGAAAAATCGGAAAGGTGACGCTGGGTCGGCTCCGACGTTTTGCTCAATCCGAAAATGGTTCGATGCTGGACGCGGCACGAAACGTTGATCAAATCGATTCAATCTCCAAAGCCCCCGCTGGGAAGATTCGTCAGTTCGTCGCAATGTATGATCGTCTGGCTTACATGCCGATGGAAGAAGTCGAAATTATTATCAAAGCCGTTCTCGAGGAAACAGGATACCGCGAATGGTTGACCGACGACGGAAGCGAAGAAGGATTCGAGCGAGCCAACAACGTCGATGAGTTGGTGGTTGCGACGCAAGAGTTCGACAACGAGCATCCGCACGACGGCGGACTGGAAGCCTATCTCGAACAAGCCGCTCTTGTTTCGGACACCGATGTTTGGTCAGCGGAAGCCGATCACGTGACGCTAATGACGTTACACGCAGCCAAGGGACTGGAGTTTCCTTCAGTGTTTATCGTTGGTCTCGAAGACGGGATTTTGCCGCACGAACGTAGCTCGGGTGATGACGAGCAGCTTGAAGAAGAACGGCGTTTACTTTTTGTTGGAATCACGCGTGCCGAAAGTGAACTTCAAGTCTCTCGTTGCATGAGCCGTTTTCGCCGCGGAAGTTTTTGGCCATCGATTGCCAGTCGTTTTCTCATGGAATTACCGCGAGAAGAAATGGCAGTGTTTGAGCCGGTGTCGCATGTCTATGACGATCCATCGCATGACGACTCAATCTCCAACATTGATCCCTGGTGCGACGAGGATTTGCCAAGCTACGATATCAATGACGATGTGCAGATTGTTGATCCGTCCAGTAAAGACAACAGTCCCGACGACGATCCCGGATTTGAGTTGGATGGAGGCGTGCGCGAGATTTCTCCTAGCTTCGAAAAGATGCAGCCAGCAGAAACCAAAGTCAAAACTGTGGCGCGGAATTCAAAATCCAAAAAAGGTAAATCCCAAAAGAGTGTTCGGGAATTGCCCCGACTCATGACTGCTGCCCAGTTGGAGAGCAAGCAGTCCGCGATGGCCTCGCAGGTGAGGCTCGAGCCTGAACAGTACAAAGTCCAAATGGACGTCGAGCATCCAGAATATGGCGAAGGCACCATCGTCGAATTGACCGGTGACGGCGTCAAACGAACTGCCACAATCGACTTTCCAAAACTTGGCAGAAAACGTTTCCGGCTTACGTTTTGCAATCTTCGGGTTCTGTAGTCCTACCAAAAATTTAAAGTACCGCACGATATAAAAGCCTCCTGTAAATACAATGGGAAATCCATTACAATCCGCGTCCCACCTGTTTGCCTTCCCGACTATTCTCAATTGCAATTCCACTTAAACAATCAACAACATCGCTTGGTTGAAAGTTCGCATGCAAAATCGATTGTTTCGGTCATCGCGAAGTTTTGCATTTTGTAATAGGGATGGACATCACGACTTAAATCAAAGTCGCGACGGAAGTCAAACAACATATTCACCATGTTTTTTCAATTTTGATGTGAAAGTTTTTTTAGCCATGCAGTCCCACCGTTTTTTCCTTCCTCTGACGTTTGCCGTTGTGTTTTCTTTTAGTCTCTTGGGCTTCGAGATCACTTCCGCCGAAGAGTTTCACGTAGCCCGAAGCACTCCCGGTGCTTCAGATTCCAATGATGGTTTATCGGCAACTTATACAAGCGACAATCACGGCCCTTGGAAAACGCTACAGCACGCAGCCTACAACGCCCAAGCCGGTGATACCGTTGTCGTTCACAAAGGGAATTATCGCAAAGAAGATACCGGCTGGAATGAACAAACCGGATTCATCTGGCTCGACAACTCAGGAACCGAAGGCGCACCAATTCGGTACGTCGCTGCACCGGGTGACAGACCATTGGTTCACACGTTCATGCTTCACAATAAGTCTTGGATTGAGATCGAAGGATTTTGGTTGGTCGCTGATGATTTCAATTTGCCACATCGATGGCCAAGAATGCCGTCAGTGGTCGTAGACGATCCGAGTATCGTGATCGACCCGGCCGAAGCATGGGAAACGCGAGAGCCCAAAGTCCGCCAGAAATATTCGACTTATATGGCGCTACGAGATACGTTGTCTTCGTCCTATTCCAACTCAATCGATGTCAAGAATTCGAATCACATCACCATCCGCAAGAACGTAATCAGACGTTATTGTTTCGGCATTCAGGTTCGTGGCCAATCCTCTGACATTTTGATTGACGACAACGAAATCACTTTTTGCCGTGACGGAATTTTTTCGTGGAACCCCAGCCGATCGATTGTCGACTCGGTCATTCGCAATAACACGATCGAACAGTGCTTCATTAGCGGGATGCAAATTCGGCAGGGAGCGAAAAACGTCCTGATCGAAAACAACACTATTCGTAACACAGGGATTTCGCACATTTCAGTTTTGGCGGAGTCAACGGACATCACGATTCGAGGCAACCGCGTGCTTTACGGTGGCTACTACACCGAAACCATGCAGTATCCTGGTAGCTCAGCAATCAACGTTCATACTTCCAGCACCGGAATCGTTGTCGACAATAACTTTGCGGCTTATCAAGTCGATCTCACAGGGTTTGACGGGAATGGGATTATCATTGATCTGATGTTGGACGGAGCGGGTGTTGTCGTTAAGAACAATATTTGCTACCGCAACATGGGTTCAGGAATCAGGACGGTCGAAAGTCCAAATTGTGTGATTGAAAAAAACACTCTTTCGCTCAATGGTTACCAAGCGGTAAATTCACGTGCTGGAGCGGGTGTTTTTCTGGCAAGAGATTCAGATGTCAATCAAACGGTCACGGACAATCTGTTTTTCTTGAATTATCACGCTGGAATCAAATCATTTTTTACTCTTGGTGGTCAAAAAGAAATTGATCGCAATAGCTACAGGTCATTTGCGAACGTCCCGTTGATTTGGGACGGCTGGTTGCCGGAAGAGAATTCATATTTTTCGATCCCGGAGATCCAATCCGAAACAGGATTCGAAGCGAATGGTTCGGAGTAGCGGAAGTCGTTGCTCCAAGTCAGTTGCGAGTTGCAACCGAGGATATCGCCTATAGCTTTTGCGACAATGCAAATCGGCTCAACTTTTGATTAAAGTTTTTCATTGCAAAAAAAGAACGTCGGTGCTCCGTGAGCGCCGACGTTTTCGTTTGCTTGGAAGTAGCTCAAGCAATTTTAAATTTTCTTGGTCGAACTATTTATTTTTTGTCGATTTAAAGCCTGACTTCTTCAGCTGCTTGTCGATGGCTTCTGAGATTGCTGTGCCAAATGTGTCGGCTTTTCCCTCTTCACCATCGGTAGCATTTTGAGCTCTAACTTTGGCAACGTAAGCTTCTCGCTCTTTCACCGCGGCTTGGATCTTTTTTTGAATTTCGGCTCGCTTTGAAGCCATGCTTTTGACATGAGCGGTTCGCTCTTTGACGGACATTTTTTGCATTTCGTCGGGCAGCAAGCTGCTTTCAAGTTTCGACAAAATTCCTTCGTCCGATTCAAGTGTGTCTACCAGATCGCGTCCTCGATTTCCGTAAGCCTTACTGGCCTTGATCGCTCCACGGCCTCCGCCAAACCCGCTCCCGCCAGATTGTTGCAGGGCGTTGCGATCCTGATCGTATTGATTCCGTTGGTACGATTTTCGCAAAGTATCCTTCCCAAACCACAGATACGTTTTGTTGAGATCGTTGTTGAGCTCAATGATGATTTTGTCTTGGGGAGCCGGAATATGAACGACTGCTTTGTCCTGATTGATGTTCAGGAATTCGCCTTCCGCTAACGCAGCACCGTGTTGCCATTTGCCATTCACGCCGGCTTGGTAATTGCCACAGTGAATCGTGTTGACGACCACGCCAGATTCAATGGCTTTCTTGCAAGTATCCTGGTAGTCGACGGAGCCTTGAGTAAACGGTTCATTGCCCGCGATGAAAATGGCTTTGTAGGCCGAACTCTCTTTGGTCCAATCAAGCCGCTTGAGAGCTTCATTGATTACGGTGCCACAATACTCATCACCACCATTGGTTTTCAAAGAAAATAAAGCTTCGGAGACTCTGTCCAAATCATCAGTTAACTGAACGACTTGCCGAACGTATCCTTCGCTGGCCGGAAGGTTAGTGTTTCCGTATTCAAACACGGCAACACGCAGACTTGGTGTTTGACCGGATTTTTCACAAGCAGAAAATTTCTGAACGATTTTCCACAACTGCGATTTGGCTTGACTAATCAATCCATCCATCGAGTTAGATGTATCGAGGAGAATTGCCACATCGACCGCTGCTCGTTTTCCGGTGAACGCTGGCTTGGCCGGTTCGGTATCATTCTTTTTGATCGTAATCGTTACGTCTTGGGCGCGTGCTCTTGACTGATCCATATTTAAAACGGGCAATACAGCCAACAAGGTCGCCGCTGCAAAGCATAAAATTGAAAAGCGTTTCATCGAGTTCTCCAAATTAATTTTCGTGACTAATAAACTTGGCATCGCAACTTTCACTCACGCGGCCTGTTTCATGAATTGCAATTGCTTGTGTGGGATTTGTCTGGCGAATAATCAAGTGATCAACAAACAACAAGTGTGACCTTAACTCGCTCGCCAAACATTCCTTGTCCTTTAAGTCTACGTTGGTGATCGGCAAAATAGAATTCCATTCTCGGCTGTTGTTACTCTGTCGTTACACAGTTGCTGCTGGCAAATTTTGCGCGGAGGCGGGGACGAAAAAAAAGATTCGCGATGAAATACGATGAAAACAATTGTTTTGATATTTTTTGAAATTAGCTTCTAATAGAAGGATGTGAAGTTCGTTATCGTCAATCAACACAACAGTTGCACTCACGGCTGAATTCATGCAGACATATTTTGGGAAATTTGATTCTTGTCATCGTCCAGTCCAGTGGGCTTTTTTGCTTGCTCTTCTGCTACTGTCACTGCCTTGTTGCCCCGGTTCGGCTGTTGGCCAAGACGATGCCGAGCAACCGGCCAAAATGGACGCCAGCAACAAGATGTGGTTGGTTGACAATGGCATTGATCCAACACCTGAGGGCATGAAGCAATATTTAAAGTCGCTTCGGCCAGACGAAAGCGTCGTTGAAAAAGCTCTGGTGCTGGTCGCAAAGCTATCCTCGTCGGAATACCTTGTTCGCGAAAAAGCCACCAACGATCTTAAGGCGATGCAAAACCTCACAGTTTCAACTCTTCGTTCAATCGATTCAGAATTCGAGGGCAAGCCCGAGGGGAAATATCGTTTGCGAGAAGTAATCAGCTTCAAAGACATGCAAAACAGCGCCCAGATTCAATTCGCGATTTTGCAACACATTCAAAAGAGTGAGTTGAAAGGATTTGCGAGCAACATCATTGCTTCCTTTGAATATTTTGAGCCAGATTCGTTCGTGCAAAATGCTGCCGGAAAAGCCATCGGAGCGACGGCGACCGATGATGACCGCGAGCTGCTGACCAGCTTATTGGATGATGAAGAGCAAACGGATCAAATGCGAGCCGGTGCGCTCAGCGGGTTGCTTCACACGGCGCCAAAATCAGCGTTTGAATTTGCGGCGAAATTGAAAGACTCAACTGATGGAGTATTGGGGCTGGACGTTGCCCGTGTTTTGGTCATCAATAAAAACGAAGAAGCGGTTGAGGTCTTACTTCGACTGCTTGATGACAAAACCATCCAAGTTCGCCACAAATCCCTGTCGATTTTACGAAGACTGAGTGACGGAGAAATCGAGTACCATTCCGTTGCCGACGATCTAGCTAATGAAAAAGCCGCGAAGGAAATCCGAGCGTGGTTTGCAGAAAACAAAGACGATATCGAGTACGTTTGGGAGTCCGCAAAATTTCGCCTGGGACGATTCATTGTCAGTCAGTACGACGCGAACAAAGTAATCGAGTTTGACGAGGCAGGAAAAGTCGTTTGGTCGGTGGATTTGGACAAACCGTTTGCTTGCTTTGGTAAACCTAACGGGCACAGGTTCATCGCACTTTACTCTGGTGGAGTTGTGCACGAATACGATCAAGCAGGCAAACTCGTCAAAGTGATCAAAAACATGCCTGCAAATATTTCAGGGATGTGCTTTCGCCCTAACGGAAATATTCTGGTTGCTGCCGGGCAGTCGGGAAACGTCGTTGTGGAAGTTGACGCCGCTGGCAAGGAAGTCAAAAAATTCAAGGTTCCTGGCTCGCCAACTTCGGTCGAAATTGCATTGAATGGGAATTTGATCTTGGCGTTATACGGCGATTCCAAGATCGCAGAAGTTGATTCGGCAGGAAAAATCGTGAATACGATAAAGGTAGGAGCCAACCCGTATCATGTTTCGCAGCTTGAAAACGGTAACTACCTGGTCACGTATGCAAGTTCCGGCCAATTGATCGAATATGATGCTACGGGCAAAGAAATTTGGAAATTGAAATGCGAGAACTATTCGTATCACGCTCAAGAGTTGGAAGACGGCACGATATCGTATGCCGATTCGTCTGGACTTGTAAGAGTCAGTCGCAATGGGAAGAAAAAAGTCACCAAGCCGATGGAGAAGATCGGCACAGTGAATTATTCATATTCCTATTGACCGCCTCTTCTATTTGTTGATGGCTCTCTTCTCTAAGCGATTCCACGCAGCTCTCTCTGCAATTGAAGCCCCTTAGCACTGAATCAACCAAACAAAACAGGCCGCTTGGTTGCGTCAATAAACACGACTCAAGCGGCCTGAGATTTCGATTCGAAATCTAGTTACCAAGTTGATTGGCGAGGTCTTCTGCGTCGTAAATATAACGAATCGCGTCGCGGATTACATTCGAGTGAACGCTGACCGAGCGGCCTTGACGATCGCTGTAGAGATAATCGGCGGTAAGCGACTGGATATTGCCATCGAAAATCAAACCGACCAATTCCATGTTTTTGTTGACGACCGGACTGCCCGAGTTGCCTCCAATGATGTCCGCCGTGCAAACAAAATTGAATGGAGTCGTCTGGCTGATCTTGCCACTCTTTCGAGCATCGTGCCAACTCTTTGGAAGATCGAAAAACTCTTGGCCCTTATGGGTTTCTTCATGGTTAAAGGCACCATTGATGTCGGTCATCGCGGGAATGTCTTTTCCTTTTTCCTTGTAGCCAACCACTGGACCAAACGACAAACGCAAACTGAATGTGGCATCTGGATAAGTCGACGTGCCTTGAGTCGCAAAAGTGGCTTCCGCGATTTGAGCGTAGGCTTGGCGCTCGATTTCGGCCAATTCATCCGATTTCAATTGTTCTTTTCGAACTTCATCGTCTACCAACAAAGCCAGTTTGATCATTGGATCTTCAGATGTTTCAATCGCAGCCATTCCGCCACCAGCAAGTGATTTTCGGAACTCAGGATCGTCGACTTTCGTGCCATTGATCAATTCTTCAGCGCGGTCGATCGGATTTTTGCCGTCAAGAATTTTCTGGCAAAGCTCATCATCGCCACCACGCATTTCAACCATCCGCGCGATCACGTCAGCAAAGATTGCTTGCTCAAGATCTTTATAAACTGGAGCCGTTGAAAACAATTGCTGCTCAAGCGAAGCCCGGTTGGATTCGCGGAACGCAGGAAGACGTTGGGCAGAAGGCTTTTTGTCTTCCATCGCAAGCTGTACCAATTGCTGGGCGATGTTGAACAACTGCTCGTTCAAGTTCACGCCCTTCCCTTGATTCGATTTACGTATTGCGTTGACTTCTTCAATCTTCTTCCAAGCGTTCGCGTACTTTGCCAATTTCGGGTCGGCGTTAACTTTCTTAAGCAAAGCGGATTCGGCCTGTTCCTTGGCCGCCATCACGGCCGGATCCTGCAGCCCTTGGATCATTCCCATACGAGCCTTGCGGGCGTTTTGAATTCCGAACAAACCATCATGGGCTCGGCGAGACGCTTCTTTGCCGCCAAGTGCAAACTGCTGAAGCAACACCTCACGACGGCGAATGAAATCTAACACGAATGGCAATCGAACATCACGTTGAAACTTCAGTGCGTCGACGGTAAAAATCCGGCTTGTTCGGCCAGGATTACCGGAAACAAAAACCAATTCGTTGGCTTCCGGGCCGTTCTCAGACCACTTTAAGAAATGCTTGATCTCGGCTGGTTTTCCGTCTTCGTAAACTCGGAAAATACATGCGTCCAAGCAGAATCGCGGATATTCAAAATTGTCCGCGTCCCCACCGAAGAAAGCAACTTTGGCTTCCGGAGACCAAACCAAACGCACGTCGGTGTACTTCTTGTATTGATAAAGGTGATAGCGACCGCCACCATAAAGCGTGATGACATTGGAACGCAGTTTGGATTCATCGGTTGCAACTTTCTCGATGTCTGCGATCGCGGCGCGACGGGCTTTGGCTGCGTCGGCTGCCGAAAGGCCGTCCGTCACCGCAGCGTTAACTTTGGCAGTGACATCCACGATGTTGATAAGCTGGTTTAGCTCAAGATCGGGAGCCTTAAGCTCCTCGTCAATTGATTTGGCCAAAAATCCGTCGTTGTAATAATCGTTTTCGTCGTTGGATAGTTTGAACAATGTATCCGAACCGACATGATGATTCGTCAACACAAGTCCGTTGCTGGAAATAAACGAAGCCGATCCACCAACGTTGAATCGAACAGAAGATTTCATGATGTGTTCCGACCATTCAGGAGTCGGCGTGAATCCATGTTTCTCTTGTAGATGTTTAACGGGCAAATCGTTAAAAAGCCACATGCCCTCATCGGCATCGGCGTTACCATTGAAGCCCGCCAACGCGAACAACGCAGCGCAAGCGGCTAGAATAATAGACTTTTTCATGGGTCAATTTTTTTTCGCAAAAAGGTGTTAGTTTGAAATTCCATCTTGGGATTGGACAGTGAGAGAATTTTAACTTTGGTGATTGAAGCTCGCAAGCAACGAGGCTGACATCGATCGTGGTCGCGAAACTGGCACTAGTGAGATGACTACAAGATTTCCGCCAAACAAGACAGTCCTCGGTGTACACTAACTCTTTTCAACCCGAATCCGTTTTCAACACGGGAATAACCAATGAAGAAAGAACCACGGATGGACGTGAATAAAAACAGGATTTGAATCCGCGTTTATTTGCGTCCAGCCGCAGCTTAAAAAAGAAGCAAACCGGTCGGGTCAACAACCAATCAAAAATAAACCATCGCCAAAAATCTCACGTCGACCGGATGCGGTCAATGAGCTTAGCTACTTAGCTACTCCAACATCGACCGATCAACCTTCGCTTTGATGATCCGGCGATCGATTGCAAACAATTAAGTGAGCTGTTTTGTAAGAGCCGCGCGTATTTGGATCGCTTCGACTGGCTGAATTGTCTGTTTGCACACAGAAATGAAGATCCATTCCCCCAACTCAACCCAATAGAAAAGGCATAAGCCATTTCAGCTCGATTTTATTTAGGGTCGCCTATTGTTGGGCTGGCGAAGAGAGAAAAGAATATAGGCGCACGAGCGGCGTGGCTACAAATCTACCCCCGCAAAAAAATCATCATTTGCATATACAGGAATCGCCCAATGAACAACCAGATTTTCACAAACCCATTTCGGAAGTTTACCTGGAAATTCGCTTCGTTGCCTTTCTTGTATACCCTGATGTTGGCTGTAGTTGCTTCGTGCTGCTCAGTTTCAAATGCTCAAGATCCAAAGTCAGACCAATCCGCAACCCAAACAGACAACAAGAATTCAGTCATTGTGATGGGCATGATCCATCGCAAGCATCGAGACCCCGGGCCTTATGACCTGGACCATTTGAAAGACCTGATCAGAAAGATCAAACCCGATTACGTATTGACCGAGATTCCGCCAGATCGCTTGGAAGAAGCAACCAAGCAGTTTGAGGCGACTGGCAAGATCACGGAATCCAGAGTCAGAGTTTTTCCTGAATATACCGATGCCCTGTTTCCGCTTACCAAAGAAATGAAGTTCGAAATCGTTCCCTGTGCAGCTTGGAATAAAGCCATGAATGACAGTCGCCGCGCGACATTGGCAAAAGCCCAACAGACGCATGCGAAACAACACGCTGAGATGAACCAAGGCCAGCAAATGGCTGCCAAGAACATTGCTGGTTTAGGCAATCCCAACGATCCAGTAGTCATCCATACGCAACAGTATGACGATTTTGTAAAAATTGGAATGGAGCCGTATGATCGACACTTCAACGAGATGATCGGCGAGGGCGGTTGGACCAATATCAATGCTGGGCACTACTCGTTGATTGCCAAAGCACTTGACGAGCGAACTGGTCAGGGCAAAAAATTCCTCATCACTTTCGGCTCTTGGCACAAATATTACATCAAAGAACAACTTCGCAAACGCTCTGACATCAAACTGGTTTCTATGTCCAAATACCTGAACGACCAAGACTCAACTCCTGCCAACTGGCCCAGATTTCGCCTCAATTCCAGCGGCAACAATGCACTTGGCGTGACCGAAATTCAATCACCAGAAGTCGCTTGGAAATATCCCACCGGAGACGTGATTGAGTCGTCGCCTGTGGTTATTGGCAACTCCGTTTTTGTAGGTGGACACGCCAAAAACCTTCATTCAATTGATCGAAAAACTGGAAAGCTAAACTGGAAATTTGAAACCGAAGGTTGGATCCGCGCGACGCCATCGGTGGTCGACGGGACGGTCTACGTTGGTTCGGACGACAATAAATTTTATGCAGTAGATGCCAAAACAGGTGAAAAGAAATGGGAGTTCAAACTGGGCGAAGGTGGTGAACAGTCTTCACCGACTATTTTGGACGGAGTCGTTTACTTCGGCGCGTTTGACCATTTCGTCTACGCCCTCAAAGCCGACTCTGGCGAGCTAGTTTGGAAATTTGATGTTGGATCAAGCATTCTTTCGTCGCCAACGGTCACTGATGACGCGTTGTACATTGGAACTTACACGGGCTCCTTCTTTCGCTTGAACAGACAGACCGGAAAGAAAGACTGGGAATTCAAAGAAAACGACAAAGCGATTTATTCTTCGCCGGTGGCCAACCAGGAAATTGTAACGTTCACTTCGTACGATCGTCATGTATATGGCGTAAATGTGAAAGACGGTTCAGTGAAATGGAAACGCAAAACCGATGGTGATATTTTTTCCTCACCCACGATGATTGGCGACCGCGTCTATGTTGGCAGCAACGACAGCCAGCTCTATGCCTTGAACTCGAATGATGGCGAGGTCGTCTGGAAAACGGATTTGGGTGGCGCTGTTTTCTCATCGCCCGCGGTAACCGACGCTTCGATTTACGTTGGGTCGTCGGACGGCCATCTGTACGCCGTGAACCGCAACGATGGAAGCGTACGTTGGAAGCACCTTGTCGGGAAAGGAATTCGAGTCTGGTCTTCTCCCACTGCAATCGAAGGTACGATCTTCGTTGGCAGCCATGCGGGCGAAGTCATTGCGCTCCGAGAGAAAATGGAAGAAAAGAAGTAGTCGTTTTTGCGGTTGTTTACGGTAGGCACAATCCTGCTTACTGCGGCTTAAAAAAAAACTAACACGATAAGTCCGAAAAGCACGTTTTGACCAACGAACTTGCGCCGACTATTAAGTTGTAACGCGCGCTAAGACCATTGGTACCAAATGGGGAATTTCAATCGCTTAATCAAACTGCGACTTGCCACGCAGGATGTGGTGATAGTGCTGCGCAAAACGGTGGGCTTCGTCGCGTACATATTGAAGTAGCCGGAGCGAGAAAGCGTGCCGACTAAGAACAATCGGTTCCGATTCGCCCGGTCGGTAAATCTCTTCATTCTTCTTGGCCAGCGAAAGCAATATTGGTGGGTCAATCTCCAAAGCTTCAAAGGCCGCGACGGCACTGCTTAGCTGGCCTTTACCTCCGTCTATCAACAGGATGTCTGGAAAAACGTCTTGTTCGTCGTAAAGTCTTTTGAACCGACGCGATACGACTTCGTGAATACTACGGAAATCATCGACCCCTTTGACGTCTTTGATTTTGAAGCGTCGATAGCCTGGTTTGAATGGAAGCCCGTCGATAAATTTCACGAGGCTGGCTACCGTCTCGCCTCCGCCAAGATGCGCGATGTCGACGCCTTCGATCGTCCGCGGCGTCTCTTTTAAGTTGAGGACTTTTCGTAAACCCGTTAGTCCCTTTTTTGGATCAATATGAAAGACCTCGGGCTGAGCGTGGGTGTCCAACTCACCGCGGCGGTCAAGCGACTCAAGCATCTCGATTTCGTCACGGAGTCGCGCAGCCTCTTCGAACTTCATTTCTTTGGAAGCCGCCAGCATCTCGTCGCGCATTTGCTTGATCAGTTTTGTTTTTTTACCAGCCATGAACATCTGAAATCGTCTGATGTCTTTGCGGTACTCTTCTTTCGAGATCCGCATATTGCACGGCGCGGTGCACTGTTTGATGCTGGCCAACAAACAGGGTCGGAACCAACGCCAGCGTTCATCATCTGCGTCAATGTCCAAACTGCATGTTCGAAATTTAAAAATGCGCTGGAGAACTTGAACGGCTCCACGAAGTGACCCCGCGCTGGCAAACGGACCGTAAAGCTTGACACCTGACGTGGAAGGCTGACGGGTGACTTCGACGCGCGGAAAATCTTCGTAGGTTGTAATCTGAAGATACGGAAATGACTTGTCGTCTTTTTGGATTTTGTTGTGTTGTGGCTGGATGTCTTTGATCAAGCGGGACTCGACTAGCAAAGCATCAACTTCACTTTCGCAATCCATGTAGTCGATGTCGGCAATCTCACCGATCCAACTGGCCGTTCGCGGTTCCTCTGCAGCGGCTTTGAGAAAGTAGCTACCAGCTCGCGACCGGAGGTTAGTGGCTTTGCCGACGTAGATCACGACGCCACCGATATTTTTCATCAGATACACACCAGGCGTTGTCGGAAAAGTTCGAACTTTCGCAGCGGCGTACTCGAACGGAGTCAATTCGCGTTCAGGGGCTTCCTTTTTTTCAGGAAGTGATTCGTCGGGCGGCTGAGGATTTGGGGCGTTGTCGTCCATTGCCTGAGTATATCGGTTTTTGCCAGAATCAGATAACGTCTTTCGACGTTTTGGCGAATTCTCGTTTGGCTGTCGTCAATGCAGGCAACATTAAATCACCGGATCTGCTATTTTGTTGGTGCGCTTTTTACGGGGCGCGTCGTCACTTTTTAGCTGGATACTCTTTTGCGAAATGGAATTTTTATGAACCGCATTTTGATCAGCCTCACTTTTTCTATCGGAATAATTTGTTTGAGCGGGTGTTTTGGATCACCACAGGCTCAGCTTGAAGAAATGGTCAAGAAAGAATCGGCGAATCTTCCCACAATAATTAATAGTAAGACGACGCTGGTCCAACTGGAGGCAAAACCACTTGAAGTAGTCTATACCTACGAAGTCAAGCTCGCCGGTGGTATGCTCGACAAGAAAGCAATGGAGGAGACGGTTCGCAGCGAATTGGTAAAGAAGAAAACCGAATTGGCTCAACAGGCGGCTGCGAAGATCAAGCTAACTTATGTTTACCGCGATGATAAAAAAGCCGAGCGATATCGATTCACTGTAAACACTTGGGAGCTGTAACCCCTAGATGTTTGTCGTAGTCCGTCTTTGAATTTGAATTACGGATAGTCACATTCCCACAATCCCGACCGACGTCAGCAAATTTCGAATTGGCCACCTGATATGGGTAATGGTTTCATTCGGTGTGGCGTTTGGGATCTACAACGCACAACCAATCGTTGGATTTGGAGTGGTCCTTGCCGTCTTCTCGTTCTGGTTTGGGTTTGTACTGCTGGTTGTCTCCGATTCGATCGATAACGGGCCGATTGACGAGCGCGGCTGGATCTCACAGACATTTAACGTGACCGGGATCTTGATCATTGCGTTATCGGCGATCGGAGCAATAGCGGTGATTGGTGCGTCAGTTACGATTTTCCTTTCGTCCGCCGCCTACGACATTTTTTAAGATTTCGGTGAAGAGCCTTAGTCGGCGGAATCTTCTTATTCGAGTGGACTTGAATTATGATGGCCACGAGATTGTTTTCACTTAAACCATTGACCGCCAATCCGGAGTCATCCATGCGATCGCTTTTCGTTCTTGCAATTACCGCTTCCATTGCTCTGATAAATACCGGTTCAATTTCTGCTCAATTGGCGACGGGTTGGAAGGCACACGACAAGAGCCGACCGCAGGCTAAAGTCGTCACACCAGCTGCTAAACCTGGAGCACCGCCTAGTGACGCAATTGTGCTGTTTGGCGAAGACGGTGATTTGTCCAAGTGGCGAGCTGCAAACGGCGGCGAAGCCAAATGGAAGATCGTGGACGGAGCCATGGAGTCAGTTCCCAAGAGCGGTTTTATCGTAAGCAAAGAAGAGTTTGGCGATTGCCAAATCCATGTCGAATTCGCGTCGCCCAGCAAAGTCAAAGGCAACGGGCAGGGCCGTGGCAACAGTGGCGTTTTCTTGATGGGTGAATTTGAAGTGCAGGTTCTCGACAGTTTCAAGAACAAAACATATGTCGACGGCAGCGCAGGCTCAATTTATGGCCAACATGCCCCGCTAGTAAACGCAAGTCGCAAGCCCGGACAGTGGCAGTCGTACGATATCATTTTTCGTCGACCCCGTTTTGATGAGTCTGGAGAACTGGCATCGGCCGCCCGGATCACGGTGCTGCACAATGGTGTTTTGATTCAAGACAACAGCGGAGCATTCGGACCAACTAATTGGATCAGACACAAGGACTACAAAACAATGAAAGGCAAAACCAAGGGCCCGTTAAGTTTCCAGGACCACGGCAATCCAGTGCGCTACCGAAACGTGTGGGTACGCCCCTTGGCAGAATCACAACCGAAACCAGAGAAGCCGTACGATCCAGTTACGATCGAGTTGGAAGAAGCCGACGCAAAAAAACTGGTTGGAAAGTACGGTAAACGGCGAATTGAATTGGTCGATGGCAAATTGGTTTACGTCTTTAACAGTATTCGCTTGGACATGGTTGCGCATTCGAAAACGGAATTCGGATTCAAGAAATCGGCTGGCTGGGCAAAATTCGAAGTCGACGAAAATGGCGAAGCGTTGAAGATGGAATCGCATTTGGATGCAGCAGGCAAAAGCAAAGGCGACCGCGAAAAGTAAAATCGTTCGATTCTAAATTTGCGATGCTCTGGAACCGTGGCTATCGCCAAAACTGGCTCCCTTTAACGAGCCGCTCGAATATCAATGTCGAAATTTGTATGGTTATCAACGTACCATTTTTGCCAGGCTTCTTCGTTGTAACCAATATTGGTTTGCCCCGTAATTTCTTCTAGCGCGGCCAAAACCGTTGCGTTTTTTATTGTGCCAATCCTTGCCTCACCACCGAAAGACAACCCAGTAATACCATTTCCAAAGCCAAGGTTCAGTCGACCGGGGTCAGCTTTGGATTCTACGTGCTTGGTAACAAGCGATTCGGCGAGTTGCAAAATGACACTTTCCGAAGCCAGTCGCTTAAGTCCACTGCCAGCCCGCTCGATCACATAGTTATTCTCATGCTTCAGGTACAAACTTGCCATTTGAATTGCGGCCGCGTCTCGAGAGAACAATTTTTCGTTTTCAAGCATCACTAAAGCCCGATCGCGATTATCAGCGGACGGATCCAACACGGCCGCATGAACCAACGCTCGCAAGGCTGTAGGTGTTGACACCTCCCCCATCGCATCGATGTACCAATTTCGCAATTTCGCATTCTTATTGGCATCGGTCTCTTTTTCCCATTCTTCAAAGATGACACGAACGCCGACTTCATCACTAAATTCAAGCAGCGCTTTTTTTAGTGCGACTAAATCAGCATTCTTTTTGTTCAGCTTCTTTTTCCAACTTTTGAATTCACGCGTTTTAGGTCCCTCCCGTGACCTGATCTCATCGTCAGTTTCGTTGGCTTTCTTTTGCATCGACGCGATCCAGCCTGTCCCGTCTTTGACGTATCCACTTGCTTCAAAAAAGTGTCTACTTGGGACCCATCGCTTGACACCGTTTTCGTCTTCAACACGACTGTAGCCCAATTTCTTTTTGACCTTCGTGTCATTGGGGTCTAACTCAAGCACGCGCTCGTAGTGGAATTGGATTTGTTTTTTGAATCGAACTTTTCCGCCCTTTTCTTCGACACACCAAGCGGCCATATTGCGGTGCGCTTCAGCCGTGTCTTTCATTTCAGAAACAAGTCGGTTGTAGGTCTCGCCGCTTTCATCAACTTCGTACGGATTGCCTTTGATGAATTTTCCTTTATCCAGTTTCAGAACTCTCCCGTCCAACATATCGAACACAACGTATTTTCGGCCGTCCTCATCAACTCCAATTTGACCAAGATCTCCGTAAAGAGTTGCACCAGATTTAAGAGTAATGCGATCTTTGACTTTCAGAGATTCCACATCAAAATTGACTTGAGCGATAGCTTGGCCGCCCAACAAGACACAACCAGCGATCAAAGTGCAGGTCGCGCCGATGAGTTTGCGTGAGCTTGTTTCAAGCGAAATGGTGTTAAGGTTGGACAGCATTTGAAAGGCCTTTTTCAGTGCGTGTTGTTACAGGACTATTTTAACACTCAAATTGTAGATCGGCATCATCGTTTTTTTTCGACAGCCATTGAGTGAAGCATTTCTCTGATTCAAACTGTCGTACTCGGATAATCGTCGTCCTTTCTCATCAGAGACACCATTTTGCGATTAGTTTTAGATGAAGCCAAGACAAATCGCTGTAGTTTCGACAACATCTTGGGTATTATTTTAAAGGGCGAAAGAGGGAACAATCGTAAATATTTTTTCGGTTTTTAGGACACTTAAGTCAGTATGGCAAAAATCTCTCAATCACAAATGGCCAAGCTTTTTCATCGCTTGTGCACGAGCTACTCGGCTGGAATCGATATCCGCTCTGCTTACCAACGTGAAACGGAAACGGGAAGTCCGGCTTATCGTGTCAAAGCAAAACAAGTTGTCCGGGGTGTCGGCGAAGGGATGGAGTTGGCTGATGCGATGGCCAGCACCGACGGCTATTTTCCTGACCTAGCCATTTCAGTTGTCAAAGCTGGCGAGCGCGGCGGACGTTTAGAAGAATCATTTGGTCGATTGAGCAAGCACTACGGCGATTTGGTGACTTTTCGAAATAAGTTCCTTGCAGCGATCGCGTGGCCAGCATTCGAAGCCGTCGCAGCAATCTTGATCGTCGGTGGGCTGATGGCGATCTGCGATTGGATCTTCGATTCCATGGGAATGGAAAAGTTCAACTGGTTGTGGATGGGTTCTACGCTGGGCAACGTGATCGCATATTTTGTGTTGGTGTTTTTGTTCTTTCTTGGGCTTGCAACGTTGGTTGTAGGAACAGCTCGTGGCTGGTTTGGCACTTTGCCGATGCAGATTGCGATGAAGATTCCTTTGATTGGCAAGACCATTGAGTGCATGGCGCTTTCGCGTTTCGCCTGGACATTGTCCGTTGCTGAAAACGCGGGAATGAATGCGATTGAGGCGGCTCAACTGGCGCTACGTGCCACCGAAAACTTTTTTTACAAGCGGCTTGAACCAGAAGTTTGCAAGTCGCTACAAGAGGGCGCTCAGTTCTACCCGACGCTTAAAAAGACTGACGCGTTCCCGGAAGACTTGTTAATTTATGTCGACAACGGTGAAACTGCGGGTGAGCTGGCCGAGTCCATGGACCGGGCTTCGTCTGAGTTACAGGAAAGAGCTGAGTCGAATCTGAAGATTCTGGGCACGATTGGGTTTGCGGCAATGATTGGTTTTGTTGGTCTATTGGTGTTAATCATTTGCGTTTTTGCGATGCAACAATATATCAACATGCTGAACAGCGTTAGCAATTTTTAAATCGCTGTTTTTAAGTAGCTTGATTCTCCGAGTCGAAACTATCGGGCGTCGCCTCGGAGAGTCGAGCTACTATGCACTGCGTTTTTTGAACTGACGTTTATTCGAGTTCGTCAACCAACGCGCCAACAAGCTCTAGTGATTCACTTGCGTCCGTTTTAGCCGGCCTGACCGATTTTCGACCGTAAGCCTTACGTTCTTTCATCACTTGTTTAGCAAGAGCATTGAACTCGTCGGCAACTTCATTCCAATGATCGCCATCGCGGAAACGAAGCTCTTCGATTTCTTCGCCAGCGGTCAATTTCTTCATCTTGTGTTGGAGGCGAACGATTGGGCCGGCAACTCGATTGCTTGATCTGAGAATGTCATAAACAAACAATGGTAAAAGCAGAATGCTGGCGACAATGGCCGGCGCAAAACTCCGAAACGATTCGTAAAGTAAACCAAATCCCAGTCTTGATGGATCTTTGATCACGGCGATGATCGAAACAACCAACAGAATAGCAACCATGTAAAAGTACCAATGCAAAACGCTGCGAACTATCAGTGCGCCTTGAACATCTCGATTTACATATAATTTTTTTCGAAGCGTTTTCTTTTCGTTTGAGTTCATAATTTGCTTTCGAAGGATAAGTCGGCAGGTCTTCTAATTCGTGTGCTTTTGCACAGCCAAAGACTACGTCAACAAACCGATTCACGAAGCTTTTATAGAACCAAAACTACCCATAGACAGCGAAATTGCAGCCCGCCGCAACGTTAATAGGTTTCCAATCGTTAAAACCCGACCACGATCGCCAAGCCATAATCCAGATCGTTTTCCACATTGCCAGTCGGGGGGGTACTGTCATACCGGTTGAAGGCAAACATTCGAAAGTTAATATTTCGTTCTGCGTCAATCACGAACTCCAAACCGCTAAGTACGTTCAAACGATAGTCAGCAAAGTCTTCGACGTTTGGATAGTAATCGACGTTTGCATAGAGCTTCAATGTGTCAGTCAGTTGGCGCTCCCAATCGCCACCGAATTGCAATTCAGGAAGCCATTCGTCAACAGTACCACCGACTTCGCGAGACGCACCAGCACCAAAACGCAGCTTCAAGAATCGGTCGTCGAATTTGAAGACTTCGAATCCAAGACCGCCGTGGAGTGCGATGCGGTAATCAAAAGCTTTGAACTCATCCCATTCGTAGGCAGCTTGATAAAACAAGCTCCATCGGGGATTAGAAAATTTTCGTTCCTGTCGTCCTTGGCCAAAAAAACGATTGGTGATTGTGGCGACGTCGTTGGTGCTGTAAAAGTAGCTCGCAAGAATAGTCGTGGTCGTCAAATCAGTTTCGCGAGACAAATTCAAAGTCGAGTTGATATCGACGGTCTGGCTGTTTCCTGTTTTACCGTTGAGTCCAGCAGCAAACGATCCAGTCCAAGGATTTTCAACTGCATCCTGAATGATTCCTTCGCCAAGTCCAAAATCCAATTGGGCGTTAACAGTAGCAGGAAGACTAAACATTAAAATCGCGATCAATAGGATCGTTTTTTTCATCGTGACCTCAGGGTGTGTAAAGAAGAATTCTTTGGGGTGGGTGTTGGTAAGTTTTGTTACCAAAAAGCATTTGCCGAAGAGTAGAATTCAAAAATCATCGCTGCAACACTAATCACAGCTTTGATGGCGTGTAAAAACTACAATCCCAGTAATTCACTAAACCAAATGGGGGATCTGTTTAACGACTAGCCGGCAGGCCCGTAGAAATGGTAATCGGCTAAGATAGTAGCACGCCGCTGCTGTAGCGTTTGACGGGCGTGTCGAGGAACTTCATTCTCCGATTTGTTTTTCGCAGGGCAATTACGACTCGGAGATTCGTGCTACTGTTTTTTTCAGGTACGGTGCGCAAATCGTCTCCAGGCTTGAGGTTCAAGACGTCAGCCACCGAAGACTCAACGATCGCTTTGCCCTAATCGTTCTATTGGACTCGACCAACGCAGCAGCGCCCTCGCTTACGCTCTTACGCTTCGGGTTTCCATTGGCCTAAACACGGAACTGAGCTACTTTTCTTTCGCGTGAAGATTACCAAGCAGCTTTAAATCATCCCAATCCGCCGTGTCGTCGAAGCTGCCAACGCCGATTTGGCCCCAACCAAACGTTTTGTCGACTGCGGTCATTACCGGTGTCGTCATGTCGTCGAAATAGACTTTGATCTCTCCCGACTTAATATCCCGTGTGACTCGAACGTTGTGCCAGTTGTCGTCCCAAGGCGTACCTTTGGTCGTCGTCAGTGAGATTTTAGTGCGGGCAGCTTTGTTTACGATAAAGATTTGATTTGCGTGTGGGTCAGTCACTTTACCCAAATGCACATAGTAGAACTGTGATGGATTTTGGTAACCGAAAAACAAGCAGGCATCTCGATGGTTGTAATCTTTGTGGGTACTGTGAACGCGAACGTCCAACTGAAAATCAGTTACCGTTTTGTCTTTTAAGATCGCCATGTGTTTGGGCGAGCGAAATGGTGGCTCGTATTTGCTTTTCTTGATGTACTGCGAAAGCACACCGAGAGTCTTGACTGCTTCTTTTGATTCGGCGGATTTAGTTCGCTCAGTTTCGTTGGAGTTTGGTTTCTCGTTTTTTGCATTTTGAGAATCTCTTGGAGCCTCATCATCGCTCGTTTTGTCGTCCGACTCAGGAGCGGTGACTTGGGCGAATTTCCAACCCTCGTCAACGAATTTCCAGTGATCATTTTCGGACTCAAAGTCGGTTGAATAAATTTCGCCAAGTTGCGATTCTTGCCCCCAAACTTCGATTGCGGTCAACGAATTAATCGCAATAATTGTAATGAAGGAGTAGGCAAGAATTCGTTTAAGATTCATGGTGCTTCGTTTCATAGACCAATTGGTATTTTGTTGAGTGACACGAATGAGTGTTGACGCGCTTCGGCCCGACCTGA
Source organism: uncultured Pirellulaceae bacterium (assembly GCA_964478065.1). Taxonomy (GTDB): domain Bacteria; phylum Planctomycetota; class Planctomycetia; order Pirellulales; family Pirellulaceae; genus Mariniblastus. The sequence goes on from CAYZGP010000005.1 coordinate 54,168, forward strand.
TTGTAAAGACAATTGAATTGCTTCACCAGCGAATTGCCGAGCGTTTTCCCGACTCGGGCTTAACCAACGTTTGCAATCAACTGCTTGTTGTCGCTCAAAACATGCAGGCCAGAGCTGACTGGATTGGCAAACCCGTTAACTGGCTGCGGTTTCTGACCTGGGCGATCTGCCTGATTATCGTTGGCGTCGCGATCGCACCGTTGGTGTTCTTGGCATTCTCAGAAAATGGGTTTGAGTTACACGACGAAAATTGGTTTACCGAAGTTTTACAGTTCATGGAAACGGCAACCAACAATGTTGTCTTGATCGGTGCAGCGATATTCTTTTTGCTCACCGCCGAAACCAGGTACAAACGACAACGTGCGTTGAAGGCACTTCACGAATTGCGTTCGATTGCGCACGTGATCGACATGCATCAGCTGACCAAAGATCCACATCGGATCACCGGCAAAAAAGTTTTTCGTTCGACGGAAGGTTCTCCCAAACTTGAGATGACCCAATTCCTGCTACGTCGCTATCTCGATTACTGCAGTGAGATGCTTTCGTTGACTGGCAAAATCGCGGCCGTTTACGCGCAAGAGTTTGATGACCAAGGCGCGATCACGGGCGCATCGGAGTTGGAAACGCTGACGACCGGGCTTTCTCGGAAGATCTGGCAAAAGATCGCCATGCTCCATACGATCGAAGAGGAATCGGAATAGTAAATTTTTGGGGTGCGGTTACCTGAAAACGTTCAAGGAGACGATTACTTGGCGTTTTTTCAGTTGGGAAGGTTGGTGATGCTTGGGTAGCGGACACTAAGTACAGAAAAGCCAGCTGAATGCCGATTCATTAACGGTCGCGATGCGCATGCCTGGTTTGCGCACGTCGCAAAAGTAAAAAATTAGGCGGCAAATATCGTTTTTAAATGGCGTTGCGGCTTGATTGAATGACAATGGCTGAGAGGCTAAAATCTAGCCTGCTTAAATACCCAACACTGATCTAAATGGTTGACACGATTTAGCTACTACCACCAAGGAGACTTAAGGTGACCAAGCGAAAAAAGAAGAACACGTCACGGCGTGAATTTTTGCAAAACGGATCTAAACTGGCCGTTGCCGGCGCTGCAATTGGAAGCATTGCTGCACCTGAACTTTCAATCGCCAAATCGGCTCACGCGTTTGGATCGGACACCATCAAAATCGGTTTGGTCGGATGCGGTGGTCGCGGAACAGGTGCAGCCAACCAAGCGATGAACACCAATAGTGGCAATGTCGAGTTGCACGCGATGGCTGATGCCTTTGAAAATCGCTTGGAAGGCTCGCTTAAGTCGTGCATGGCTGAACATGGCGGCAAAGTCTCGGTTCCCAAAGCGAAACAATTTGTTGGATTCGACGCGTACAAGAAGGTCTTGGATTCAGACATCGATCTTGTCATACTCGCAACACCTCCCGGATTCCGTCCGCTTCACGTTGAAGCTGCAATCGAAGCCGACAAGCACGTGTTTATGGAAAAACCAGTCGGTGTTGACGCTCCTGGCATCCGCCGCGTTATTCGTGCGGGTGAATTGGCAAAGAAAAAAGGCAAAGCGATTGCGGTTGGACTTCAACGTCGACACGAGGGAGCCTATCGCGATACGATCGAACAGCTCCAAGCGGGATTGATCGGCGATTTGATTCATACGCGTGTCTACTGGAATGGCGGCGGCGTTTGGATTCGGGCACGCGAAGTGGGCGAGACAGAACTTGAGTATCAAATGAAAAACTGGTACTACTTCAACTGGCTTTGCGGTGATCATATCGTAGAACAACACATTCATAATCTTGATGTGGCCAACTGGCTTATGGGTGATTACCCTGTCAAAGCTCAAGGCATGGGCGGCCGCCAAGTCCGTACCCAGAAAGACACTGGGCAAATTTTCGATCACCACGCGGTCGAGTTTACTTACGCCAACGGACATCGTTTACTTAGCCATTGCCGACATATTCCAGGTTGCTGGAGGAAGGTCAACGAGTTTACGCATGGCTCCAAAGGCTATGCGAATATTGGAGCTGGTGAAATCTTTGACAGCGCTGGAAAGAGAATCTTTAAAGCTAAAGATGGACCTGGCCAGCGTGGCGGTCACCAGCAAGAGCATCACGATCTTTTTGCAGATCTTCTAGCGGGAAAGATTCCAAACGAAGCCGAGTACGGCGCAAAAAGTACTTTCACTGCGATCTTTGGCCGCATGGCTACTTACAGTGGCAAAGAAATTAAATGGGAAGACGCGATCAACTCGAAAATTCAGTTGTGTGACGTCGACGCTCTGACCGGAATGGGTGATCCAGCTCCAGTGAATCCAGACGCTGATGGCAACTACCCGATTCCCGTTCCAGGAAAAGGCTTTGCTGACGTGATTGATTGGGATCTCGCTCCCAAGAAGAAAAAGAAAAAGAAGAAGAAAAAAGATTCAGCTGCGTAGTTTTCGTTGACTACCGGATTTTGTTTAAATCAAAAGAGACGCCCAACCTGGCGTCTCTTTTTTTTGTTTCAGCGTTAATAGTTCTGCGTTACAAAACCACTTTAGTCAATCTTTGTCCGCAGCGATTCCAATTTTTCTTTCAATGCATCCAGCTCTTGCATGATTTCATCGATCGCCGCGGATTGAGTTGCACTATCAGTTTTTTGATTTCTTTGAAGAAGAATTTTAGACGGCGTTTCGGTCTTTAGAGGGACATAGCTGAAGGATTTTGGTGGCTCCAATGGTCCAATAGCGGGCAAAAGCGGTTTGGCCAAGAACTTAAACGCGCGTTTAGCATCGAATGCAGCCAGCGACAATTGTCTGTCAGCACTTGAGCCCAATCGATCGCACCATTCCTGATGCTTGGTTTTGCGTTTGAATCCATCGTTGATACAGATAAGTCTCCGCGACCATGAGAATCATCACAAGTTTTTCGAAATAATTAGAGAGCCGCGAGAATGGAATGCAGGGCTATTTCACTCCAAATCTGTTCAGTAATTAGTTATACTTTTACGGTCTCTTCAAACTTTCCAGGAAAGAAAAAATGCCTTTGGTGAACCGGTTTTGTATTGCGGTCGTGATTGGTTGTACGTTTGCCACACTTACCCTCTCCCAATTTTCATCGCTTAAAGCTGCATTTGGCCAAGAAGCCAACAATCAAGCGTCCCAGCCTTTTTTCGTAGAAGGCACCAAACCACTCACTGTGTTTGATGCCGAAGCTCGATTGGGTGCCTCGCTCGAATTAACAGCTGGTGAATCACGCATCCGGATTTACGATTTAGCTACCGGAAAGCAAAAACAGAACGTCGTGATCAAAGGAGCCAGCGAAAGGCTTCTTGCAATCGCACCCGATGCCACTTCCTTTTGCATTTTGACCAGGCGTGGATTGGAAGTCTGGAGCTGCGAAGGCGAACCAAAAAAACTTGCGGCTGTGAGAGCTGCTGCCAGCAGCGGCAGTGCCAATTTTAGAGTACGCCCAGCCGGGACGTGGCCCTATGTGACCTATCTTGCGCCGACAAAGCTACTGACTCTGGCCAAATCAAATTCCAAGCTACAACTTTACAACTTGGAAGACGGAAAAATTGTCTACGAAACGGAAGCACTGGACGTACAAACGAGCGCACTGCAGCTTAGCCCAGACAAATCGCTGTTTTATTACTCTTTTGATCCAAACCCGCCTGCTACCGGCGCAAGAAATTTCAAAGAAGTCCGGTTTCTTGACACGAAGACCGGCAAACAAGTGCGCGAGTTGAAGTTGATAATGGAAGACAATTTCAAAGTGTTTGGTCAAACCCTGTCACCTGATGGCTCGATGCTCGTAAGTCGTGTCGACGAAGTCGTTGGCGCAAATACAAAAAACTTTCTGGGAATATGGGATGCAAAAACGGGGCGCATCATCGCGCAAATTCCTTATTTCCAATCGCGAGCTGACTCAGCATGGCCAAATTATCAGTGGCTAGACAATCAGCTGGTTTGCGATACTGGAACGCGTAACGCGTTTAACATTAGTACGCAATCAATGGTAGCTCGGTGGAAGTACGTGGAACCAAGAACGAAATTTTCTGGCTCTGAAGAGGAAGAGAAAAAGCGAGCTTCCATCTTACACGTTGAGCGGCCATTGTTTATTCCTTATTCCAATGAGATGGTGTATCAATACAGAGTCACCGGTGGATACGCAGTAGATACAAAGAACAATTTATCCAAAGACGTCATTACCCGTATCAAAGACATGAAACGGCAGTATAGAAGCGTGTTCTTAGCTGAAGGCCAATCGCTTCAGTTGGCCGATTTCACGATCCAAGGAGAAGGCTATCCTCCGAACTTCAAGACTGATGTCAAAGCCGAACTGGGAAATGCGTTGGGACAATCGGGTAAACCGCTGCTGCCCAACGGAGCCAGAAAAATCTTTGTCACAATCAAAGATTTGGGCAACGGGACGATCGAAGGAAAGTTAACCCTAAAATCCAAGTCCGGAGTTTGGTTTCACGACCATTACCTTTACGGTGACAACTGGGAAAAGTTTGTCGAAGCAGTAAAGACTTTTCGTCTTCAGAAAAGCTATCTTGATTTCCAACCTGAAGAATTGAAGATTGACACCGCAACCAGCAGTGATTGGGTAAAAGCTCACGAGTTGAAGATGGCCGATGTTGTCATGAAAGACAAGGCGTCGGAACCCGAGTTCGACCCGTTTGCGAATGCGCGCGACACGACTTTGTTGAGAATGCCGTCTGAGCGAAAACCTGCAAAGCCTTGGGGGTTGAAACTCTACAGTGCTTTATTGCCACTGGAAGATCGTAAGTTCAACCGACCGATAAAGCTTTACCCACTAAAAGATGGCATCACGGTAAAGCAGGTTAAATTCGCAATTTTCGACACCGCGAAGATGGAAGTGCATCAAGTCGCGGTGTTGCAAGAAGACCCCGCCAAGAACTTTTTCGTCGATCGCTTTAACCTCGAAAGAAAACGCCGTGTCGCACGGACTCCGGTTCCAAAAGACAGTATCCTGTTGGATATCTTGCCCAACGCAACGTCTTGGTTGATTTGCGATAAAGACCGTAAGAAACTACAGGTGTTTGCCTGCAAGGCGGCTGACGCTGACTCAGCCGACACGAAATCATATGAACTTGATTGCGGTGATTTAAAGATCAGTAGTGCTTATCTTGCACCCGGCGGACGGGTTGTAACCATGCTGGGTGACAAAGTTGTAGAAGTCCCTGGTACGGTCGTCACCGATTCGAAAGGCAATCGAAGCTTTACGAAGCCTTCGCAAAAAGTGGTTGGCGATACGATTGCCGTTTACCAACTTGGCAATCCAGATCCGCTATTTACACGAAACTCGAACGTAGAATTTCTGACAGTCAGCCCGGTACGCGAGGTATTTGTGGATTTGGAAGAATCTCAAATTCTCTTTTTGAATACCAAAGACGGCTCGGTAGTCCAACAGCTCAATTTTGCTTCAGGTGAACTTACTGGGCTAAGTCCCGAAGCGAAATTGAAGATTAATCGAGTTGATTTTCGTTTTGACGGAAAAGACATCGCCATCACCAATGGTGCCACTTTTCAAACTGGCATTTGGGATTTGACAACCGGAAAATTCAAAACCCTATTGGCTCGACCAGCTGAGATCCAACATTGGGCCGGCGATTTTTTGATGTCACGAAATACCATTTTCCATATCCCCAGCGGGCTCCAGATTTGGCGAGTGATTCCATTGCCAACAATGTTGCCAGTTGGTGGAGACTCACCGGATCCTTGGTACCTACAGAATGTGGGAAAAGACCTGTGCCTCATTCGTCATCCGATTCCGGGCAAAGAAGGCAGAAACCAGTTCCCTAAGTACGTAAAAAAGGCTGGAATCAAAAAGAAACGTATCGGTATCTCAGTCGATGCGGGTGGCAACGAAGAGTTTGCAAACAAAGTAAAGGCAATTGCGAAAAAGCGTTTGACTGCCGATGGATTCGAAGTCCTTGATGCCGGTCTTAAAGTTACTGACCCAATTATGGAAATCGCCGTAGTCATGCAGGGAAAGCCAAAGGACGGTGATTTCACTCGCCAGGAGCTTGGTTTTCAAGAAGGCGAAAAATCACTGCTTATCCCTGATCGTTATATTACCGCCGATTTTAAAATCCAGGTAAACGGCAGTCCCGCAACCAGTATCGCAGTATTTGGCCGACGGCTTTCAGCGATCGACTACAAAATCAATTGGGACTCAGCCGATCCCGAAGCGGACTTGCTCCAACAGTTTGAAGCCGACGTAATTAAACGGCTGGAAACATTTAACTGGGGCACAATATGGATTCCAAATGTTGCAGGTGAAGCAAACGGTCGCAATCACGTATTGGGAGAATCGACTTTCGTCAAAGGTAAATGGTCCACAACCTATACCCGCCTTTGGAGAAAGGTGCTCAAAAAATAGCTCCGGGCTCGTCTCGAGACTGTCGATCGCGCATTGGCCAGCAATTTTTTTAATGTAGGTCCATTGAAAGAACTGGAAAATCTTGAGCGGCTGCCGTCGCATTATGGCAATACATTCAATACGGAAACAGTTTGAATTTATCTTCAGATCATTCAGAGCCAAGCCAAGCAGCGGTGGCGGTTGTCGTCGAGCGTGGAAAATTCCTTACCATCACGAGATCGGACTCGGTTCGCGCGCCAGGAATGGTTTGTTTTCCTGGTGGTGGTGTTGAATCGGACGAGACGATTGAGGAAGCCCTTGTTCGTGAGATGAAGGAGGAATTAGATGTTGTCGTTGTTCCTGTCGAATGTCTTTGGAAGAGTAAGGCCGCCAGTGGGATCGAGTTAAACTGGTGGACGACAACGCTTGCGCCTGAGCAAGTCATCAAACCAAATCCAGCTGAAGTCGCCAGTTTCCAATGGCTCTCAATTGATGACGTTCTGGCCTTACCTAACCTGCTCCCAAGCAATGCCGAATTTTTTCGAAGCCTGAATCGTGGCGAGTTTGAGTTGGGAATGTAAATAAACCAGCTTCGTTGGCTGTCGTGGCTTCAAGGCGCAAGACCAATGGAAACCCAATGCGTGAGCTCCCAGCATAACCGTGGCTATCGCCAAAACGGCTCAAGAAATGAAAGTGTTGATATGGTTCTCGTTGAAAATGCAATGGGCCTAAACGCATGCAGTTCAATCTTCAATACCAAGCGATTTAAGCTGTAGCAAACCGCGGCCGTGGGTCGGGTCGAGCTGAGTACATTTCTTGAACGATTCAATCGCATTGTCCAATTGGCCGACTCCTAGTTGAGTCAATCCTTGCAAATAGTAACACTCAGCATTCTCTGGTCCGAGCTCGACTAGCTTTTTTGCAAACCCAAGGCCGCTTGCGAATTCACGGTGCTGCACTGCTTCGAAAACCGTCGCACCGAGCCCTTCTATTTGAAATGGAATACTCTTTTGCTCTTCGATTTGCACGGAAAGATAAAATCGACTGATGTTCTCATTGCAAACTCTTCCACCAGCATCAGTGTTAAGCTTTGCCCCTCGACCCCAGTTTTCGACCGCCAAATCATACTCGCCGCTTTTCATATAACATTCGGCTTTTCGGGAAAGCTGTACTGATGAAACACCAAGCCGATCATTGCGCTCTTCGATAAGCTCAATCGCTTCTGAATAACGAGAAGTCCGGTAGGCTCGATCGATCAAGAATTGCTGTAACACAGAATCGAAATCGACCTCTTGCATGGCTTTCAGTTTATCAATCGTTCCAACAACCAGTTTTTCTTTCGCAATCTGAACGAGTTCGATTCGTTTAGCCACGAAACCAATGCGTCTATAGATACTATTGAGACGACTGTCTTCGTCTTCAATTGGATCGTCGATGGCTTTCCATTTATTCATGGTATCGCCGGAGTAGCTAGTCCACTTGCGCTCGTCCCCCTTCTTTTCAGCGATCAGCGTCAACAATCCTGAAGTTTGAACGCGATTTGGCTGCAGTTTGCCAATGTCGACAAGATACTCTTTGGCCTGATCAATTTCGCCTTTGCGAACCAGAATTTTTGCTGCTTCGAATTTAGCGCGCGGAATCAATGCAGCTTTGCGAAACGCTACCTCGGCCTTCTCCGAATCTCCTGCTCGCAAGTGATTTCGACCGACAAAATACATGGCTTCACTTGCCCGTTCCGACTTAAGTTCTATTGCTTTGGAAAACTGTTCGATCGACGATTCAACTTGGTCCGTTTGAAGCAACGAGTATCCGTAGTCATAAGCTAGCTCAGCCGATTCGGGCAAGAGTTCGGCGGCGCGTTTGTACGCTGCGTTGGCTTCCGGATAAAAATCGTACGCTAATAGTAAGTCTCCCAATTCGTGAAACTCTTCGCCTGTCATACAGGCTTTTGATTTTTCGGCAAGGTCTGCAGCAGTGAGTGTGTCAACTGTTTCCAAGCGTGGCATCGGCGCAGCGGATTGGGCGACTTTCGAATAGTACAACCATCCCAGGACGATGACTTCGATCAACAACGCGATCGTCAAAAATTTGGTTGGGCGTCTCATTGCTTGTCCCCAGTTCCCGTTACGTTTAAGAAAGCGTCGACCGAACCGAATTTTTCAAATGGCCGTATCGTTTGAACCGAGCCGGTAACAAGATCTATCTTGCCATCCCCGTCGATGTCTCCACTTGCAATTGTCGCAACCTGAATTGGGTTATCCGCGATTTGCCATGGCTTGAAACTTTGGCTGCCATCGTTCTCAAGCCAAAAAACGCTGCCTGCACCCTCAACGTTCCAGTCATTGAATTGGCTTACTACGGCTAAATCCAAATCGCCATCACCATCGAGGTCAACCGAAGTAAGCCCCGAAGCACCAGGAATCTCGGCAATCTGTTTTGATTCGAAACTTAATTTGCCATGATTTTCCAACCAATGAACACCATGCCATGACTTAGGGTATTTTTTGCGGGTATCGTACATCGATCCGCCCTTGGTAAGAATCAAATCTTGATCACCGTCTTGATCCAGATCTTCAGCGATCATCGCGTTGAACCCAAGATCGAAATTGGTTGACGAGAAAGCAAGTTGTCGGCGGTTGTGATCGAATCCTTTGCCATCGTTTTCAAAAATCCAAACCTGCTGGTCTTCTCCCGATACCATCGCTGCAAAATCCAAGTCGCCATCACCATCGAAATCTCTTACCGGGACGCGCATCGTTCCAGGGCTACTCATCAATTCGTAATCAGTAAATTGTTGCTGGCCATTATTCTCCAACAACAAGATTTGGCCTTGGACTTCACCTCCTATAACGGCTACCACCACATCGAGGTCGCCGTCTGAATCAAAATCTCCACATTGGGCATCCGTCACACGACGCACGTGCCTCAGGATTGTATGGGGTTGGTACGAGCCACCATTGTTCTCAAGCCAAACGACTTTGCCCAGCAAAAAATCCGATGATTCGATACTTCCGGCACAAGAGACAATAAGATCCTGGTCTCCATCGGAATCCAGATCCTCGGACGCGACACGAACTGGAGCCCCTATATCTTTTCCGAGCACAGTCGTATTCCACTGCAAGCCGTCTTCACCGCGCTCAAGCCGTACGACTTGGCCTAGCCTTGCGTCTGCAGCAATCACGTCCAAACCGGCTCCTGATGCACTGGGATGTAAACCTACGTGTGCGTACTGCTGACCATAATGCGGCTTGTCCACCAAACATTCGTGTGCAAACTGAACTTCTGATGAGGGAGCGCTGCCTACGACACGATTAACTTCCATTGGTTTACCCAATGGCGGAATTCTCGGTTGGAAAATGTAGAACGCCAGTGGTAAACCAATTACGAGGAGAAACAATATTGTTTCGTACCAGTTCATTCGTTGGGGAGAATTGGAGCTGGACACGAGATCCTCGTTGGAATGTCTAATGAAAACAGGCAAATGATTTGAGCGAAGCGACATACGGTGCCGCGACTGCATTCTTCCATGACGATTTTAATCAAACCTCGATCAGAAAAAACCGGTGCTACTGATTTGTTACGACTATTGAACGCGCTGAGTTCAGCGGCGTAATCAAATCGAAGAAACAAATCAAAAGAAAAAGCTCCATGGAAAATCCATGGAGCTTGGAAATGCACAGCTTATTTTTCGCCGTTAAATCTCGTTGCCATCCTTGTCGAATTTCGGAAGATTCTCTTCCGTACGATCGTCAGTAGGCTTCCAACGGCCTTCGAACATATCATCGTACAGTTTGTCGTCATCGACTTCTTCGATTCGACCAGCAGCGAAGCCCACCAATCGAACGCCATCTTGACCCGTTGCCTCGAACACAAGTGGCTCTTGGCATCCACGAGGGTTTCCGGGAACTCCCATACGAATCTTGAATGCTTCGCCGTCTCGCTCGCTGACAAAGCAATCATCGATTTCGCTGGGACTGATTTTCATGAAGTCAAGGTTCTTTGTGACTTTGTTACTCTTGAGAAATGCCTTGAATTCTTCGACGCTGGTTGGTCCTTTAAATCCATTCTTTTGATGGTAAAGGACATATAGGTTTGAAAGCCGTTGAATATTTTGGCTATTCATCTGTTTGGCCACACCTGCAGACGGGTCACCTGCCCCGCAGCCAGCGACCGTTGCCATTACTGCAACGGTCAACCCAAGTACGATTTGTTTTGTATAGTGTCTCATGACCCACCTTAGTTGTTTTCAAAAAAAAAGAATCCCGCTTCTTGTGAAGCGGGATTCTAACGTATTCAGAGCGAATCTTACAGTTCGCTAAGGCTCATAATGAAACCATCGTCACGACGAACAAGTTGATCAAGCGAATTGCCGTCAGCAGCGAAGTTAATCGTGTGAGTTGAACCATCGCCCATAGCAGCAACAAGCGTACCTGGGTGAGCAGAACCGAAGCTGTGCTCATTGAAGTCTGAGTTACCACGACGCTGATCAGCAGCTAGTGAATCACGCCAGATGAAATCGCCGTTTGCAGCAGCATGGAAGCCACGCATTGTTGGCCAGTCAGCACTGTGAAGGTAACCAGGAGCGTCCCACCAGTCGCCAGGGGCAGCTGTGTAACGAGAAGCTAGAACTGATTTTTCAGCAAACAAGATTGTGTTTGTTGTTCCATCAGTAACAGCACCGAATCCGATTTCGCCAAAATCTTGGAAATCGCGAACGCCTGACTCTAAGAATGAGTTGACTGCTTTAACGATAATTCCACGCCAGATGAATTGTGGTTCCATCTGATTTGACATTTGAGTTTGCCAGTTGAAGCCATTCCAACCGCCGTACTGCCAACCAAAGTTCCATGAAGTCATGCAACCAGCGTAATCGCCAAGTTGGAATACACCTGCACCATCAATAGCGACACGATTTGCACGTGATGGGCAATTGAAAGTTGGGATCTTGAACGAAAGCATTTGACCGGGAGCATTAGCTGTTCCACCGTCAACTGGATCTGAACGAAGATCGAAAAGGTTGTTTTGCTCCATAAATGGAAGGACTTGGTAACCCCAACCCCAGTTCTCACGACTGAAAGCTGACTGGAAAGGCTCATCCCAGAATCCTTGCGAATGATCGCCAGCAGTTGGGAAATGGCGGTGGGCTGATTCGTAGTTGTGAGCTGCCAATGCAATCTGACGAAGCTGGTTCATACATGTAGCACGGCGTGCTGCTTCACGTACCTGTTGGACAGCTGGTAGCAGCATGCCAATCAAGATACCGATGATCGCGATGACCACCAACAATTCGACGAGGGTGAATCCTCTTGTGCGAATGTTTCTCTTCACGGGTAACCTCTTTTCGTGGGACAAATAAAGAAATGTTAAAAACTGGAATACTGCGCGCAACACCCTCAAAAAGAGTTGTGTTGTAAGCGAACTGATAAAAATTTATGAAATCGCTTTCACGACAATATAACCATAATCGTCATTTAATAGAAATGGTTAGACTCCTATCATAACTAGTAGACACAGTTTCCCTAGATCCGTTACAGCGATTCTACAGGTAAAACCAGTTAATAATGCCATACTGGACGATCTTAACTGGCCCAAATCCATTAAGACCTTGAAATGACTGTTAAAGGAAGTGATTACTCCTTAGTTTTTTAATTTTTTTTTATCGTCCCTCCCCAGCAACACCTAGAAAACCGTTATTTGGGGTAACTTTGGCAATTTGAGGCCTTTTTTTGCTAGCGAGCAATTGCCCTTAATAGGCTTCCCACATAATTTTCCCCACGTTTTATTTGTTTAATTTTGAGCGGAATATTCTCGATTTCAGAAAAAATCGGACTCGTTTTTTGCTTCCCCAACCGATCAATGGCATTGAGCGCCTGAATGGATCCATAGAGGTTTGAGTTGTCCAAGTTCGCCAACTCCTTAAGTACGGATAATCCACTCGCCTGTTCATTTTCGTCTCCGAATTGAACCAACAATTCGGCGGCAACAATTGCTACGGCAGGGCTGTTATCAGAAAGCAACTTTTTCAGTTGGGGCTTCGAACCGTTGACTGCTTTTTTGCCGTCGACTTGAATCCCAATCGCTCCCCAATAACGAACCGATGCACTTTCGTGTTCCATCGCTTTGTGAAGTTTCTCGAGCCCTTGCAAATTTCGATTCGCGGCAAGATTCGCAACCGAAAAAATCTCTTGCATCGGAAACTGTTTTGAATCATCAAGCATTTCACGACGCGATCGTTTGGCTTGACCAAACTCAAATGAGATCTGCTCGGGCACCAACCCGACATCGCCAAACCGCATCATGCTCTCGCGATGCTCAGTTCGGAATCGCTCAAGCTCTTTTTCAAACTTTGGGTCGCCAACCAAGTTTACTGTTTCATCTGGATCGGCAGCCAAGTCATATAATTCTTCGGCTTGATGCGGTTGCCAAAACTTTGACTGGACTTCGTTCAGTTTTCCAGCCTCAAACATTTCTTTCCAAACTCTGCAGGATGGTGTTTGGAGTTGATATTCAAGTGCCTGACCAGCGGGCAAATGAGGCATATAGTTTCTTACGTAAATAAACCGTTGGTCTCGTAACGATCGACTGATGTCAATCCGTTCGTCCATCCGTTGACGGAAGCCATAAAGATATTTTGGTGCATCGGTTTGAAACTTACCCAGGAACGCATGACCTTGCATGTATTCTGGCGGCTCAATTCCGGCAATACTAAGCATCGTTGGTGCCAAGTCTACAAATCCAACGGGTCGATCACTTTTGCCGCCGGCAACATATTCTTTGCTTGCCTGTTCTTTTAGTTTTTCAGGCACGTGAACAACGAACGGCACAAGCATTCCGGAGTCGCCTGCGTAACGTTTGTGGCGCGGCATGCCTGACCCGTGATCACCGAAAAATACAACGATGGTGTTGTCTGATTCGCCTGATTTTTCGAGCGCATCAAGCTGCTTTTTAATCCAGCCATCCATGACGTTAATGTTGTCGTAGTACTGAGCAAAATCTTGACGAAACTCAGGCGTATCAGGCCAGTACTTGGGCAATTTTACGCTGGCCGGATCAACCACCGCAGTGTGTGGACGCTTGCGAATTTTACTTTCGTGTGTTCCGGTGTAATTGAATACAGCAAAAAATGGCTGACCTTTTTTGCGCTTCCGATAGTGAGCTTTATTGGACGAAATATCCCAAGGTTGGTGCTGTTCATATTCGTAGTTGTAATCCGTCTTGCTGTTGTTGGTACAAAAGTAACCAGCTTCGCGAAGGTACTCCGGAAACATTTTCACACCGTCAGGAATTTTGACTTCGCTACGCATATTGCCCGCGCCATTGGCACACGCATACATCCCGGTGATGATCGTCGTTCGAGCCGGAGCACAAACGGGATAGTTCGACCATGCGTATTTAAAAACAAGCCCGCGTTTGGCAAACGCATCCAGATTGGGCGTGTTGGCAACTTCATCACCGTAACAACCGACATGGGGACCGATGTCTTCAGTCGAAAGCCACAAAATATTCGGACGTTCGTCGGCAAAACCAGCTGTTGCCAACAAAGTAACCAACGCGACTGCCAACAAAAATGCTGTACCCAAAACGTTAAAACGCATCACGAAGCTCCTGATGAGATGGAGAACTGAATGTTGATCACGTCTGCCACAGTAGCGCAGCCTGTTCTACAACAACGCGGCGACTTAACTTTAGTTTAACTACCAGCGGACAGGCGAACAGTTTTTCGTCAAGCTCTCAAGCATTGCTCGGGCTTTTCGATTTCACGGCAGCCGCCTAGCAGGTCATCGCACTACCGTGATTGTAAATCGCCGATGATCAAACAGCTGCCCGATGGGATTCGATCATCTCACGAAATTGTCCGAACAAATATTGGCTATCATGAGGACCGGCAGAGGCTTCCGGATGATATTGGACACTGAACGCAGGATGCTCACGATGCTTTAGTCCGGCAATCGTGTCATCATTTAAGTTCAAATGTGTTACTTCCAAACAATCAGGCAATCCCTCCGGTGAAACGGCAAAGCCATGATTTTGCGAAGTGATCTCGACCTTGCCTGAAGCCTTATCGATGACCGGTTGATTAGCTCCGCGATGACCGAACTTCATCTTATAAGTCGACCCACCACATGCCAAAGCAAACAACTGATGGCCAAGACAAATTCCAAACATGGGAACCTTGCCAACCAATTCAAAGATCGTCTTGATCGCATAGTCAAGCGGCTCAGGGTCGCCTGGCCCATTGGAAAGAAAAACACCATCGGGCTTCAAAGCCAAAACCTCTTCCGACGTGGCAGTCCCCGGCAACACTGTTACTTTACAGCCTTGGTTAAAAAGATGACGAGCGATGTTCCACTTCATGCCGAAATCCAAAGCCACAACATGCGGGGCATCATCAGCAGGATTGATCGCTTCGGGAGCATTGGTTCGCGTATCCCACCACTTACTGAGGTGAGTTTCCCAATTGACCGGCTGAGCGGGCAAGACTTCACGCACCAAATCACGTCCAACCAATCCTGGACTCGCCTTTGCCATCGCAACCAGTTTGGAGTCGTCCAACTCAACCGATGAGATGACCCCGCGAAGGGCTCCAACGCTGCGGATCCGACGAACAAGAGCTCGGGTATCAATATCTGAGATGCCTACAATGTCGTGCTTTTCGAGATAGGCATGCAAAGTCGACGACGAGCGAAAGTTGCTGGCAACGCGACTCACGTTGCGTACGATAAAACCCGACAAATGAGGGTGCCGGCTTTCAACGTCTTCTTCGTTTACCCCGTAATTTCCCATCTCGGGATAAGTCATCGTAATGATTTGGCCACGATAGCTGGGGTCAGTAATTATTTCCTGATATCCCGTCATTGACGTGTTAAAAACGACTTCGCCTTCACATGTTCCCATCGCTCCAAGCGAAAAACCTGAGTAAACCGTTCCGTCTTCGAGGGCTAGTTTGGCGGGTTGTCGGTCAGCAAAAGGCACTTTTCCGACATTTGACGACTGAGGGGCTGATCCGTCCGAGATCATTCAACGACTCCAGGGTCTAGGGTTGAGCTGATTTTCAAAACAAAAGTCATATTCATCTAATTTAACAAGTGACTTTGACTGTTGTAGTGGATTACCCATGCAAATTTCTTTTTTGACGGAATTGCTCCAACCAAGACGATATCACTTGTGGCTGTGGGTCTCCGGAATGGAATTTATTTCATATCCGGACAGCCAATTTTAGAAGGGTTCAGTAGCGGCGAGCTGAACCCTTCGTTTTTTTTGCGCAAATTTAAGCCCCAATCCGATTGTTCTGCGCAACCCAAAATGTTTACCAATAGGATGTGCTGTCACTTAACCAAGTGAGAATTGGTCGCCAATCGGAGCTAGTGGCCAACCTAGTCAAGTTTGGTGAAAGCTGTGCAGATTTTGAAACCGCATTGAAACGATTTTGCGGGTGCTTGGGCTCTCGAATAAACGTCAATCTAAATTCGTTTTTCATTCAAGTCCATTCGCGGTTCTCTATTCTTCAAAAATCTTGCCGCGTTGAAAATCGACTTCAACATTGGATGATGCCACCGCTCATATTACGAGTGGTCAGGATAAAGTCATACAGCCTCGAACATATTGGTTACTTGACCTCGAGCGGCGGACCGTCCGAGCGTTCGCTGTACGTACCAAGCAGCTCAAAGAATTTTTCGTGCGAATCATGCATCGCCATCTCCGTCGCCGCACCTTGGCGTAGAGCCGTATCGATTCCACTACCCAAACCGAATTTTTCGACCATCTCAAGCACCCCGGCAATTCGCGGATCCGCCTTCAACCTCACAATGTCCTCTTCACGAACGTCTTTTCTATTTGCACTCCCCGTGGCACTCAACACGGGCTTCCACTGACCCGGTTTTATCATCGCGAAAAAATAGTCTTCAACTTTCGCAACCGGACTTGTTGAATTCTGAACAACTCGCGTGATTCGAATGCCGCGAACGCCGTCGTCTTCAGCCGTCTTGGTCGCAGACTTCCACCATTGTTTATCCTGTTTCGGTTCAGCACCCTTTCCGCCATCAAGCTTTAACTCTTTCAACAAGTCGGCTATCTCGCCACCACCACCCAGTCCACCTCCGAGGCCGCCACCACCCAGTCCACCTCCGAGGCCGCCAAGCCCACCCAATCCACCGCCAAGTCCGCCGAGCGCTCCGCCCAGACCACCACCCAA
>CAYZGP010000005.1:70833-78569 GCA_964478065.1 uncultured Pirellulaceae bacterium
CCGCCACCAAACATATTCAACACGTCCTCTGCCTTCGGGGGCTTGTTCGGGTCGATGCGAATCAAATTGGAGCCCATGCCTTGAAAGTTATAAGGCTCATCGCGCAAACCGTATTCCAAAATCGCCACGCGAGCCGCCCACTCTTCTTCGGTCTGCGTCACGAAAGCAGGAATGTCTTCAGAAAAATCAAAAGTCTCTTTGCCAACTTCGATTTTCATTTTTTCCAACTCGCGCAGCAACGTTTTAACATTGCGAACGGTCACTCGCGGAACCTCGTGCTTCCAAGCAACCCCGGCAATGTGAATGTGATTGGGAGGCTGCTGAAAGATTGATTTTATTTCGCCAGGCTTATACTTCACGATCGTAAAAAACGTCTCTTCATCGTTTTTATTGGCTGGCTCGCCACCATCGGCCGGTTTCTCGTTTGCCTTTTTTGCTTCGTCTGCATTCCCTGATTCGTTGGCTTGATCGAGTTTCGCTTTCCCATCGCTGGCTTGGTCCGCTTTTGCCCCACTGACGTTTTCTTCGTTTGCCTTTTTCGCTTTTCGTTTCTTCTCCTGGATATCAGCAAAGAAATCCAGTTCAGCGTCAACAAACTCAATCACACGCTCTTCTTCGGCACGCTCTTTCTTCCAAGCCTTCAATCGCTTGATCAACAACTCACTGGAAGCTTCTGCCTCGGCGGCTTGCACCTTCAGGTGTTCGGCATACAAATCCGGATAAGTCTTCTTAAACCACGCACGCTCAACCATCAACGAAACGCCGTCTCCCTCGTTGCGAGTCCGATTGAGAATGATGCCGTACATTCGCTTGGCACCATTCAATCTTACTTCGTCCACGCCAAGCGTATTTACCGAAGCAGTTGGCCGCTGGGCGAAACCGATTTCACAAAACGAACTTGCAAAAATCAAAAACGTGAGGCAAAAAACGGCCAGACATCGAAAGCCATAAGAATCGTGTTTTGAGAAATTTATCATGCCGTCAATTCTCTCAGAGGATTGAGTTGCCTCGTTCATTTTCAGCAAATTGAAAATTAGCCGGGATGCGTTAATCGTCGCGGTGTCTTAAACAATAAGCCAATGATCATATGCCCCAGGTTAAGTATACGAGCATTGCGTTCAAATACCTACTGATTTTCGATGATCCAAAATTCATTGACTCGTCTTAAAGCTCCTTTATTCCGTCATATCCCTCTGAAGAAAATCAATGATAGTCTCAAGCATAGCGTTTTTGACCGCCGACGAAGCTTTGAAGATAAAGCCCAATCCATCGTAGGTCTGCAACTACAGACGTCGGATCAAGTTACCGATCAACAGAGAAATAAACGCGGCGATATAGAACCAAGGCGCGATCGAACGTCGAGTCGGCTGGGGCACGAGCCCTTCATGCATTTCATCGGCAGAAAATTTCGCCAACTGCTCAATCTCAGGAGTAAGCTTATTGGAGAGCCCGTACTCAAGCGGATAAGGTCGGTCGTAATGCAAGACTTTTGTTTTGTCGCCAGCCGAATCGCGAAGGCTAACCGTCAAGTTCGAATGTTGCTTCACTGGAATCGAAGCCTGATAACGCCCCAACCCGATTTCTTTGACTTCGACTTTCTCCATTGCCCCCTGACCGTCAAGCGCCGAAAGCTGCCATTTGACTTTCGGTTGAGGAAGCCCAGAGCTATCTGTCCGCTTGATATCCAACTCCCAATTTCCTTTAGCTACGACTTGCGAGATTTGAATGCCTTCGTCGTCATTTTTCCGCGCGATCGAACGAAGCACTTGCCCCCAAAACTTTCCAACATCGCCCCAAGCCAACCACTCGCCGCCCCAACGTTCACACAAATCGCTTGTATAAGCCAGCCCGGTTCCCAATCCGAATCGCGAAACCGCCAACAGCGGATCGCCCGTTTCAGCAACCAGTAAAACTTGAGCCGTTGGTTTCTGCTGAGTCATCACGTAGCCTAACGTGAACGGCAGATCGGCTTCCACAAAGCCCGCCATCGCGCGGTGGTCGCCAGTTTGAACCGTGCCGTATAAATCTTCCTTGATCGCAGACTTCGACGCCTGCATTGTTTCTTTAGTAAAAATCTGAGGCACATTGGCAGGATCATTCGTTTCGTAATAACGACCACGACCAATCTCGGCAATCATAGCCAACAAATTTCGATCAGCATCGCCAAGAGCAACCGTGGAGACCGTAATGCCGCTGTCAATCATGGCTTGGACCAAGCCACCATGATCTGCGTCTTGCGTGTGTCCATCGCTCAAACAAATCATGTGGCGAATTTTTGCTGAAGTGTTTTCCAACATCTCTTTTCCCACCACCATGCCGGGATACATATTCGTTCCACCTCCCGCATCAAGCGAATCGATCGCGCCACAAATTGCATCCGACTCAAGTGCACTTCGCATCTCACTGATCACCGTTGGCGATCCATCAAAACCAACGACGCCAATTTTGTCGCGCGGACCAAGCAATTCTACCGCCGATTTCGCCGCCTGACGGGCAAGTGCGATGGGAAGCCCATCCATTGAACCGGATTTGTCGATCACCAACACCATTGCAAGTGACGGTTTCTCTTTCTCTTTTTCAAACCGAGACACAAGCGGCAAAACCTCCTCGACTGGCGTGCGATGATAGCCACCAAGACCAAAGCTGTTTTCCGATCCCAACATCGCCAACCCACCACCGAAATCTTTAACGTACCGATTAAGCAAACTCATTTGACGTGGCGTCATCGATGTCGCAGGGAAATCAGCCAACACAATCGCGTCAAAGGCAAGCATGCCTTGAATCGAATCAGGCAAACCAAATTTGCCGCGCACTTCCAACACGACGTCTTGCTCAGACATCGCCCTCTCAAACGCACGCATCTCTTTTTCGGTTTCGTGCAGCACAAGGATCCGCGGTTTTCCTCGTACCGTAATGGTGCACGTGCGCAGATTGTTGATGGGAAAATAGTCTTTGTCTGCGATCAATTCCGCCGTCCACTTACTGTCGCCCGGCGTATTCATGTCGATGTCGAAAAAAAATCGGTTGGGTTGATTGGCTTTCAACTCAACGCCTTGCTCCTGAATCGCAACGCCTTTGTGGACAATCCTTAATCGGCCGGAAATCGCATCGTTGGCAGAAACATTGACGGCCATTCGAACGACTTCACCATAATAAGCCCGCGTTGAAGACGGCTTGAGCGATACAACGGCTGCTTCGGATTCCGCAAGGGCGTCAATTTTTTGAAACCGAACATCGACATCTTCACTGGCCATCTGCCGAATCGCATCACTTAAAAATCCGGCGGTGTCTTGTCCATCACTGAACAGCACGACGCGTTTGACTTTTCCTGCTGGAAACGAAAGTCGCGACATCAGCAGCGAATCCGCCAACCGCGTTGCAGACCGAAATGCGTCATCGGATCCTTGTTTCGACCACGATTCTAGCTGCGTTTTAAGCGCTTCAGGCGACTCGAAATTACGCAAGTCATTGCCAATCGCAAACAGCGTCCAGGAATCATCGCGTCTCAATTCGTCAATTGCTTTTTGAATCTCATCTGCCGCCGATGAACTCGCACCAAGGTCGATCGATTGCGAAACATCGACCAGGAACACAACGTGAAGGCTGTCACTGGTTGAAAAAGCAAACGGACGACATAACGCAAGAATCAAACAAAGGATCCCGAGAACGCGGCAACCAAATGAACCAGCACGCTTCCACATCGGTGCATCAACGAGACTGTAACGCCAGCCCAGCCAAAGCATCGGCAACAGCAACAGCCACCATAGCGGGCGGAGTGAAATCAATTCCATTTCAACCCACCTTTCGGCGCTGATACAGAACTGATTCAATCGCAAGCACGACGACGGCAATCAGAGTCAGCCAAGCCGTCGGAGAGAATCCTCGGTTGATCGGCTGACTGGTGTCTTTGATTTCTTCATTGTTGATGGACGTTTCATTTGGCGAAAGCAAACTACAAGCGACTTGCCAATCACCGCCACCGTTTTTGAGATCGTAAAAACCGGGCTTGGCAAGTGGCCCCAGCAAGCTTTCGGTTGTCACCAATTTCGATTCTTCCGGACCGTCAACTTTCGTTTCATTTCCAGGTTTGACACCAGGAATGCTCGCGTAACGGCCGGTCGGATACGTCGAATGAACTGCTTCGGTTCGTCCAGCCAAATGAGTTGCCGATGAATAAACAAGAACCGGAAACCAAGCACTGAAATAGAAATCAGAGGCAAGCGGATCCAGGTTTACAACAACCGCCGTCCGCCCCGCATTAGTTGCCCGATAAATCAAAGGCGTATCGTCTTCGGCGGTCACCCAAATCTCAGAACCAGCCGGTGCCGTTAAACGTTTTGCACCGACGAATGGAATCGAGGTTGGTTCAAGGTGCCGAATAACGGGATGGTTTTCATCAAGCGTTCGCGGCAGTGTGACTTCAATCTCTTCGCCTAATTCAGACCACCAGGGAGATTCACCGTTCGGCTGGAACACGAGAAAATCGTTTGTCGAACTTCCATCATCGGAATTCGCGATCGGAAAACTGCCTGCGCCGATCTTCAGTTGTGGTTTTGCTTCTGACTCCGCACCAATCAATTGAAGCAATCCATCGGTTCTCGAAAATGCCAGCACGCTGTTTTCGTAAAAGTACCGATCGGACGCGACAACAGAAACGGGGATCGGTTTCTTTTTTGCAAGCGACAGAAACGCAATATTGTCATCAGCCAAAACGTCTTTGTTTTCGCCCATGTCCAGTTGAACAAACCATTTTCCTGCCGGAGCGTCGTCCAACTCGAAAACTTCAGCCACGTTTTTTCCGGGCTCAATTTGAAGCGGAATCAGTTTGATTAGGTTGTCAGTCGAATCATGACTAAGAATCAACTCGCCTTCAACCGATTCCTCAAACGTAGAAGCGATTTGGAAAAACACGCCAACCCGATTGCTCCCACCCGGTAGACGCAGCATATCGCAAGCAACAATTCCCGCGTTTCCAATGTTGGAATTACCGATTTTAATTAACTCGATATCGTCCGGAACGTTGCCGCCTACCAGGCCATCGGAAATCAAAACAACACGGTAGTCGGATTTCGCTAGTTCCGAATCTGCTGTTGGCTGGTCGTCTTTATTCGCTTCGTCATCTTCATCAGATTTGCCACTGGCATCCGAATTTGGCGAAGCCTTCTGAAATTGGTTTAACGTTTCGATATTCGACGAAAGCGAAGACTCAGTAATCTTTGAAATTGCGTCCAACAATTCACGCGGGTTGTCGGTCAAATTCGAAAGATACGTGGCTTCGTTGGAGACCGTCGCAATGCCGCACCGCTGAGTACCATTAAGGGCTCGCACGATTTGGCTGGCA
Source organism: uncultured Pirellulaceae bacterium (assembly GCA_964478065.1). Classification (GTDB taxonomy): domain Bacteria; phylum Planctomycetota; class Planctomycetia; order Pirellulales; family Pirellulaceae; genus Mariniblastus. Next base: position 76,175 of record CAYZGP010000005.1, read on the forward strand.
ACGGTTTTCGCATTATCCAGGCGCGTCGAATTTCCCTCTTTCGCGTTCATCGATGCGCTATTGTCGATCAGCAGCACAAGGTCCTTTTGATCATCACCAGAAAAATCAGGTCGAGTTAGTGCAAGTGCGATTGCGCAAAATGCAAACAGCATCAGCAACAAACTAAACAGGTCACGAAATCGCTGAAACAACGACGTCGCTTTTTTCTCTTGGAATATATTATCCCAAAGAAAATATGCAGTCGTCGGTTTTCGAACCGGTCGCACTTTTAAAAGGTAGATCGCGATCAGCGGGATCAAGCTGAGAAACGACCAAAAGAAAATCGGACTGCCAAAATTCAAGCGACGAGCCCTCCGCGACGGAGGATGTCTTGAATCACGCGCTCAAACGGAATTTCGGGAGTGGTGGACGCCAACCCAATTCCGCGTTGGGCGCATGATTTGGCCAATTTCGCGTTCCACTCCGTTACCGCGGCTTCGTACATTTTGACTTCGCGCGGTGAGATCGTGACGCGCCGATGTTGCCCCGTTTCAACGCACTCCAATTCAACATCACCTTTAAGTGTGCACTGCGTGTCGTCATCGTTTTGAACACGAAGACAGTAAACGTCATGCTTGTGCCACTGCAGATAGCTTAGCCCGTCATCGAATCCACCTGGAAACAGAAAGTCTGAAATCACAATCACGACGGCTCGACGTTGATGGCGTGCTTGAAAAAGTCGTGCACAATTATTGAATTTCGTATCACCCGAAATCGTCTCGATCTCTTCAAGTCCCTTGAGCAGCGGCATCACGCTTCCTCGCCCGCGACAGGGATCCAAAATGGGAGTCAGTGAATCACCCAGTCCATATACCGCCAACCGATCAAGGCAATTTAATCCGATGTACCCCAGGGCCGCGGCAAGCTGTCTTGCGTAAACAAATTTGGACTCCATCGAACGGCTTTGGTCAAGCAACACATAAATCGTGGCATCTTCTTCGACTTCGAAAAGTTTGATAACCAACGATTCGAAGCGGGCGAACACACGCCAATCAATCGAGCGATAGTCGGCTCCCATATAGTATTCAGCGTAGTCCGCAAAAGTGATTCCCGTTCCCTTTTTGGTGCTTTTACGATCCGCCTGCAGCGAACCGTTGAGGACTTTTCGCGCAAGCAAGTACAGCGAGTCCAATCGGCGAATAAAGGAAGAGTCGGTTAGCATTTTGAAGATCGTTCAGGGTGCAGAACAATGAAAATTCTTGAATAGTCGCTTGATAATTTTGTCATGGTAATTCGATAGAGACGGGAACCATGGCAATTAACGCGGATTTTTTTCGATCACGCTTTCGATAATCGTGTCGGTGCTCATGCCTTCGGCTTCACCTTCAAAACTCAGCATCACACGATGGCGAAGGGCCGGCAATGCCATGCGGTTTACGTCCTCACAAGCCACATGGAAACGGCCTTCGAGTAGAGCCCGTGCTCGTGATGCCGAAAGGATCGCCTGGGCGCCGCGAGGTGACGAACCGTAACGCACGAACCGTTTGACTGAATCGGGAGCATTGGGGTCGTTGGGATGCGTGGCTCGAACGACACGAACCAAATGACTTTGTACATCCGCATCGATTGGGACTTGGCGAAGCAATCGGCCCATTTCAAGAATGTCATTTCCCGTGGCAACCGCTGAGATCGTTGGAGCGCTGTTGCCGCCAGTTCGATTCAAAATTTCTGAAAATTCATCGTGACTCGGCAGCTCAACAAATAGCTTGAAGAAAAAGCGATCCAACTGGGCTTCGGGAAGCGGGAACGTTCCGTCTTGCTCGATCGGGTTTTGCGTAGCTAACGCGAAAAAAGGCAGGTCCAGTTTGTGCGTTTCACCTGCAACCGTGACCGATTTCTCTTGCATCGTTTCCAACAACGCCGACTGAGTTTTTGGCGTCGCACGATTGATTTCGTCCGCCAATAGGATGTTACAAAACACAGGGCCAGGTTGAAACTCAAGTTGCTTCGAACCTTCACGGTCGATCAAGATTTGCGTTCCAACAATATCGGCTGGCAAAAGATCAGGAGTGAATTGAATCCGCCTGAATTTCAAATCAAGGGCTTGGCTGATCGTATTGACCAAAGCGGTCTTGCCAAGTCCCGGCACGCCTTCGAGCAGGGCATGGCCACCACAAACGATGGCGATCAAAACATCTTCGATAATGGCTTCCTGCCCAACGATAAACTTCCCGACTTCTTCCCTGATGCGATTGAACTTGTTTACAAAATCACTGGCTTCTTGCTCAGTGTTTGTCGTAGAGGCAGTTGACACGTTGGTGGGGTTCCTTGGGTAAATTTAGTACTCTGTAATCTCTCCAGCGGCAATCAAGAAAACGAAACGCCGTAGGATGGACATTCCTGTCCGTCGCAAAAC
>CAYZGP010000005.1:78669-95036 GCA_964478065.1 uncultured Pirellulaceae bacterium
CCGCAATTCTTGCCCGCATCTCAAATGCGCGCATTTCGTTTGACCACAACGGTTGGGCGATATCGCATCCCGCAACTGCTTCTTATTCTTGCTCTTTGTTTTCCGACTCCGACTCTTCTTCGCCGGACTCATGAATATTGGTGAAGTAGTTTTTCACACCCGCTTTCAAATCAGCCGGAATGTCTTCGCGCTCGACAAACGATTCAAACTGTCGCTTGAACTCGCGTTGTTTTGCTTCGTGCTTCAAGTGACTTGTTCCGTCTCCGTCTTCTGCAGATTCGACTTTAGTCAAAGAAGGCCCATTACCTTTAAGGCCTTTGAGCTTTGAAAACTGGCCGTTGTCTGCGAATTCGTCTTTTTCGTCGCGAGTGGAATCGACTGATCCTTCGCCCGCACGCTTGCCGCCTTTATTTTTCGTCCGAACTTCCATCGTTCCTGCGGATTGGCACTCAGAACATCTCTTACTGAGTTGATTCAACTTCGCTCGAGCCCTGCGTCTCTTGGCCATCTTCATCAGTTTTTTGCCAAGCTCATCCAATTTGGCCCGTGCCAGCCGATCGCACTCTTCGCAATCGCTTTCCTCCAAGTCCTGGTCGTCCATTTCTTCCATCTCGGCCAACTCAAGCGCTTCATCAAGCTCCTCAAGCGCGTCATCCAGCTCTTCGATCAAATCTCCAAGTTCCGATTCGCTCATTTCAGTTTCTTCACCATCGGAAGGCTCGCCCTCGGCGTCACTATCGGATTGTGATTTGCTTTGATTACGACCGTCGGCCATTTTTGATCCAGACGGATCGCCATTTTTCTTGCCGTTCTTCTTGCTCTCACCTGATTTTTTCCCGTCGGAATTTCGAGTACGCCGTGAAGCATCGGCCATTCGATTGGCAATCGCTTTTAGTTTCGCAAGCTCTTTTCGTTTCTCGGAAAGCTGTTTAAGTTTTTCCGGATCAAGCTTACTCTTCTTCAAATCTTTGAGGTCTTTGGCAGCTGCTTCGTATTTTTTCTGTTTAAGCTTCTTGCCCAATTCCTTTGAAGCCTCATCTTTCTTCAGCTCTTCAGCAACGATATCAAGAAGCTTTTCATCTTTGCGTTGCTTGAGTGCCTCCGCAGCGCGATTGAGTTTAAGCTCCATTCGCGCGTACTGCCTCAAAGCCTCTTTTTGATCCGTCGTCTCTTTGAGTTCGTCTACCCATTTTCGGAGTTTATCTGGCTCAAGCAATTTTCGCTCTTCTTCGTCTTCAACGGAATTGGCGATTTCTTCCACCAACTCTTTAAGCTCTTCATTGGCAGCCGCTGTCAGCTCTGAAGTGATCTGTTGCTGTTTTTGACGTTCAACAATTTCTGGACTTGGGCCTTTGAAGCCAAGTGAAACCGAAATCAAAACCAACAACGCGCCCAAAACGGCCACACGATACGGCGGCTTGTAAGGAATTTCTTTGACGGTTGATTGTTCAACCAGTTTCTCAGTAGCCTTGGATTGCAAATCGTAGAAACCGCCTTCGTTTCCGGATTCTGCAAAATGCAAACATGAGATTACCGAGTCTTTAAGGCCAAAGTGATCGTCTGCGAAATTGGCAGCCGCATCAGTCGATGTTCGACCAAAGTACCACGCAGCCAATCCAACGATCGCCGTCGTGCCGAACACACCCAAATACCAAACGGCTGGAACACGATAGCCGGGCCAGACGTAAGTCAACGCGATCAGCAGCATGACGCCACCGCCAATCAGGCTCGCCCAGAAAATAACGTTCCACATCCGGTGAAGATTCAAACGCTTGCCGACTTCGTTGACAAATCCGTTCACTTGGTCGGTAGTTTGGCTGAGATTTGAATTCATTTCGTTTTCTAAGTTTGATGAGTTGGAAAAAGTAAGTTAGATCGAAACGCAGAAGTAAAACTCAATGATAAGATTAACAGGTAGATTTCCCCAGACGTTTATTATGCATTATTTCTTGTCCAATTGGGCTTTCAATTTGCCGTAAGTTTCAACGTTGTCGCCCAGCAATAAACCAGACTCGACATCGGCAAGCAACTTTTTTGCTTCCCCATCGCGTTTGATTTTAACAAGTGCGTTGGCATATTCGACTTTACGGTTTTGCTTGGCCTGTTTCATGTCTTCCTTTGTCGCGTCGAGGGCTTCCTTGAACGCATCAGCGGCTTTTTCGAATTTTTCGACTGCCCACAATTCTTTTCCGACCTGCCGCCAGATTTCTCCGTCAACCGAATCGAACTCTGCCATCGCCGGACCATGTTCAGCGATTTGAGCGCCTGTTAAAAGCTTGGCCTCTTTGATTGCGTCGAGCCCAAACTTTCCTTCGCGACAACCGGAACAACTTTCCTGAACGCCGTCTTGGAAATGGCCACTGCCGTAAACAAAATTCAATTGTGCGCCAGCTTGCCAAATCTCTTTGACCAATTTCAAGCGACGCGCTTCATCATCAAATTCGTTGCGGGCCTTCAAATATTTGACTAAAGTCGGCCAAATTTCATCGCCATCAATGCTGGAAACTGAATCGTCGTCTTCCAACTCTTTCCATTGGGCTTTAGTTTTGCCAAAGTCCTTGATCAATTGATCTGTTTTCCCTGCCATCACGTGAAACAGAACATTCATTTCCTGTCCGACAGAGTACTTGGATCCGGGCTTATTTAATTCAGCAACAAGAGTAGCCAGTTGGTCAAATTGCTCTGTGCTCGAAGATTCAAACGCATCGGCCAGTCTTGCTGAAACTCCCGTTGAAATTTGTCGCGTCAGATTATCAAATCGCCACGAGTCATCATCCACTTCGACTTTGTTCAACTCTTCATAGAATTTCTCAAGCGGCTCAAAATTACCCAGCTGAACCTGAATGCCAAGGTGCGCAATAACCATCTCAACTTTGTCAGTGAATACGTCATTCTCAGTCCAAAGCTGCTCCAACTTTAACTTGGAAGCGATTTCTTCGATTGGCGCCGCAATATGCTTAGCGGTCAGTTTCGATTTAGAAAGCAACACAAGTGCCATTTCCCGCTCACGTTTCGACGTAAAAGTAACACCGCCGAAACGCTCGGCCAATTTCAGCAGTCTTTCGTCACGCGGAACATCTGGAACGTCCACTTTAACTTTCGAATCCTTTAACTCTGCAATATATGCTTCCGCCAAAAGCTTCGAACCATCATTGGGAAATAGTTTCACGTACGCCGGAATCTCGGCCTGAAGTTCTTTGGTGTAGGAAACAGAACTTCTTTCTCTGTCAAAACTTTGATCCTTCTCGGCCCATGTGGTCGCCGTAAGTTTCCTGGCGTGCGAGTGATAGCCGTTGCCAATCAAAGTCGCAATCAGACGGCGATCCTTTATACGATCTCCATAGACACGTATGATTTTATTGACAACCGCACGCTCATCCGTTTTTGTAAATAGTTTGATTGCTGCAGCAATTTCCATCCACTCATCGCCATAACCACCATAGTAACCATATCTAGACCTACCGTTGATGTTTCGAAGTTTTGCCGCCGACCAAGACTTCCCAAACGCCGAAGCGTTTTCCTTGAAACTGGCATCAGACTCACAATCAAGCATCGCTTCAAATACACGGCGGACATCAGTGTCGCTGACCGTGTACTTTTCTTTAAGCGACTGCCCAATGAGTTTCGAGCATGCCCAAACACCTTCTGCGGAAAGTGTTGGATCATTCAACAGAGACTTGGCGATCGGTAACTTCCAGCCAGTCGTGAGCTCTTTGTTGTTAATCATCGTAACCAACTCTGATTGATACTCAGCCAATGCCGAAAGCCGTTCCAGTTTCGCAGGCGGGTTTGATTCTCCGCCCTGCGAAGAATCAGATTCTTTTCTCTTCTCAATAAGCTCAGCTCGATATTTGCTCGACAAGATTGCAATTTGCCAAGCATTAGCAAGATTTGGATATTTGCCTCCTGATTCCATCTCCGCCCATTTTTCCAAATGTTCGAAATCGAGGTATTCCGTTCCCGCTAAAACCCTTTCGTAGCTCGAAATCAAACAAGACACGTCACGATCATTAAGTTGCTGCCCCATTTTTCGATGAAACGAATCAATCGCTTTGGTAAACAATTTCGGATTTGATTTTGTGGGCTTTTCATCTGCCGCCGCGACTTCGCTGGCAACAAAACTAGCCATGCTCTCACTCAACTCATCTGTAATCGTGAAACCTTTTGCATTCTCATTAGCAATCAATGCCAGGATCGTTTTGACCGAATCAAAATCGACGGTTGCAAACGCCGATTCCAACAATCGACCCTGCATGGAATTGTCTTCAAACGGTGACCTTGATTGGCTACTACCGATCAATTTCATGGCTTTCAAAACGACAGAAACGACTTTATCGCTATCGCTTTTGTCCATCAGACCAACAACATTACCAGTCCACTCGGCGACCTGATGATCGGCCATTCCTAAATCTGAAATTCGCTTGGCATCAAGAATTTTTTGAACGTCCGCCGTTGCAGAGGAACTGAGATGCGTCCTGAACAACGCCTTTGCCAGTTCACCATCAGGTGTCATCTCACCGGCACGGCGGTTGCCATAGTAATTCCCACTGTTGTTGATTTGATTAACAAACTGCGCGAGTTTGGCTTGCTTTTCTTCCGGAAACGATTTCAATTTTTCGATTTCAGTTCCGAATAAGTCATAAACTTTTTCGGACTGGTGAATCCCGGCACCGTCAAACGCCAACAGCAATAATTTCTCGCCGAACTTCAGCTTGTCTTTCTTTTTTAGATATTTAACGAGCTTGGTTTCGTCATCGGTGTAATTTGCAAGTGACGTGATTGCTTCGCCCCAAAATGTTGGCTCGTCCGATTGGCCGCCCAAGAAGTATGGATCAAACGTTTCCAATTCATCAAGCACTTTTGACTTTCCAAGCCACTCCATGAACTCTTCGGGTTTGTCAGCGCCCTGGCCTGCAAGTAAATTTCTAAATTGGTAACTAACGGATCCCAGTTGGTCGCCTAGCTTCATTGTCGATGCTTCTTCAAACGCCAAGAACATCGTATCCTTCTCTTCAAGCAGTGATCTAATCAACACGATGTAAGCTTGATATGCAGCCCTTTGTTTTCCAGTCACCCGTCGTCGTTTTTTCTCGTCGGAAACCATCGCCACCAACGCAGCTTGCTCTTCCTCGGTTCCCAAAATGGCCTCACGAAATTCGGCAACAAATTTTGCCGCAGCTGGTGTGCCGTTAGCAGTTGCAATTTTGGCAACGTATGGCCCGAGATAGGATGCACCATCACTGCCATAGGGATCTGGCTTTTTAGTCGATTCTTTTTGGTGCTGCATGACCAACTGACTGATATCTGCTGGTGCGGAACGATCAATCCAAACTTCGACAGCCTTTGCCATCGCAGCCGCCTGTGGGTCAGGAACATTGCGACGGCGTGCCTTCTTGCTTTTTTCAACAAACTCAGTGGCCGTTTTTGCGAATTGTTCTGGCGCTGCACGATAAAGCCCATACGTATCTCGAAACGAAGTCGCTTCCGCTTCCTTCTTCCATTGCACTAACTGATTCGCAATTTCCTCGATCGCGGCGTCTGATTGGGCTTGCCCTTCGGCCAACCCAAAATGTCTTGCCAGAAAGTCACTTGGAGAACGCTTTTTCACATCCTCTTCGTCGTCCCCATATCGATACATCCCCCAAGAGCCTCCAGGCTGTGAGGCCGAATTCCTGCCTGATTTCTCTGGCGGTTTCATTGCCTTCCTGGCAAGCTCAACAAACTCGGGACCAACCGGTTTACCCGCTGCTTCGGTGGCAGCAAGCAACGCAGTAAATCCGGATCCGGCGAACTCAGGAACGTCAATCAATTTGCGAGCCAACTCGTTATGAATTGCTGTACGCGTTGCTTCCGCCGCGGCGATCGCCTCCCGCGCTTTCTTTTCCCGTTTTGACTCTTTTTTCAGCTCCTCTTCTGAAGGCTCCGCTTTGTCTTCCTTTTTCGCATACACCGAACCCAAATAGCTGGAATCGTCGATCTCCATTTGCTGAGCAATCATACCCAAACATCCTTCGACCCAAGCTAAATCCGATTTTTTGGTTTCGTCAGAGTCGAGTAGCGGAATGATTTGCTTTGCAAGGCTCATTTTCTCTTCGAACTTCAATTGATCCGAATAAAACAAACGAGTTAAATTTGTCCCGGCTGCCAATCGGTTACGTTTTTGCAGCTTGGAATAGTGCTTCGTAAACGCGTTGGGGTCGCTTGGGATTTCAAGAATCATCAAACGGATTCGAACCCCATCCTGTTTTTCATTCTTGGCCAACGTCGTGCGATAAATATCTTTGGCCTTTTCCTTGTCACCAAACATTTCGTGACCGTACGCAAAGGCGGAAACCTTGGTACCAGTTGTGGCTTCACCCGGATCAATTGCTTTAAAGAATTGATCATTTAGTTCAAGCGACACAAGCTTATCTTTGAACTCTCGAAGCTCATATTCATTTTGAAACATCGTTCCCATCGTCAAGTCTTGACTTGCCAAGCCTTTAAATTCCTGAGCCAACAGTCGAGCGGCCGCGTCCGATTTACCCGAGTCAACAAGTTGCCGAACTCGCTCTACTGGCGCCGCTGCTGCAGGCGTGCCCATCATCGCACCGAACATGCTCGAAAGCGGGTTGCCTCGGCCCTGTGCCATTTTCGTTTCCATTTTCTCGGCCTCTTCTTTGAGCCCGAGTATTTCAAACACGCCTACTAATTGCTGACGTTCTTCAGGGGCAAGTCGAATTCTGCGCAGCCTCAGCGCCGCAGATTTCGCCGAATTCACAATCGCTTCGTTGTCGCCCTTCTCAAAATCACCACCCAGTCCATTAGTCGCAAGCGCAACCAAATGGCTGTCGACCTTGCGCCGCATTTCGCGACCCATCGGCAAGTTCCGCATGCGCTCAAAATAATCCGCCGCGTCAGCCCAACGTTCTTCTGAACTTGCAAGGCAAGCAGCCAAGTAATGTGCATCGATGTTGGGTTTTTGTGATTTAAGCAACGCCTCCAACGATTGCTTGGCCGCTGAATTCTGCTGTTCAATCGGTTTGGCCAATTCCTCATCGTCTTCCGCGGCGATCTTAACCTGAAGCAACGTTTTGAGTATCGGATTCTTCGCTTTTCCAACACTGGCAGCATATTTCCCGATATCCTCAGGCTCTCCTGAACTTGAAAATGGCGAAAAGCCATCCTCTTCTTGCGACAGGTTCAAAATTTCATAAACGCTTTCTGGAAACTTAATCAGTTTCGCTGGCGGAAAAGTCGGTAGTTGGACCAACGATTCTCGCGCACGATATCGTCCAAACATGCCGCCCATTGAAGGCGCTTGTTTTTTCGAAGCCCGATCGATTTCTTCATCAAGGAATTCGATATAGCTGTCCAATGAATCGTTCGCTTTAAGGGCTTGCGCAACGTAGTTGAACATCCAAGGAGACATCGAAGGATCGGATTGCAAAGACGGATACCATTTCTTTAACAATCCATTGAGTTCACTTATGGACTCTTTAGACAAAGAAGTATCCTCAAGCTCCCCAGACGGATTGGTGATAAAACGCGCAATCGCGGAAACCAGGATAACGTTCGGTTTCTCAGTGTCCTTGACAAGCTCAATGGCTTGATCAAGCACCGGTTTGTGTTTCGGATCGGCCACCGCAGCTTGAATCGCTCCCATGAAAGCCAACTCTGGATATGAATCTTTAAAAGTCTCAAATCCCTTCAATCCATATTTCGGATCGTCCGATGGCTGGCCTACCAGATTGAAAATGCCAAGAGCAAGTGCAACCTCGTTATCAGGATTCGCATCGATCAAGCCTTCAGAGTCTCCGTCTTCACCCACCGCCAACGCATCGGAGAAAAGCAAATCACTGTTGTAGCCGAATTGCTTCACGCGATTTCTCAGAATGCCCTGCTCTGATTCATTAAGCGCCTCATACAAACCGGTTAACTGCGTGAGCGCGTAGCGCTTGCATTCTTGCACAGTCTCCGGCAACTCAATTTCGTTGGCGGAACGATAGCCCGCTTGTGAGTATTGTTTTTGCATCATGACCTCGTAAAGGTCAGAAGCATCAGCCGGCAATACGACCTTAACCATCTGCATTTGACCGCCGAAATAGACACCCATCCCATTGGCATTTTTCTTCAAGCCTTTAATCTCTTCTTGTGGACCCATCAGCTCGAAGAACCCTTCTTGTGCATCAGCGACCAAGTCCAGCCGCTCATTGGTGACCGCAAGCATAAACTTCAAACGATAGTCGTTATTGAATCGGGTAAGCTGCGGCAAAAGAAACTCGCGCGTCTGCTCCCAATCTTCAGTATCAATAATCGCGCTTGCGATGGACTCGACATCTCGCGCCGTTGAGTTTTCGCCTCCAGCAATCTCCAGCATCCGAGCGAACCCCTCTTCGGACTCACCGTACTGGATATATAGTCTCGCGATCTTTTCACGGGCTCGGGTCGTTTTGTCCAGCTTGGCCGCTTCTTCCAATGTCTCGATGGCCTTTTCCCACTCGCCTTCGGATTCTTCCAAGCGTGCGATCTCCATCATCAACGGCAAACTGTCTTTCTGAATCCGCGTCGCCTCCAACAACGCCATTCTGCGCTCTTCGTAGTTGTCGGCGATGCGGTGAACCTGAGCGATCGCCAACAACGGCTCGATTGACTTTGGATTGTTCCGTTTGCGCTCTTCAAATTTCGCGACCAACTCTTCGGTCTCGCCAGTCGTACCACTGAGATCGGCAAGCCGTTCTGACCAGCGAAGTTTGTCCGACAGATTTTTGCTTTCTTCATACTGCCGCCAATAAATTCGCTCTGCATCTTTGTATTGTCCGTTGCGCAAATAACGCTGGCCCAACTGAGCAAAAAGATCAGCATCGTTTGGGAATTTTTGCGTCGCCATTCGCAACACACTAATCGACTTTTTATAGTCGCCTTGTCGCTCGTGAATTTGTGACTCGTTCAACCAAGGCAACAAACTACCCGGCGAGGTCTGTTTCCACTCGCCCACCCATGTCAAAGCCGAATCGAATTGGCCTGCACGAATATAAAGATCAACCAACTGCCGAATGTTCACGCTGTTGCGTCCACCAGGCAATCCAATCATTTTTTTGGATGCCTCTGCCGCCGCATTCCATTCCTGCCGATTCATAAACAGACGAACTTGCTGTCGCGAAAGCATCTGAACCGATTCGCGCGAGTTTTCGCCCGATGCGAACGTCGAAAGCGTAGTTTTCAAAAGCTCATCGGCTTTCTCGTTTTGCAAGTCTCGCTCAAGCAACTCAGCCAACAAACAAGTCGTCGAAACCGTTCGATTCTTGTTCTCAGAAAGCTCCTTGATAATCGCCGCTGATTTCTCTGAACTGGAAATCACTTGGATCGCCTGTCCCATACAAGTATCCAGGTCGCCAGCTTTTTTGGCGTATTTGACTCGGTCCTGAACCCATGGCACAGCGTCTTCGAATTTTTTCAAAGCGATTGCCTCGGTGCATAGCTGACCAAGATAGATACTGTCTCGCTTAAAGTCTTCAAAACGGCTCTGCAACATTTCGAACGCCGCGGCATGCTCCTGCCGCGAACCAACGATCCGCGCGATCCGCACCAACTGACTCCGATCGCCACCGGCAGCGAGTTTTTTCCAAATCGCAATGGCCTCCTCTTTCTTTTCGTTCTTGTGCAAAAACGAAGCGTGAGTTTCTTCGGCAGATTCGGATTCAGGAAACGTCGCAACGGCTTTCTCGTAAATCTCGCCGGCCTTTGTCACATTGTCGTACTTCTCCAGCAAACGAGCCGCTCGCAAGTAAGCGTATTCCGTGCCCTCAGAGACGGTGATGAAATTGTTAATCGCGGCTTCTACTTTTTCTTTGTTGCCATTTTTAAAATTCAACTGAGCCAACTTGATCTGCAACTCGGCGTCCTTGGGATACTGCTCAATCAGCGACTCGGTTTGCTTGACCGCCAAATCCAATTTCTCGGCACGCGACAACAACTCCACGAACGCCACTCGATTGGCGCGGTTGCCTGGAGTCAACTTAATGATCTCCTCAAATGACTTAATCGCTTCATCAGCCATTCCGATTTCAAACAGCACTTTCGAATGCGCCTTACGAATCGCCATCCGTTTGGATTCCGCTTTGATCAAACTCGCGTAATGGTCTTTCAAGCCGATCAAATCATCTTCGCGGCGGAAAAGCTGTTCAATCTGCCCCAAAATCTCGCGTTCCAACCAAGTATCCATGCCGACTTGGCCCAGTGTTTGGCCGTAAACATCAAGTGCCTTTTTTCGCTTTCCGGCTCGCTGAAAAATATCGCCTTTACGAAGCCGTCTCATGACTTTTTGATAAGGATCTTTTGTTATCGCAATCAGCTTGTCCGACAGCGAATCGGCTTCATCGTAAAGCCCCTCTGAAATTTGAAGTTCGATTACGTCTTCGATCACCCCGTCATTGGTTGGATTTGCTTTGACCAGCGCCTCCCAGACTTTGATGGCTTCTGCATTTTGCCGATTGCGAACCAGAAGCTTGCCTTTCAATTGGGCAATCTTGATCGCCTCTTCAGGTTTTGTTTTGGCCTGCAAAGCACTATCGAGATCCTTAAGTGCCGTTTCAAAATCAAGTGTCCTCGCCTCTACGACGGCTTTCTCATACAAAGCCGGCGCGTTGGTAGGATCATTTTTCAACGCCAACCGAAACTGCTCCAACGCACGAATATCATCGCCTTGCTTGGTATAAAAGAAAGCTAACAACAACTGATCGTTTGTGGCAGATTTTTCGGCAACCTTTTTTGTCAGAAACGCTTCCAGATCATCAAGCGACGACGAGTCCAACCACGTGTTGTAGAAGCGGTCGAATAGATAGCCAGAATTCGGTCGAGCCTGAAGCACTTTGTGGTACTTCATCGCTTTTGCGAGTGAAGCGTCACTGGAATCCGTTTGAGCTTGGAGTGGTGAAAAAGCAAAAACGATAGCGAGCAAGAAAACGACAACGTTAATGCAAAGAGATAACTTGCGCAGAGGCATAACTTGTTTCCAGAAAAGGTACGAATGCTTTGGTTGACGAGGCGTCAATACCGTCTCAATATTTATGATATGCGATTCAAGAATGACCTACAAACTAATTCCACCACCAATTTTAGGCTGTGCAATCAAGCGAGTTACCCGAAACAATCCGAGATTTCCCCGTAATAAACGTATCCACTCGGCACCCGTTGGTGCCCACCGAATAAATCGTTATCCTTTAGAGTTGATACTTTCATTCGCGTCCCCAGCAAGAATCTTGGCCAAAGAAAATGGTTGACGATCTTCCATTGGTTAAGATCTTGTTTGACTGCCAAGTTGCAAAACGACTATGACCAAAAAATCTCAAACCAGATCCAAATCAGAACCCTGGTACAAAGACGGTTTGAAATTCAAATGCTCCGGTTGCGGCGACTGCTGCACTGGCGCTCCCGGTTACGTCTGGGTCAACAAAGCCGAAGTTGAAGCCATGGCTCCCTTAGTCGATTTGACCGTCGAAGAATTTCAAGAGCAGTACACCCGTAAAATCGGAATACGACGTAGCCTTAAAGAATTCGCTAACGGCGATTGCGTTTTCTTTGATAACGAATCCCGAAAATGCGAAATATACGGTGCACGTCCACGCCAATGTCGAACTTGGCCATTCTGGGAAAGTAATTTGCGAACCCCTGAGGATTGGGAACGTACATGTGATGAATGTCCCGGAAGCGGAACTGGAAAGCTGTACCAACTTACTGAAATCGAGGAACTTCGCGACACAATGAAGATCTAACTGTCGAGCAGCGAAACCAATGAACACAGCGAAACAATATTGACTTTAACACTTACTGCGTATACAGTTAGGTCAATCCAGCCGCACCGTCTCGGTTCAAATTTACCGCTTGTAGCCTCTAATCTATATAACGCTTCCAACGTTACCAGCTACAAAACACAAAGTTCTTTTAAGCGAATGATAGCTGCCCATTTTCCACAAATCCATTGTCTCGCCGCCACTCCTTCCCTCCCCAAACTCCCTCCCTTCTTCTCAAAATTGATTTATCACGGAGCCGCGCATGACTAAAAAGGAAATTGTCAAAACCATCTCTGAGGAAATTGGCCTAACCCAACAAACTACAAAAGAGATCGTGCAAAAGACTTTTGACGCTATCATTGATGCGTTAGTAAGTGACCGCCGAATTGAATTAAGAAACTTTGGCGTTTTCGAAGTCAAAAAACGCGCTGCACGAAACGCAAGGAATCCAAAAACGGGCGACAAAGTTCACGTGCCCGAAAAATTCGTCGTAACATTCAAGCCCGGCAAGAACATGGAAGAACGAGTTAACACGACGGGAAAAGAAAACCGATTTAGTGAGTCCGGTTTCATGCCCCATGCTAAAAAAGAAATGGACGAAGCATTAGCTCGCGAGAAAGCCAACAAGAACGAACAAAAGCCAGACTAATAAACTGACGGGCGAGTTAAACTGACCAAGCAAGTTAAACAGCCAAGCGAATAACTTCTAAGCGAACTAAACTCACAAGCGAATCCTCTTTGTGTACTTATCACTAACTTGCTAACGACTACTGACTACTAAAATCTGACTACCGACCATTAATTGAAAACAATGCCAAACCCATTTCGCAATCTTCCGTCTGTCAGCCAGCTTTTAGAAAACCCGCAACTGAAGCAAATGGTTGAGACCGTCAACCATAACGTCGTCGTAGAAGGCGTTCGCACCTTTCTCGATGACTTGCGAGAACAAGTCACCGCCAAAGCCGACGACATCTCGATCCCAACGCCGAACGAAATGGCAGAAACGATTGCGGCTTGGATCAAGTCAGAAGAAAAGCCCTATCTACGTACGGTTATCAACGGCACCGGAATCATTCTCCATACCGGACTTGGCCGCGCACCGTTAGCAGCAAGCGCACTTTCGGCGGTCCAGGAAATCTCTTCCGGCTACGCCAGCGTCGAAGTCGATTTAAAAACGGGCGAGCGAGGCCAGAGAGTCAAATCCGTTCAGCGATTGCTTTGCGAACTAACGGGCGCCGAAGCCGCAACAATCGTCAATAACAACGCCGCCGCAACCATGTTGACGCTTTCCGCATTAGCGGCCGGCACCGAAGTCATCGTGTCCCGCGGTCAGCTAATTGAAATTGGCGGCAGCTACCGGTTACCTGACGTCATGGAATGCAGCGGAGCGAAACTACGCGAAGTCGGCACGACGAACAAAACGCACTTGGTCGATTACGAACGAGCCATCAACGAAGAAACCGGCGCACTTCTAAAAGTCCATCCGAGTAATTTCGAAGTCGTAGGATTCACCAAAACCGTTTCCACCAAAGAGATGGTCGATCTTGGAAAAGCCCACAACATTCCTGTCATCGACGACGTAGGATCGGGAGCGCTGCTTGATTTCGCGCAGTTTGGTTTGATGGACGAGCCGGTCGTCTCAGAAAGCATCAAAGACGGCGCCGACGTTGCTCTTTTCAGTGGTGACAAACTGATCGGCGGCCCTCAATGCGGAATCATTGTTGGCAAGAAAAAGTACATCGACAAAATTTTGAATAATCCTTTGATGCGAGCTATGCGTGTCGACAAAATGACATTGGCTGCACTTGCCGCGACGCTGCGACTTTATCGCGATCCGGAAACGGCCAAGCAAGAAGTTCCAATCCTCCGAATGCTTTCCATGCCGGCGGAAAATCTGAAGCTTCGCGCGACCAAAATCTCACAACAGATAAGTCATTTATCGAGCGTTAAAGCTTGTGACGTCGTCGAAGACCAAGCGATGCTTGGCGGCGGAAGTTTGCCAACACAAAAGATCTCAACCTGGTGTGTTTCCATCGCGAGCAGCGAATCCGTCACCGGATTGGCCAAGCAACTTCGCGACAACTCGCCATCGATCATCGGCCGAGTCCAAAAAGACCGCCTGTTTCTAGACATGCGAACCGTCCAACCTTCCCAAGACGCCGAAGTAGTCGAGGCCTTCGAAGCGATTGGCTAACGAACTTCGGGCAAAGTCGATCGCGTGGGTATGTAGATTGATTCAGAATGTTTTTTTGACACCGCAATGTGAAAACGTTCTAATTTGGTTTGATATTGAGTGAGCTTTTAGGTGATTTGAACCGAATTACCGGCTTAGTATTCTCGCCCTCAACAGACTCGAACTTATGATTGCACCAGCTGGAATGAGCAACGACCAACTCGCCACTTTGATCCGCGGGGTGGCTTCCAAAATCCACGAAGACCAACTGGGATTTTGGAAATTTGAGCTCAATAGTTCTTTGGTTTTTGTGATCACTGACGAAAGCCACAACCGAATGCGAATCATGTCGCCCATCGTGGAGCTTGCCGACTTACCACAAGATGTCTTGCAAACCTTGCTCGAAGCTAATTTCGATCGTGCTCTCGACGCACGGTATTGCATAAACAGCGATACAGTTTGGTCAGCCTTTCTTCACCCACTGGCAGAACTCGACGACCGACAGTTCTTGGCTGCGCTTGATCAAGTCGTTACTCTCAAAAACAATTTTGGTACTACCTTCACTAGCAGTGACTTAATTTTCGGTGGAGGTGGCTGATCAAAGCCGCTTCCTGGAAACCCGATTCGTCGTGCCGTGAACACGGTGATGGACAGGCTAAAGCCGAGTTCCGAATCACAAGCCCGCTTCGCTTCATAGGGTGCCCTGCTTTGTTACAAACAAGTTGATCAGAATGCTCCACCAACGGTAGGCAGTTTCACAACGACTTTTAGCATTCCCCGGTAAATACCCCTGATTGTGACTATCCACGAATCTTTTTTTGACGAAAATATAGTTTCCGGTACTAATGAAGTAGAACGGCGACTGGTCGGACGTATTGGAATACGGTTTTTCTTTGATTTTTTAGCGAAACGCCAAGTGGTTTGGTAAGTACAAGCAACCGTGAACATCAAACTCTCGGTGAGTTTCGCTGCAGAATCTGATTTAAGAACAGAGCTCAGTTCGAAAAGAGATTTGTCGATCGGTTACAAGTTCGTATATACTTGTCCCGTCTTCACTTCCAAATTGTTGCGGGCAAGATTAGCAACACAAAACGTAACCACGAACCTGTTTTGGATGAAACATGATCGTTGAAGAAGACATTCAATTAGAAACCCCACATATCCCTTCCGAGGTTCGGTCGTCTGGATTAGCGTTTGCGGTTTCGCTTGTTGCCCACCTTGTGTTGTTTTTGATTTTGGCGATGGTCCTCTTTCAAACCAACAATTCTGGTCCAATTTTCCTGGATGCCGGTGAAGTCGCTGAACTGGCTGATGACGACCTCAACGACTTCGATGCGGCTTTTGAACTGGACCTTCCGGATGCCGAACTTGAACTTGAACAAGAACTGGTCGAGGAAGAAGTCGTTGAAGAATTCGAAGTCCCCGAAGAACTTAAAATCGATTGGGCTTTGGGAAGCGAACAATCCGAAAATGATTTAGACCCTTCCCAATTGGCGATAGGCGTTGAGGCCGAAGGCGGTGGGGCATCGGGCGCAAAAGTTGGCGGAGGTGGCAAAGGATTCTTTGGTATCGAGGCCAGTGGAAATAAAGTCGTTTACATCATCGATCGTTCGCCAAGTATGGACGAAGGAAAGTACTTTCGCCGTTACAACCATGCAGTTCAAGAGGTGTTGAATTCGGTCAACCAATTACAGCCGGACCAAGAGTTTTTAGTGGTCATGTTTTGCTTTAACACAACGCCAATGAATATCAATGGGCTCGGCGAATTTTGCTTGCCAACCAAAACCAATAAAGAGAAGCTTAAAAAATGGCTTCAACGGATGCGTTTGGATTCGGGAACCGACCCGCGCGAAGCTTTGGTGTTGGCACTTAAAAAAGATCCGTCGTGCGTGTTCTTACTCTCCGATGGCGAGTTCAACGGTGGATTCTATAACAACGGAAAGTATCGCAGGAAAACAACCGCGGTTAAGTTAGCCAAAAAATACAACCGCTCAAAAGCTCCCATCCACACGATCGGCCTTGAAGACCCAGACAATCAGCGAGACATGAGTAAGATCGCAGATGAGTCAGGCGGAACATTCAAATTCGTTCCAGCGGAAGAACCAGACCCGTCCGACCGGTCCCAGTTCTAGTTACTGGTCGGCTTTCGTAGGTTGGACATTCTTTCTTGTCCGACCCCAGCGCAATTACAAGAACGACGGACAGGAATGTCCATCCTACGTAGAAAAAGCAACGGACAGGAATGTCCATCCTTACGTCGGGCTTCTTCCGGTCAGTCATTCGAAACCGAATAATTCCGTTTACGGTTCCGCACGGCCGAACACGATCCCAACGACAAACATTCCGATTCCTATTAATGCACTCATCACGTGCATATGGGGAATCGGGAATAGCTCCGGGATACCAAGTGATGCGCCGAGTAA
>CAYZGP010000005.1:95136-102143 GCA_964478065.1 uncultured Pirellulaceae bacterium
CGTGCATATGGGGAATCGGGAATAGCTCCGGGATACCAAGTGATGCGCCGAGTAAAGCGATGAAAGCGGCAGGCAAAACGAAAATGGACATCCGCCAACCCATTACGATCACCGAACAAACCAGAATCAAACCTGCAATCAACGAATTAAAGTTGTAAAACAGCCCGCCCAAAATCGGGAACCTGAGCGGCTTGGTTTCCACGTTCAAAGAGTCAGCCAGTTTATTGCTCAGGTCCTGCGTGACGTTGCCAACATCAGGCAATTTTCCGTTCTCATCAGGTACCATCGCGTCCTGTGCACTGCTAACCGCAGAATCTTTTAACTGCTCAAGCAAATTGTTTTGACGCGCCCACAAAAGACAGCCAACGATCAAACAACAGCCCAGCAAAAATCGACTGTACGAACCGAAATACCGATTCAGCACCGGAGTCAACTTTTCGATAGGCGCCTGCTCTCTCTTGTACTTTCCACTTCGAGCTTCCGCCAACATCGCTTTGACCTTCAAACGTTGCTTCAATCGTTGAGCCTCGGGATCAAGTTCCAAAATCCGTTGCTGTAACGCTTGAACTCGAATCGAATCGCCATGGTCGACTAAAGCTTCCGCCATCTGTGCAGCTTGATTCCTTGCCTCCGCAGGCGAGATCCCTTGCTCCTGTAATCCAGCCTCTTCGACTTTTTGCAAATGAGATCGCTCTTCGTTGTTGTTCATCCCATCCAAACGACGATCGAGATTGCTGTAGATGCCATCACGCCAACTTCGAAATTTTGGTTTCTTTTTACCAATCTCCATTTTTCGCAGCTCACCACGGACGCGAAGTTTGGCCGGATAACCAAACAGGCTTTCGAAAAACTCTTCCCAATGGTTGCCGCAATACTTTGCAACAAACATTTGAATCGTCGATTCGTCCATCCCTTTGATTCGCATCTTCCGAAGAAGTTTTTCAGCCGAACTGATCGACGATTTTCGATTCGCCGCAACTGGCAGGTCGATCGCAAAATAATAAGCCGCTCCAATTCCTGCGCCGGCGATCCCAAGGAGCAACCAATGCCCAAACGCCCCCACCAAGAACGACGCCACGACCAGCAAGAGACCCGCCGCGATCCACTTGAGCCACATCAGCACGCCGCCTCGAAGCACTAACTCGCGCGATTTCTCAAACAGTACCGGGCGATCTCTTATTCCACTGATCAACGAATAAGTCGCAATCGCAAACAGTGGAAGCCAGACAAAGCCCGTTGCCCAGCGCCAGCCGACAAACAACATCAAAACGGCGACCAGAATTGAACCGGCCACCAATGCCAACGGCAAAATGCTTCGTAACTTTGCAAGTGGATTGGCGTTAAAGCTCTTGGCACACGATTCAATGGTCGCGGCGTCAGTTTCATCAGGCGTAAACGCTTCCGTCGAAACCAGCCCAAGGTATTTTTCCAAATCGACAATCAAATCGCCCATGTTTTGGTATCGATCTTCGGGCCGCTTCTGCATCATTTTGACCACGACATCAGAAAGCTCTTCAGGCACTCGCTCGACAATGCGACTTGGGATCACCAACGGGGCTGACGTGTGTTTGGAAACGACTTCCTGAAGCGAATTGCCTTCAAACGGACGCTTGCCAGTTAACAAAACGTAAAACGTACAGCCAAGCGAATACATATCGGCACGGTGATCCACGTTGATCGAACTCTTGGCTTGCTCTGGCGACATGTAATAGGGCGTGCCCAGCGTTGAACCGACGCGCGTCAATTCAGTCGACGCAGAAAGAGCAGCCATCGCATCAATCTCGTCTTCGATTTCCTCATTGTCTGCGACTTTGACCAACCCAAGGTCCGCGACTTTCACCATCCCGTCTTGATTGACCAACAGGTTGGCCGGTTTAATATCGCGATGAACCATCCCAGCGTTGTGAGCACATTGAAGCCCGCGGGCAGCGTGCAAAATGTAACTGGCGGCCTGTTCGGGATCAAGCTTTTTGTTATGCCCAACCAACTCATGGAGAGATTTTCCGTTCACCAGCTCCATACTGAAATAACAAACGCCTTTATCGTCGCCCATATCGTAAATCTGCACGACATTGGGATGAACAAGCTGAGCTGCCGCGTAAGCCTCGCGCGTAAACCGCGCGAGCATGGATTTCTTTCTGGAAAGGTCCGACTTAACAACTTTCAACGCCACCATTCGATCAAGTGACGTTTGGTTGGCAAGAAAAACCGACCCCATGCCGCCCTGACCAAGCAGCTTTAACAAACGATAAGGCCCAATCCTGCCCAACGCAGTCGGATCGACGTCTATTGAGGAAGATTGATTTTGAGAAGCCACCTCAGTCGACACATTTCTCGTCATCCCGCCAGTCGTCGTTTGAGAAACTTCCGCCAAACCGCTCACCGCAACAGGGTCGGCTTGGACTTGAGTTCCTGTTGAGGAAACCGGGCTCGCTTCTCCGCTGATTTCTGAATTGGCTTTATCAATCCCGCTCGACTTGTTGGCTTGACCGCCAGATTGCCTAGCCGGATTTTGGGTGGGGGCCGGATCGCGCTCGCCGGCCTGCTTGCCATCGTTAACGGACGCATTTTCCCCTGGAGAATTCTTGGTCGCCACCGGAGCCGTCTTGGATCGAAAAGTTCCATCCTGCGTCTGCTTAATGAGAAGCTGAAACCGTTTCCCACAACTCTTACAAGTCGGATTGAATTTACCCGTCTTCGGTTTTGAAAGCTTGGCCCCATGCTGACAGTTAGGGCATACAACCTCTAACATGTGCGTTCCCGGAAAAAATTTAAGTAAGTTTTAACACGTCCAGTCTCATCCCTAATTCTAGTCCAGCACAAAGCCTGTTAGAAGCGTTTGACCGCCGTACTTTTGCTTGCGTTCTGAAGCGAGAGCCCAGTCTTTTTTCAAGATTTGCAAGTCCCAAGGCCACTCTTCGCGGTCAACTTCTACAAGAACACTGATCCAGCCATCTTCTTCTGGTGAAAAGAACATCATAAAGTCAACTGCGGCGTTCGCTTCAGGCAACAGGTTCTTCTTGATGCTCTTTTTGAGTTTGTTTTTGTGAAAAAAAGCAACAACTCCAACCATGAATACGCGCCTTACAGCGTCCAGCACGTTGGATGCGACAGAGTGCGCCTGCCGACCAGACAACTCACCTGTTGCTAAACTAACTCTACTCACTACCGACTGACTACTCTGGCTTAGCCTGCGTAAGATAAAGCATCTGGTCTTCTGTAATTTTAATTGCCGAAGCGATGTCAAAATGCTCTCGAATAAGCTTTGTCCAATCTGGAAAGCTCATTCGATTGACATGAAGCTCCTGGCCAGTGCCAGTTGATTCGCCATTGTGAATCGAAAAAGCTTGACGCTTTACCTGCTTCATATTCTCGAACAAACCAAGCACTTGCTCTGGGTACAAATGTTCAATGCAATCAACGCAAACGACGCTTGCGTAATTCCCAATACCCTCAATCGGTTTTGTAATATCGCCGACGCGCATATCTGGATTGTTGACAATTTGATCCATCCCATCGGCTTGCATCCCACTCGACCTCAGCCGCTCAACCGTTTGCCCACGTCCGCACCCCAAATCCATCACAGGAGAAAGGAGCCAATCTTTGTATTCAGGCATCAACCGAACACCGGGACAGCGGCCCTGATCAGCGTCTCCGTACCACGGATTATCATCGTAAATCTTTTGGTAAAGCTCAGCCGAATCGTGAGGATGATGGTCCAGTACTTGCGAAGCCACTCCGGCAGTTGCCACTCCAGTTGCGGCGTTTGTCATTGCAGATGGGCTGTTGGATTGCAAACTCGACTGGCCGCCCAACTGATTCATCTGAATTTTCGCAGACGCAGGCGTTTCAACAGCTCCCTGGTTGGTTGCTTGCGATTGAGCCTTGGCGTTGGCAGGCGGATGAGAATCAATAAGCGGGATGTGTTTCCACAAACTGAGTTGAACGCGATGCCCGTCATACTCCGCGCGATCAGGTGAAACTTTTTCAATCCACCAATCAGGTGACTTAACCGTTCGGTGCAAGTTATCTCCGAATTGGTCTTCGACTCCAGAAGTCCGGCACGACACCGAACCAAAAAAGACACCGCCCGGTCGCAAGACACGATGGATTTCTTGAAGCGTCATTTCGATATCGACCGGATCAAGATGTTCCAGCATGTCAAAACAAGTCACAAGCGAAAAGAAATTGTCTTCAAACGGCAGCTTCTGATCGGCAACCGCGACCAATCGTTGCCGGCTGCCCGCAACATTCGCGAGTCTTGTTTTTGACTTTTCAATTGCCTGGTCACTAATATCGATTCCAAAAGCATTCAAATCAAATTCACGCCCGGACAGATATTCCACCACGAACCCAACTCCACAGCCAACGTCAAGCGAACGGCCGGAGAGCATGGTGAGCTGATCGGTGGCTTTGATTACCGCACGAAGGCCCGGGGAATTTTCTGCAAGGTTATATCGTTGATCGGTGGAAACGACATGATTGTAAATGTCGCGATAGTCTGGCATGGGACTGCGGTTTGTTTAGGAGTTAAACGCGATCACTAACATTTCGTTGATAGCTTGTTACTTCGTTATAGAGAAAACCAGATATCGGAGCAACGTTAGCTCCACAACACCAGCAATTCAAAGGATCTGATTGGCAAGCAGAATCAGAGGCCCCAATTTTGGATTCGCGTTTATTAGGACAGTCCCGGTGAACCTCTTTTCAACACCCAATCCGTTTTCAACACGGGAAAAACCGATGAAGAAAGAACCACGGATGGACGACCCCATCTATTCACAAACTCGAAGAATTTGAAAACCTCGATTGTCACTAGGCGTCAACCTGAATCGATATCGCATAGCTTGCTGCATCGAAGAAAGAGACAGAGAGCGTTAAAATTCAAGGTAGAGTTCCGAAAGATCTGATTCGTCCACCCGCTCTTTCAATCCTCCGATAAATTCCGGTACGTCAACACCGATCACGGAAAGTGTTCGCGCACTGCCATTGTAAAGCACGAGCTGGCCGGAAGTTCCTTCGTTTCCGGAATCAAAATCGATAAAGATAATGTCATTCTCTCGTTGTGCAATTGGAATCCAACGAGCGCGCCAGTCGAGATCACTTTTTATTGATCCTTTTGGGCGAATGCATCCTTTCGGAAAATCAGAATTAGAGTTTTCGCTTATGACCCTCAGGGTTATTAGTTTTGCTTATTTAATTGCTTGCCTGTCCCCGGACTTCCCCTGTTAAGAAAACAACCGCCACGCCCGCGTGGCCAGATCAGTCATCCTCCGCCAACCCCTTCCACCGCCAAAGGCATCACGAAGACGCGCTTCAAAGGCAACGGCAAACTCGCACAAGTAAATGGTTTGCTAAAGCTGCTTCCAATCTCATCCCGTAACCTTTCGTTACCGTTTCTCATCAACCAGTTCTTTAAATTTGCGAGTCTGGCTGCGCCCAGATCTTGAGTCTCTCACATTCACTTCACCATCAATCGGAAGTTTGCGGACCGAAAAGGCACTATCGCTAGTTTCCTCAAATCTGTATCCGAAGTATGTATACTCGACTCGTTTTCCCCACCGACCATCATTTCTGTCAAACTCGTCGCGTCTATAAAATGAAGGCATGTATGCACCGTTAACAACTTCGTATTCTACAGATATTAAACTGCAACTAGATCCAACCATCAAATCTTGAAATTCAACACATCCACCGTGCCTCAAATCAAATTTCCAGGTTCGCGCCTTGTCCTCACCTTTGTCTCGGAATCGAACCTTTAGGTAAAGATTGTGTTCGTCTTGCCAAGCACCAACTCGGTATCTTTCGCTCTCTTGAAAGAATTGCAATGACGAACAAAAGTGATCCATTGAAGTTGCTGCAGGGACAAATGTCTGTTCGAAATGAAACCGAGTTTTACTGGTACCACTTTTGGGGTGATCGATTTCAACACTACTGAGCCCTTTCCGCAAATAGCCGGTAGCATTTAGTTCCACCCCAGTAGTTTTTATATTTCCGATGAGCACATCGAAATTTTCATCTGCGGTAGAAATTGACGACAAATCACCGAGGAATTTTTCCTTAGGGTATTTATGAATCTCGAGCGACTTACCCTGCAGAACATCAGCAGAAAACTCTACAAGAGTAACTGTTCCTGATGGCTCGTCTTTTTGAATAAAGTTGGCCCAAGCCGACGCGTGTATCAATTTCGCCTTTTCGAAGTTTGACCTATGCGCCTCTTTCAACGTTTTGAGGGTCTCCCCCAGATCTTCGCATTTTTTCATCGACCGCATGTCAAAACTTGATAGCGAAGTCAAATCAAAAACCTTATCCAGCTTTTCAAGTGGCTGAGGCGAAGTCTGACCGGCGACCGTACTCCCCCAAGTCAACGCCATAAAGAAACCGTAGCCCAAACAAATCAGAGTACGAATTGAAAGTTTTTTCATCGGATATTAGATCCAGACTGGAACAGAGCCATTAGCAAACCAAAAACAAATACGCCACGCTTAAAATCACAAGAGCGTGAAGAAGCGTGGCGCTCGAGAGAAAACTATAGTATTGGAGGTCCTTCAAAACAGTCCTCATTTTCCTCATAAGTTTTTGTTTGAACCGTGTCGGCATTGATTAAAGCTAGTTGCTGAAATGAAATAGTTGTTTTTTGAAAACACGCCCGGCATATACGATTAGATTTTGGATCGTTATCGTTCTTGCATTCCCCAGGACTGAATGGGTCTCCAGTTGGAGTAACGTACGTGGGGTCCTTGCAAAATTGATCAACGCTCCAGCCTCCACCTCTTGGTGCAGCTCGTCGGGAAAAATTGATATAAAGTGTTTCCCCAAGAGGCCTCATACTAGCGACCTCTTTCAACTTGTTGGCCCGTTCTAACATCTCTTGACGTTTTTCAGGTGCCGTTTGTGCGGACGCAAGTGGTGATATTTGTGTGCTTATGAAAAGAAAGATCCAAAAATGTGCAAGAAGCACACTGCGTTTATGAAAAGAGATATTTGCTGGCATAGGGTTAAAAGCC
>CAYZGP010000006.1:0-16849 GCA_964478065.1 uncultured Pirellulaceae bacterium
TTTGAGGGTCGCTTTCGGACGTTTGGTGAAAATTTTGTCGATCCAGCCAGCCTTCATTTTGGTACCAATCGACCGTTTGTTTCAATCGTTCCTGGAAAGTGGTCGCAGGGACAAAGCCGGTTTCCGCCTTTATTTTTTCGTTTGAGCAAGCCCAGCTTCCTGCCGTTGCTTCATTGTATTTGTCGAAGTTCAAATACTGCGGCGTTGAAAGGACCCTGCCCTTTAGCTCGTTAAATGCAGCAATCACCCACATGCATGGCTTGGCAACACGCAAGACTCGGGTGCGTTTCCGGCCAAGTGCTTCACCGACTTTTCGACCGAGAATTGAATACGTCATCGTATCGGTGGAGGCAAAGTAAACGCCTTGGTCTTGGCTCAAATTTTCGTTGGCATTTGCAACTAAGCGTTTTCCTCGATCAGCAACCGCAGTTAAAGCGATGACCAAATCGTCAACGTGGATCATGGAGAAGTTGTAAGTGGCAAACGTGGGCACGAAATGCCAGCCCGTTTTGGCGATGAGACTAAATAACATAAGCCCATTTTGGTCACCGGTTCCCAGAACAATAGGCGGCCGAACAATTGAAATTGGAATCTCGACAGCATGTTGACGAGCCAACTGTTCACAAGCAACTTTGCTTCGCCCGTAAAAACTTACTGGATGAAAGTCTGCGTTTTCGTTATGGGGAACATCAGAAGTGTTAGGTCCGTGGGCAGCGACGGAAGAAACGTAAATCAATTTTGGGTTTGAGGTCGCTTGAATGCAAGCGTCAAGAATATTTTGCATACTTTGCAAATTGGTTTCGATCAAGTCCGCAGAGTTAACGGCGCGAGTTGCGGCGGCCAAATGGTAAACCGTGTTGCAACCTTGGGTCGCAGCGGCTACTCCTGCCGGGTTGGAGACGATGTCTGCTTTAACAATGTTGCAGCGAAGTTTTTCTAGCGCGCTGGTGTTGGAGGTTTCTCTAACCAGACAAGTAACCTCGTCGCCTCGATTGATCAGATGCCGGACAAGCTGCTCGCCGATAAACCCAGTGGATCCTGTAACAAGGGTTCGATTCATTTCGCGCCTTTGCTTTGTGATTTCCCGAATGACTTTTTGCCATCAAATTGAAAGTTGAGCCGTAAATTTATGTACTTAAAGTCGCATGCCCTCACAATATTGTTTTTCACTTGGGAAAGAAAGATCAATGTTTTTGCTTAACTTTTCAGAGTTTGGTGAAAGGTACGTCGGAGTTGTATTACTTAGGATAAAAGCGCAGCTGTGCTAAACTGTTGGTTTCGAAATTCGAATTTAAGTTTCACGGGGCGATCATGCGTTTTGTACTACAAGTGTTTTGTGTTTTTGTTGCCGTATTGATTCTTGGCATATCGCCCTCGATGGCGGCGCCATTTCAGGATTCAAAGAAGCCCACCGTTGATATTTCCAAAGAAGCGATGGAGATTCATCAGTCAGGAATGCTTTTCGACGGGCACAATGATTTGCCATGGGCGATGCGAGAAAAAGGCGGATCTTCGTTTGACCGTGTTGATATTTCCCAGCCAACAAAATTCCATACTGATATTCCACGTCTAGAGTCAGGTGGAGTCAAAGCCCAGTTTTGGTCAGTCTACGTTCCGGCAGACACCGACCGGTCGGGACGTGCGTTGATTGAAACGCTTGAGCAAATTCGGCTCGTACATGATATGTGCAAACGTTATCCAGACGTGTTTGAAATGGCGGATACCGCTGCTGACATCGAACGGATTTCCAAAGAAGGAAAAATTGCGTCGATGATTGGAGTCGAAGGTGGTCACTCGATCCAAAATAGCCTGATCGTTTTAAAAGAGCTCTACGACCAAGGCGCGCGTTATATGACGCTGACGCATAGCAAGACTTTGGCGTGGGCAGATTCGGCGACCGACGAAGCAAAAAACAATGGCCTTTCGCCTTTTGGCAAAGAGGTCGTTCGCGAGATGAATCGTATTGGCATGCTAATCGACCTTTCACACGTTTCGCCTAAATGCATGAAAGATGCTTTGGAAATCTCCAAGGCACCAGTTATCTTTTCTCATTCATCCGCCCGAGCCATTTGTGACGTCCCGCGCAACGTACCTGATGACGTGCTTAAGCTGACTGCGAAAAACGGTGGTGTCGTGATGATCAATTTTTACTCAGGCTACGTCGTTCCCACTGAGCTATTGCCAAAATCGGCCAGCGACAAAAAACACCTTGGCGATGTTAAAACGATTTGCGATCACATTGACCATGTCGTCAAAGTCGCCGGGATTGACAACGTCGGAATTGGTTCCGACTACGACGGAGTTAGTTTTTTACCCAAGGGCCTCGAAGACGTTTCGGGCTATCCAAACATTACGCAAGAGTTACTCAATCGCGGTTACGACAAAGAGAAAATACACAAAGTCCTCGGTGGCAATGTTCTTCGGGCCTTGAAAGAAGCCGAGAAAGTCTCAGCAAGCATGAAAGGCAAAACAGACACGCAAGCTGCGACCGGAAAAGAGATCTTTAAATTCAAAGTGTCTGCGGGCAAGCACGATCGCAAGAACAGTATCGTGACGGGTTTTATCAAACCACCGGGCGATTTCAAAGGCAACACGGTTACGCTGGCAGATGAAAACGGTCGCTTGATGCTGGGCCAGCTTTCGGCGCCATCGCTTGGGAGTGACGCGGCGGGAAAGCTTCAAGTGAGTTTTGTTTTGCCAGAATTGGCTGCCGGAAAAACGATGAAAATCACGGCTTATGATTCTGGCCTAAATGCGAATACCGAATTTAAATGGGAAGAAGACGGCGACGTTTCGACATATCTTAAACGTGGCGGCAAACCTGTTTTGCGATACATGCGTGAAAACCTGGACGAGTCTACACCCGAGCGGCGTTATGCGACGATGAAAGTCTTTCATCATGTTTACACGCCAGAAGGTGATCGTTTGATGACCAAAGGGCCTGGCGACGGAACGTTTGCGACATTGAAAAAGCACGGTCTGTTTCCGCATCATCGTGGCTTGTTTTTTGGTTACAACAAAATCAGCTACAAAAAAGACGGCAAAGATATGAAGGCCGATGTGTGGCACGGAACCAACGGGGCTTCGCAGACGCACGTCAAAACGACTTTCTCTCGTTCCGGTCCCGTCTTTGGTTCCCACATCAACAATATCAATTGGAATGGCGGTGATGGAAAACCGTTTGCCACTGAATCCAGAGAGGTGACGGCATACGATGTTGCCGATGGACTGGTGATTGAAATTCGCTCGCGTGTTGAGTCATCCGTTGGAGAGCTAAAATTTCGTGGCGATCCGCAACATGCGGGCGTTCAATTTCGAGCTTCGCAAGACGTTCCGGACAAAACGAAAGCCAAGACGTTTTACATTCGCCCCGACGGAGTTGCTGAGCCTGGCAAGTTTAGGAATTGGTCGGGCAAAAAGAACGAAACGGAGATTAACAAGAACCATGTGAACTTGCCTTGGAATACGGTAGTGATTGAGTTGCCGGTCAAGCTGTCGCCACGGGCTGCTCGAGAACGTGGTGTCGAGATGGAGAATCAGCCCTTTTCGATTTCGTATCTCGATTCGCCCAAGAATCCAAAACCTTCACGCTTTAGCGAACGGGACTATGCACGGTTTGGCGCGTATTTTGAATACGATTTAAAAACGGATGCTCCGTTGTTTGTGACTTACCGATTCTGGATTCAAAAAGGCGTTACAAATATTGAGGCCGTCAACGCCGCGAGCCAAGACTTTGTTGATCCAGTCAAACTGACTCAGGAATAGGTGAGGTGGCCCTCAGCCAACGGTGTTTTGTGGGCTGATGCCTAGGTTACGGTGGCAGAGGCCGTTGGCCAACATGAAAAAGGGCAGCCTGATCGGGCTGCCCTTGGTCACGCCACTTTTGGTTGGCGTGATCATGTACTTTATCGGTTGAGATGAAATCGAAAACTTAGTTTCCAGAATTGTCGCCGTTAGCAGGAGCGGCTGGAGCTACGTTTTCGCCAGCTGGTGGCACAGATTCAGTCGCTGGCGTTTCCGTCATAGGAGCTTCAGTCGCTGGCGTTTCCGTTTTTGAATTTCCGATCTCAGGAGTTTCAGTCCTTGAAGCTTCGTTGGTGAAAGTGCTTTCATCTGAAGCGGCGGGTTGTGAGATTTGGTTTTCTACCAAAACCCAACCTTCCGATTCTGATTTCTCAAACGCGAATGCTCCGCTTTCTTTCAGCGTTGCTACACGCTCACCAAATTCTCCACCAGCAGAAAACTCGATGTTCCACTCATTGCCTGCACCCATCAACACAGTCTCACCGGGCTTGATCGTTAGCTCCGAGCCGTTGACCTTGTACTTGAAAGGTTCTGTTGCTTCGGCTGGAAAGCTCAAACGAATTTCACCTTTTTCTGAATCAATCGAAGTTGTTGAAAGAATCGTTTCGCCGGCTTTTCCGGGAACGGCACTTTCGATTTCAGTATTGGCAGGCGTTTTTGCTTCACTCGTTTCAACTTCCATGCTCGCGCGGGCGATGTCAAATTGAGCTGCGCCTTGGGCGGAATTAGCGACTGGCTGAGCGTAGCTTGAATTTACGACGCCTTGATTTAGGTTCGTTGTGTAGGCTTGTCCAACAACTGTCGGTTGAATTGCATTGGGTTGAACGACATTGGGTTGGATGGAATACGGCTGAACTGAATAACGTTGAGCCGAGTAACGTTGGCTAGGCATAGGTCGAACTCCCGTCACCCGCTGTGGGTAAACTTGAGTTGGGACCGTACCGTTGTAATAAGTGCCCCCGGCGAGCCGTCCGAATTGAGTGCCTTGGCCACCACCAAATTGCATTCCAAAATTTCTCGAACCGATGCGTGTACCTTGCCCATTGCCGAATCGCATACCGACGTTTTGCCCGCCGATGATTGCACCTTGGCCGCCGCCGAATTGCATGCCGGCGCGGTTGCCGCCCAAGCGAAACCCTTGGCCACCACCGGCTTGAAGGACATTCCCGATTCTAAACCCACGTCGCTGCGCATTGGATTCTTGCGTGCAGCAGATTGTCATAGCCATCACAGCTGTCAACGTAAAGGCAATTTTTGTCGGCGAAACTGACATCTTACTTTCCTTCGTTTGTTTGTTTCTGTTGGTAAAGTGTTTTGTCTGAGAAGAGTTGGCAGTCATTTTCGTCCAGACATCTCTGACTGGCTAAAATCTGGCTGGCTTTTTTTAAACAGCCGACTCAACGTAAACTTCAGCAGAATCTAAATCACTTTTGCTTTCGACGCGACGGGGCGCTATCTCAAATCCCACATTTTTGGCAGGATTAAATAGAGCCGTTGAATCGAGGGTGGTTTATGAACGGCGTTTTGACTTCTTTTTTGCCGCTATGATACGTTTTGAACCAATCCAGCCTCTTGGTGTGACGATGAACGCAAAGACGATATACGATCCTGAAAACATTCTGGCGACATGGAAGGTTGATCCTGAATTAAAGTCTTGGCAAAAGCAGTCGCCCAACGGCCGATTTGAAATTCGCTACTCTGTCGGTGGTTGCCAGCCGATTGAACCGTATAGCCTCGAGTTTGGAAAGGCAGAAATTTACGATACGACAACGGATCAACTCGAAGCCGTTTTAGTTCGCGATCACTACACCGAGCCCACTTTTGATTGGTTTACTCGCGATGAGCAGTGTATTTTGATCTGGGCATCAACGTACTTGAGGGGCTATGAAGTTGTTGATCTGGAAAATCAATCTTTGATGCACGTTGAGATCAACAAAGACGAAGAATTCATTTGGCTCGAGTGTTTGATTTCACCCAGCCAAACAAAGATCGCCGTTACGGGCTGCTATTGGGCATGCCCTTATGAACTGAAAGTCTTCGATCTTTCGAATTTGAAAAACGAAGACATACAAGAGACAGGATTCAATGAGTTGGCTGCGACTTCGTATGAATCAGGAAAGCTCAGTTGGATCGACAACCAGACCGTCGTGACGATAGATGATGACAAAGAAATAAATCGTTTGACGCTTTGAATTCGTATCTGGAAAAACGGCTGTTGAAACTAAGGTAGCAATATCCCGAGGCTAACCACTGTCTGAAGCGCAGCTCCGCGGCGACTTGGAGTCCGCCCTTCCAAATGGTACGGCACATAATCTCCCGGGCGCCCATTGCCATAAGTATAGACCCGGCTGTTGGGATGGCTTTCGCCAATCCGATACGGAAGTGTTGGAATTGAAATGAGAAATCTCGCACCGGACGCGATGTTTTGAAAAGCCATTTCGTTTCCGTAACGCTCGAGATTTTTATCTTCAAAGTACATTGGCCGATGATAAAAATTGTGAGCCTTCCACGTTTTTACTTTTTGCTGATTCGGTGCAAATTTGAGCGACGAGTATGTTGTGGATTGATTAACCAGGCCATTGCTTTGGCTTTGAAGTCCGTCGTTAGAGAGCAATCCGCTGGGATCCGATTGAGTGATTCCCATCAATGCGATTTGTGGAATCGGAGAGTTGACGTCGCCCAACGTCGGCAGTTGGTATGAATCGTTGGTTGCTTCTGAGGCCTTGTCGGCTGCTGGTTCGTCGTCGATTTCTTCTTCCGAATCATCGCGAAGATCAAAGGTTGGTGGCGCAGTGGGTTCATCCGATTTAAGCTGTCGGGAACGAGCGGAGTTGGAGTCATCAGATTCCAAGCCATTTTCTGCATCTGTGTCAGGGCTTGGCGGCTCAGTTTTTTCTGGGGTGGATGGGCTGGGCGTTTGATCGGTTTGCTTTGGCTCAAAATCGCTGTCTTGGTAGGCCGTCGGTCGAACCTGGTTGAGTTTGGAATTAGATTTGGCGGATTGGTCGTCAGAAAAAGTTACACGTACGGATTTGTTAGAAGCATCAGAAAAAGAGACGCTCACGCCGGCATTCTCTTGCGCCAGTAATGTCGATTCGCCGAAACAGGAAATGAGCAAACCCGCAATTGCGAGGACAAGAATCAATTTTGAAGTATTCCAATGTCGTAACATCGCGTTTCCAAGGGACGTCTCGCTGAAGATATACCAACCTACGACTTAATTCGACGTCTGGAATTTAGCCCAGCCAAGACCATTCGCTTTGTCCGTAAGAATTACGCAATGGTTAGAGTCGCAGGGCTGTTGGTAACTATCGTCGAGCCGACAATGGTGGTTCAACGAAGCTGTTGTCTTTGAAATTTTCGGATGAAACGGAACCGGTTGCGGAAGTGCTGTCAAAAGTTGCTTGCTGATTTGCACTCATGTCGTCGCTAAGGTTTATCGTTGGCGTGCCGACTTTGGCAGAACTCAAAGGTTCCAGTTTCGTGTTTTTCGGGCGTAATTTCACTGGGCGCAGAGTCACGTTTTGCGATTTGTTTGCCTGTTGGTTGGTCCGTTCAACTGGAGGACCTAATCGTTGCCATCCTTCGGTAGACGGCTCACTGGATGGCGAGTTGGATGTCGAGGTTACCAAATTGACTCGCGCTGGTTTGTCAGGAGCACTTACGATTTCAGGTTCCGACGCAGCACTCATTGGAGCAGTGAGCGGTGAGTTTAATGCCGGTTGTTCCCATCCAGGTGGCGAAGAATCGATTTGAGTGATTGGCACAATGAAAGATTCGGTTGGGGCCAAGTTCTGATCCGGCACTACAATTTGTTCGGGCACATCAATTTGACTCGGCATCAAGGGACTGTTTGAAATCGTCTGGTTTACAACAGGTGATTCACCTGTTGGAGCTGGGCCGTCACTGAGTTTCAATCCGGGGATCCAGTAATTAAGCGGTCGAGACGCATGGCGAGATCTCTTGAAGGCCTGTCGCTCGGCCAAACTTGTAGCCTTGGATTCGGTTAGTGAAATGTTGTGGTAGGCGAACAGAGTTCCTTCTTCAAAATGGACGCCCTTCAACGCGAGCATGTATTCCACCTGGATTTGGAAGTACTGCAATTTCGCTTCGATAACTCGACGTTGTGCTTCCAAAACCAAGTCAATGGTTGTGTCCTGTTCACGCCAGATATTCTGAATCGCTTCAAATTGTTCTTGTGCTGCTCTGAGTCGATTCAAATTCGCGTTTCGAACTTTGGTCGTACGAACCAACTCGCCCATCGCATTGCTTAAACCAAAAATCACTTGGCGTTCTTGTTCTTTTAAGATCGATTGCTCACGCGAAAGGTTTAATTCCGCGTGTCGCGTTGCCGCATGTTGCTGGCGGAATCCGAGTGGGACGCTTAAGTCCAAACCCAATTCCCATTCTTGCAAATTGCCACTTGCCAACGTGCCGTATGCGCTAGAATCAAGCTGTTGTTCCAGTGTGCTGTCTTGGATCAATTCGTTTCCATCACCAAACAGGTCATGCCCGAATCCTCTGACGCGATATCTGCCCAACAAATCTAGTCGAGGCAGTAAGCTGTTTTTGCTGGCCAATAATTCCAGTTCACGACGCTTGACATTCCAACGTTGTCGTCGAAGTTCTGTTCGCAGGGACAATGCATTGTCACGAGATTGGTGCCAGTCGAACAAAGATGCTGCATCGATCGGAGTGTCAGCAGGCACAACCAATTGGCTGTCGTTAAGCTTCATGCCGGTGATCAATCTCAAGCGCCGTTCCGACGTTCGCACTCCCCCGCTGCGACGAAACGTACCGGCCGAACTTCCGTTGTTGGTCCTGGTGCCATCGTTGAGCCGGCCATGAATCGCGTCTTCGACATCGGAGGCAAAGCGGTAATATTGCTCTTTGGCCTGACCGATGACGGCAGCACTTTTTTCGCCCTTATTGGCTTCTACGTTTTGCCAAATGTCGTACGCGCCGTTACGGGCTTCGATTTTGGCTTCCAGATCACGATAAGCAAAAAACAAATCCCAATAAGCATTCTCGACGTCACTAACCAAATCACGAATGCGTGTTTCAAAATCAGCCAGCGCAATGTCAGTATTGGCGCGTGCGATCAGGACGCCGTTGTAGACGCCAGGAGCATTGTTGGGGCCGGCGATGCGGTTAAAAGTGGAACCTGCTCCTTGGAAAAGCGGCTGTCGAAAACCTGCTTCCAGAAACGTGTCATAGGAAAAGCTTGTTTCTCGGGTGCCGTTGAAACGATTCGACGGCGAGTTGTTTAGTTCGTAGTCGATGACATGGTTGAATTCAAACGAACCACCTGTTGAAGCCAGTTTCGAAATTCCGGTCGTGAAGTTCGCCAAGTCCTGTTGGAACGCGCCTTCGTCTCCAACGAATTGGTTGTTGAATAGCCGGTCGTTTTTCTGAAACAAAAGTTGACTGTTCAAGTTGGCATCAAAGGCACTCAGTGCAGCCTCTTCGCCGAATCGTGGATCAATGTAGGCCAGTGAAGGATCATTGTCAGTCGAGATCGTATCCGGAGCTCGTAAAATTAGTCCGCCCAACTCCCGGATCACTGGCGAATCTTGAAGCGCTAAGCGGATACATTCTTCAAGCGTTAGTCGGCGATAGTTTCCGGGTTGTGAAAAATTGAATTCTTCCAGCGGACCAGTGTCAAAAGCCTCGAATGATTCGGTCGCCCCGATACTTGGCTTCGACGGGCTTAAATCGGGATCTGCCGATGGTCCAAGATCCAAATCGATTTCAGTCTCGACTTCCAAAGCATTTGAGAAGTTCAAACGCGCGCGATCGTTTCCGCTAAACTTACAACCGACCATAATGGCCAGTGTCAAAGCGAAAATTATGAATCGACGCTGCATAACGCTTCGTTGTCCGACAAAAAAACTGAGACCGCGCGCACTTCGCGCGCGGCGCATCTACTGGTAATTTTTATCGGTTGGGAAACATATTCCCGTTGATCGGATCAGTTTAAAACGTCCGAAAATAACTACTGAGTAGGATCTGCGTTGTCAGCTTGGGCGAGGTCCGTAGGTTACGCAGACTATTTTCTACCCTCCGAAATGATTGCATGCACAACAACGAATCAAAAGAGCAGCTAGCGGTTTTCGATTCGTTGATCAACGGGCTGGCCGATCAAGCCACCGATTCAAAGGTGGCGCCAGAAACTTTCTTTTCCAAAACTGAGCAAGTCCTCGAGACCATCGTCAGTTCGAAATGGAATTCCATTCTCGCAAGTGGACCAGACGATTCAGTGTTGTTGATTCATGGCGACGCGGAATCTCGCAAAGAGCTTTTAGAGTTGCAGGGGCAATCTCAATCAAAAACTGGTCATTGGGTTGAAGCCATCGACCATCCCGAGTTGGTCGTCACTCCTATCGAAGTTTCACAATCGCTTTGGGGCTGGTTGGTTGTTCGTTTCAATCAAACCAAGGCGACGTCTGTTCAGAAAGACGTCATTGAGGGTGTGGCTGAAATTGTGGGCGAATTCGTCCGAGAGCAAAATCAAAAAGCGGCATCGTCGAAAGAAAATTTTGCTGAAGAAGTTTTTCGATTTTCAGTCAATGCACATCGCAGCCTGGATTCCGTCGAAGTCGGACATCATCTGGCCAACGACGCGCGGGCTTTACTTCGTTGCGAACGGGTTTCAGTGTTTTCGGTCAATCACGGCAGCCCAAGATTGTTGGCCGTTTCTTCTGTTGCAAATGTTGAGCGGCGTTCAGAGTTGGTCCGCCAGATGAAGAGCTTGATAGCTCGAGCCAGTCGTAAACGTCAGTCCGTTTTTTCAGATCAACCACCGGGCGATTCAAACCTGGCAACGCTTTTGGAAAACTTTATCGCCAAAACGGGGCTTCCGTTTGTGTTCGCGGTTCCAATCCTCTCTGGCGCATCCAACGCGAATACAAAACGTCGGCTAACGGGGTATTTGTTGGCTGAGTCAACCAGTGAAATCGACCGCTTTCATTTTGCCCGCTCAATTTCGTTTGTCATTCCGCATGCCGAAGCGGCACTGCGAAACGCAGAACAACACGATGCGATTCCGTTTAGACGACCGCTTGCTGGGCTGGGCAGGCTTACTCGTTTTGCGAACCTTTCACGAATGGGGGCGATCGTTGGGTTGGTTGGCTTGGCCGTGATCGCTTCGATGTTGTTAAAGACTGATTTTAAGGTTCGAATTGGGGGTGAGCTTCGTCCTGTTGTCCAGCGGAATATTTTTTCGCCTTACGATGGAGTCGTCGAGACTGTGTTTGTCGACCACGGAGATCAAGTCACCGTCAATCAACCGTTGATTCAAATTCGCTCTGCCGATCTCGACCTGGAAATAGAAAAGGCGTTTAGCGACATTCAAAAAATTGACCAACTAAAGGATTCAAAACGGATTGCGCTCAATCAAGTCTCCGGTGCCAACGCGGATCCCAACGTTGCCGCTCAGATCGCAAGTGAGATTTCCGATCTTGATTTTCAAAAAGCGTCATTGGTCGAAAAAGAAAAATTCCTGCGAGCCGAACGGGAAAAGCTTTCGATCGTATGCCCCATCGATGGTCAAGTGATCACTTGGCAAGTCAAACAGAATCTGGCAAACAAGCCCGTTCGCTGGGGCGATCCAATGTTGAAGGTGGCTTTTCTGAACGGCGATTGGAACTTGGTTTTTCGTGTGCCTGAACGCCGAATTGGGTATCTATTGGATGCCGCAAAAGCCAGCGACCAACCTGTTGAGCTGGAGTTTTTTCTTGAGTCAAATCCCGGCAAAAAGTACCGAGTGCCAATTGTTGAAATCGCCCAATCCGCCTCTCAAGACGCTGAGCTGGGAGCCGTTACGCTGGTGAAATGTAACGTGCCCGATGAGCTAAAGGCAAAGCGTCAGGGAGCCACGGTGGCAGGCGATGTCTACTGCGGCAAACGTTCGTTTTGGTTTGTTTGGACTCGCGAAATGTCAGACGCGATAAAACGACGTTTCGTCTGGTGAGCTATTTGAAGTCGTACTCAGGGGCTTCGAAATGTTTACGCAGTCGGTGATACTCAGTCATTAATTCGGCTTGGGCTTCGGCGTACTTGGAATCGCCAAATACGTTTACCATTTCGTCTGGATCGCTTTCCAAATCGAACATCTGCCACTCGTCGGTTTTGGGCAAGTAAAACAACTTTTGCGTTTTAGTTCGCACGCCAAAATGTTGCGGCACCGCATGTTCGCCTAATTCGTAGTAGGCGTAATAAAGCGATTCGCGAACTTCCTTTGTTTCGTCCAGAAGTACTGGCATCAACGACGTGCCCTGCACTTCATCGGGCACCGATTGTTTTGCGATCTCCAAGAACGTAGGGGCGTAATCGATGTTTTGAATAAGCGCTTCAGGTCTGGAACCAGGTTTTACTTTTCCAGGCCACCGAATCACAAACGGCATTTTGAATGATTCTTCGAACATCCAGCGTTTGTCAAACCAGCCGTGTTCGCCAAGATAGAATCCTTGGTCAGACGAGTAGATCACGACGGTATTCTCAGCCAAACCGTTGTCATCCAAGTACTTCAACAACCGCCCTACACTGTCGTCTACGGCTTTGACTGTTTCGAGGTAGTTTCGGATGTAACGTTGGTACTTCCAACTGACGAGCTGTTTCGAATCGATCTTGCCGGCTTTGAAAGCTTCAACGAACTTGCGATTTTTGGGAGCAAAGTGTGCGTCCCATTTTTGCTTTTGCGAATCGTTCATGCGGCGATATTCGGGCGTCCCGTATTCGCGAAACTCCGGCAGCTCAATTCCTTGCCTTTCTTCTTTTCGGATTTTCAAGTCATACGCCCACGTCATATGACGATCAAGTTCCATCTCATTTGCAGCCAACGTGCTTGAGCGATTCGCATAGTCATCAAAAAGTGTTTTTGGTTCTGGAATATCGACTCCATCAAGTGCGCCGAGATGTCGAATTGCAGGAGCAAAGGTTCGGTGTGGCGCTTTGTGTTGGCACATCAACATGAACGGCTTGTCTTTTTTTCGCCCGTCCAACCACGCGATTGCTTTGTCTGTCGTTAGGTCCGTCGCATATCCTTCGAATCTCTTTTTGGAGCCATCCATTTGGATGAATTCAGGATTGTAATAGTTGCCTTGTCCGGGCAAGACTTCCCAGTGATCGAATGCGACTGGATTGGAGTTAAGATGCCATTTTCCAATCACGGCAGTTTGGTACCCGGCGCTCTGTAACGTTTTTGGGAAAATCCACTGTGTTTGATCAAACCCTTTTCTTGAGTTTCGCATGAACCCATTTTTGTGACTGTGCTTTCCAGTCAAAATACAAGCTCGCGAAGGGCCGCAAATTGAGTTTGCACAAAACGAATTGCGAAACAAAGCGCCTTCTCTTGCGATTCGATCAATGTTCGGTGTCGGGGCAACTTCAGCCAACGGGCCGCCGTACGCCGAGATCGAATTCAATGCATGATCATCGGAAAAGATAAACAGAATGTTGGGTGCATCGTCGTTGAAAGCTTTCGCTGCCGACGTTTTAGCAAAAATTGAAAGTGAACAAGCTACGAGCAAGAGAATGGTTAGTTTGTGATTCATACTCACTAGTCTAACAAATGATTGGCTTTATCGGGAACTCGCTGTTGTGATATGGAATGAATTTTCGCGCAAAAGATTACGCGCCTTGGACTGCAGGCTATCGGCCTGGCGAGAGTCACAGAAGCCAAGAGAAAGGTAAAGCGGCAAGCGCGATCATGTAGATTTGACTTTGCCATAGAAAGCCAAAACGCTCAGTTCGCAGGCGAGACGTTCCAAATCAAAAACTGATTCTCACCGGATTGAGACTCAGCCGACACAATTTGAGTTTCGCCTTTTGCGTTGGTCAAGAACTTTGCAAATCGGACTGGGGATTGATGTTGGTTGGAAAGGGTTAGCAACTCGCGTTCAGAATCTTGTTCAGGTGTTTGGGCGATCGAACCGTCGGCTGTTGCTTCCGAGGAGGTTTCCGAATTCCAAATCGTTAGCCGACCCGATTCCGTTCCTGTCACAATCCGTCTTCCGT
Organism: uncultured Pirellulaceae bacterium; assembly: GCA_964478065.1. Taxonomy (GTDB): domain Bacteria; phylum Planctomycetota; class Planctomycetia; order Pirellulales; family Pirellulaceae; genus Mariniblastus. The sequence goes on from CAYZGP010000006.1 coordinate 13,822, forward strand.
TCTTCGAAATGTCGGATGCGACGATTCGCTGTTCGTCGATTGGAGTAAATTTAATCGGTCGGCCCCAGCCAGAATCAATCCGATGGGATACGTAAGCCGATCCATGGTCTGAAACGATCACCAATGAGTTTCCCGTTTCGGAAAATGAGATGTCGTTGATCTTACTGTCTGAAATCGAAATTAATTCGTTTGACTTGACCGGCTCTCCCGCCTCCACGTTCCAGAATTCAACTTGTCCTTTTGAATTTCCAATGGCTATTCGATTCGATGCATGAGCAAAAACGGCTTTCACTGGGGAGTCGGCAGTAGTAAGCCGAAATTTGATTGCTCCAGATTGAGAATCGATCCCCACAACTTCATTTCCAATTTTGGGTACAGCCATCAAAATCGTACCGTCATGCCAAAGACTACACGAACGGTAGTAGCCTGGCGTGACTCCATCCGGCTGAACTGATCTGTTTGCCAAATTCCAAAAACGGATTGTTCCGCTTTCAAGTGTCACAGCACGATTGTTTGCAACTCCGCAAAAATCGACTTTGGGTTTTGCGATCACGCGAAGCGCTGAAACGAAGTTGGCGTCGCTGGGGTTTACACTTACCGTATTCCAGTCTCTCGCAATCGAACCACGTTGCCCTTTGGTTGACGATTGCAAAATCAACTCGCCATTGACTGATTCAAAAGCCCGGTTGATTGCACGAAACGGTCCGCTCAGTGAGTCTTCTCCGCCGATTCCGTCCAACCCTGACAAAGAAATAGGCTGCGTATTGCCTGATGACCTGCTCCATCTTTCAATAAGATTTTCGCTGCCGGGTTTGTTCACGACAACGACATCGTTTAAGTTTGCCCGGCTGAAGCTTGCGAATCGGGCGGACTCAAAATTGGCAAGCGTCGTGTTGGATTCAAGTTCGACTAAAACGATGCCGCCTCGGGAACCGGCTGATTGAGTGGCACGGGCAAGGATCAACGTTCTACCGCCGACGGTTCGGGCATCCAGTATATTGGGTTCGTTTTTGCTATACGAAATTTTGCTGGTGTTGAACCGACGAGGAGCTGAAGCGGACGACAAGTCATACAGGTCGACTCGGTCTTTCCAGCTGGCAATGAATTTGTCATCGGCACCGAGGAAGTTGATTGCACTCACGGCGTTTCGAGCTAATTGTGATTGAGATTGGTTTAGAGTCTGTCGCTCACCCGTTTGCGTTGACCATACAAACACGCCGACTTTGCCAGCCACGACCCAGCGTCCGTTTGGAGAAAGCTTAAATGTCAAAAGCTCTTTGTCAGTTCCCGTCCCAAAAACATTCTCTTTCCCGTAGTCAATCGTTCGCGTTTTCGTTTGCGTTGAAAGGTCCCAGATTTGAAATTCTGGTTTGCCATCGTTGTAAATAACCAATGCCGTTTGGCCGTCAGATGAGGCTTCGAATTTTACGATTTTCGCACTCGCTCGAAGCTTCGTTAAAACGGATTCGAGATTGCCGGTCGTGCGGTTGTACTTGTAGAAATAGTCGTCGCGAGATTGAGCAAGCAAGAACCGATCGGTTAAAACGTGCTCTTTCCAAGCCGAGACGTCCCATTGAATTCGGCCTCCATTGCGTTCAATCGCGGCTTGGCCAAGGTCGTTTCCACATGCCGTAAGCAATCCGTTTTCTTCGATCGCCGAGTGCAAAGAAGACAGAGATGGTTCGTCCGTCCCAACGACTTGCGATGCGGTTTTCTTTTGAATGTTGTCTCGAAACGTAGATAGGTCCGTTTTGAGGATCTCGGGTTGCGAGCCTGACGTCGCCGAAATCAAAACGACTTCGTCTTTCGTCTCACCTGCCATAATCGCATTGGCATCGACATTGCGCGAGTGGCCTCGATAATTGAATGGCGTTTTCGTTTGCCAGTCCCAAAGCGTAATCGCTTTGTCTTGGCCAGACGTGACCAGCCATTTGCCTGATTTGCGAATCGCCAAAACTTTTTGTTCCAACTGAGCGACAAGGCGGGCTCTTTTAAATGCGGCTTTAGAACCGGCTTGCCGGAACGATGTCGATTTCGATTGAGAGGCGGACCACATCGCCAGCGAAAAAGTTCCCGAACGTGGCTCGCGAATGCACCCGACAATTTCGGTGGCAGCGTCGTCTTCGAAAACGGCTGCGTTGATGCCACTGATCGGCGAAGTTGACTGCCATCGGAACGTGCCGTTGGATTCACGAAACACATGGGCAAGCTGCGATTGCGGAATTCCTGAAGGATTGGTCGTGAGAATGTGACGACCGTCAGCTGAAAAAGTCGCTTGGGAAAAGTTGGGTCGTTTTCCTGCGTTTACGATCAAACTAACATCAATTCGTTTCCAGTTTTCGTCCCACACCATCAGCGGTTCATCGAGACCTTTCGAAGTGCTTTGACGCGCTTTTGACGGTGTTCCAACGGACAGCAGACGACTCGCGTCGGGACTAAATTCAATCGAAGAAATGAGTCGACTTTGTGCGTTCAAGATTCGATCTTGGGTGGGCGACGCGGGGTTCGAAATGTCGAAAATCCAGATCTTTCCCGGATCGCGAAATGAGTCGCCCGGTTTCCCGATTGCTAGTTTCTGTCCATCGGGGGAGAACGCAATTGCAGAGGCCCCAACGACAGGCACTGATAATGCGACGGTGTTGAATTGATTTGTGTCGCGAATTTCGACCCGATCTTCGAACACCAAAGCAAAACGTTTGCCGTTCTGTGAAGCATTGAATTGGATAAGGTCTTCAGTTGGGTAAATCGCTTCGACTTCGCGGTGACTCAGTTGGTTTAGGCGAGACCATTCCCAAGTCGTTTTGTCTTCGAACTCGTCGAGTAGCTTACGCGATTCTCGGTAGTCTCCCGCTTGGACACGCTGGGCCACCGTTGTCAGGCTGCCTTTGTAGCGAAGCAATTTGGAGGACTCGCTAAGGTCTTCAAGCCGTGTGGTAAGTACTTTTTCTTCTTGGGCAAAACTTGCTTTGGCCTGTACGAGTTTCTCTTGTTCAGCCGCGAGCTCTTTTTCTGATTTGAGTTTTACGGC
>CAYZGP010000006.1:16949-33975 GCA_964478065.1 uncultured Pirellulaceae bacterium
CAGTTGTTTTGAAAGGTTGTCTTCGAGTGTCTTTTTATCTCGCTCAGCTTTGAGAGCAAATTGTTCTTGTTGCGTTTTCAATTGAAGGTTGTATTTTTCTTGCTCTGCTTCAAGTTTTGCCGGGAACGCCGCAATTTGCTCTGTGTTTTGCTTGATCTGATCGGCTTGAGTGGAGATCTGTTTCTGCGTGCTGGCAAGCTCCGCGGTTTTTTCTGTTACCTCTTGTCGAAGTGGAGCAATGCTCGCTTCGATTTCCTGCTTTTCCGCCAGTGCTTCGTCTTTTTCCAGCAGCGCCAGGTCGCGGCGTTTTACTGATTTGTTATTTTCATTAATCATGTAGGCATTAACAACGATGCCAAGCAAAATCGAAGAAGCCAAGCCGATGGCGAGCCAGCCTACTAATTTCTTTCGCCGATCACGTTTCTTTTTTCCTTCAACGAGCTTTTTCTTAAGTGCTAATTCTGAATCCGATTCCGGGTTATCAAGCATCCCGATACCGAGGTCAAAGTTTTGGTCCTTCAGAGAGAGTTCGGCACAACTGACTTTGGCATCTCGCAAACCGCGTTTGGCAATCGCGTTGCCTTGCCACTTTTCGAGCGACTCCTCATAGCCAAATTTTGCTCGCTGAAAACCGTCATAGTCTGACGATTGTTTGGCCAAAGTAAGTATGTGGTCGGCGCGTTGCCGTAGCTCAATACTAAGTTTGCGAGCTTCGTATTCGTTGACCGCCGCAAGCAATTCCTCGACCGTTTTGAATTCTTGATCGCCGTGTCGAAGTGCACATAGCGCGATGTGCATCAATTCGTCATTGACATAGTTATCGTGAGCGATCAACTCATTTTCACTGGCGCGGCGAATCACCTCGTACGGTGGCTCGTTTGGCGTGTTGCAATGTGGCGGTGCGCCAACGACGACTTCAAAGAGGAGTGCACCAAGCAAATAGATATCGGATTGGATACCGACTTTTGGCATCGATGTGGATTGTCTCAATCCGTCCAAATGGATGTCGCACCAATAATTCGCCATCTCGGGCGAAATGTAAGCAGGTGTTCCTCCGGGGCGCATTGTTTCAGCGTCAGAAAGATCAATTGCTTGGCCCCAATCGACGACAAGCACCTCACCGAACTCACCCAACATGACGTTATCAGGTTTGAGGTCGTTATGGAGCAGTTGTTTGCTATGGGCAAACGCAATTGCGTTAGCGACTTGTTTAAAAATCTGGACGTTTTCGCGCCGGGTCTTGGATCGAATCGATTGGAGCCACGATTCGCCACGAATCTCTTTCATCGCATAAAACGGACTTACAATGCCGCTTGTGTCTGTCGTGACACCGATGTCGTGAATAGGAACAATGTTGGGGTGCTCAAGTTTCCCCGTAAATTGTGCTTCACGAAGAAACTCGTTCTTTAGTTTTAAGTTCCGTGCCTCCGATTCGTCTTTGTCATTTTGTAGAACTTTGACGGCAACGGAGCGATCCAGCGGAACTTGAATGGCTCGAAACACAACGCCGAATGCGCCAGATCCAAGCCAGTCTTCAACTTTGTAGTCCTGAAGTTCTCCAGGCAAATCTGCACGGGATACAGTGCGTGGCGGAATGACAGTTTTCAGACCAAGCGAGTAATTCTCGGCGGCTCGACGGTTTTCTTCAGGCGTGTTGAGCGTTGGCTTTTTTTCCGATTCCGGTGTCTGGATCGTTTTGTGATCGCTGTCATTCCTGAAATCAGCTTTCTCGTTCGCGGGCTGTTTTAAGGTGACCGAATGAGGGTCGCTCAACGGACTTTCTGGCTTGGTCTCAACAGGCGTCCCAGGCTCTTGACCTGATTCTTTGGCCTTAAGGGACCGCCGTAGTCTGGCCTCGGCCTCTTGCGGGGACTCCAGCGTTGCCATCGGATCGGTAAGAGAATGCTGCTCGGTGATTTTGTATTTTGGTTTTCCTGTTGATGGTTGGCCAGGCTTAATCGTAGCCAGCACACTTGCCGCAAGTTTGCTCAAATCCTGATCGCAATGGGGGCACTGCGCAGGAATTTCATCCGTCGCAATCGCTTTCCCACAGTGGATACAGTTAATTGAGTTCATTGGATTCTAAATTCTGGGTTGGGTAGCTTCGTCGGTCGGTGTTAAAGTCAGTTTTAATTGTCGCGTCCACGAATCGCGTTTTGAATTCTACGCTTGATCCGGTCCAGTCGGCTAAATTTTGGCTGGGATTGTTTTGATCGAGATGAAGTTAGCTCGGATTTTTTGCAGTCGGGCTGAGTTGCAGCACTGTCGTCTTTTTTCTTGGCAGAATTTGTTTTTTGGATTAGCAAACTCGCTGCCATTAATCCTGTCGCGGACAATGTTTGGGGTGAAAACGACGTAGAGTTTGAATCGGATTCTGATTCGGAGGTTTCAGGGATTGGTTCGAAATCTGAACCCGGACGTTCGGGCGGGACGAATTTACGCTCGATTTCCTCTAGCTCATTCCCGGGCGATTGGTCAGTGTCAGTTGTGTCCAAATCTGAGGCTTCAGGATTCAGTTGGCTATCATCCGCTTGATCGGATTGGATTTGTGAGTCGCCGGTTTTGAAATGGTAAAAGAATAACTCGTCGTCGCGGTTTTGATAATCTTTGAAGACTTTGTACCAATAGCCTGATTCGGCTTTTTCATTTTTTTCAATGTCCTCAATGATTTTTTCGACTTCGTTTTCGCCGATTTCATCATCAAGGTCCACGATTTCAGCACCGTCGGATTTGGCAAAGACTTTAGTTGGGTCTTTGATTCGAACTTCGTCGCCGAATTCTTCCAGGTCTTCAAGCTCAATCGTGACTTGGACCCATTTCAAATCGCCTGTTTCAAAAGTTTGAACGTCGCGATCGAACGTCAGCGTGCTGGATGATTCTGGTGCGGATGAAGAAATTGGCAATTCCGCAATCGTCTTGATTTCAATCGGGTTGATCGGAGTGATCTTCGGCAGGTTAGGGGCTTCTCTTCTTGGCTGATCAAACTCGGCTCGCAACGTCTGTTCTGTTTCGTTCAACGCATTGGATACGGACCGCAGTGCTCCCGCAAACAAGTTAATATCTTGATCATTGCGAACGGTAACGGTTGAGAAAACGTTGGGAGATTCTTGATGCAAAATAACTGCTTCTGCGGTGTAGCTCTCGATCTTTTGAAGTGTAACACGTTCACCGCCCACCCCTGAAAACGGATGGAGGGTCGTCGTGTTGTTTTGAACAATTTCATCTTCAAAAGCTTCTGACGCAACGTCTGGATTTGGAACAAACGTATTGATGTTTTCGACGGGACTGCCGGGCTGATTTTCTCCGTCCCACACGATGCCAACTCGATAGCCAGTTTCGCCCACATTTCCGATATCCAAAACGATTTGTTGGTCGGCGCTACCGTCGGTGTTAAGCACCAGAATTTCTGTGGTACCTCGAATCACAAAACCATCGTCGCCGAAAAAATTCGCGAATGTTTGATTGGCGTTCACGATCCCTGCGTTGGTGTTCCCAATGACTTCGATTTCACCGCCTTCGAATAAAACACCAGGATTGTTGACGTCACCGGCGGCAGAATAGATCGTTGCCTGTGGATCGGCGGTAGGCGAACGCGCGGTGATGTTTTCTTGGATGGAAATGTTTTCAACCGAAGTCGCAAAAATACTTCCATCAGAAGTTTGAAGCCCGTCAATTTGGCTGGTGTCAAAGTGTGAAGTCACGGTCGTCACATTTAATGTGCCCGCGTGATGGATTGAAATTGACTGACCCAACGCCGCGTTGACTTCGCTGTTTTCCAAATCAGCAAGCGACTGGAGCGTCTGGATTGCGTTGACGTTGGTGAGTGCACCGGATGTTCCCGCGGAGATCGCGACGGTGTTATTAAGTTCAGAAACGCTGGATAGATGTACGAACTCATCGGATTGCAAGCCAAGGTTGGCAACATTCAAACTGCCTGAGCTTTGTTCGATGGAGCCCGTCGAAGTCAGGAAAAGTGTGCCGGAAACTTCTGTTCCTTGGCTGGCGTTCCGACCAAAATTTGCGATGTCTTGATCCGGGACGCTCGCGTCGATCACGACTGATGAATCAAGTTCAATATGCGCGTCGGGTGCAACGACTCCGATGCTTCCAAAACTGAATGAGTCATTGGCTTGGTTGCCCAATACGATGTCGACTCCGGCATTGAGCTGGGTATGGCCATCAACCGATAGAATCGTATCTGCTGCATTGGAGATGGACTGGTTTGTGAAAACGAAGAGATCCGTGAAGCTGTTGACACCGGAAAATTCGATCGCATCGTTTTCGATTAGCACGAGTTGATCAACGTCGATCGTAATCGAGCCAAAGAAAGTGTTCGCTCCTGCGTTATCACCCGTATCGTCGATCCCCAAGAGCACTTGTTCCGCTTCAAAAGTCGCGTTACCAATGACTTGAATAAAATCGGAGCTGTTATTGGCGAGTTGAATTAATTCATCCGCAACGAACAAGGCGTCGCCATCGACATCGATCAGGGAACCAGTGCCATCAAAAATATTTCCATTGGCGGCTTGGACGGAAAGGTCGTCCGCAACCAGGATTTGCTGCAAATTGATTGATCCGTTGGTCGAAGTCAAACTTACGTCATCTGTACTGTCTTCTGTCGATTCAGTTTCGCCGGAAATGACACTGGTGGCCAGGATGTCGTCATTCGCGGTCACCGAAATCGCACCGTCAGTGGTTTGAACTTCGACCAGTTCGATTGAATTCGATTCGGCGATTTGGATATCGCCCGATCCAGATGTGAAAGCCGTTAACCGGTTCACATTGATCCGCAATGGCTCAGCCGCGTTGATGCCGTCGGAAGAATCTCCAATTCCATCGAATGCGCTGACCATCAAATCATTGGTGATGATCGATTCTAATGAGCCTGCTGTTGTCGTGATCGAGCCCCGGTCAGTATCAATGTTGCTTTCGTTGTCGGCGGTCAAAGCCACAAGGTGAATCCCGGTCCCAGACGTGATGATCTGGCCGGAGTCAAAAATGATGTCGTCGCCAGCGGTCAAAGTCAAAACGGAATCAACGTTTGAATTCAGTCCAATCACAGCACCGTTTTCGATTCGAATGTCATCATTTACGTTGCTGGAATTGTTAGCCGTAAACGTCGAAGATTCATTCAAGCTAACATCTGCGCTAACGACCAGCGCGCCATTGGAATCAATGGAGGCTCGATTCGCAGAAGAGGATTGGTCAATACTTACGCCAGCGGCGAGATCGGACAAAACAACTTCGCCTGGCGAATTGAATTGAAGAAGCCGCGACTCAATATCGATGTCGGCTATGCCGGTAGATCCAATGCTTGCGCCACTAAGAACAATCCGCCCAGCCGCAGAAAGGTTCGCACTTTCGGCAGCCGTGTTATCAATGATGTCGCCACCCGCATTGATAACGATTGCATCATTGGCGGCTGCGGAATCTATCTCTGAAAGCAATACGTTCGAACTCGCTTCAACGATGACTTGTCCCGCTGAATTGATCGCCGAGCCGTCTTCCATTTGAAAATTGACGCCTGTAAACGCCACCGGCGCGTTTGCGTTTTGAGTAACGAATACATTGTTTTGAATAATGAGATCGTTCGTTGCGGTGAAATCCATCGCACCGTTAAAACTCACGTTCGCACTGATTCTTAAGTCGCCCGCGGCTTGAACGAAGCCACTTCCGGCAGTTGAAGAAACGTCGATGTTCAGTCCTGCAGCGAGATCCGACAATGCCACAACACCCGGTGTATTGAATGCAACGAATTGCGATTGGATGTCAATGTCGCTGTCGCCCGCGAGACCGATGTTGGATCCGCTATTGAGAACGATTCTTCCGTTCGCTGCGGACAAGTTTGAAGACTCATTGTTTGAGTTGTCAAAAATGCCGCCAGCCGAATCAATTGAAATCGCATCGCCAGTGGCTTGTGAAGTGACCGCTCCGATGAAAACATCACCACTGAGTGAAGTGAGTGTAACTCTTCCTGTGCCGGCATCTATGGTGCTGCCGGAGGTTCGCATCCGAAGTTCGTCTTCCGCGAGCACGTCAATTTCACCGACTGATGTTTGAATTGCTCCCGACACAAAGACATCGTTTCCGGTGCCGTTTGCTCGAATAGAAATTCCACTGTTGGGATTGTTGACTTCATTGACCAACGACGTGTTGTCTTCGATTTCAATCGTGCCTGTCGTTGCGATCCGAATGTCAACGGCCGGGTTGATGTTGTCGTTGGGGTTGGAATCGGCAACCGTTAAATCACCGGTTGTCACATCGCCGATCGTGTTAAGCTCAAGCGACTGATCTACGTTGGTGAAGTTTTCAAGGTGGAGAGTTTCGAAAGTAAACGTTGGCGTGAATTGTGTGATGCTGACTTGGTCCGTTGCTGAACCAGCAATCAATCCGTCAAAGGCAAAATTGGCATCAAGCGGACTTCCGAAAAACGAAGTCGCGATTTCCAGCCGATTGTCTATCCCGCCGTTGACGCTTTCAAGTTCAACCAATGGGTCAGTTGCGTTGCCTGTAAAACTGCCAGAGTCGACCGTGAAGATATAGGCGTCTTGCGACGCTCCGTTAACGATCGCGTTTTGTTGTCCAAACGAAAAATCTTGCCCGGCGTCAAATCCATCCAGCAGAACGCTTCCTGCTCCAAAGACAAAACTCGCGCTCAAGACTTGGCGCGGCTCAAGCCTTGTGTAACCGATGTTGGCGATCGGTTCGCTGGCCGCATTTTGCTTGCAGCAGACTTTTGTTTTGCTTTTAAGGAAATTCATGAACTACGATTCGAACCAAGTGGGCGAAAGGCTGATTTGACCGTACAAGGCTTCGGAACCTGCTTTGGTCTAATCTCCTAAATTACAGATCGGAACCTCAAAAGAATTGAATCAATGCGATCCGATAACCCCAAAAGAATGGCGTTTTGCCAGTTGTGATCAGAGTTAAAATTTTACGATTGAGTAAGATTTTACGAAACGATTAGATAATAATTCTGTCTAATTGATAATTCTTTTAGTCGTTTGGCGGGCTTAATTGTTTCTTCACACCCGTCAACTGTCGATTTCCCATGATATCCTCGGACTACTTTCTGGATAAACAAACCTTCTCAATCCAATAAAAGCACTCGGAAAGTGACTCAAATGAACTCGCTCCTGAACCTGATTGGACACTCACGAATCGTTTTTGCGTTGTTGGTCGTTGGCTGTGTGCACGTGGAAGCTCAAGCTCAATCCAAATCAATCTTGATTGAAAAAGCGCTTGTCAAATTGTTAGAGACGGCCCAAGTTCCCGCAGAGCAATCTGGCGAGTTGATCAAAGTGGTAAAGGAAGGCCAGGTCGTACGCGAGGGCGAGACGATTGCCCGAATCAAATCGGATTCACTGGAACTGAAACTGGAACGCGCACGGTTTGAACATGAGCTTGCAAAAAAACTTGCCGAGAGTCGCGTTGATTTGGAGTATTCAAAAAAGTCTTTTGACGTCGCGATCTCTGATTTGAGACGAAGCCAACAGGCTAACGCGCGCGTTCCAAATTCTGTCCCGGCGGCGAGGCTGGAAAAGCAACAGCTTGAACGCGATCGGGCGAAGTTAAAACTTGAACAGGCGAAAAGAGATTTGGAAGTCGCGGCCTTTCGGACCAATTTGACTTCCAACGATATCAAAGCGGCTCAGGTTGAATTGGAAAAAGTGCAAATCAAAGCGCCAATGACTGGAATGGTGGTCGCTGTCGACAAGCACGTTGGCGAATGGGTCGAAGCAAGTCAGCCTGTTTGTAAAATTGTTCGTACGGATCGGCTGCGAATGGAAGGCTTTGTGACGGCCGAAGAAGCAAGTAAGATACGCAATGGCATGCCGGTCAAGGTTCGCTTCTTACAGCCTTGGCTGGTTGAGAAAAAAGGCGACTGGCAGGTCGAAGGGGTGCTGATGTTTGTTAGTCCCGAAGCCAATCCAGTAAATCTGCAGGTTCAGGTTTGGGTTGAAATACCAAACACCGATGGTGCCTTGTCGGCCGGACTGCGTGGCGATATCGTCATCGAAATGAAATAGCGAGTGGTTTGGTTGAAATGGTTTGTTTAAGCCCATATTGGGATGCCTAACCAAACTCGTTTTTGATTATTTAGGTGCCAAACTTTCGCAAAACCTTTTGGTATATGGGGCTGTGAGTTCACAGGCCAAGGCGATTGGCAGCCAGCGGAATTGGAAAACGGTCGATGGCGAAAACTGACGCTTCAAATTCTAGTGATGCAAATGACGCGAGCATGAGCTTGCGTCTCCGTCAGGATTTGCAATTCACCCAGCGTCAGCAAGGCTTTTCCGGCGTTTGGGTGGTGAAGGATCCCGTTTCGTTCAGCCATTTTCTTTTTTCCGAGCGCGAGTACTTTCTCGCGATGTTGTTTGATGGGAAACGGTCGATCGGCGAAGTGCTAACCGCTTGGCAGAACAAATTCCATTCGCGTTCACTGACGATTCATCAAGTCAAATCTTTCGCAATTCGACTTGTGAACGATAATCTCGCGGTCGTTGAAAATCTGGGTTATGGCCGTTCGCTGTTTGAAGCCAATAACCGTTCAAGCTCCAGGAAGTATGCATGGCTAGCCAACCCGTTGGCGATCCGTTTTCGCGGGATCAATCCAACTGCGATTTTGAAAGAGTTCGACTGGTTCGGGCGAATCGCGTTTCATCCAGCCGTTATTGTCATGGCAATGTTCCTCGCTGCATTGGTGTTGTTGTTTTTGGTAGGCAATTTCGAATCAGTGGCTCAGCGCGTTCCTGCGATTGAAATGATTCTTTCGACGCAAGGCATTTTGATGCTCGTACTGACGATGGCGGTTGTCAAAATTTTGCATGAGTTGGGGCATGCGTTGGCGTGCCGGCGTTACGGAGGCGAGTGTTTTGAGATTGGTGTGATGTTGTTGGCATTGATTCCGACACTTTACTGTAACGTCTCGGACGCTTGGATGATCAAGGATCGTTGGAAGCGGATGATGGTTTCGTTTGCAGGAATCTATGTTGAAATCTGTTTGGCCGCGATTGCTGCTGTGTTTTGGTTTCTGACTCCGCCCGGTTTGTTAAACGCAATGTTGTTCAATTTGGTTTTGCTTTGTTCGGTCAATACGATTTTGGTTAACGGCAATCCGCTGCTACGTTATGACGGTTATTATTTACTGTCGGATTGGATTGAGAAACCGAATCTAAGTACTGCAGCCAATACCCAGCTCACTCGCGCGACATCGGGTTTGTTTTGGCAAACTGATCAGAGCGAAGCGTTTTCCGGTGGCCTTTTCCTGTACGCGGTTTTTTCGTTCCTTTATCGCTGGATTGTGATGGGGGTTATCCTGTGGGGGATTGTGACTTTTGCGAGTCGTTGGGGCGCTCGCGAAATCGGGATGGGAATTTCTGGATTGCTTTTGATGGCGATGTTTTTTGGGCAAGCGAAACGAATGGTGCAAACCGGAGTGGCGAAAACGGGAGCGGCGCAGTCTCAATCACGAACCGGTGGCAATTCGAAATTAAGTTTGGCACGTTCTATGTTTTCATTGATTGTTGCCGCGGCGTTGCTGGTTTTTATTTGTTTCATTCCGTTGCCGCATTCTGTTTTCGGTGAGTTCGAAGTCTCACTGGCCGCATCGAGTCCAATCTTTGCACCGAGCGACGGAAGGATTGTCTCGATTGCCGAGCCCTATCAGCAAGTTTCTGCGGGAGACCACGTCGTGCGGTTGGAGAATCTGTCACTGCAGCAAAAAACGATTCAGCATAGATTGGAACTGGAGCGAGCGAAGAACGAACTTAAGCAACTTGAATCACGAAATCAGATCAGCGAGCAGTTGGGCGGCAATGCCAGTGCTGACGACGCTTCAACGTTGGCTTCAAAAATCGAAGTCGCCAAGAAAACGGTTGCGGCGCTTTCGGAACGATTGGATGCATTTGAAGAAGAAGCCGCCCGTTTGACGGTTGTTGCACTGAGCGACGGAATCGTCATTCCAGCCGCTGACCGGGTGGTTTTAGTCAATGGCGAATTGGATTCGGCTCCCGAGTTTTGGCTGGGTTCATTAAACGATTCGAGCAACCGTGATTGTTTGGTCAAATCAAGCGAACATTTGTTGACCATAGGTGATCCGGCAAAAAAGAAAATAACGATGCTGGTCGACGAGCAAGACATCGCGTTTGTAGAATCTGGCTGCTCCGTTCGATTACGTTTTGATCGAATTCGAGATAAAGCGTTTACCGGTATCGTTGGTGAGATTTTTGAAACAACGATTGATGAGCCGGATCAAGCGGGTGATTCAAATACGCAGGCTCCGATAAAACAGTTTCGCGTTATGGTTGAGCTGAAGGACGTGCCAGTTGAAGCGGTTTCTGGCTCGTTAGGGCGTGCGAAAATTTCGACTGCCAGCCAGACGATTGCCACGCGTGTAGCTCGTCTTTTTAAGCGGGCGATGAACACACGGTTGTAAAGAGGTCTTGAATTGCAAACAAATCTCGAATTGGAGCCAAGCGATTTACTTACCGTGGTAAATTGACTGAAAAAAATGGCTGATGGAAAACCGTTTTACGTAAGATAAAGATGCGGGCGAATTCGCTTTTTAAGTTAAGATCCTAGACGATTCGTTTGTCGCATTCGCAATTGAAATTTGCAATCTACTTTTTAGACCTCAATGTCAACCAATAAAAAAACTTCACTTCCATTGATCGCAGACTGTACAGGATGTGGAGTCTGCTGTTTCCACATGGGCTATCCGGCTTTTATTTTGCCGCGCGAACCGATGACGGATCAGGAAATTGATGCCAACAATTTGCTTTTGGAGAAAATCAAGAAGGATCCAAAGCTGCGAGCGGATCTCAAGGCCGGTCACGCCGGCGAATCTTATTGGCATGAGTTGCCGAGCGATTTAAAAAAAGAGTGGTTAGAGTTTGTTGAGGGTTACACTCTTCCCGATTACGGCGACACGCCTGAGACATTTGATGGGCCGTGTTTTTGGTTCGATATGGAAACTCGAATGTGTAAAAACCATTTGCACCGCCCCAACGTTTGTCGTGATTTTGAAACGGGAAACGCCGAGTGCCTGGAATGGCGGCGCTATTACAAAGACAAGATTATCACGGATTAAGCTTCAAAACGTGAGTCGATTTAGGCAATCCGAGTCCGAATCTAATTCTTCGAAAGCTCTTTCTTTGGTGGATTTGCTGAATTCATTAGCGCTTGAATTCGCGGTACATCAAGAATCCGCCGATGAGTAGACATGCAAGGTTGCCCAGCCAAGCCCCGTAAGGAGGAAGCGTTCCCATTTTGGCTCCGTTGACTCCGAGCATGAACAACGGATAGTAGATAAACAGGATCGGTAAAAAGCAAATTCCAAACGCGGTTGCGTAGTTGGCCGTTCGTAGTCGAAGGGCAACTGGAATTCCGATGATCACAAACGCAAGGCAACTGAAACCGTTTGCCCAGCGGCGATGCGGCACGACGTGCAGCCGCTTGAGTCTGTCCTGGGCGGCATATTGATCCTCCATCCGCGTTTCCCAATCTGCGTTGGTCAGCCCGATCAAGTTGCCGGTGATCATCTGGCTACAGGCGCGGATCGCATTCTCTTTTTTACGTTCGTCTAACGATGCCGATTGCGTGATGACTTCGTCTTTGATTTGGCTGAGATACAAATGGCTTGGGTTGCCGGTCTTTAGTTCGATTTCCTCTGGAGTCTTGAGTTGGATTGGAACTTCTTCGGAGTCGAAGTTGTAAGACGCTTTGTCCGTTTTCGCGTAGCCTTTACCCATCGCAAAAACGAGGCTGTGAGTTTCGGGTTGGGTTCTGAGTTCGGCATCTTGAGCAACAACACGTCGAGTTTCTTTTTTGTTTGTGTAAGTGACGACTGGATGGATTAGTTTTCGGCCTTCGATCCCTTGGACTTCGATTGAAAATTTGGGCGTTTTGAAACTGCCTTCGTTTTTGAGAACGCCATATACGATTTTGTCACTGCTTTCGAGAACGACCCGTTCGATTCCCCAAAAGCTCCAGGCAAATGAAACATCGTTGATCCAGACTGCGAACAGGCTGAGTATAAATGCGAGAAATATGGCAGGTGCGATGACGACTGATTTGTGTAAGCCCATGGTTTGGATTGCGATTAGTTCATTGTCGGCGGCGAGTCGGCCAAACACGACAGTGGCACTAAACAAGCAGGTGGCTGGCATCGCGAACATCAGTGCCTTGGGTAAAATATAAGGCACGAGTTGAATCAAAATATCAGGGCCAAGTCCATGTTCGGTCGCTTCGTCAACGACGCCGACGATCAACATCAGCGCAACGAATCCAAAAGAAGAAATGAGAAAGATCTTCGTTAGTTCCCAGACGATATATCGAGTTATGAGTTTTGGATACAATGTTCGATGGAGGTTGGATTCGTTTTCCACGTCACCCAAAAATACGATTGGGTTGCTAGGCTGAGGGGGCCTTGCTGGAGGTCGCTTGGCAGGGCCTGCGAAGAGTATTGAAATTGGTGATTTGGGTCAATTCCAACCTTGTTTTGCAGTGTAAACGCGGGAAGATTGGGACTTAAAGCGATTTTAGCGCGTCGACTCAGTAGAGTGCAGTCAAGGGATTTAGTTGAGTGCGTTGGTTGCAGGCGGATGGGGCCGGTTGAGGATATGGGTAAGCAAAAAAAATCACGTTTACCAGATTGGCAAACGTGATTCGGAAGTGGCGATGAATTTGGAGTAGCAAATCGCTTCAACTCAAATAGTTGAACTATTTGCGTCTAGACGATTTCTTCTTCTTCGAATTCATCAATCTCTTCTTCAGAAGGCGATTCAGTTGATTCATTTGGATCGTAGATTGTTTGAACGTCTTCAACTTGGCGATAGCCTAGCTTGGTGATGACTTCGAGGATTTCGCTGCAAGTTGGGAACATGCGGCCGCTGGCTCGTTTGTATTCGTCCATGGCTTGCATGAATTCGATTTCGCGATCGTTGTATTCACGCTCGCAAGTGGTTGGGTCGATCTGACGACGACGTTTGACTTTGCGACGCTCAACAGCAGGGGCAGCCGCTTCGGCTTCAGCTTTTGACTTTTTCTTTCTTCGATCTGTTGATTTTCGGTTGCCGATTTCGTTTAATTCTGCGAGTGATTTCTTGTTTTTTGCCATCGTTGTCTCCAAGCCAAAAAAGATTCCAAGGGATCGAATATGTCACTCTCATTTGTGACTTGGAAAGATACACCGATTGGTAAAACATGCAGGATAAAGATGAAATATTTGCTTAGATAAACCTCGTGGATCAGGTAAAGCGGCCGATTGTACCGGTTGTGTTATTTGTGAAACCCAACGCGCGCGGTTTTGCGATGTTTGGGGGCGGAATCGTGCGAACCTGAGTCCATCGCCAATCTAGTGGGCGCGGATTGAATGAATGACCGGAGCGGGAAAGATTATTCCGTTTGGTGGTTTCGCTGATCCAGAAGTTTCGCTCATCGGAATTCAGTGAGGCATTTGTTCCAACAAGTTGTTACCAGCCTGTTGGATTGAGAACCCTGGCGAACACCACAATGGCCAATGCTCGCGGTGATGATGACTTTTTGAGTTAACGGTAAAGTCTAGACGCTTGTTCGCGTGCGATTACCGCTTGGTTGGGGCGACTTAAATAGATGTGCCGCGCGTCTTCGCATTCTTTCAACTCAATGGTCCAGGGCAGCTCGGCACGAAGCGTTTCCATCGGGTCCTTTGAAGAAACCAAAATCGCATTTGGGTTCTGCACCAGATACTCAACCACTGCAGAAGTTTGGTTGGCATTGAAGTTGACGACTTTTTCGCGTGCCAGATTGAGTTCGGCCCCGAATGATTCGCGCCCAAAAAATACGACTGGAGCGCCCAAGAATTCATCGCTTGATTGAATCGACTTGGCGGCGCTATGAATGGATCGTGTCGCTGAAATGGACGGGATCAACTGGTGTGCGAGCACTGAAACTAAAATCAAACCAACGGCTCCAAAGCTCGACCAAACGAGTTTCGGTCGATCCGTATTTCGCAAACTGAGCGTTATGAGAATCCCGGCCGCGGCAAGCGCTAGCCCAGTCAAGACGGCCATTCCCATTTGGAATTCAAAAAAGACAACAAGTGAAGCACAGATGATTAATGCCCAGAAAGCCAACTCCCATGGGACACGTTTTTGTAGTCGTTGGAGGTAGGTCTTTTTAGGTTGAGTGTTTTCTATGGCAGACGTTGACCGGCCAAGAATTTTTTGCTCGACCAAAACTCCCATCAAGAGGCAAATCAACGGAAAGGCTGGCAGGATATAGGTGGGTAGCTTTGATTCGGAGATTGAAAAGAACCCGATAATCCAGACAGTCGACAGAAGCAAGAACCCATGCTCGCGGGTTCGAGCCAATCTGTTTTCCGGCTTTCTCGAGAACATGAAATTGGTAACCGACGGCAGCAAGTACGACGCCGGAAACATAAGCATGAAAATCCCAATGAAGTAATACCAAAACGGTTCGCGGTGGTTAAAGGCATTGGAAAAACGAACTACGTGATGTTTCCAAAAAAAGTAACTTAGGAAATCCGGATGGATGATTGCCGTTGCGATGTACCAGGGGGCCGACACCAGAATTGCAGGTATCGCGAACCAGAGAAGCTGCGAAGTTGGTTTGGTTTTTTGAGGGGTTCTGGTACGTGAAAGCAATGCCGCAACGATCAGCGGTGGAACGGCGAGAACGCCGATGACAGGTCCTTTGACAAGGATTCCAAGTCCACAGGCCAAGCCCGCAACGATCGCGAATTTTTTTCGAAAGCTATCTCGAATCGCAATGTAACCGCACAGCAACATCGCGGTCACCATTGTCGTTAGCGTTGCGTCCATCGTGACGTAGCGTCCACAGATAACAAACCCACATGACGCCATCAACAACACCGTGCCGATTGCGGCAGGCCGGAACCCAACCAGTCGTTTTCCTAACAACAAAGTGGCCATAATCGTGAGCAGGCTCGCCAACGCGATCGGAAGGCGAGTGGCAAATTGACTGGGTCCGAAAACGGAATAGCTTGCTGCGATCGCCCAGATTTGAAGTGGCGGTTTGTCCCAGTAGTTTCCATCGCCAAGTTTCAGTGACAGCCATTCGCCCGATTCAAGCACATTGAGTGCAAGTTGAGCGTTGCGTGCTTCGTCGGGTTCGAACAAAGGAAAATTCAGTGTCGTTAGAAATATGAAGCATCCGATCGCAAGTACAAATAAACTTGTTGCGATTTTTTCTTTTGACTTGTACTTCTTTGTTGGCAGCTCACGTTGCGTGCGGGGGAACATGATTTTGTTCCACCAATAGTGAAGCGACCAGCCGATGGTGCCATAAATTGATTTTGAGCGAATTCGAGTTGGAGCGAAGCTTTGGTTTTCTGACGTTGGCCGGACTTCGACTTCCGACATCGGCTGTTTATTCAATCGAAAGTTGGATAGCAATTCCCAGGTTGAGCTTGTGGATTCCGAAATGATAGGCACTTGGCCGGGCAGTTCAGCCTTTACGAGCTCCCGCTGGATTAGCGTTAACCCTTGTGCGAATTGATGTTTGCGAATTCCAAAAATCAAACGGATAAGAAAACTATAGACCCGGATTAAAAGTCGTTTTAAAGGCTTGGCGTGTTTGTTTTTGAAGAAAAAAGTCTGAACTGGAAACGTTTTGGCTCGGTGAGTAACAAATTGCCAGTCATTTTTTTCGATTGCAAATCCAGGGTCGACGATTGCGACCAGCGGATGTTTGGCGGCTTGAATTGCCTGGCCGAGGGTCGGAAATGCTTTAGGGATCGGTCGGCAGCAAACCCTTTCGGCCAAATCGAATTCGGATGCCCCGCCATTTGATAGCGCGGGTTCGACGAGAATGACTTCGGCACGCCAGCGATTCCTTCCTAATGTCAAAACCGAATCACGAATCTGCTGATCGATCGACGGCTGGTCCGCTCTTAAGATTAGCGTGACAGATGGAAAGGTTTGAGACATAGCAATTCAATGCGATCGTGTTTGCACAACCAGCCAATGGGACTGATGGATGCTGGGACTACGAAAATACAGCTGCGAATTTGGCGGAAAGTTAGGGAATTCGCTTTTTTGGGTCAATGGAAATTCGCCAATCACACCGATAAGCCGTGATCGAATGTTGGTAGGCTTGCGTGAATCCCGTAAGTTCACATTTTCAAACGCATTCATGACTCTGGAACGTTATCGGTATTGCTATGGATCGAAGATTGCCGCAATATCCGAACCGTACCCGGCGCGAGTTTGGCTTTTCAAGGAAGAAAAAGCGAGGAAATGATGAAGCTAAGGATAAGACTGGTTTGCTTTTGTGTATTGAGTTTGTTTGTTTCGATGGCAGGTACGCTTTTAGGTCAGATCGAGGTTCAGGAGTTCCACTTGCTCAAGGGCGTCGTTTCTGAAGAGTCAATTCAGCGGGAATCTCTTGCACAGCGTCCGAAAGCAGAGCTATCTTCGTCGGTGCACGTTGAAGTGGTGGATTTTGATTTTGCCAAAATCCAAGAAAGCTGGGTTGTAAGTTCCATCAAGCGCGATGGAATTTTGATTCCAGCTCAGTTTGGCCAAAGAGTTGGCGACGTGATTAACTTTGGCTTGAAAGACCGTTCAATGTTGGTGACCTGAAGCCTTGCTCCCAAGCGTGCGGTTCGTACGACTCGGTTGGACAAGATTGATTCAACAACTTCGCCAAAGCAAATTGATTTTAGGTTGTCAGAAAATTCGCTGGGGCAAAAAACTCGCAGACGTCCCACTGTTTTTAGATTTAAAAGCCAAACTCTATCTGAAACAAAAGCTAACCAAAGCGGCGAATCAGGCGATACTTCGGTTTATGGAATCTACAAGTTTGAAATGGCCAACGATGGAGAAGTTGAGTTGGTCTACTGCCTCGGCCTTGAGAAACGGCCAACCGATTTTTCGGTGGTTCCAGGCAGTGGTCAGCAACTAATTCGGTTGAGAAAGTTAAAGGACGACCGCCAATGGGCAACGCTCACAATGAACGGGCGGCTAATTTCCAAGAACGTTGATTTTGATTTGGGCAAATC
>CAYZGP010000006.1:34075-49088 GCA_964478065.1 uncultured Pirellulaceae bacterium
TTTTGATTTGGGCAAATCAGAACAACAGGAAGATGCCAAAAACCGTTTTGATTCCCAGCACCTTTCAGCGTTCTCAATTACCGCTCAAAGCTCACGACTTCTCCCCCTGCACGGGATCC
Source organism: uncultured Pirellulaceae bacterium (assembly GCA_964478065.1). Lineage (GTDB taxonomy): Bacteria > Planctomycetota > Planctomycetia > Pirellulales > Pirellulaceae > Mariniblastus. Next base: position 34,195 of record CAYZGP010000006.1, read on the forward strand.
GAGTGCCTGGAATGTAAGTTCAGATATTCCGTCGGAGATGAACTGCGTGGACCCGTCTGCCAGACCGACATTGACGCCGCCGGGATGGTAACTACGAAAGTCCTCAAATCCATTTCCTCGGTCATTCGGACTGTGATCAGTCGCCCCAACGACGCGAGCAAACGGCTCATCAATTCCATCAATGACACCGACCCATGTGACGCCTCCGAGATCGTTGCGTCGTTCGCCGATCATGATTGTGTTGCTTGATCCGTCAATAATGTCGCGAAATCCGATGCGGCTGTTACCAAAAAATATACCGTTTCCATTGAATGGATCGTCTTGGGTTTCAAGGTTGCCAAAGACGCCTGAGTAGTTCGAGCGGGAAAGTAACACTTCGCTTGAATCGCCTTCGGAAGGACGTGTCCCACTTCCAGATCCAACGGGAGTCGTAACTGAACTGCCGAAGTTCAATAGTTCAGCAGCGGGGTCCGAGGGGCAGAGAAACACTGCAACGGGTTGTTGTGTAGCAAACGTGTTGGTGGCGTCGAGCACTGGCAGGGCAAAATCAATCTCCGACTCCAGATTCTGTTGCTCCATGAATGGAAGCAGGCTGGTCGACCAAGCCCAGCCCGGCCCATCGGTGATAGAGTTATTGACCGAACGCCAACCTGGAGGGAATCTCATGTTGGCGGTTTCAAAATTCATTGCACCAAGCGTAGATTGGCGAAGGTTGTTGGCGCATTGAATGCGCCGCGCTGCTTCTCTGACTTGCTGTACTGCCGGCAGTAACATCCCGATCAGGATTCCGATAATCGCAATCACGACCAGAAGTTCGACGAGTGTAAATCCGCGTTTGGGTAATTGTTTACGTGGCGGCATTTCGATCCTCTGCGTTTGGACTTGAGAGAAATATTCCGTGACGATGGTCATGACTTACCTCTCAGTGTCCGCCTATGAGGAAATCTTACGTTTTATCTTTCCAACGTAAGGGACAACACATATCCTTTGAACGCTTTGGTCACCACCTAAACGATTAAGGCGTGCAAACGCTTGGAATTCGAAGCCTGTGGATTGCTAATGAGGATTGTCTCAAAATGAGCCGAAAAACCACGATTTGGCTGTCTTTTGCGTGTGAAAAAATAAATCAAGAACTTTTTTCAAAACTTGTTGGTAACCGACATGAAAGCGCGTTACTAACAAAAGGCCGGGATAACTGCCAGCTTCAGGCCTTTGCGTTAGTTGTTAAGGAATTCAAACACAGTTGATGGATCTTCTCAAAAATCTTCATTTAACCGAGGTTTTTGGAATAAAGTTCAACCGCCGATGTTTGGCTTTTCGGGGTTTTTAAAGATCCTTACAATCCAATTCCTTGGCAGAACAGTGGGCTGGGGTTAGAATTAACTAAGATAATCCGATATGATTTGTTAGAATCTTATCATTCGGGCGACGTGTCCATATTGCCACTCGATGGGCGGTGAAAATCCTCTTGGTAACCTCATCCTGCCCTACTTACCTACCACATTGTCATCATTTTTAACTTTTGGAGGAGACTGAATGTCATCCACACATTCCAAACGACGAGGTTTTACACTCGTTGAACTTCTGGTCGTGATCGCCATTATCGGCATCTTGGTCGGTATGTTGCTGCCAGCCGTTCAAGCGGTTCGTGAAGCAGCTCGACGGGCGACTTGCTTGAACAACATTCGCCAAGTCGTATTGGCTTGCCACATTTACGAGAGTGGAAATCAGCGATTCCCACCTGGTTCATCAGCACCAAATGGTACTGGAGCTGGAGAAAATTTTGGTGAGAGTTTGTTGGTACCTTTGCTTCCGTTCGTAGACCAAAACAATCTTTTTGACAGCTATCGCGGATTGGGAGGGACTATACAGCAAAGGCTTATTGTGGCTAGTAACACTAGCGTGTCATTGTTTTTGTGTCCTTCGGCAACTCAAGAAGACGAAGTTGTTACTATTGTTGATCAAGGATCAAGCACAACTCACTACTACGGTGCATTGGGTGACTATACTAATTCCACTACTGCTAGCGGGTTTGCTTTTCCAGTTGTAGATACAGGTCTTGGAGTTACCGGCTATGCAGGATACTCAGGAATGTTCTCGCCATGGTCAACCAACCCAACAATGCCTAACATGCAAACTGCCCGTTACATTCGGACAAAGGCTAGGACTTTTGGTGATGCTCGAGATGGTGCTTCCAACACGGTTGCAATGTTAGAGAAGTCTCGCAGCAGTAATCTGAACTCCTCTGTCCCTTACACTCCAGTTTATTCAGGTTGGGCTTTTGGGCATGAATCCGTTGCTTCTTCGGGTTTGGTCGGTCAAATTTTCAGCTCTAATTCAGTTGGAGCAAACGCAATCAATCAGAATAGTGCAGCTTTCAGCATCAACTCACTTCCAATGGGAAGTAACCATCCAGGTGGAGCGTTGGTTGCAATGGTTGACGGTTCTTCACAGTTCGTTTCGGATCAAGTTACAGTTGATATCATCCGAGCGATGAATGGTATTCGCGACGGCCAAGTGGCTGCGTTTGAGTAAGCGTTGCGTTACTTAGTTCTTGCAAAATACGTGTAAGACAGATTAAATAAATCAAGCGGGTCCAATTGGGTCCGCTTTTTTTATGCGCCACAAGACAGCCAAGCCAGATTCCAGAAGTTGGACCAGCGGCTTTGGTTGTGTTAACTGCCTCTCAATAGGAATGAGCCGCTCAAAGACTTGCCCAAACTCAGTCCAAATAGGTCATTTGGCACCAATGGCTTTTGGTGGTCAATGAATTTCGGAACATTTTCAGGAATTTCAAGTAAGACATGGAACTTGCAATCATCGCAGCCATCTGAGTTTCTAAGGGCCACTGCGCTGATGTATGCATTGATTTTACTCGGTAAAAACAGGGTAAATAATGTCTCGGTTGAAGTTGTCCATTCGAGTGGAAGTTGTTTGGTTTCTGTTATTGGGTTAACTTAGAAGTCTCTCCAGTAAGGGATTTTGTACACATGTAATCCGTTTTAACTAATATCTATTAATACGTTTTTTTTGCTTGAGTTGAAGATGCGGTTTTTTAGCCCTTTACTAATCCAATAATTTGCCGGGCCGTGTTGTTCCTTACTTGTCTCTCGCCACGACTGAATACATACAAAGAGGATTTTGAGAATGAGTCTTAATCGCCATATGTCATCCCTTCGCCGGTTTTACACGAATAAAAACCGCCGTAGAAAATCCGCTGCCCAAAATGCAAATGATTACCAAACACTTGAGCCACGACAGTTGCTTGCGATCGACGTGGGGATAGATATTACCAGCCAGCAATTTGGTCGGGGTGGCGTGGGCAATCCTGCTGATATCGCTGGAGCAGTCGGGCCCGCTCACGTGATTGAAGTTGTGGAAACGCAATTTCGTATTTATGACAAAGTCACTGGCGAGGAATTGGTGAACAAGCCACTTGCCAATTTCTGGCTTGATACGGGTGGAGCTGGTGCTCAATCCAGCAATGCGTTGGTTCTCAATCCGAATGAAGCTCGGGTCGTTTATGACGCGGACACTCGGCGTTGGTTTATTACTTCCATCAGTTATCAGGACGTTATAACCGGGGCTGATGGGGTTCAATCACCCGTTTTGTTCGCAGTGTCACGAACATCTGATCCAACCCAAGACTGGCAAAGTCTTCGTGCTGCTTACGATACAGATAACGATGGGCTTCCGGATGCCATTTTTGATGGAGGTATCTTGCCTCCAGGTGGAAATCCAGTTTCGTCAACACTTTCGGTTGATGATGAGAATGTCTATCTCTCAGTCAATCAGGGCAACCCGTTTTTGCCAGACCTAACCTATGTCCTGCATAAAGAGACGGACTTGGTTATCGTTCAGCCAAATCACGCTAACAATACCATTCTTCCAGGTGCTGAAAATTTGCAGTTCCAATTGGATGTTACGGGGACTGAAACTGGAACTCACGGACTTCTCGCGCCGAATTCGGGCGACCTTCTTACTTGGGTTGAAATCATCGATGGGGACGTGCCAGGTGGTGCTTCTCAGGTTGTAGATAGTGTTTCCGTTCCTGCTTACCAGCCGGCGCCAGAATTTGTCCGCCAGCTCTTTGATCCTGATTTGACGAACGCAGGAACTGATTTTCTTTCTGCCCCTGTGCGTCATGGTGATAGCCTTTGGGCAGCTCACACTGTATTGGCAAGCAACGGAACGACAAGTGCGATTCGCTGGTACGAATTCGATGTAAACACAAAATCTTTGTTGCAGTCTGGAACGATTGAGGATGCGGTTGATAACTACATTTTCCCATCAATCACCGTTACCGGAAATGGTGCTGTTGCCATTGGTCATACGACAACTGGTGTTGACCTATTCCCGACTCACTCTGTTTCAGTTGGCTACAGCAACAATGGTGTGACGATCTTTGAAGATCCGATCGCGCTCAAGGACGGTGAAGGTGGCTATTTTGATGGAGATGGAAACCAGTGGGGCGATTACTTTTCGACCGTCGCTGATTTCGACGACCCGGATAAAGTTTGGGTCTTTGGTAAGTGGTCTGACGATTCGTTTGATGGCCAAACGCAAATCACGGAAATTACGTTGTTGGGTGCAAGCCCGGAAATCGTCGCTAATAGCAATGACAACACGATCATTGTTCGACGTCAAGCGGCAGATCCAGCACAGATCGAAGTTGAAATTGACGGTGTCGTTGATCCCTTGAACATCTACGAAGAAGCCAACCTTCACTCGATCACGATTGATGGCGGCGGTGGCGATGATACTTTCATTGTTGATGATTCCAATGGTGAACTGGTCTTTGCTGGGGGGGTTGAGTTCATTGGCGACGGTGACGACCAAATCGAAGTCGTGACGAACGAAACGACAAACTTTGAAATTGGACTCGATGGTTCTGGTGTTGCTGGACTGGGTGATGACTTTCCAGCTGCTTGTGATGACCAACACCAGGATGCGGTTCGGTTCAATTTGAATTTTGAGCCGGGCTCACTTTGGTTTGACACAACGCCATTCGTTTTGGGTGATTTCACGACCTATGGTGAGGCGTTGCGTGGTGAACTTCAAAACTACTTCGACACGGTGCTTGCCCCAGTCTTTGCTGGCGATTTTGATCTAACGATTGATATTAACGATAACGAAGGCGATTCGTTCGCATCAGCGTCAGCTTTCGGTGAAGGTTTCGAAGAAATTGACGGACAGATGCTTTTGGTGGCTTCACCGTTCTCGATTTTGACTGGGCGTGGAGATCGAACACCCGGTGGTAGTGATGGTGTGATCAACTACAACCTTGATCTGGAACTTTACGGTGGAACTGCAACGCCAGAAGCCGAGGCTGCGGCTCGCTTGGCACTGTTGGACAACGTTCGTGGTGGATTGACTCGCACCACATTCTTCAACATTTTGGGAATGGAATCAGAGATTCCAAACGAAGTTCGCGGTGCTACGGATCCGCGTGGTACTCGCACTGCAGTCACTCCGTTTGATCTTCAGTATCGGGATCTCAACGATGCCCCTCTGGTTGGCAATTACAACAATGGCGATTTCACGTTTGAAATTCTTGATTATGCGACTAACCCAGGCTCTTGGGCTGGCGACAATTCAGGGGTTTACTTCTTGGGAATCGATGACTCTGGTCAACCGATAGAATTGGCAGTCAATTCTAACAGTCAGTTGATTGATTTTGATACGCTTGCTTCAACTCTTGCCGGTACTTCGCGAGATGGTGCTTGGGGTGATGTTGTCGAGCAAGATCGTGCCTTTTTGCGTGGCCTTGGCTACACGCTAAATCCAGTTATTCCACCAGTGCTTGGCGATGGTTTGCCAATTAGCTTTTCCGGGGTTGATCAAATCCAAGGTGGCGGTGGCGCCGATAATTTCTGCATTCGTTCCTCAAACGTTGACCTTGAAATCAGTGGTGGAATTGGAAACGATCAATTCATCGTGACTGGCTTGGGCGTGGGTGCGATTGACTTGATCGGTGAAGCTGGCGACGACACGTATGATGTGACGTTCAGTCCAGAAGGTGTCATCACAATTATCGACAGTGTTGGATCTGAAAACGATACATTGATTGGTCGTGGAAGTGCAGACAGAGACACGTTTGTGTTTACTGAAGGCGGCGTTGAAGTCAACGATGGTTTGCTGGTTTATGTCGGTGTTGAAAACGGAGCATTTGATGGCTTGGATAACGACGACCAGTTTATTCTTCGGGGCAATAACCAAACATTCGATGGGGTAGTTTCACTTACCGGTGGTGACGGCAACGATTCGTTTATCGTTGAGCCTGGCGGTAACGATAATATACTAGAGATTGCAGTGGTGGATTCTGCTGTTGATCCAGCTGAACAATTGAGCCTCGATATTAGCGGTCCAAATGTCGCCGATCAGTTCTATTCGGATGAAGTCGAGAACTTCTTCGTTGATGGAACATTTGTTATTGATGATGTTAACGGGACTCCAACGGTTGGTGGTGTTGGTCTTAATTTGGTCGGCGATGGCGATGATCACTTTGAACTGGAGTCCTTTGCCGCCGCGGTTTGGAACATCGATGGCGATGGAGTTGGAACCGTTACGACAGATATCGCCACAACGTTCTCAGGAATCGATGAAATCGACGGCAGTCATGGAGTTGACACTGTCAATTTCAACCTGACTGGAACCGACATCGAATTCCGCTCACGAGAATCAAATGACATCATCAATGTGGCAAACGTTGGCGTTGGAGTAATAACCGTTCAGGCCGGATCTGGCGAAGATGTAATCAACGTCACTAACTCAGGTGGTGGTGTAGAACTCTTTGGTGGTGATGGCAATGATCTATTCAATATCACCAACAATGGCAGCACGATTAACGCCTTTGGCGAAGTCGGCGATGATACGTATGTCGTTGACTTGACCGGTAACGCTTTAGTCAACATTGTTGACAGTGTGAATGCCGAAAATGACACTTTGCTTGCCAACGGTACCACGGGGGGTGATCACTTTATCTTTGACGTCAATGGATTGAGTGTTGGCGGTGCGGGGGGCGGAACCGGCTCCTTGGCATTCGTTGGAATCGAGAATTTTGACTTCTTTGGCGGCGACGGCGACGACTTGTTTGAAGTTCGCGGCGCGAGTGCTGATATCTTCACGATCGACGGTGGTATTGGTAACGATCGTTTCTTGGTCAACGATATGGGCAATGGCGGAAACGCCAATACGTTGCAGATTTCGGTTGCCGATCCTTCTGCGGCTCCTGTTGATCGTTTGCGATTGGATATCAGTTCTTATATTACCGATTTGTTCTTTGCTGACTCGGTTGAGAACTTCGAAGTTGACGGCACGTTCATCATTGACGGAGTTAATGGTACGCCAACAGTTGCTGGTGGTTTGAACTTGATCGGTGATGGCGACGAAGCGTTAATTGTTGATTCCAATCTTGCTGCCGCTTGGTCAATCACAGGCGATGGTACCGGAACGTTGACGATGGATGTTGAGCCACTCACATTCAACGGCCTGAATCGAATTGAAGGAAGTCAAGGTGTTGATACGGTTAGCGTGACCAATACCGGAACTGATTTGTTCATTGATACACGTGACGGTGAAGACCAAATCACGATCGACAACATCGGTGCAGGTGTGGTTACCGTTTCCGGTGGACTCGCAGCCGATACGGTTGACATTCTTAATGCCGGTCTCAACGGAGTCTTTGTGGACGGTAGATCCGGTGACGATGTGCTGAGTGCAATCGGCGTTGGCGGACTGATCACTTTGACCGGAAGTGCTGGCGATGACACGTTTAATATCGACTTCAGCCAAGGCGGAACGTTTAGCGTTAGCGATGTGGTGAATTTGCATAATGACCGTTTGTTTGCAACGGGTACCGAGCTGGCTGATAACTTCGTCTTTAACAATGACACAGTTACGGCAAATGGTGGAACGCTCGACTTTGTCGGAATTGAAACTCTTACCTTTGACGGTTTGGGAGGCGACGATACTTTTGAAGTGCAGACGGCAATGACAGAGGAAATCGTCTTTGTTGGAAGCGAAGGCTCTGATACGTTCCTGGTCAATGACATGGGGGCTGGGGCCAACGGCGATGTCTTGGATATTTCAGTTGACTCTCCTTCAACGGCTCCGGCTGACCGACTTAGACTCGGCGTATCTTCAGTGTTTACTGACACCTTCTTTTCAGACGAAGTAGAGAATTTTGTTGTTGACGGAACGTTTGTACTTGATGGTGTTCGTGGAACACCAACGGTTGCGGGCGGTTTGAACTTGATTGGCGACGGTGATGATCGTTTGGTGCTGAATTCAAGTCTTGACGCGAGCTGGTTGGTTGACGGCGATGGAGCCGGAACGCTGACAATAGACGTTGACCCGGCGACATTTGTTGGAATTACTGAAATCGACGGAAGTCTTGGTGCTGATACAGTAAACATCACCAACACATCGACTGATTTGACTATTCGAACTCGCCAAGGAGCGGACACAATTGTTGTCAACAATAGCGGTGTCGGTTTTGTTACCGTTGACGCTGGAATTGATAACGACAATTTTTCAGTGTTGAATTCCGGCGGAGGAACGACGTTGTTCGGTAGCCTCGGTAACGACACCTTCACAACCAATGATGGCGGAACTGGTTCCTCCACAATGTTGGGCGGTGAAGGCGATGATGATTTTACCGTGCTGAATTCAGGTGGTGGAATTTCTCAGTTGGGTGAAGCTGGAAACGACACGTTCTTGTTCAACGATAGTGGGACAGGCATTGCCAACCTTGATGGTGGTGATGGTATGGACGACTTCACAGTCTTGAATTCTGGAACGACAAGTTTAACCATTGATGGTTCAAACGATGCCGATACATTCACAATCAATGATGTAGTTGGAACAGCAACGACTGAGATCCTTGGCGGTGACGGCAATGATGAGTACTTTGTGGTTAACGCCGGACTTGGTGAGTTGACCCTTCGTGGCGAGGTCGGTGACGATTTTTACTCGGTGACCAATGTTGATCCAACAACGACCTTCGCGATTATTGACAGTGTCAATGCAGAAAACGATACGCTAGTCGCGACCGGTACTCCATTCGATGACACGTTTGACATTAACGGCTCAAATCCTAGCTTCAACGGAGCTTGGGACGTCATCGGTATCGAGAACTTTACGTTTGATGGTTTGGCTGGTAACGACACATTTAATATTGATTTCCCATCGAGCTGGACAGGCACCATTACGCTTCACGGTGGAACGGGCAATGACATATTCAACGTGATCAGCGCTGGTTCGGGAACAATTAATCTGTTCGGCGAAGCTGGTGACGACACGTACAATGTGTTCTTCAACTCTGCCGGCATTGTGAATATCACAGACAGCATCGACGCGGAAGCGGATCGGTTTGTCGGAGTTGGTACTTCAGGCGATGACGTATTTACGCATTCAGTTGGAACCGCAAATGTAAATGGTTTTTCCGCCAACATTGTTGGTGTTGAAGAGACTGAGTACGACGGCCTCGCTGGCAACGATACATTCAATGTCCTATCGACCAGCGGTTTGAGTACTTTCCGCGGTGGTGATGGTGACGATGTGTTCTCAATCAACGCCGTTACTGATACCAACGTCTTCCAAGGCGACGCAGGATCTGATCGCTTCCTGGTTAATAACCAAGTTGCAGGTGCGACGGGTACGATCACGATTGACGGTGGAACCCAGGAGAACCAAATTGTTGTCACCGGTAGCCAGTCAGCTACCAACGATGTGGTTATCCAAGACAACCTGATTACTGGAATTTCAACATTGCCGATTTTCTATTCGGCAGCTGGTTCGTTTAGTAACGGCTTACAAAACGATGGAATCACTTTGATTGGATCGGATAACAATGCTGACTTGTTTGAAGTCAATAGTTTCCTTGCAACCAACACGTTGACGATGCTTGGTGGTGGCGGCATTGATCGCTTTACTGTGCGAGAAAATGCACTTGGAACCGTAGTTGCAGATGGCCAAGAAGGATCTGACCTTTATCAGTTGGCTCTTGGAACCGACAACAATCGAAGGATCTTTGCCTTGGATTCAGGAACCGACGTTGAAAGTCGCGACCGAATTGTTGCTCAGTTGTCTACAAGCGATGACAACCTTGTCCTCAGCGGTGAAAGCTTCCAGGTCAATACTGACCGGGTCGGCTTCAACATGAACTTTGAAGCGTTGTTTGTTAACGCGAGAGAAGGCAACGACACGATTGAAGTCAATCGCATGTCACTTGACTTCTTGCGAATCATTGGCGGATCAGGTGACGACGTTATTAACGTAAATAACTTCACTGGTATCAATCAAATTCGTGTCGATGCAGGAGCTGACAATGATACGATCGCTCTCAATGCGGGAACCGAATCAGGTATATTTACCGGATTTGGCGGAGATGGTGACGATACATTTACGGTCACCGCTGCTACGTTCGGCGATGCAACTTTTGATGGCCAGAATGGCTCTGATACGGTAAACGTGGCTTATACGGATCGTGCCGATCGCTTGATTGTTGCTGTGGACTCTGGGACGTTTGGCAACGATCGCTTGAACGTTGTTGGAACTGTTCTCGATGATCCAATTGTATTGCGGTCGGGTTTGGTCGAATTGGCTGGCCAGCGAGTGATTTACAATGAGCGAACTGAGAACTTGAACGTTAATGCGGAAGAATCAATTGACCGGATTTCGATCTTTGGATTCAGTGCTCCGACAACCAACGTATTTGGTGGAGACGAAGCCGATTTGATCTTCGTTAATTCAACGTTTGGACCATCTCCAAACAAGACGTTGAATATTGATGCTGGTCGTGGAAACGATACCGTGTTGATTCGAAGCACCAACGATGATACGAGAACAAATGTATTTGGTCGTGAAGGAAACGATTCAATCAACTTTGGATCGTCTCTGTCGGATAACAATGGAAGTCTCGACTTGGTTCGTGGATCTGTATTCGTTGACGGTAATACAGGCGATGATCGAATCTATATCAACGAGCTTGGTAAGATTGCTTCTTATAACTACAACATTGCACCGGGCTTGGTCACCAATGGTGGCAACGGTAACAATACCTTCTTCGGAGGAATTAGCTATAACAATGTTGAGACGTTGCGAGTTGATGCCACCAACTTCCGAAACCAGTTTAATGTGACTGCGAGTAACGAAACCCAATACAACTTCTTTGGTAGCGGCGGGTTCAACACGATTACATTGAACGGTGACGCAAGCATCGACGGACGTCGGTTCTTTGGAGTCAACGGTGGAACTGGATTCTGGAACTTCTCCAACGGATTCCGAGATGTCTTCTTCTCGAATTTCTTCATCGTCTAAGTTCGATTAAAATTGAAATTTCCGTGGCCTTTCATGGCAACGGATAAGAATTAAAATGTCTCGCGGCCTCTAAAGTCGCGGGACTTTTTTTGTAGCCTGTTTTGGTTCAAAACGTCCACAAGCCGTCCAGTTTTTTTGAATGGCTTTGAAGAACAAACACTCAAATGACGAAGGCGATCAACGATGCAAGGAGTTTGTTTTAAGTCAGTCGAGCGCGTTGTCTCGCAAGTCATTCCCGATCCACAAATCATTGAACCGGGGGATGCGATCGTTCGCGTTTCGATGGCAGGGTTGTGTGGTAGTGATCTCCATCCGTTTTTTGGCCGGGAGGTCGGGTTGGATGCTGGAACGGTCATGGGGCATGAGATGGTCGGCGAGATCATTGAGTTGGGGCCAGCTGCAAAATCACAAGGCAATTTGGCGGTGGGTGATCGGGTGTTCACTCCATTCTCAACCAACTGTGGTGAGTGCTATTACTGCAAGTCCGGTCTTAGTTCGCGTTGCTTGTCGGGGCAGCTTTTTGGCTGGGTTGAAAACGAACAAGGACTGGCTGGTTGCCAAAGCGAATTTGTTCGAGTGCCGATGGCCAATTCAACTTTGATGAAAGCCCCAGAGGGTCTTACTAATGAATCGGCTTTGTTGCTTGGCGATAACTTTTCAACCGGATTCTACTGTGCAGAAATGGCAGGGATTCGACCAGGTGGAACCTACGTTGTAATTGGTTGCGGTACGGTCGGTCAGCTATGTGTGATCGCCGCTCGAAGCATGGGGGCTGAAAAAGTGTTTGCAATCGATCTTGTGCCGGAGCGGCGCGAGCAGGTTGAGCGTCTGGGCGCAATCGCTCTTGCTCCAGACAAATCGGCTTTGGAAACGATCAAGCAGGCGACCGACGGGCGCGGAGCGGACGCAGTAATGGAGTTGGTTGGATTGCCAACGGCCCAGGAATTTGCTTTTGCTGCCGTTCGAGCCGGCGGCATTTTGTCAGTGATCGGATGTCATTGCACTCCGAATTTCGCTTTCAGTCCTGTTGATGCATATGACAAAAATTTGACTTACAGGACGGGCCGCTGCCCTGCCCGACATTATATGGATCAATTGACGCAGCGGGTTGTCGCTGGCGAATTTGATTTGTCTCCATTTATCACGCATCGATTTGGTGTGAATGAGGCAGAGCGTGCTTATGAAGTGTTTGCCGGGAGGCAAGACGGTTGTCTTAAGGCCGTTTTGGAATTTTGATTCGGCTTGTGTCCTACGTTTAGAAAAAACAGGACCAAACAAAGTTAGCGGTTGGTCCGTTCGGCAGTTTCTCGCTTCTCACCATCAGCTTTAATTTCAGCTACTACTGCTTGTTACGAAAACTTGCTTTTCCTACGCAAGCATACGCTTCCATATCTCGTCAAGCGTTTCCGCAGCACGCAAAGGAAGTTTTACGTCAACGATATCTGAAAGTGATGTTTCGCCTGGGTTGATTTCAATGGTTGGAATTCCCATTTGTTGTGCGACGATGACTGGCTGCACGATATAAGGAAAGTAGCTGCTGGTTCCAATCGAGATCACAACGTCGAACAATTTTTCTGCTTCACGATAAAGTGTATCAATCTGCGTTTGCGGAAGTTGTTCCTCGAAAAGAACGACATCAGGTCTGACCATGCTGCCGCACTCCGGGCAAATTGGAGGAATTTCGAAATTCGAATAGTCTTCGTAAATTCTGTCGTAAGAGCAGCTGGTACATTTCATGCGGTGCATATTGCCGTGAATCTCAATCACATTTTCTGAGCCGGCGGTGGAGTGAAAGCCGTCAATGTTTTGAGTGAGAATCCAGAAACGCTTGAAATGCTTTTCCATTTCAGCCAACACTTCATGGGCTCGATTGTGTTTTGCTCCACGAGCCCCTTTTTCGATCTCGGCTAAATACTTCCAAGTCAGCTCTGGCCGTGATTGAAACATTGGTCCGGAAAGAGCTTTCTCGATCGGGATACCGTCTTCGGTTTCTTTGTTGTCGTATAGCCCGCCAAATCCACGGTAGGTTGGCAGTCCAGAGTCTGCGGAAATTCCCGCGCCCGTCACGACGAAAACATCGTTTGCGTTTTTTAAGTGCGAAACGGCTTGGTTGATTTGGGTGTCAAAGTTTGCGATGTCGTTCATGATTTCGACCGTGGAGTTGTCTGGTTTCCGGTTAGGAGTTCAGTGGGACGCGATTGGTACCAGAATGTTCGCTTCTTTGTGAGAGAATGCCAAGAGCTATAGGGATCACGTCTAACGTGTACCGCGAATTGTAGCCTACCTTGAGAGACCAATCATGAAGTGAAATGATTTCTCCTCATCGCCCGTCCCTGTGGAAACTGGAAATGCGAAATCAAAAGCCAGAGGAGCGCCTCCCAGTCCGGCGAACGGAAGGTTTAGTCTTAGGCCAAGTCCAGGAGCAACGCGAAAGTTTTCGGAGTTGAGTTCGACGCTTTCTTCAACCGTTCCGAAATCAACAAACATGACGCCATAGATGTTGTCGTTAGTGTCCAAAGGGAACATATACTCAAGCGAGTTGAGCCACTGGAATTCGCCGCCAACTCGTACTCCATTCTCGACGGGTGAGATGCCTCGAAAATCGAATCCGCGGAGCGATGAAAGCCCGCCAGCGAAGAAGTTCTCAAAAACGGGTGTTGAAGACCCGGAAAACCCAAGTTTTGTTCGAAAACCAATAGTGTGACGCCCAGATCCGTCGGGTCGTTCGTAAATCATGTTATGGCGACGGTAATCAATTTCGCCACGTGAAAAACTAAAATCGCCGAAGGCTTGAGAGTATTTCAAGTTTAAATAACTTCCTTCTGGCGTCACGAATGGGGCGCGTGAGTTGGTACGCCGGTCAAAACGGGTGTCGTAAGTTAACCCAACGCTGCCTAAAAACAGGTTGCTATTTCCAAGTGCTTCATTGAGCTGGGGCGATGTTCCCAATCGTGGATTGTCGATGGTCACACTTTCCATTCGCAAACCAGCATCGAACGTAAGATAGTCCGAGAGAACTCTTCCCAGGCCAACACGACCGCCGAATCGTTTTTCGTCCCAATCAAAATACCTTCGTTCAAATAGGTAGCCGCTTAAACTAAAACTGTAATCTGAGTTGCGAAAATTCGGATCGGCAAAACTGATTAGATATCGCTGAAGATCCGAGCCGGGAACGGCCTCCAATCGAAGCGTTTGACCGCCACCGCGAAACGGAAAAGGACTTCGGCCTGGCCAAGCCCAAATGTCGAAATCTCGCTCTTCGAAAATAGCTTGTCCGACCAATCCGTTTTCGGAACCGTAGGTGCCGCCGATGCGAAATTGCGAAGTCGGCGCGTTGGAAACGAAGACATCCAGCGGAAGCGTAGGAAGTTGCCCGTTGGGACCCAATGGAACTACGTTTGGCGGAAATGTCTGCAGCGGCGTGGGCGTTTGGAAAAAGCTCGGTGCCTGTTGTTGAAATTGTTGTTGAATTTGTGGCTGCTGAAACTGAGTCTGACCAAATTGGAGTTGCCCATTTTGAGGTTGGGCAAATTGAGGTTGGGCAAATTGTGGTTGGACAAACTGAGGTTGCA
>CAYZGP010000006.1:49188-58405 GCA_964478065.1 uncultured Pirellulaceae bacterium
TGAGGTTGGGCAAATTGAGGTTGGGCAAATTGTGGTTGGACAAACTGAGGTTGCAGTTGTCCCTGTGCGGCTCCGGGCAAAAACGTCTGTGGTGCGCCGAGCGATCCATTTTGAATTGCCCCATTTTGAAACGTTCCATTTGGAAACGCCCCGTTTTGAATTGCTCCATCTTGGATCCCACCGTTAAGTGGAAACCCATTGGGAAACTGCCCAAAGTTTTGGGCTGCAACTGGTTGGGCTTGGAAACCGATTCTTGGTGCCGTTGCTTGAAAGCCGGTGGTTGGCGGGTTGGTTGCCGGGTATTGGTATGCAGCCTGCTGAACGTTGCTGGTTCGATGACGAACATTTGGATCAATCAATCTTGGATTGATGTTAGCACTTCGCGCTCGAGGCGGAATAACATTAGGCGCTTGGTATTGATAATTCGTTGCCTGTTGAACGACAGGTTTGGCCACCGTATGTGGTGGCTTAGTCGCCGATAAGTTGCCAAAATGGCGCCCCGTGGTTGTATCGAAGGTGTCAAGATTTTTGGCTGGAATCTGAAGTCCATTGCCAGCTGTGCAGCCCGTTGTTAACGTCGCCAATAACGCGAGCAAAATAAGAGCGAAACCTTGGTGGCGAATTTCCAAATTCAATCGCGTCCTCATTTGGATTTATCTTGAAACGCCTAGGAAAAAGGCGAAGATTTTCTCTTCGTCACCTTCGGCCGAAGCAACGGGAAAGGCGAAGTCAAACGCGAGCGGTGCGCCCAATCCACCACCTCCGGGCGTGTGAATCCTGAATCCAAATCCAGGTGCGACGCGGAAATTTTCCGAGTTGATCTCGATACTTTGTTCAACCGTTCCAAAATCGCAGAACAAAACGCCTTTGACCATGTCGCTGGCGGTGACCGGGAACATGTATTCGACGGTGTTAAGCCATTGGAACTCACCACCGACTCGGACTCCGCCTTCAAGCGGTGCCGCACCGCGAAACTCAAATCCACGAAGCGTTGCAAATCCACCTGCAAAATAGTTTTCAAAAATCGGCGTTGAGGATCCGCTGAAACCAAGCTTCGTTCCGAAGCTCAATGTGTGGCGGCCAGAGCCATCGGGACGTTCGTAAAGCAATTTGTATCGGCGATAGTCAACGTCGCCTCTGGCAAAACTAAAATCGCCAAACGCTTGGCTGTAAGTCAACGCAAGGTAAGAGCCTTGGGTAGCGAGGACTTGAGAATCTCGTGTATCGCGGACCAGTCCAATGTTGCCAAGAAACAAGTTGCTGGTGCCCAGTGAGTTGTTTAGCTCTTGAGATGTGTCTGTTCGTGGATTGTCAATCGTGACACTTTCCAGTCTCACACCGGCACTGATCGAAAGGTCTCGCGTTAACCGTCGGCCAACCGAAAATCGTCCGCCAAGCCTTCGCTCATCCCAGTCGAAATACTGTCGATCGAACAAGTAACCACTTGCACTAAAGCTGTAGTCTGTTCCAAGCAAAAACGGTTCGGTGAAACTGACTAAGTATCTTTCAAGGTTGGCACCGGGCGCCAGTTCAAGTCGAAATGTTTGCCCGGCTCCTTTGAAAGCCGTGTTCTCTCTAATGTCGCGCCAACTTCGAGGAAATCGAGTGATGTCAAAGTTCTTTTCGTCGATGGTGAATTGGCCGACGATGCCGTTGTCAGAGTTGTAGGCACCGCCAAAGTTGATTCTTCCGGTTTCAGTTTCAGCGACGTACACATCGAGGTCTGCGTAGTTTGCTGGAAATGGAGCGTTACCGCCATGCTCAAATGGATGAACCAGAGGGTTAAGTTCGTTGGGCGATCCAATGTTAGGCGATGGGAGACCGTTTCCAGGTATGTTTGCTCGACCGGGCGTTGCAAATTCCGGATACTGATAGGCGACTGGTTTGACGCCGGAATCTTTTGTGTTTGAATTGCTGGGTGTACTCTGGCCGACGCCATCGGGTGAGAATGAATTGTCATCTCCACCGTAGGCTGGACTTTGTCCTCTTACGATAGATGTGGTTGTTAACGATTGCTGTTGAGGGCTGTAAGAGGCATATTGATTTGGTGCACTGGATAGGTTGTCGTGTGGCTTGTCTTTTTCAAACTTGGGTTCTGTGTTCGGGGCTAACGAATTTTCTTCGCCTGCTAGTTTTGCCAATCGATCTTTAACTGATCCTCGTTCCCAAACCTGTTCTTGTCCCGACTCTTTCAAAAGCGTCGCAAAATCAGCCCCTTGCGGTTGGAAGAGCGAACTTTGGCACCCGGATGCTAATGCCACCATCACGAGCATAACCGCCATCATCGTCGTGGTGTGTTGTTTTGAAATTGGTTGCATGGAAACAGTTGGCAATGGTGCGTAAGTTGTAGTTGCGACTTTAAGTTCGGCTATTTTCGTTAACGAAGCGACGAACCGTTGGGGCTCGTGGCGAGGCGGTCAAGTTCTTTGAGTTCTGGAGGTCGGACAACGATTCGCGGGGCTTGCGTTCCGGGTGCACCAGCTGCAAAAATTTGGGCTGAGCCAAGTCGTCGTTCGCTATTTCGAATTTCGCGGGCATCGATCAAGTCACCCGGTCGCACGGACATTCGGTTGAGAACGACTTCGCGTTTGGTCAAACCAAAATCGCCTTCAAAGTAGACATTGATCTCGCCAACGCGATATTGTTTGCCTTCGTCGATTTTGTAGACCAGATCCAACAAGCCTGGTTCTTCAAGGAATCGCGGTTCGACTTCGACTTTTGAAAATACAAATCCCTGGCTGCCATAAAGATCACGAAGTGAAACCGTATCCTGGTTCATTTTTGCGACGTTGAACTCTGGCTGACCACCCGTTTTGATATTCAGTGAAGGTTTCAGTTCAAGAATCTGAGTTAGTTGTTCTTCACTAAACGAACTGTTGCCAATGAATGAAACACTTCGAACGCGGTAACGGGGACCTTCGTTGACAATGAACTGAAGCGTTAACCAGCGGCCGTCATTGCTTTCAACAATCTCGCGACCAATTCGGGCGTTGAAAAAGCCCAAGCTGCGGTAGTATGAAGTAAGCCGATTAATATCTTGGTCGATCTCATCGCGTTTTACCAATCCGCCGAACACTTTGAGGATCCCGGGTTTGGATTTAATGAAATGTCTTAGCCGAGCGTCTGAAGCAATTGTGTTGCCCTCAAAATCGACTTTCCAGATTCGTTGTTTTTCGTCTTCGTGAATCAGGAACACCACTTTGTTGTCGCCTGTTTCACCGCCTTCTACGATTTCAACTTGCGTTCGGGGGTAGCCTTTTTCTTTGTAGAGATCTTCGATTTTGGATTTTGCCAGCCGGATCTCATGCACGTCCAATGGCTTGCCGTCTTCGAGTCCAGTTTCTTTTTTAAGTGTACGATCAGCGATACCACGGTTGCCGATGAATTCGACTTGGCCAATTGTGTTGCGCTCTGTGACTTCGATGGTGACGATGATTCCTTCGTCGGTGTTTTTTAAATACGGACCATTGACTCGGCTGATTTCGGGCATGCGCCAAAGTTGATCGACGTCTTGTTGGAGTTTGTCAGGGTCAAAATATCGACCCTTTCGCGTTTGAATATTACGGGTCAAGTGATGGGTGGGAAGGAGTTGGTTTCCGCGGACAATGACGTCACGGATTAAGTTTGCTTTGTCCGGTAGTTGGGCATTTGAGTTGGTGCTGCCAGAACCAATCGCGTCGTATGATGGTTGGATTTTTGGGGAATAATTTCGGGACCGAGAGTCCGACCCTTGGAACCGTACATTGTCGAGTGAGGCCGAATCGAGAGTTGGAGGTGGGACAGGAAGATCAGTCGCGCTCAAGCGTGGAGTTTGACAGCCAGTTTGCAATATCGCGAAAATACCTAGCGCAAATACGGCTAATACGGTGGTACGCCGATTCAGCAAACACGTTTTTCCTTTTGAGAAACGCGAATTGTTGGATCGTTCCGTGCGAATTGGTTGCAAATCTTGCGTATTAGGTGGCAACGTTTGGTCCATCCTTTGACCTCGAACTTTAATTTTTCCTTTGGCGTAATTACAGAAAGCCAAGATTATCGGCAAGCCCACAATGATTTTCCGCGTCGTTAGCGACAAAAAATTTCGCTAGCGGATTGTGGCGGGGGTTCTTGTTCCGCAGGTTTATGCTTGAGCTTCTGTGTTCCTTCAACGATCCGTGTTGTGTGCCCGATTTACGACGGCAATCCTAAAAAGGTTTGCTCAAAACACAATTATTTTTGAAGTGCATGCGGATTGGCAACAATACGGTGGCTGGCCAGCAATTTTTTGGGTTAGTGAATCATTGCTTGGATGAAGAATTGTCAGCAATAACGACAATCGGCCAATGACTGAGTTCGGCGACTATGTTTGCGTCTTCGATTGTTTTGACAAAGACGATAGCTTGGTCGTGCGGAACGAGTTCAAGATTCAAATCTCCTACCAATCGCCATTCGTTTTCAGATTCCCAATCGATCTTTTCCGACTTGGATTTTCGCAGTTGAAAATAGGGTCGCTGCTCGTCAGGCAATTGTGCCCAGTCTTCCTCATCGCCGTAAATCGCTTTGACGGTGCCTAGCTGAGCCAACAACTTTCGCTCGATTGCGATTCCAAACGACTCAAAATCCCAGCGACTGAGGTGAGGTCGAAATACTCTTTTGCTTGGCAATTCCTCCAGCGGCAAGTCTGCGAAACAAACGACTGAACGCGGGTCGCGAGTTAAATTATGCGATCCTAAAACACGTCTACTGGCGAGAATCCGACATAGCGACGAAATCCCGCCATGATTTCTACGCGACGTTTGAAAGATCAAGTCGTCAATGAATTCTGACTGTGTTTGATCCGGCCAGGGGCCGACACGACGGCGAGTCCAATGGAGGAGGTAGTTTTCAGTTTTGATTTCGTCGAGCGAAAGTATTGGTGTTCGAGTAGTTTGTGTCGTCTTGACTAGGGTTTGAGTTTGAGGCGGTTGATGATCTTTGTCGTTAGTCGGTTTGTCGAAAAGCCACCAGGCCGTCGCTCCATTTTCGATGAGAGCCTGTTCGACTTTCTTGGGAGTAAGCGATCGGTTAATAAGTAGTCGAGTTGATGAAGGCTGTGTCTCGTTATCAAGCCGACGATTTGCCGCCGTAAGAATATTGCCTTTGTTGCGAACTGACAAAAGAAAGCAAGTTTGGGAGCCGGCAATCAGCAAGTCATTAACGTTCTTCGCTTTGCCGGTTTTTGAGGCATTGTCCAGAATTTTGTAATAGGCAATCGTTTGAAGTTCTCTACCCTGCCCTGTTGATTTTTCTCGGAACCATTTTGCGGTGGGCGATTTTGGAAACGGTTCAAGAATGATAATTGGGATTTGAAAGAGCTCACTAATTCGCCGAACGAATGGGTCGGTGGTTGTTCCACTTGCGGTGACTAGGAACTTGTTCTCAGCAGCCAATTGAACGCCAAGAGTTCGGATTGCATCAAACCACTGGTTTTGTTCTTCCAGTTTCTGATTCAGTCGCGAGCTTGCAATCGTGGTCGACTGGGCGGGCGTAACTACATTTTCTGAATGAGCTTTTCGGTCAGGAGTCCAAACGAGAAACTGATTGGTGATTTCGTTTTCGAGAAGATATGTCAGGTCTGGGGCATCGGTTTTGAACGAATTGATCTGCTTCAATATCGCGGAATCGGCGCTGGAAAGACTGCCACGATTCGGGGCAGTCAGTTCGTCTTTTGGGCGAGCGGTCATCTGGACCCTTGGAAATCATTTGAAACGTCAATAACCGTTACAGATTCTAACGGATTTTCAACGAATTGAATCAAAGCGTAATCTATCAGCGATAGCAGGTAGTGGCACGATATGCGACCAGTTAAAATGAAGCCAACTGGGCAAGTTGGAATATCGTTCGACAACGCTTTTTCAGCTTTCCGACCTTTTAACGATCTATGAACGCAGAACAGTAAATCCAAATGGGCAAACGAATTGGAGTCGGAGTCGCAATTCTTTTTGTGCTGGCGATCGTTTTCGTCGGTTATATAGCCGCCGACTATTATCGTGATTCGCCCGACGAGATCACTTCGAATTACGTTGGCCGCGATTCTTGTATTGATTGCCATCAAACGCAGGCCAATCTTTTTCATGGATCAGATCATGATTTGGCGATGGACCTTGCGACCAATGAATCGGTTCTCGCAAATTTCGACGGCCAAACGATTGAGCATCACGGCGTGACGTCAACCGTCTTTCGCGACAAAGAAAAGTTCATGATTAACACCGAAGGCCCGGACGGCCAAATGCATGATTTTGAAGTCAAATATGTTTTTGGGGTTAGGCCGCTGCAGCAATACATGGTCGAGATTGATCGGCCCGGCGATGCGAAGGAAAATGAAGTCGGTCGAGTTCAAGTGCTTCGAGTCTCCTGGGATACGAATGCCAAAAAATGGTTCTATCTCAATCCGCCAGACGTAGATGAAAAACTTGAGCCAGATGATCCGCTTCATTGGACCGGAATTACGCAAAACTGGAACGCGAGTTGCGCGACGTGCCATAGCACCAATTTAAAGAAAAATTTCAACCCGCACTTAAACGAGTATCGCACGACGTTTTCTGAAATTGATGTCAGTTGTGAAGCTTGTCATGGGCCGGGTAGCTTTCACGTTGAGTTGGCGAATCGCAAAAGCCTGTTTTGGGATCGGCAACATGGTTTGGGGTTGGTCAAGCTAAAAACAGAAAGCAATTTGGCTCAAATTGAAACGTGTGCTCCATGTCATTCGCGGCGAACAGCGATCGACGACAAATTCAAACCAGGTTGCAATTTCGATGACTACTTTGCTACACAACTCGTTATGGCTCCAATCTACCATGCTGATGGTCAGATACGCGACGAAGACTATGTCTACGGTTCGTTCATTCAAAGCAAAATGTATCACAATGGAATTCGTTGCACTGACTGCCACGATCCCCATTCGGCCAAAGTGAAATTCAACGACAATCAACTTTGCACGTCGTGTCATCAGCATTCAGCCGGAAAGTACGATACGATCAATCACCACCACCACGAACCTGGAAAACCTGGTTCATTCTGCGTTGATTGTCACATGCCAGCGACGACTTATATGATGGTCGACGCGCGACGCGATCATAGTTTGCGGGTGCCGCGTCCGGACTTAAGCGTAAAATTTGGAACACCCAACGCGTGTAGTGGTTGCCATGTTGAGCCGTCGAAGCTTGCTGATCGGACGGACAAGAAACCGTTGTTGCAGTATCTTGATTGGATAATCGCTGCTGAAAAAGGCGATGAGATCGTCAAAGCAGAACTTGAGCGAGTCAACGTTGCGATGATGGAAGCCACGACGAAATGGTATCCGCCTGAGCAGTCACCAGAGAAAACCAAATACTATGAGCAACTTGCGGTTGGGCTTTCGGACGATCAAGAAGCGATTCCAACGTTGCTGGAAATGGCGAGTGACCTCAAAGCTCCAGCTTTGTTCCGCGCGAGTGCACTTTCGGAATTGATGGGCGACTCAAGTGAAGAATCACTGAAGGTCGCGATGAATGCGTTAGACGATTCGGACGCGAAAGTGATCGCGGCGGCTTTGCTTCGGATTGATGTCGAGATCAGCCGACTTGGGCAACGTCAGCAATATTCACAAATGCCGGATAGCACGCGAAATGAGCTTCGTCCGCTTGCTGAAGCCGTTGCCAAATTGTTTGCTCATGATTCGCGCCGAGTCCGAATAGAGGCGGCTCGCGTTTTCGTTTCGCTTGATCGTGATTCGCGAGACTCGTTTACGACAATCAAGCAACGAAACGGTTTTCAAAAAGCGTTAGACGAACTAAAGCGTTCACTGAACGTTGAAAATGATCGGGCCACGTATCACATGATGCTGGGCGGGCTGTATGAAATGCTACGCGATCCAGAGCGGGCCAAAGATAGTTACCGAGCGGCGATTGCGGTTGAACCAACGCTTGCCGGGCCGCGTGCTAATCTGGCCGCGATTTTGGACTCGGATGTCGAGCAGGCGCAGCTGCAGATGCGACAGTATCAGCAAAGCGGCGGAATTCAAGCCGGTCAATTGAAAGGCATGTTGGAACAGATGCAACGAACGACCGCGCAGTCCGCTCGCTTGCGATTCGAAGAACATGGCTTGTTGGCTAAAGACATTGAGCGCAGTAAAGATTTAGCGGACACGCACGGTCTGCATTATCGTTTTGCGATGTCGTCTTACACTCAAAACGATTTGGCGTCTGCTGAAAAGCACTTGTTAGAAGCCAATCGTCAACAGCCCGACAACCCCCAATATTTGATGGGAATTTCTGCATACTATTTGCACGTTCGTGACGCGGCCAAGGCGATGAATTACATCAAACCGCTGCTTGAATTGGATCCGGCGCATCCGGGTTATCAAGCATTGTTGAAATCCGCGAAATCAATTGCTGCCGAAGACTCGCCGGCGAAGTGAGTTTTGGCAGGAAGGACTTGTTATCAAACGGACTCTAATTCTTCTCGGTGTGTACTCAATTGCGATGGCGTTGCTTGAAGCGGCGGTTGTCGTTTACATGCGTCGACTTTACTATCCTGAAAACCCAATGGAACTTTTTCCAATGAGTTTTCTGGATCAATACGATCCGCTGTTGGAGCTTAGCCGTGAAGTCGCAACCGTCGCGATGATTCTTACCGTCGCCCTGATTGCGGAACGAAGATCATTGACTCGTTCGTTTGCTGCGTTTGTTTTTGTGTTCGGCACTTGGGATTTGTTCTACTACGTTTGGCTTAAAGTTCTCATGGACTGGCCTCGTGCGTGGTTGGAGTGGGACGTCTTGTTCTTGATCCCCAGTGTTTGGCTTGGCCCATGGATTTGCCCAGCGGCTATTTCCGTTTTGTTTATAGCCTGGGGCTTGTGGGCGTTGGTGACTAAACGCAATGTCAAATTTTCGGTGGCCAGCCTGACCACATTTGTGATTGGTGCCGTATTGGGGTTGGTGAGTTTTATGCAGCCGGCGATCGGTGCCGGAGCGACGTTGAACACGTACTTGCCAGGTTCGTTTTGGTGGTGGTTGTTTATTCCAAGTTACATTTTGATGGTTTTGGGATTCGCAATGACTGCTTTCTGCGATCCGAGGTTGCCAAAGAATGAAACTACGCCAAACTAAAGAAGCCGGCCTAAAAGAAGCCAAATTGGACAAAGCAAAAATTCCAAGCGAATCATGCACGAGTCATGCAATTGGTTGAGAATTAACTTAGGCTAATTTAATCCAGAGCG